>CAJMQN010000005.1 GCA_905215695.1 uncultured bacterium
GCCGAAAGTACTGGGCTCGCAAGGCTTGGGAGGATAGGTCGTCGCCGCTTCCATTCTGCAAAGCAATCATAGGATTGCTTTGCAGTTTATTCCCCAGTAGCTCAGTTGGTAGTAGCGTCTGACTGTTAATCAGAATGTCACAGGTTCAAGTCCTGTCTGGGGAGCCATGTTGGCAGTACAAAAAAGCTGTCAATTCAAGAAAAGCGAGTATTTATGCAAAATACTCGCTTTTTTCTTGCCTAAAATTGCATAATCATTGAATAGTCGTTGAAATTATGCAGCCAAAAAACGGGGCAAAATGTTGCAAAAATACAGCTGTCATTTCTCGACGTGTCAGACTCGAACTAACGACATTTGATTTTAACGGTCTTGAATACTGCTTTATTTTAAATAGAAGTCTCCCGATCCTCTTTCAAGGAGGATTTTAATATGATTCGTGATGTTTTGGCTATGCGGGATCAATTTTTCACAATTACACAAGTATTCTATAATAAGTAAACAAGTGGCTATTATAATTTGAGTAATTTTTATCTATAATATAGGGGAACTGTTGTTCTGTGATTTGTAAAGAGGAGTTCCCCAATGAATGTTTTAGATAAAATTGAAAAACTCCGGCTTGACCTTGGTTGGTCGGTATATCGTCTTGCGGAAAAAGCTGGTATTACTGATAAGTGTATTTATAACTGGTATAATAGAAATACTATGCCGTCCATTGAAACAATAGAAAAGATTTGCGAAGCGTTTGGAATGACTTTGAGCCAGTTTTTTACGGAGGGTAATTTGATAGAAGTTGATGAGGAATTAAAGGAGCTATTTGACGACTGGCGCTCATTGACAGAGGAGCAAAAGAAGGCAGTCAAAGTGATGATAAATACATTTAAAAAATAAAGATGAACGCGTATCCTGACAGGGTACGCGTTTTTGTTATTTTTGGAAAGATGTCGAAAAAATATCACATCTTGCTCTTTACATATACGACTCAATGTGATATAATATTTCTATAATGGTGAAGTCTACTTATTGCCAAGGAGGATGAAATGCGCACGGGAAGTAAACAAAAGTTGAAATATGTCATTATTTTGGAGATACTTCGGCAGGAAACGGACGCAGAGCATCCCATGCAGACAAATACTTTACTGAAAAAACTTGAAGAGCAGGGGATCGAGTGTAGCCGTGAAACCTTATATAGTGATATTAAGGCACTGAATCAAAACGGCTATGAAATCTTATGTAATCGTAGCTCCTCAAACGAGTATTATGTAGAGGACAGAAGTTTTGATGTACCGGAAATAAGGATATTGATAGATGCGGTAAATGCAGCGTCTTTTATCACGCCAAAAAAGACCGATGAATTAGTTGGCAAGGTTGCTGCTCTTGGCGGTAGTCGGCGTGGCGAAATCATGAAAAGCGAAACCAAAATTTATAATACGACAAAGCATTCTAATGAATACATTTACTATAGTATAAATGAAATCGAGCTTGCGATCACCCAAAAGAAGAAAGTGTCCTTCTACTACTTCGATTATAACGAGAAGAAAGAAAAGGTGTTTCGCAAGGGCAAAAAACGCTACTATATCAATCCGTATGCAATGCTTATAAGCAACGACAATTATTATCTGATCGGATACAATGACTATTATAGAAACTTCTTGCACTTCCGTATAGACAGAATGACGGAGACAAGAATCAGTCACTATGATATTGTTGAATCGGGGGAAATAGACGAGTTTGATTTGGCAAAACACTACCGTCAATTATTCGGTATGTATAGTGGAGAAGAGCAGACTGTCAAACTAAGTTTCGACAAAAACTTGATTGACGTCGTTATCGATAAGTTTGGGGAAAGCGTGGAATTGGTGCCACAGTCTGAAGACTCTATTGAGACGGAAGTCGATGTTCAGGTGAGTCCGCAATTTATTGCGTGGGTGAATTCATTTGGAAAGCAAATGAAAGTTTTAAGCCCTGAAAGTGTAGTGAAGCAAATAAAAGAATCCTTGATAGAAGCATTAAGCCAGTACGGTGATGTTCTGTCTTAATAGTAGAAGCGAAACGCTATTATAATTAGCTAAGGTGCCACGTATAAAAGCAATATCAAGCGTGAGGAGTAATTTTGTATGAGAGATTTTGGGTTGAGTTTAAGGGGACGTGTGAAGATTTTTTCTTTGCCGGAAAATAAATCACTTATTCCGCTTTTTGAAGCAGTGGTAAATTCATTGCAGGCCATAGCCGAGCGGCAAAAGACTTGTGATTTTTTGGGTGAAATATCAATTTTAATTGATCGTGAAGATACGCTTTCTGAAGATATACTTGGAAAGATTGAAGATATTACTATCGTGGATAATGGCATAGGCTTTGATAGCGATAATTTTAATTCTTTTATGGAGTCTGATTCTGCCTATAAAGAAAATATTGGCGGTAAGGGCGTTGGTCGGTTCTCATGGCTAAAGACTTTTTATTTGTACGAAATACGATATTGACCTGTGCTTACCGAGATACGGCAAGAAAGTAAGTACTACAGAAATTAAGTTGCGCAAAATGTTTAATTTAACGGAGGGAGAGAGAAAATGAAGGATTTATTCGAGGATTACGAATTGCGGATCGGCACGGCGGAAAAAACGGCTTTTTGCAATGCAGTTAATGTCTTTCAGGACGGCACAACGCCGATGTATCGCGATACAGACGGAACGCTTTGGGCGATCAGCGGACATTCGCACATGGGGCAAATCGCCATATTTCGCGGAACCTGCCTTTCCGACATGGAGAAGGTCTATGAGATTCAGACCAATTTCTGTGTTGGTCATGCGGATTTCGCCTTCTCGGGGGTACGTTACCCGGACGGCGTGCGCGCACGCGGAAGTATTTGGCCCTTCGGATTGTACATCTGTCCGAATACGCACCGCTTTTTTGTTTTTTTCCACAACGAAACGGGTTGGGCGGGACGCGGAACCGCCTACGACGCCTTCGGGCTGTGCGATACGCCGAAATACGATTCGGATTTCCGGCACGTCGGTCTCATGCATTCGGACGACGAAGGACGCACCTGGACCTTTGACCGCTGGGTGCTTACAGGGGAAACGGTCTGTTTTACAGAGCGGTTTTCACCCGAAGGGGACCGGGTAGCGGGACAAAAAGCGGGTGTAATCTGTCTCGGAAGCGGCGATTTTTCCATGTATGCGGACAAAGCGAGCGGATATCTTTACCTGTTTTACAACCAAATTACGCTGGATATGGACGCGGGAAGTTGGCTTTCGTGCGATGCTTTTGTGGCGCGCAGCCGTATGCGGAAGGACGGAATCGTAGGCGATTTTGTCAAGTATTATGACGAGTCCTTCTGCGAAGCGGGAAATTTCGGCAGGGAAACCGCAATCGCCCGCAACGCCTGGCATCCCCGCGTCACCTATTTTGAGGAATTCGGAATGTACCTGATGTCCTGTACGCGCGTTACGCCGAAGAGCCAAAAACTTGTTGACGATGTGATGCAGCTTCGGATGAGTATGGATTTGATTCATTGGAGCGAGCCTGTGTGCGTCATGCGGAATGGGGCAGAGTGGGGCGGGCACTATGTCGCAATGCTCCCCGACGACGAGAAGAATCCGCCGAATATCGTCTCCGGAACAGAATTTTCCGTTCTCGTAAACCACAACGGCACGGACGTCATGCGTTTTCCGGCAGAGTGGGTGAAAAAGTAAGAATCAATAAACAGAGCCCGTTTTGCAGAAAACGGGCTCTGTTTATTGCATTTTCATAAATCTGCAGCAAGCGCTTTGAAATAGCCCGCAATGAGGATTTTGTTAAAGACTTCGATGAGCACCGCCATCTGCTCCGTCGATTCGCGTTTTCCCTGTCGAAGCCATTCGAGAACGAGCCCGATAGAGCCGTTGACGGTATAGGTGTAGAGAGCTTCAAGGAGGGAGCGGTCGAGCGCGGGGAAACGGTCCGAAAATTCCGCGACGTACTTGTCCCGCATGAATCGAATAATTTTTTTTAAGATCGCGCTCTCCTCTCCGTCCGCGAGGAGCATGGTCATGACGTCCGAATTTTCGGAGAGAAAGCTCATGATTTCCCGAAAGAAGGAATCGTCGAGCTCATAGGTCTTGCGTCCGGAGATCCTTGTCTTGATTTCCTCAAAAAAATCATTCTCAATGCTCGCATATACGTCAAATACGTCATAATAATGATTGTAGAAGGTTCCCCTCGTCACCTGCGCCTCCCGGCAGACCTCGGCGACAGTGACGTTTTTGAGAGGCTTTTGGGCGAGGAGTTTTAAGAGGCTTTTTCGGATGACTGACTGCGTGTATCGGGCGCGAGGATCGGTCTTGTTGTTCTTCATTTTGTCTCCTTATAGACATTTTGTAGAGCAGGTGTCTAATGCTTGAACATTTGGTTTCAAATTGTACGGTCAGGAAGATTGACTTTTGACACCTGTAAAATTATAATACAAGTATAGCAATAATTTAGATAATTTACAATCTTTGAGAGGGTATTATGGCGGAAAATCTTGTGACAGCGAGAGAGGTTGTCAAGACCTACGGAACGGGAAACAGTGCCGTCAATGCGGTGGACGGACTCTCTTTCGAGGTCGAGGAAGGCGAGTTTACGGTGGTTTTAGGTCCGAGCGGTGCGGGAAAGACCACCCTTCTGAACTTGGTCGGAGGCATGGATACGGTGACTTCGGGCGACCTTTTGGTGGGCGGCGTCAACCTGCGCGGGCTCACCGAGCGGCAGCTCACCGACTACCGGCGCACCGAAGTCGGATTCGTGTTTCAGTTCTACAACCTCATGCCGAATCTCACCGCGCTTGAAAACATCGAACTTGCGACCGAACTCTGCAAGAACGCCTATTCTCCGCGCGAGGTGCTCGAAAAGGTGGGCTTGGGGGAACGTGTGCACAATTTTCCGGCGCAACTCTCCGGGGGTGAACAGCAGCGCGTCTCTATCGCGCGCGCAGTCGCGAAGAACCCGAAATTGCTCCTCTGCGACGAGCCGACGGGCGCGCTCGACTATGTGACGGGGAAAAGCATTCTGCGCCTTCTGCACGACATGTGCCGCGAAGAGAAAAAGACGGTCATCGTCGTGACGCACAACGCCGCTCTTCAGGATATGGCGGATAAAGTCGTCTATATCAAGAACGGACGAGCGGAGCGTGTGCGCAGGATAGAATCCCCCAAGAGCATTGAGGAGATTGAATGGTAATGAAGGCGTATTCAAAGACGGTGATGCGCACCGTTCGGGACAATCTCGGGCGGTTTGTGGCGATTACCTCCATTATACTCCTCGGCATTGCGCTCGTGGCGGGACTCGGCACGCTCTCTCCCAAGATGAAGAATTCCATTGACAGGGAATTGAACCGCTGCAACGCGGCGGACATCGTCCTAAAGAGCGCGGGATTCACGGACGAACAGCTCGCGGCAATCTCCGAATTTGAGGGGGTCGCGGCGGCGGACGGACTGACGGTCTTGGATTTGCCCGCGGACGGAAAGTCGGGGCGCGCCTACTTTCTCCCTGCGGAACAGGAGGTGAACCGCATCGACCTCTTGGAGGGCGAAATGCCCGCAAAAGCGGGGGAAGCGCTCTTCGACCGCGCCTCCAAGGCGGCGGGGGAGTATGAAGTCGGGGACGAAGTGACGATCGACTTCATGGGTATGGAGACAAAGGTCAAAATCGTCGGAATCGCCTCCAACGCGATGATTTATAACAAGGACGGCGAACCGAACAACGACCAAGAACTACTGAATGTCATACTGTATCTGAATCGTACATACTATCCGATGCTGCCCGTCACGGACGTATGGGTGCGCGCGGAGGACGCCGTAGGTCTCAATTTCTTTTCCAAAAAGTACGAGGAAACAGTGGATCATCTCGCGAAGTCGTTGGAATCCGCGGAGACGGGCGCGGCGGCAATCCTGACCATGCGGGAAAACAAGAGCTGGGCGCTTGTGGACAGCTATACCGAAAAAATCAACGTGGTTACGCTCATCTTCCCCGTCTTTTTCACGGCGGTTGCGGCGCTCGTGGTACTCTCGACGATGACCCGGCTCATCGAGGAGGAGCGCCCCGCGCTCGGCTGTTACCGTTCTCTCGGCTACCGAAACGGGCGGATTGCCTTTAAATATTTGGGATTCGTCCTCGCCTGCTGTGTCATCGGCTCTGCGATCGGCTTCGGATTGGGCGTATGGATTCTGCCCGCTGCGGTCTATCCCGCATTTTCGAGCGTGTTCTTCATGCCCGCAATGGCGAAGGGCGTCTCCTATCTCGCGGGCGGAATCGCGTCGGCTGCAATGTTTGTCGCCGCGGCGGGAACGACGACTTATGTCGTCCTGCGCGAGCTCCGCGCCAAACCCGCCTCTCTCCTCAAGCCCAAAGCACCCAAGGCAGGCAAGAAAATTTTTCTAGAGCACGTGCCCTTTATCTGGAATCATTTGAAGTTCAAGTACAAATCGACCTATCGGAATATTTTCCGATACGTGCGCAATCTCCTGATGACGGTGATCTCAGTGGCGGGTTCGACCGCGCTCGTGTTCGCGGGTTTCGGGCTGTACGATCTGTCCCAACACCCCGAGGCAACAGGACTCCCCGGGGGCATGGCGGAATCCTTCGGCATGATTTCTTTCGTCGTCATTCTGTTCGCCGCCGCGCTTTGTGTGCTCGTCGTCTATAATCTGACGAATATGAATATCGGTGAACGCAAGCGGGAAATCGCGACTTTAAAGGTCCTCGGCTACCGCGCGGGGGAAGTCGCGGGGTACATCTATCGGGAAGTCTTTATCATGGCGATGCTCGGCATTGTATTCGGAATCCCGCTCGGCTACGGACTTCTGTATTTCGTGTTCGCCTACATGGATTTCGGCACGATGTCGGTGGTGCAGTGGCAGTCATATCTCTATTCCGTCCTGCTTGTCGTGGTCTTTGTCGCGCTCGTGGACCTGCTCCTCGCGCGCAAGATTCGGAAAATTGACATGAATTCTTCTTTAAAATCGGTCGAGTAACGACCGATTTTCTTTTTTACAGCGCTTGACATTCCCCAAAAAACGCTTTACAATGAAACTTGTATTTATTTTTTAGGGGGATCCGAAATGGATTTATTCGACAAGTTTCAAAAGGGTGAGAACTATGTGCTCTCCAAGGAGATGAAAAAACTGGGCTATTACCCGTATTTTCACGAGCTTCAATCCCGTCAGCACATCGAGGTCATGATGGAGGGCAAACGCCGGATCATGCTCGGCTCGAACAACTATCTCGGTTTGACGACGCACCCTGAGGTCATCGAGGCGGGGGTTAAGGCGCTCGAAACGTACGGTTCGGGTTGCAGCGGTTCGCGGTTTTTAAACGGTACGCTCGAACTCCATACGCAGCTCGAGCGGGAGCTTGCGGAGTTTTTGGGCTATGAGGCGGTTACGACCTTTTCGACGGGCTTTCAGTCCAACCTCGGCATTATCAGCGCGCTCGCGGGACCGCGGGACGTTGTCATCTGCGACAGAGAGAACCACGCGAGTATCTATGACGGCTGTAAATTGAGCTATGCCAAAATGGTGCGGTACAAGCACAATGATATGGAACAGCTCGAATACATTCTCTCCACGACGCCCGAGGAATGCGGAAAACTCATCGTCACGGACGGCGTATTCAGCATGAGCGGGGACATCGCGAACCTTCCCGAGATTGTCCGGCTCGCCAAAAAGTACGGCGCGCGCACCATGGTGGACGATGCGCACGGACTCGGCGTACTCGGCAACGGCGGAAGGGGCACGGCGGATCACTTCGGGCTGACAAAAGAGGTGGACGTCGTCATGGGCACCTTCTCGAAATCCCTCGCGAGCCTCGGCGGCTACATGGCGGCGGGCAAAGAGGTAGTGGAATACGTGCGGCACATGTCCAGACCTTTCATCTTCTCGGCGTCTATTCCGCCCGCGTCCTGTGCAACCGCGCTCGCCGCGCTCCGAATTTTGAAGAAACATCCCGAACTCGTGACGCGCTTGGACGAGCTTTCGAGATATATGCGTGCGGGCTTGAAGTCCGCGAATATCGCGATAAAGGACTGTGCGACGCCGATTATTCCCATCTACACCTATGACGCGTTTGCGACGTTTGTCATCACCAAGGAACTCTACGACGCCGGCGTGTATGTCAACCCGGCGATTCCGCCCGCCACGCCGGAGGGGGAGGCGCTCCTCCGCACAAGCTACATGGCGACGCACACCGAGGACATTTTGGACGAGGCGCTCGAAATTCTCGTCCGCGTGCTCCGCAATCACCCGGAGTTGGAGGCGCGCCGTGCTTAGACCCGGCGTCGCCGTTCTGACCGGGGGCGGGAGCGGCATCGGCAGGGAGACCTGCGCCCTGCTCGCGGGGCGGGGCTGGCGGGTCTATGAGCTCTCACGGCGGGACAATCCCGCGGAGAACGTCACTCACATTTTTTGCGACGTCACAGACCCCGCATCTGTTTCGGCGGCATTTCGGCAAGTGGCGGAAAAAGAGGGAAAACTCGACCTTCTCGTCAACAACGCGGGGGGCGGAATCTCGGGCGCGGCGGAATTTACCGCGTTGCCCGAGGCAAAAAATCTCTTTGACGTCAACTTTTTCGGCGCGCTGACCTGCGTGCAAGCCGCACTGCCCCTCCTGCGGGCGTCGGGCGGGGGGAGAATCGTCAACCTGTCCTCGGTGGCGGCTGCGCTCCCGATTCCGTTTCAGGCGTTCTATTCGGCGTCCAAAGCGGCAATCAACGCTTTGACCCTCGCTCTTGCGAACGAACTCCGCCCCTTCGGCGTGAGCGTGACAGCGCTCATGCCCGGGGACGCCTCGACGGGGTTCACGGACGCCCGGCGCAAGGACGAGCGGGGGGATGAGATATACGGGGGCAGAATCGGAAAGTCCGTCGCCGCCATGGAGCGGGACGAACGCGGCGGAATGTCCGCGGAATACGTCGCAAAGCGCGTCGTCTCCGTCGCCTGCCGCAGGCGGGTCAAGCCGCTGTACGGCGTGGGAAAAAAGTATCGTTTTTTTCTGATTCTCGCAAAAATTCTGCCCGCGCGGCTCTCCAATCGGATTGTGGGCGCGCTTTATTCGTAAAAAGGAGTTGTCATGTTTCAGCCTGTAGATTGGGAAACCTATCCGCGCGCGGAATACTACCGTCACTTTCGTACGGAATGTCCCTGCGCCTACAATGTCACCGTCGAGTGCGACATCACGCAGTTTCGCGCCCTGCTCAAGGCGGGGGGATTCCGTTTCTATCCCGCCATAATTTATCTGTTGGGAAGGGTTGTCAACGCGCATGAGGAATTTCGCATGTCGGAGCGCAATGGCGTTCCCGGTTTCTTCGACGTGTGTCATCCGAGTTATACGATTCCGAACGCGTTACCCGGGGGATTTTCGGGGATTTGGACGGAATACGACGCGGATTTTTCCGCGTTTCACGCCGCCTATCTGCGGGAAATCGCAGAATACGGAAGGAGTACGTTCTACGCGCCCAAGCCCGGTCAGCCTGAAAATACCTATTATGTCTCCTGTGTGCCCGATTTAAGGTTTGTTTCTTTCGAGATGTCTCTGTCTTTGGAGTGTCTGACGCCCATCTTTACACTGGGCGGATTCCGGGAGCGTGAGGGAAAAATTCTGCTCCCGATTTCGGCGAGATTGCATCATGCCGCCTGCGACGGTTTTCATGTATCAAAGTTCTTCAGTGAACTCGAGGAGTTGGCGAATACAATCGAATTCTAAAAAACGTACGGATTTTTGCGCAAAAATCCGTACGTTTTTTTGAAATCAGACCGAAATGTAACCTCTACAGTTTGGTGAATGCGAGCAAAATCAGCACCGCGCCGCTCACCCATGAGAGGTTGACCGGCATTTTTTTTGCGAGTCCGTTCCCGAGTTTTGCGCCGAGGTCGAGCGCGGCGAGATTGGCAATCAGAGAGAGCAGGAGGATGACGGCGAGATTGACTTCTCCCAGCGCCGCGCCGAACCCCGCCGCGAGTCCGTCGAGGGAGAGCGCAAAGGCGAGCGCGAGCGCCTCCCGCGCGGAGAGAACCTTGGAGCGGTCGGCGTCCGCGGCTTCGGGGGACGCATAGACAGCGACGAGAAAGGGGGCGTCTTTGCGTTTGATGAGGGATTTGGCGAGCTGGTCGAAACACTTAAAGAGCCCGAGAAGAAAAAGAATGCCGAAACAGAGAATTTTTAAGAGTCCCCCGGGTATGTAGGCGCGGACGGCTGCGCCGAGAAAGAGGGAGAGTGCGAGCATCGCGGTGCAGACGAAATCCACGATGAGCGCGGAGAAGAGGGGAATCCGAATGCGGTCGCTCCCGTATGCGAAGCTCGCCGCGAATCCGTCCAGCGTGAGCGCGCACACGAAGAGAACAGCCTCGAGAGTTTGGTACGTCAGATTCAAAAATCGTTACCGCCTTTGTAAAAAAATATCCGCAGATTTCTTTTTGACGGCGTCCGCGGGTGCGGACGTTTTTTCTTTTGGAAATCAGGGGTTTGTTACAGTATATTTGCTCATCCGTGAAAACTGTGCTATCTCATGCAAGCGAGAACTTGTTTGCAAGGGATTTCGAGCAAAATTGCAACAGAAATGCGGTATGCAAAACGGGCGGGCGGAAGCAAACTCAAAAAGTCTTTGACTTTTGGGGCGTTTCGCTGTTATAATATCGGCATGGCAACCCATTATACCGAGCTGTCGCGGGAACTTCAGGAGCGGATTCGCGCCGACCGCGAACAGCATGTCGAAAATCCTTACCGCCAACGGGACGAGGACGTTCTGCGCCGCCGCACCGACCGGGACGGGGCGACGCTTTGGCGCCCCGCATACGTCAGGGACATCGAAAAGATATTGCATGTGCCCTACTATAACCGCTATGCGGACAAGACGCAGGTCTTTTCCTTCTACCGCAACGACGATATCACCCGCCGCGCCCTGCATGTTCAGCTCGTCTCCCGTATTTCGCGGAACATCGGGAGTTTGCTCGGGCTGAATCTCGACCTTCTCGAGGCGATGGCGCTCGGGCACGACATCGGACACACGCCCTTCGGTCACGCGGGGGAACGGTATCTTTCCGCGCTCACCGAGGAGTACGGCGGATTCTTCTTCCGACACAACGTACAGAGCGTGCGCGTGCTCGACAAACTCTTCGCGCGGAACGTCAGCTTGCAGACGCTGGACGGGATTCTCTGCCACAACGGCGAATTCGAGTGCGGGGAGTACAGACCCGTCGGCATAGAGAATTTTGAGAAATTTGACGGCGAGGTCGCGCACTGTCTGACGGAGGCGGACGCGAACGACCGCATGATTCCCGGCACTCTCGAGGGGTGCGTGGTGCGGATTTCGGACATCATCGCCTATCTCGGAAAGGACAGACAGGACGCCGAGCGCGCCAAGCTCGAGGGGGGCGAAACCTTTGAGAGCGGAAAGGCGGGAGGCGTCAACGCGGAAATTATCAACAACTATATCGTGGACATCGTGGAGAACAGCTACGGCAGAAACGAAATTCGCATGACGCCCGAATACTTCGGGGAACTTCGGCGCATGAAGGGGGAAAATACTGCGCGAATCTACCGCAATCCGAAGGTCAATGCGGTCTATGAAGAGAAGATTCGCCCCATGTTCGGGGAAATCTACCGCAAACTTCGCAGAGACCTTGTGGAGGGACGGGAGGATTCCGTGATATTCCGGCACCACATTTCCTATGTGGAGGAGGGACGGAGCCATTACGCGGCGGGCGAGGACTACCGCGCGGAGACCCCCGACCGCATTGTCGCGGATTTCATCGCGAGTATGACGGACGACTATTTTGTCGATCTGTATCGCTATCTCTTTCCCAAGGGAAAGGTGCAGATTGCGTTTAAGGGATATTTTGAGGATTAGTCCGGTATTGATCGGAAAGAGAGGGGAATGGACGGAGAGGAACTGCGGGCGCTCGAGGAGAGCCTCCTGAAAATCGCGGCGGGGGATTCCCGCGGGATTGACGAAATCTACGATACCATCGGCGGTCGTATGCTGTCTGTGGCGATCGGCGTTGTCAAAAACCGCGCGCTCGCCGAAGACGTTCTTCAGGACGCGTTCCTCAAGCTTGCGCAGAACGCCGGGAAATTCCGCAGGCGGGACAATGCTTACGGATGGATTCTCACCATTGTGCGCAATACCGCTCTCAACAAACTGAAATCCGAACGCCTTCGGAGCGGACCGGGGCTCGAGGAATTTTACGACCTCGCCGGGGAGCGTTCGGAGACGGAGGACTCCGAAAACGCGGTTATGGTGCGGGATGCGCTCAAGGTTTTGACCGAGGAGGAGCGCGCGGTGGTGTGCGACCGATATTATTTGGACTTGACTGTGCGGGAAATCGCCAAAAAGCGCGGGATTCCGAAATCCACCGTAGCAAGGATGTTGGAGCGCGCGGAGGCGCGAATGCGAAGCGTGCTTGACCCCTAAAAACCGTACGGAGCAAGGGACAAAACAAGAGGTTCGGTTGTTGTAATATCGAGGAAACATGAACAAGGAACGGAAAGACGAAAAAATTGAACAGCTCTTTTCCGCTTTCGTAGAGGAAGTCAAGCCGGATCGGTCGGTGACCGAAAAGGCGAAACGGTATCTGGAGGCGAAGAACCTCGGCAGAGTGCATGCCGGGGAGGCTTCGCATGCCAAGGAGAAAAAACCGCTCGCGCGGCGGCTGATCCTTGCGGGCGCGGCGGCTTGCGGGGTGGCGCTGTGCGCGCTCGCCGCCGTGCAGACCTTTTCTTTTATCAAAAATATAGGCGGTTCGGGAGGCAACAGCGCGGAAGACCCGGGCGTTTCCGACCATGTGCCCGCGACCGAAGTCACGCGGGTATATTCCTCCGCAGAGATTTACACGCGGCAGATCGGTAGCAACGAACTTCCCGAAGAACTCGATTTTTCCTGGCTCGAAGGGGAGGGAATCGAGGTTTCCGAGGTGCGGGAGTATCGTTTCAAGTCGGACAGCTCTCTCGCCTTTGTGCGGCTGATATTCTCTCTGCCCGGAACGTCGGGGGTGACGGAGGTGCAGTTGGACGTCGAGGTGTCCGCCGCAAGCTACGAAAAATTTACGCTCTACCGAGAGCTTACTTCCTACGGCAATGTCTCGGGCGTGGATGTGTTGGGCGTAACCGGATTTTTGGACGGCGAATATCTCTCCAACGCTTACTTTGAGGATTTTGGCGCGCGGTTCTATTTGGAAGTTCTCTCTCCCGACGGCGACAGTCTTTCGGATATGCTGTCCGTCATTCTCTCGGAATAGCGAAAATTTTTCTCTCAAAAATAAAAAAAGTTGGGACAGGCGCGGCGGGTCGGTTGTTGTAAAGGTGAACACCCCCGAAATCGGGGGACGGGAGGAAAGGAAGATGAAGAAAATTTTTGCGGCAATCTGCGGAATCCTGCTCGTCATGCTCGCCTTTACCGGATGTCTGTCCGCTGCGCCGAACGGCGGCATGGGCGATCCCTTCTATATGGAGGACGACAATTACGGCACCGAGAGCTTTGAGGAGATAACGGAAAATCCCTTTGTTTTGACTTCGGTCAATGCCGAATCCACTTTTTCGCTGGATGCGAACACGGCGGCATATACCGTCATGCGCAACCGCATTGAAAACGGGGACAGGGTGACCAAGGATTCCGTGCGCATCGAGGAGTACATCAACTATTTCGATTACGACAGCTATCCCGTGCCCGCCGAGGGCGAGGGGCTTCGTCTCAACTACAGTCTCTTCGACTGTCCCTGGAACGCGGACAATAAATTGCTCCGCGTCGGGCTCAAAACGGAGGAGATAAAATATACGGAGACGGCGAACAACCTCGTGTTCCTTGTAGATGTGTCCGGCTCCATGTACGGCGCGGATCGGCTCGGATTGGTACAGCAGAGCTTTGACCTGCTTCTCGAGGGACTGGGGGAAAACGACCGAATCTCTATCGTGACCTATGCAAGCGGAACGAAAACGGTGCTCGCCGGCGCGAACGGGAGCGAAAAACGCAAAATTTCCCGTGCAATCAATTCCCTCAAAGCCGGAGGTTCCACCGCGGGAGCGGGCGGTATTCAGCGCGCCTACGAGGTCGCGGAAAAGTATTTGATCGAGGGCGGCAACAACCGCGTGATCCTCGCCACGGACGGGGACTTCAACGTCGGTATCTCCTCGACGAGCGAATTGGAGAAGTTCATCAAGCAGAAACGGGAGTCGGGAGTCTATCTCTCCGTGCTCGGTTTCGGCATGGGCAATACCAAAGACGATATCATGGAGACTCTCGCACGGAACGGAAACGGGAATTACGCCTACATCGACAGCATCGAAGAGGCGAAACGGGTGCTCGTCGCGGGCATTTCGGGTATGCTCAAGACGGTCGCGCGGGACGCAAAGGCGCTTGTTAAGTTTGACCCCGAAACCGTTTCGCAGTATCGGCTCATCGGGTATGAGAACAAGCTCATCTCCGTGGAGGAGTGGGAGGACGACCGGACGGACACCGGCGACATCGGTTCCGGCTTGACTGTCACCGCGCTCTACGAAATCGTGCCCGCGGAAGATTTCGGCGGGGCGGAATCGGCGGGGGATTTCTTCGTTCGGTACAAGGATGCCGAAAACGTGCACTCCACCGAAAATTTGGAAAAGAAAATTGCGCTTCTTTGGAGCGGGGAGACGGCGATTCCGTCCGAGGACGATATGTTTATCTCCTGCGTCGCCGAATACGGTTTGCTGTTGCGCGAGTCGAGATATCGCGGGGAGGCGGGATTTGCGGCGCTTAAGGCGCGGCTTGCGGAAATTTCTTCCGCCTACTTTGCAAAGGACGAATTCAAGGCGGAGTTCGTCGAGCTGGTAGAAAGTGCGGCGCTGATTTATTCGGAACTGTAGAAAAAAGCCCTCCGCATCGCGGAGGGCTTTTTTTGTTTATATATTCAGGAAATTGAAACTCGAATATCGCCGTTTGTCGTGCGGACGGTGACGCTCTTTCCCGAACCGTTGCCGGGCTGGTTGCCTGCGAACGCGTGTCGGGAAGTTTCTCCGTCGATCTTGTAGTCCGCGAGCGTTCCGAGAAGGGAAACCTGCACGTCGCCGTTTGTCGTATCCGCGCGCAGTCTGTCCGCCCGGCTCGCCGCGACAAGGATTTCTCCGTTGGTCGTCTTGAGCGTGCAGTCCTTGGTCTCGCTCTGCGAGAGCGTGATCTCTCCGTTGGTCGTTTTGCCCGAAAGCGTGTCCGCGGTCACGGCGAGCGCGGAGAGGACGCCGTTTGTCGTATCCATGCTCACTTCCTCGCCGCGAACGTTCTGAAGTGTGATCGTTCCGTTCGTGCTCTTGGCTGTCACGCGCTTTGCCGTCAGATTGGACAGGCTCACGCCGCCGTTTGTGGTGCGCATGGAGAGCGAGTCAAACGCGCCGCCGTCCAAAGAAAGGTCTCCGTTTGCGCAAGTGATATCGAGTTCCCCCGCGAAATTTTCGGGGATAACGAGTTCGGTGGTCAGCTTGGAGCGCTTGAATCCCGTGAACATGCGCAAAAATTGTTTCCAACCGTTTTGTTTTTCGTGGAAACGGAGAGTGCCCTCCTCGAGTCCGATGTCATAGGTATAGATTTCACTCTCGTAGTAGCGGAGCGAAAACTCCGTCCCGCTCCGTGTGAGCTTGAACTTGGTGGAGTGGATTTTGACGGACACTTTGGTCACGCCTTCCGCCTGTATCTCCTGATTTTCCTGTGTAGTAAAGTTCATTTCCGTCACCTTTTCCGTATCTAATTTTGCGAAGTCCCAATCCGCGCCGCCGACCTGGACACAGAACATAATTGCGCCGGCAACGATGAGCACCAAACTGAATATCAACCATTTTTTCATGCTTTTACCCTCCGGAATACGAAGTGATAGAAGGATTTACAGAGCTTGCCGGTGAGTTTCCAAAACACGCCCATGAGCCGGGAGCAGATGCAGGTCAGCCCGATTCCCGCGCCGACGAGGGCGAGTCCCGCGCCGGCATAGGCGAGCCATGTACTGCTGTCAAACGCGGTTACGAGGGTATAGACAGCGCTCCCGCCGCCCCCGATCGCAACGACGACGCCGGAAACCGTCAGCGCGAGGAATGCCGCCCATCCCGCAAAGATGAGGGCGAACAGGATTGCGCCGCAGGGAATCAACAAAAAGATAAATACAAGCAGGCGGCCGAAGGAAAATTTGCGTTTTTCGGGCGTGGGGGGAGTTGCCGCGGCGTACTGCGGTTGCGCGGTGTGCTGTGTCTGTGCGTCGTACGGTGGCTGTGCCGCGTTTGGCTGTGCGCCGAACTGGGACTGCGCTGTGCCGTACTCCTCCCGTGCGCCGTATCGCGGCGCAGAGGAAGTTGATTCGCGGTGGTCGCTTTCGGCGCGGCAGGCGGGGGCGCGGTAGTCCGTATCCTCAGAATGAAGGGTGGACATTTCCGTTAGCATCTTGCCCGCAACCTCCTGCGGATTGCCGAATTCGGCAATGATGTCCCATTCGGACATTCCGGATTCCCGCTTGTCCGCGTAGAGTTCTTCGTAATAGTCGAAGATTTTTCGCTGTTCTTCCTGCGGCATACCCTGAATGAAGTTCCGGAGCCGGGAGAACCATTCTTTTTTGGTCATATTCTGTCCTCTCTGCAATGATATTTTTGCCTGCGTTTCGGATATGCGGCTTTCATTCTCTCGAACTCCCGCTCACGAAACGATAAATTTCGATCAGCTCGTCCATGTCGTTTACAAATTCTTTGAGCCGGCGTTTGCCGAGCGGCGTGATCTGATAATATTTTCGGAGTCTGCCGTTGTAAGCCTTGCTGTACGTCCGCAGCGCACCGGTCGCCTCAAGTCGTTTTAGAATGGGGTACAGCGTCGATTCGGAGATGTCGATGTAGGGGGAGATGTCCGAGATGATCTTGTATCCGTAGGATTCCGAATTGCGGAGTGAGGCAAGCACGCAGCCTTCTAACAATCCCTTCTTCAACTGTGTGTCCAAGCAGTTCCTCCTTCTCGATACCTCCTTTTACATTATACTATGTATCACGTAGTATCGACGCTACTATCATATAGCGTTGGAGAGGGACTTGTCAAGTATTTTTTGCAATTTTTTAAAAAAAATAAAAAACGCTCGGCGGGCTGACCGCCGGGCGCTTTTCCGTAATAATAGGGAGGCGAGGATTGAGAAATTAAAAATTGCGCAGACCCTTGGGGTAGTGATTTTTCAAAATTCCGTTCGCCGCCTTGACGAGACCGATGGGGTAGCCTTCGACTGCGAGCGTGCCGTACCCCGAAAAATCCGCGGGGACGGAGAGCGTTTCTCCGCGCAGGTAGGCGAAAAGTTCCGGCGAATCCGCGGGGAGGGAAACCGAGTCGCAGAGTTCCCCCTTCTTGAGCGCGGCGGCAAAGGCATGGTGCGGTTCGAGTCTGCCGCCTCCGCAGACCCGACAGATCGCGACTCCCGCTTTCAGGACGTTTAAACCGCGCACAAAGGGTATGTGCTCGGGCACGGCACAGAAATATTCTCCGCTCTTCCGCAGAACGCCGAAGGGCGCTATGCAGGAGAGTTTGTCCCAAAGTTCCCGAACGCTCGGCGGAGCTTTGCAGGATTCGTAGGGCAGAGTGACGGAGACGGAGGGAGAATCCCCTCTGCGCTTTCGGAGCAGACAGGCAAAATGTCCTTCTCCCCGCCTGTCCTGCGGAAAGACGCGAATGGCGTGCGGAAGCCCGAATCCCGGGCGGCAGGCTCTTGATAGACTTTCGTGCGCGGGCACGGTCTCGAAATCGTGGCGGGAGAGGAAGGCTTTTACGGTTTCTTCGTTTTCAAGGGTATTGAGCGTACAGGTCGAGTAGAGCAGCATACCGCCCGGGCGCAGTGCCTTTGTCGCGCTGTCAAGGATTTCGGACTGACGGCGGGCGCATGCCTCGACGGCGGCGGGACTCCAATCGCGGAGTGCGGCATCCTCTTTTCGGAACATGCCTTCTCCCGAACAGGGGGCATCTACGAGTACGGAATCAAAGTATCCGGGCATGAGCGCGGCAAAATCTGCGGGGGAGTTGCAGGTCACAAGCGCGTTGCGGATTCCCATGCGCTCGATATTGCTCTGCAAAATGCGGGCACGGGAAAAATTGATTTCATTTGCGACGAGTACGCCGTCGGCGGGCAGGGCGCAGGCGATTTGGGTACTCTTTCCGCCGGGCGCGGCGCAGAGGTCGAGCACCCGCTTCCCGAGATGAGGACGCAGGGCTTCCGCTGCGACGGTCGCGGAGGGTTCCTGCATATAGAAGAGTCCCGCGTGGTGTGCGGGGCTTGCGCCCGGCGAGGGCATGTTTTCGAGTAAAAAACCGTTGTCGGTATATCCTGAAGGGAACATCGGGAGAGTAAAGCGGGCTGAAAACTCTTCTGGAGAAATTTTCAGGGTGTTGATACGCAGTCCCCGGACGGGCGGCAAGGAGAGCGCGTCGAGGTAGTCGGAATATTCTTCGCCCAAGAGCGCGCGCATGTTTTCCTCAAAAGTCGGGTGTAATTTCATGACCTTATTATAGCCTGTAAGGGCTTTTTCTGTCAATTAGATAGCGAAATTGGTTTTTTTTGAACGTTTCGGGGCTTTGGGGACACTAATTTGTTAAGGGAAACGCGCGAAATATGGTATCATGACAGCGTGGCGCCCAAGGAGGAGAAGAAATGGAGGTTTTTCGGGGTATCAAAAGACGAATGGAGCTCTTTGAGGGATTTGCGGAGGGAAAACGGCTCCTGCGGGACAGGCATATCGAGGTGAAACGCGGTGAGGGGGAGCGGACAGACGCGCCCGCTGTTTTTGTATGGCGGGGGACGCGCGCCAAAAGCGGCGTGCGGAACGTCTCGGTTCTGCTCTTTTCGCCGGACGGACCGACGCTTGCCTATGCGGCGGCGGAGGAAATCGACGACTATCTCGCGGCAATACTCGGATTTCGTCGGCGAAGGCTCGAAGACGGGCGGCGGGACGAAGGTTTTTTTCTCAAGCTCGAATATGAATTTCCCCTCAAAAGACAGAAAAACTGAAAAGGGAGAGCCGTATGATACGCGGCTCTCTTTTTGTGGGGGGATTCGGACAGATGAAATCTGTTCGGTCGAACTCTTACTTGATCTCGATAATCTTTTTGTTTTCAAGCTGTTTGGGCTCTTCCTTGGGGAAGGACAGGGTCAAAATGCCCTTATCGTAGCTCGCGGAAATGTCCTTCTCCGAGCGCTCGCCCACATAGAAACTGCGGGAGCAGGCTCCTGTCCGGCGTTCGCGCCGGATATAGTTGCCCTTGTTGTCCTTTTCGTCATTGGACTCTTCCTTTTTCGCGCTCACCGTCAGATAGCCGTCCTCAAGCGAGATGTCGATGTCCTTCTTATCAAATCCGGGAAGGTCGATTTCGACGACGTAATTGCCTTCCTTTTCGGAGATGTCCGTCTTCATGACATCGGTCTCGCGGTCAAACGCAAACCACGGTTTGAAGAAATCCCGGAAGGAATCTTCAAAAAGTCCAAGTCCCATTTGTTCTCTTTTGGCAGGATAATTTTTCATAATATGTTCTCTCCTTTGTGCGATTGGCACTCTAAATTTTCTTTGCTGGCACTCTAACTCATTGAGTGCTAATATAATTATAAGTCATTTGCGCGGTTTTAAACAGTATTGACAAAAAAATTTGAAAAAAAACCGCAAATTGCCGCGGAGGGCGGTTCGGAAAAAATTGCCAAGGAAAATTTTGCCGGGAAGTCTTGACAGGGGTCGCCGCGCTGTGTTAATCTTTTGGGAAAGGAGTAGAGATGAAAAGAATTGCGACGTTTGAAAAGGTGAGCGAGGGAAAATTTCGGGTGGCGTGGACGGATACGTTCGGCTCGGATTTTAAAGATGTCTATGAAAATTTAAAGCTGCCGAAGAGAGCGACGGCAGGCTCTGCGGGATATGATTTTTTCAGTCCGTTGACCTTTACTTTAAAACCCGGGGCAAGTATCCGTATTCCCACGGGGGTGCGTGTCCGTATCGACGAGGGCTGGGTGCTCAAAATTTATCCCCGCAGCGGGCTGGGGTTCAAATATCGGTTGCAGCTCGACAATACGGTCGGGATTGTGGACAGCGACTACTATCATTCGGACAACGAGGGGCATATCTTTATTAAGATTACCAATGATTCGAAGGAGGGAAAGGCGTTGACCGTGGAGACGGGGACCGGCTTTGCACAGGGAATCTTCGTTGAGTACGGCATCACCACCGACGACGACGCGGAGGGAATTCGGAACGGCGGTTTCGGCAGCACAACGAAATAGACAAGAGCCTTTTGCGGAAAGCAAAGGGCTTTTTTTTTGCCGAAATTCATAAATGAACGCACCGAAATTCTATAGAAATATATTCCTTTTTTCTTTAAAATGATACTACCGATTTTCGGAAAAGAGGAGGAAAAATGAAATCTGTTTCGTCATTTTTCTTCGTGCATAAAACGACAATCTTCGACATAGAATGATACACTGATACCTTGGGGGTGTTGACTGTGTCTGAAGACATTGCGGCAAGAGTTTTGAGCGTTTGTAATTATATCACCGAAAGCGGGTGCACAGTGCGTGAGGCGGCAGACGTTTATGGCGTTTCAAAATCAACTGTACATAAAGACTGTTCTGAACGTATTCGTGAAATCGATACTTCGCTCTATGAGCGTGTGCGGGACATTCTCGAACACAATCTCGCCGTACGGCATCTGCGCGGCGGAGAAGCCACGCGGCAAAAGTTTCATCATAGCAGATAAATCTTGCTTTTTTCCGGCTCCGATAGACGGACGAGCGAAACTGTGCTATAATACAAAAAGAAAAAGAGTTTCGTTCGTTTAGAGCGGAGATGTTCGGTCAATCATCTTACAAAGGAAAAAGGGGAAGTATGGTAAACAAATTCAAGCTCAATGCGGGAGAGTTCCTCGTCAAGGTCCTCGCCGACCCCGCCGTCGATAAGAAGGTGCAGGTCCGTGAGGTCGTCTATGCCCGCGTGGGCAAGAAAAAGATGAAAGCCGACGTCGTCACCTATGAGGGCGTGGAACCGCGCCGTTTCGTGCTCTATGTGCATGGCGGGGGATTCGTGAGCGGATTTAAAGAGACCCGAACCTTTCTCTGCGGAGAATTCGCAAAGCATGGTTATCTCGTATTCAATATCGACTATCTGCTCGCACCGCATGCGGATATGCGGGCGATTTTCGACAATATCCGGGACGCGCTTGCCTATATGGAGGTCCTTGCGGAAGTCTATCGCATTCCCAAAGAATTTTGTATCTCGGGGGATTCCGCGGGCGGTCATATCGCGTCACTCCTCTGCGGCATTATGGGGAATCCGAAGGCAAAAGAATATTTTCGGATACCCGATGGCATGAAGCTCGTTTCCATGGTCAATATCTGCGGTTCCTACGATATTCGTACGGCATACAACAGCGAATTCAAGGAGATTAAGAGCTTTTTTAAAGCGGTGACGCACATGTCCGAATCCGAAATCCTGTCTTCAGCCTCCGACCTCTACTCCCCGGCGAAGTACGATATTTCCAAATTTCCGCCCACCTTTGTCGTCAACGCGGAAAAAGACCCTTTGCGGGGGGAAGGGGACAAGCTCTTTGACGCGCTCTCGAGCGCGGGTGTTCCCTGCGGGCGCTATACGGGGCGGGGCGTATTTGCTGTCCATTGCTTTTTACTCTTTCCGTACTTCCGCGAGAGCCGAATCGGACTCGAGAAGTGCTTTGATTTTTTAAAACAACTCCAAGAGAGGTGATTCTTTCATGCCTGCCGGACTTTCGCACTACCTGCTCGCGAAATCGCTCGTCCAAACCTTTGAAAAACAGAATAAAAACTGCGACGCGGGCGCCGTTCTCTTCGGAGCGCAGGTGCCCGATCTTCTTTATCTCTATACCTTCTTAAAAAAATCCGAGCCCAATCTCGGCGTGTATGTGCATCGGCACAATTCTCGGGAGGTTTTCGAGAGTTTTAAAAGGAACGCCGACAGCCTCACAGACGACAGTTTTGTCTATGGGTATCTTTCGCACTACGCTTTTGACGTGACGGTGCACCCTTATGTCTATTGGCTGGAGCATTTTTATCTTTCGCGGGAGGAACGCGCCAAAAAGTCGAAATTCCACTTTCAGATTGAGTCGGATTTCGATGTGTTCCTGTACCGAAAATTTTTCGGAGAGATGGATTACACCTTTCCCTATGCGGACAGGAGTGAACCGGGAGAGGCGGACAGAACCGAAATTTGGATTCTTCTCCGTGATATGTTCCGTGAGGTCTTTCATCAGTCTGTCGAACACAAAAAATTTGAACGCAGTTGGTTCAATTATAAGCGTTTCAACCGATTTAAGGCGGACCCCTTCTTCTGGAAACGCAAATTTTTGCTGACAGCGGAAAATGTTCTGCATCTCAAACACTCCTCCTCCATGCTTTTTCAGCGCAAGGACCCGGACGAACGCGTCCTCAATCTTTCGCACGAGGTTTGGTATAATCCTTTCGACGAGGAGAAACGAAGTACGGAAGATTTCTTTCAGCTTTTCGACCGTGCGCTTGCACTCGCCTCTGCACTGTGTGAAAAATTCGACCGCGGAGAGATTGACGGGGAATTTGAACTCCACCTGTTGCAGGCGACGCCGCCCGAGTTATTTTCCTAAACGTCCCCAAATCGTTTTGCGATATTGCGGCGCTGTGATACAATAAACCGGAACGAATTTTTTAGGGAGAGTATCATGAGTCAGAACAACGAAAATCCGG
The DNA here is from genome assembly GCA_905215695.1 of uncultured bacterium. GTDB lineage: Bacteria > Bacillota > Clostridia > Christensenellales > HGM11417 > CAJMQN01. The sequence goes on from CAJMQN010000005.1 coordinate 22,701, forward strand.
TTCCGGAACGCGAAGAGGGGGAGGCTTGCGCGGAACCCGTCGGAGAAAAAACGGAGAACGCCGCGACGGAGTCTGAGCGTGCGGAGATTGCGCAGGCGATTATCGGGGAGGAGCCCCCGGCGACAAAGAAACCTATCAAGGAACGGGCGATTGCTTTTTTGAAAGGTATGCCCAAGCGATACTTCATCACCGCGTTTTCGGGTATGGCGATCGGTCTCTTCTGCACGTTGATTGCGGGAACGATTATCGACCAAATTTCCAAAATTTTTGTGAAAGATTCCGCGGTTGGGAGTTTCATCGAAAATCTTGCTTACTTTGCCAAAGTCCTCATGGGCGCCGGTATCGGGCTCGGGATTGCGCATTCCCTAAAGGCTCCCAAGATGGTACTTGCGTCCTGTGCGGTTGCGGGGCTTTTGGGGGCGAACGCCGTCAGTTTTCTGAATGGTGCGCCGACGGTGGCGATCGGTGATCCCATTACCGCTTACGTTTGTTCGGTCGTCGCCTGTGAGTTCGGGCTGCTCGTGAGCGGCAAGACAAAGGTGGATATTCTCATCGTACCGCTCACGGTACTATTTGCGGCAAGCCTCGTCGCGCTTGCGCTCGGCAGACCTATTACGGCACTTATGAATCTCATTGGTTCAGGGATTAAAGCTGCGACGTTGAGTCAGCCTTTTGTTATGGGAATTGTCATTTCGGTATCCATGGGACTTCTTCTGACGCTTCCCACCTCGAGTGCCGCAATCGGTACTGCGATTCAACTTTCTGGTATAGCGGCTGGCGCGGCGGTCGCGGGGTGCTGTGCGCACATGGTGGGCTTTGCCGTGGCGAGTTTCCGCGAGAATCGTTGGGGCGGACTTGTGGCGCAGGGGCTCGGAACAAGCATGCTACAGATCCCCAATCTCGGCAAAAACCCGCGTATCCTCATTCCCGCAGTTGCGGCGTCCGTTGTAGTGGGTCCGATTGCAACATGTGTCTTCGGACTTCAAGCGACGAAGGCGGGAAGCGGCATGGGGACCGCCGGACTGGTCGGCGTGATCGACTCTATCGGCGCGTCGCTCGGAACAATGCCTGTCTGGCAGCTTGTTCTCGGGGTTGCGGTGACATATTTTATTCTGCCTGCGCTCATCGCGTTAGGCGTCAGTGAATTGATGCGAAAGAAAAACTGGATTCGTCCGGGGGATATGAAGATCGAATTGTAGAAAATCAGGGTAGAGAAGAGGAGAAAACAAGAAGGAGTTTCTCTAAAGTATGGCAATCGACAGGACGCTGCACAAGTACACGCTCGGCGAAGAGCTTGTCAGCGCAATTTCTCACGGCATTGGGGTAGTTCTTGCAATCGTCGGGACGGTGTTCCTCTGCATTCGCGCGGCGCAGATTGATGCCGTCGCGCTCATTTCGGCGATCATCTTCGGCGTGACAATGGTTCTTCTCTATACGGTTTCCACTGTCTATCACGCCCTTGCGCCCAACGGCGGCAAAAAAGTCTTGCGCATTCTCGACCACTGTTTCGTGTTTGTGCTCATTATCGGCACTTATGCGCCCTATTGTCTTTCGGGAATGCACAATCTGTACGGATATATCCTGTACGCGGTCAACTGCGTGCTCGGGGTCATTGGAATTACGCTCACCGCAATCGATATGAAACGCTTTTCCAAGTTTTCGATGGTGTGCTATATCCTCATGGGGTGGATTATCGTGTTTGCCTTCAAGACCCTGTGGGAGAGTATCGCGCTCGCGGGAATTGTCTGGCTCTTGGTGGGCGGCGTTATCTATACCATAGGCGCGGTGCTGTACGGTCTCGGAAAGAAGAAAAAATATATTCATTCCCTCTGGCACTTTTTCGTGCTCGGCGGAACAATCTGTCACTTTATTTCTATCTATCTCTACGTTTTCGTTTAAAAAAAACGCCCGAAGTTTTGGGCGTTTTTATTTTTTTTCGCCGAAATTCATAAGTGGGCGCGCCGAAATTCTATAGAAATTACACCGATTCCCGTATTATACTATTTGCAACGATAGGATAAAATCGGAGGAAAATCATGAGAACCAAGACGAAAAGAACACTTTTGGTACTTTTGTCCGCGTTTCTGATTTCGTTTGCGGCGTTCGGTCTTTCGGGAGCGCTTGCCGAAACTTCAGGAAATTGGACGGGAACGACGGAAGGAGGCGGAAGTGCCACGGAGGCTTATCTCACGCCGAATTACGAGGTCAGTTTTGAGCAGGGGTTTACCTTAAATCAAATGCAGAAGGTAGAGATTATGGTTTCTCCCAATGCCTGTAATTCAGACGATTACCGCGCCTGTCTCTCTCTGACGGCGAGACCTCAAATTTCGGGTTTACGAAGTCAGAGCGGTACGGATTCGTCAAAGTTACGCGGGAATGGCTTGCGGGGGAGGTCGTAAAGGACTTCGATTATTCTGCGTTCCTTGCGCAGATGCGTGAAAATATGGCGGAGGCGCAGGCATGAAAAAAAAGACGATAGCCGCGCTCCTTACGGCGCTTGCACTCTCCCTGTGTGCGGTTCCTGCCGCGCTTGCGGAGGATACGGTTTACGGCGGAAAAATCGCCACGGACGCAGCACATGCGGAACAGATGGAGGTGGAAAACCTCGGAGACGGAATCTTTCGGGCGGAAGAAAAGGTAAGTTCGGGTATCTCGCTGTACTTGACAGAGCCTGTGCTTGCGGACGACGTTTCGGGGGAGATTACCGCGGAATATGCTATGCACTTCAACGCAGTGCCCTACAATTCCCCGGACAAGTGGCTCTCTGTCATGATTGCCGGTACTCCCGGGGTCAAGAGACCCGAAAACGCCGCATTTCTCTCTGACGTCGGATTTCTGCTGCGGGTAGATGGGTCTAACCGGGTCAGTATTCGTATCAACGAAGTGTTTGAAAAGGCTACGCACCTGCCGGACGCGCATTTTTTCAAAACCTCTGTCGCCATGAAAGACAACAGCCTGCGTGTCAAAGTTGTTGCCGATGCGGAAAAGACGGTCTTTTGGTTCAACAATGAAAAGTTTTATGAGACCGATTCGGTGAACGCAGCGGACTACGGCGAGGGCATGTATCTCTCCTTCTGCACCAATAACGCGGCGAATCCGACGCAGCCCGGCTGTAAGTTTGACCTTTTGCTCTCCCTTGAGGGTGCGCCTTTCGCTGAGGACGTCACGGCGTCCGTCGGAACGGAGGAGAGATTTGAAGTGCCGGTCAAGCTCTTCGGTTACGAATTTGCAGGCGTATTCGACGGGGAACGGAAAGTGAATGCGGAACTCAATGCCGCGGGAACGGCGGTGCTCGTTGACCCCGCTTCGGTTGCCGAACTCGCACTGGGCGAAGAGAAGAACTTTACGCTCCGCACGGATGGCGGGGAAAGGAGCTTCCGCGTGACCATGACGGACGGCAGCAAAATTGTCTTTGCTTCCGATTCCGCGCGATTCGAGCGTTTTTCGGCGGAGGAACTCGTCATACCGGTTGCGGTTGAGGGCATCGGGTCCTTTTCGGCAAAGGTGAAGGGTGAGAACTTTACCGCGTTTCGTGTCGAGAAACAAAACTTGATTTTGGAGGCTGATGCACTCTCCGCGCTCGGCTACGGAGAATTTGAGTTGACGCTCGAAGGCGTGCAGACCTTGGGAGGGCAGAAACGCGCGGACAGCATTGTAATTGAAATTGTCCCGCAGGAGGTGCTGTATCTCCTCGGAAGCGGTTCGGGCGCGGAAATTACAATCTCCGAAACTTGGGTTGCGGGATTCGAGGGAGTGCAGAGCTCTCTCGGTGCGCTCGAGGCTGACAAGGACTATACGCTTTCGGAAAACAAACTGACGGTTTCCTCCGCATGGCTGGACGCGCACGGATTCCCGGAGATTACGCTCTTTCTGCGTGTAAACGGGGAGACGGCGGCGGAAATTCTGGTAAAGACGGAGAACCACAGGGCACCGTCAGTCACTTCTCCCCGAGGCGATTACGACAAGAAGACGGGAAAGGACGTGACGGCGACGTTTACCGCGTATTCCGGCAGACTGAAATCGGTTTTGTTGGACGGCGCGGAGCAGGACGGAAGCCGCTGGACGCTCGTGGGAGACGAATTTACCCTTCTCGGCAAGTGGCTCATGCGGCTTGAGAACGGGGCGCACTCCGTGACGCTCACGACGGAGTACGGGAGCTGTTCTTTCAGCTTTCACGTGAAGGATTCCCGAGAACCTGTTTGCTCCGCGGAAGTCATTGTATTCGACAGTCGGGAGAAGGACTCTTTTACTTTTGAGGTGGAATCCTATTCCGGCGGTAAGCCCGTGTTTTTGTTGGACGGCGTGGACGTGACCGCGGCTGTGGAGGTGGACGGAAAGACTGTGACGGTCGAAAAAAGCGTCTTTGCGGGGCTTTTGAGCGGCGTCAAAACGCTCTCTGTCCGGGACGAAAACGGCGTTTATAATATCGAGATTCGCTATACGCGGGATTGGGTTGAAAACCATACCGGTCTTATCGTGCTCTCGGCTGTGCTTCCTGTTGTGGTCTTGACCGGAGCGGGAATTGCGTTCGGGTTTTTCTTAAAGAGGAAAAAACAGTAAAAAAAGCGGCTGCATATGCAGCCGCTTTATTTTTTAGAGGGATTCCGCCTCGCGAATCCAACTTTCCGCGCAGGCGTCGGAGGGCATTCGGAAGTCGCCGCGGGGGGAGAGCGAGACCGAACCGATCTTCGGACCGTCGGGCAGGCAGGAGCGTTTGAACTGCTGGGCAAAGAAACGTCGGCAGAAGGTAATCAGCCATTTCTTGATTGTCTCGGGCGGCGTCTCCGGGAAAGCGAGCCGCGCGAGGAAAAAAATCTTTTTGGGCGGCGCGCCCCACCGCAGGAAGTGGAAGAGAAAAAAGTCGTGCAGTTCATAGGGACCGACCAAATCTTCGGTCTTTTGAGAGATTTTTCCGTTTTCCGCGGGCAGAAGCTCGGGACTGACCGGGGTGTCCAAAATATCGAGCAGAACGGCGGCGAGCGGTTTTTCGGCTCGGTCGGCGACCGCGCACACGATATGGCGCACCAATGTCTTGGGCACGCCCGCGTTGACGCCGTACATGGACATGTGATCGCCGTTATAGGTCGCCCAGCCGAGCGCGAGCTCGGAGAGGTCGCCCGTCCCTACTACGAGCCCGCCCATGCCGTTGGCAAGGTCCATCAGCACCTGCGTGCGTTCCCGCGCCTGTGCGTTTTCATAGACGACGTTATGGTTTTCGGGGTCCTGTCCGATGTCCGCAAAGTGCGAGGAGACCGAGCGGCGGATCGAGATTTCACGGAAGGAAACACCGAGCGCGGCGCAGAGTTTTTTCGCGTTGTTCCGGGTGCGGGAGGTCGTGCCGAAACAGGGCATGGATACCGCGAGCACGCTTTCGCGCCCGCGCTCCGCGGCGTCCGCCGCGCGCACGGCGACGAGCAGGGCGAGGCAGGAGTCCAGCCCTCCCGAAATCCCGATCACAAGGGATTTCGCGTGCGCGGCTTCCATGCGGCGCAGGAGACCCGCGGTCTGTATGGAGAGAATCTCCTCGCAGCGCATTGCGCGCGCGCTCGGGTCGGAGGGCACGAAGGGAAGAGGGACGGGTTTTCGCAGGAGTTCCGCATTCTCGCGGGGGGAGAGCTCGAAACGAATGCGGTCATAATCCTTTCGGGTGCGAAAGGTGTTCATGCGGAGCCGTTCGTGCGCGAGCGCCGAAAGATCGACGTCCGCGGTTGCGGGAGTTTTGCCGAAGGGCGGGGTTTCCGCGAGAGAAACGCCGTTTTCATAGATGAGGTCGTGACCCGCGAACACCATATCGGTGGTGGATTCTCCCTCTCCCGCGTCCGCATAGACATAGGCGGCGGAGAGCTTTGCGCTCGCGGCGGAGACCAAAGTGCGGCGATAGTCCGCTTTCCCGACGGTTTCGTCGCTTGCGGAGAGATTCAAAATGACTGCCGCGCCGTTTGCGGCGAGCCCGACGGAGGGACTGTCGCCCACCCAAAGGTCTTCGCAGATTTCCACGCCGAACGTCCGCAGGGGGTCTGTCGCGTTTTCAAAGACAAATCTGTTGCCGAAGGGAATTTCCTCGTCCGCAAATGTGGCAAACGTATTCTCTTCCGTCCAAGGGGAGAAGTGGCGAAGTTCGTAGAACTCGCCGTAATTGGGAATGTTCCGTTTGGGGACGAGGGCGAGCACCTTGCCCTTGCAGAGCACCGCGGCTGTATTGTAGAGCTTGCCCCGAAACCGAAAGGGGAGTCCGCCGCAGAAAACGACTCCGCAGTCCGCGGTTTCCCGGGCGAGATTGCCGAGTTCGGTTTCGGCGTCCGCGAGCAGGCGCTCCTGCAAGAACAGGTCGCCGCAGGTGTATCCGGTCAGGCAGAGCTCGGGGAGTACAAGGAGCTCAATACCCCCGCGGTCCGCGTTTCGTACCGCGTCGGCGATTGCGGCGCGGTTATATGCCGCATCTGCAACCCGGATTCGGGGCGTGGCGGCGCTCACTCTCATAAAATCTTTCATAAGTTTCCCTCGCTTCGCCTTTATTATACTATCCTTTGCAGGAGAAGTCAATTTCAACCGACGAAATTTGCGGACTCGTTGACATTTTTGAAAGGCTTGTGATATAATGAAGTACCATGTTTAAAAGACTGAAATACGATATCAAATCCATACAGGACAGAGATCCGGCAGCCCGCGTCTCCAAGTGGAGCGTGTTCTGGCAGTACAAGGGACTGCACGCCATCATCTATCACCGGATTGCAAACTTTTTTTACCGGCATAAGTGGAGATACTTTGCGCGGTGGATTTCCAATGTCTGCAAGCGCAGGACGGGGGTGGAAATTCACCCGGCGGCACAGCTCGGACCGGGGCTGTTCATCGACCATGGCGTCGGCGTCGTCATCGGCGAGACCGCGATTGTGGGCAAGGACTGCACCATCTATCAGGGCGTGACTTTGGGCGGTACGGGAAAGGAGACAGGCAAGCGGCATCCGACGGTGGGGAACAACGTCCTCATCGGCGCGGGCGCAAAGGTGCTCGGGTCTATCACCATCGGCGACAACTGCAAGATTGCGGCGAATGCGGTTGTTTTGCAGGATATCCCCGCGAACTGTACCGCGGTGGGCGTGCCTGCGCAGATCGTGCGGCGTTGCGGCGAAAAGGTGACAGAACCGGATATGGACCAAATTCATATTCCCGACCCGGTAAAGTCCGAAATCGACTGCCTGTACCGCAGGCTTGAGGAACTTGAGAAGAAGTTGAATGAAAAAGAGGAGGACCGTTGAAGGTCCTCCTCTTTTTATTCCTCAACGTCCTGCAGGGCGTCGTAATTTTCTTCGCCGGTCCGAATACGGAACACACTTTCAGCCTCATAGACAAATATCTTTCCGTCTCCGATGTTGCCCGTGTAGAGCGCCTTTGCGGCGGCATCTACGACCACGCGGACGGGGATTTTGCACACGACGATTTCCACTTTGATTTTGGGAAGGAGATGGATATCCATTTTGACGCCGCGATAGTACTCCGAACCGCCCTTCTGCATGCCGCAGCCCATCACGTTTGTCACAGTCATGCCCATTACGCCGATTGCATTCAAAGCTTCTTTCAGCGCGTCAAATTTGTTTGCCCGCGTCACGATGACGACCTTGGATATCTTTGTGCCGGGGGCGGGGGAAACGGTATCTTCGGTTCCCTTTGCGACGGGGAGAGAAGGAATCGGACCCGTGCCGCCTTCTCCTGCGAACGGAAGAGCGGGGCTGCCGAAGTCGTAGGCGTTTGCGATTCCGTGTTCGAAGACATCAAGTCCGCCGACTTCTTCTTCCCGGCTGACGCGCAGACCTACGGTCTTTTTCAGCAGCAGGAAGATGAGAAACATGCATATCGCCGTCCATGCGCAGATGGTGAGAATGCCGAGCGCCTGAACGCCGAGGAGTCGAAAACCGCCGCCATAGAAGAGCCCTGTCATGTTGCCTCCCAAAAAGCCCGCGCCGTCTTCAGTCGCAAACAACCCGACAGCGAGCGTGCCCCAAATGCCGTTTACAAAATGCACTGCAACCGCGCCGACAGGGTCGTCAACGTGCAGTTTTTTATCAATAAATTCGACCGCGACAACGACAAGGATTCCCGACACGATTCCGATGACCGTTGCGCCGATGGGATCGACGGAAGAACAGCCCGCCGTGACGCCCACGAGTCCTGCAAGAGAGGCGTTTAAACACATGGAAACGTCCGGTTTTTTGTTTTTAACCCAAGTAAACACCATTGTTGTGACAGTGGCAAGCGCCGGTGCGATTGTCGTGTTGACAAAGACCATGGCGAGCTGTTCGATGGAGGTGCAGGCGGCACCGTTGAAGCCGTACCACCCAAACCACAGAATAAACACGCCCAGTGCGCCGATGACAAGATTGTGTCCGGGGATTGCCTGCGGGATTGTCCTTCCGTCTGCGCTCTTTTTATACTTGCCGAGTCTTGGTCCGACCATTGCCGCGCCGATAAAGGCGGTGAGACCTCCCACCGTATGAATGGCACCCGAGCCGGCAAAGTCGATAAATCCTATCTGCGAGAGCCAGCCGCCGCCCCAAACCCAATGCGCTTCGATGGGGTAAACCACCGCACTGATGAGAAGAGAATAGATACAGTAGGTCAAAAATTTTGTCCGTTCTGCCATCGCGCCCGAGACGATGGTTGCCGCGGTTGCACAGAACACGAGGTTGAATACGAATAGCGAACCGTATTCCGCCATCGCCGCGGCATCGCCGCTCGTAAAGACGGAAAAGAGTTTCAGATTGGGCAACCCAAGGAAGCCGCCCAGCGCATCTGTCCCGAAGAGCAATCCGGCGCCAAGCACCATAAAGACGGCTGTTCCGATACAGAAGTCCATCAAATTTTTCATGATAATGTTGCCGGCGTTTTTTGCCTGTGTAAAGCCCGTTTCCACCATGGCGAATCCTGCCTGCATGAAAAAGACGAGCGCCGCGCCGATCAAAAACCAAATTTCAAATCCCATAATATACCTCCTGAAAAAATGAAAATAAAAAGGGGTGCGCGGATTATCCACGCACCCCTTTGTGCCGAAAAAGATATGAAACTGTGTTTTACACCGAAAAGAGAAGCTTTCCGTAGGTGGGGAAGGGCCAATACTTTTCCGCGGTGAGCGTTTCGAGCTCGTCCGCGACCGCGCGAACCTCGTTCATGGCGGGAATGACTTTCTCATGGAAGTGCTGTGCCTTGGCGAGCTCGCCCGCGCATTCCTTCGCGCCTAAAAGGATTTCTTCCAGCCGCTCGGTATTTTCGTACAGCACCGACGCGAGCGCGGAGAGCTTTTTGACCTGGCTGGTCTCCGGTTCTGCCGCAGTGTCGGGGGAAAGATTCTTTTTCAAAAGCGCGCCTTCGGCGAGTTCCTTCGTGTATGCGGTCACCGCGGGGAGAATATCCCGCTTGACCATTTCGAGCATGGTCAGCGCCTCAATGTTGACAATTTTATTGTAGTTGTCGAGGAGAATCTCGTACCTTGCGTGCAGTTCCTCGTTGGAATAGACATTGAATTTTTCGAACAGCCGGACATTTTTGTCAAGAAGAAGATAGGGCAGGGCGTCGGCGGTGGATTTGAGATTCAAAAGCCCTCTCTTTTCCGCCTCACGCACCCATGCGTCCTCATAGCCGTTGCCGTTGAAAATGATGCGTTTGTGCTCGCGGATTGTGGTCTTGATGAGCTCGTTTAAGGTCTTTTCGAAGTCCTTGGATTTTTCGAGCGCATCGGCGAACTGTGAGAGTTCCTCTGCGACGATGGTATTCAAAAACGTATTGGGACCGGCGGTGGAGAAGGTGGAGCCAAGCATGCGGAACTCAAATTTGTTGCCTGTAAAGGCGAACGGAGAGGTTCTGTTTCGGTCTGTCGTGTCCCGCGCGAAGGAGGGGAGGAAGTCCACGCCGATCCGCATGACGGTCTTTTGCTTTTTGTCGTAGGTATTGCCCTTTTCGATGGACTCGAGGATTTCGGTCAGCTCGTCGCCGAGGAAGATAGAGACAATCGCGGGGGGCGCCTCATTCGCGCCGAGGCGGTGGTCGTTGCCCGCGCTCGCGACGCAAACGCGCAAAAGGTCTTGATATTCGTCAACGCCCTTGATGACCGCGCACAAAAAGAGCAGGAACTGCGCGTTTTCCTCCGGGCTCTGCCCGGGCTCGAGAAGGTTTGCGCCTTCTTTTGTGGAGATGGACCAGTTGTTGTGTTTCCCGCTCCCGTTGATACCCGCGAAGGGCTTTTCGTGCAGGAGACAGGCAAGACCGTGCTTGGCGGCGAGCTTCTTCATAATCTCCATCGTGAGCTGGTTGTGGTCGGTGGCGATGTTCGTCGTCGTGAAGATGGGGGCGAGCTCGTGCTGTGCCGGCGCAACCTCGTTGTGCTTGGTCTTGGCGAGAATGCCGAGTTTCCAAAGCTCGGTGTCAAGCTCCTTCATGTACGCGGAGACGCGGGGCTTGATGGTGCCGAAATAGTGGTCCTCAAGTTCCTGACCCTTGGGCGGCTTTGCGCCGAAGAGAGTGCGTCCCGTGAAAATGAGGTCCTTGCGCATGTCGTAGTACTTCTTATCGACGAGAAAGTACTCCTGTTCCGGTCCGACGGTGGTCGTCACCTCGGAGGTTTCGTCCCCGAAGAGGCGCAGAATCCGTTTCGCCTGCTCGCTGACCGCGTGCATGGAGCGGAGAAGAGGGGTTTTTTTGTCAAGCGCTTCCCCGCCGTAGGAGCAAAACGCCGTGGGAATGCAGAGCGTGTCGTCCTTGATAAAGGCGTAAGAAGTCGGGTCCCAGTTGGTGTAGCCCCGCGCTTCGAAAGTGGAGCGCAGACCGCCGGAGGGAAAGGAGGAGGCGTCGGGTTCGCCCTTGATGAGCTCTTTGCCCGAGAATTCCATAATAATAGAGCCGTCCTTGGTGGGGGAGATGAAGCTATCGTGCTTCTCGGCGGTAATGCCGGTCATCGGCTGGAACCAATGCGTGAAGTGCGTCGCTCCCTTCTCAATCGCCCAGTCCTTCATGGTGTTGGCGACGACGTTCGCGACCTTTAGGGAAAGGGGGCGGTTTTCCTCAACGGACTTCTTGAGTTCCCTGTAGGTGTCCTTCGGGAGCCGTTCTCTCATTACTGAATCATTGAAGACAAGGCTTCCGAAGATGTCAGAAATGCTGCGCATATGAATTCTCCTTCTTAAAAATCTCCGATATGCAAAAGGTGCCGTAGGTCCCATAACCTACAGCACCTTTGCTGTGTTTTATGGCTGTATTATAAACCCGCAGCCCCTGCCTTGTCAACTATTTTTTTTCAATTTCCGCAATTTTTTTCGCGCAAACGGCTTCCCGTACTGATATAAGTAATGCTTATATCTTTTTGGAAAGATAGAATAAAAAAAATTTGCAAAACCGTTGACAAGCGGAGCGTTCGCGTTTATAATGGGAAACAGTGAACAAAGGCGTTCACCAAAGGAAAGCAGGGCTTTTTTTCGGTCTGCGTCTTTGGTGGGCGTCTTTCTTTTTTTAAGAGAAAGGAGAAAGAATCATGTTAAAGGAAGGTCAAGTCCGCATTCCCTCCGGCTGCGCCGTCTCGGGCGTCTTTTCACGGTCGGGAGAGGGAATCAGCGGAAGCGAAATCATCCGTTCCATCTCTGTCATGCACGATCGGTCAAACGGGCTCGGGGGCGGTTTCGCCGGCTACGGAATTTATTCGCAGTACAGGGAACTGTATGCGTTCCACGTGTTCTATGCGGGGAACGGAGCAAAGGAAGCCTGCGAAAAATTCCTCGACCGTCACTTTGACGTCGTCAATCTCTCCCGCATTCCCACCCGCAAGACGCCCAAGATCACCGACGAGCCTCTCATCTGGAGATATTTCGTCAGACCCCTGCCCACCAAACTCGCCGACAGTCAGCTCGACGAGAGAGAATTTGTCGTTCGGTGCGTTTTCAAAATCAACACTTCCATAGAGGGTGCCTACGTCTTTTCGAGCGGGAAAAACATGGGCGTATTCAAGGCTGTAGGATACCCTGAAGACGTCGGGGAATTCTATCGACTGGAAGAATACGAGGGATATTGCTGGACGGCACACGGTAGATACCCGACCAATACGCCGGGTTGGTGGGGCGGCGCGCACCCCTTTGCGCTGCTTGACTGTTCCGTCGTGCACAACGGCGAAATCTCGAGCTATGATGCAAACCGCCGCTATATCGAGATGTTTGGCTACCACTGCTCACTTCTGACCGATACCGAGGTCATTACATATATATTGGACTACCTGACGCGCAGGGAGGGGCTTGCCCTCGAGGAGACGGCGAGCGTGATTGCGCCCCCCTTCTGGTCCGAAATCGAAAGGCGGGAGCCCAATGAGCGCGCGCGACTCACCTGGCTCCGGCGCGCGTATCCGAGTCTCCTTATCACGGGTCCCTTTTCCATTCTCTACGGCTTTGACGGGGGAATGATGGCGCTCAACGACCGCTCCAAACTGCGTTCCATGGTCGTTGCGGAAAGGGGAGACAGGGTGTACGTCGCGAGCGAGGAGTGCGCAATCCGCGCAGTCGCGCCCGAACTCGACAGCATTCGCGCCCCGCGGGGCGGCGAACCCGTCGTGTTCCGCCTGAACGAGGAGGGAAGAAGAAGATGTCTGTAAACTACTTCTATCCGCCCTTTGAAATTCTGCGAGACCCCGTCCGTTGTACGAGCTGCCGGCTGTGCGAGAGGGAATGTGCCAATGAGGTACATCGCTTTGACACAACGCAGGGCAGAATGACCGCGGATGAGTCCAAGTGTGTGAACTGCCAACGCTGTGTGGCGACCTGCCCTGCGCGCGCCCTCAAGGTGCGCGAGACGGATAACCGGCTCCGTGAGGATGTCAACTGGAGCGCCCGGACGATGACGGAGATCTACCGACAGGCGGCAAGCGGGGGTGTTCTGCTCTCTTCGATGGGCAATCCGAAGCCCTTTCCCGTCTATTGGGATAAGATTGTTATCAACGCGTCTCAGGTCACGAACCCTTCTATCGACCCCCTGCGGGAACCCATGGAGACAAAGGTCTTTTTGGGGGGCAAATCCGACCGTCCCCGGCGCGGGGCGGACGGCAAACTGATTCCCGACCACAAGCCCTGTCTCGAGCTTTCGACGCCTATCCTGTTTTCGGCGATGAGTTACGGCTCGATCAGCTATAACGCGCACGCGAGTCTCGCCCGCGCCGCCTCTGCACTCGGTATTTATTTCAACACGGGAGAGGGCGGTCTGCATGAGGACTTCTACCGTTACGGCGCCAACACCATCGTACAGGTGGCGTCCGGTCGGTTCGGCGTGCACAAGGATTACCTCTCGGCGGGCGCCGCCATCGAAATCAAGATGGGACAGGGCGCAAAGCCGGGAATCGGCGGACATCTTCCCGGCGCGAAGATTGTCGGAGAGGTCTCCAAGACCCGCATGATTCCCGAGGGAACGGACGCAATCAGTCCCGCGCCTCACCACGACATCTACTCCATTGAGGACCTTCGGCAGCTCGTCTATTCCCTGAAGGAGGCGACGAACTACGAAAAGCCTGTTATCGTCAAGATTGCGGCGGTGCACAACATCGCGGCGATTGCGAGCGGAATCGCACGAAGCGGTGCAGACGTCATCGCGATAGACGGTTTTCGGGGCGGAACAGGCGCGGCGCCAACCCGTATTCGGGACAATGTGGGCATTCCCGTCGAGCTCGCGCTCGCGAGCGTGGACCGCAGGCTGCGGGAGGAGGGAATCCGCGGTGAGGTTTCCCTCGTCGTGGGCGGCAGTATCCGCTCCAGCGCGGACGTTGTCAAGGCAATCGCCCTCGGTGCGGACGCGGTGTATATCGCAACGGGCGCGCTGCTTGCACTCGGGTGTCATCTCTGCCGGAGCTGTCACGCGGGCAAGTGCAACTGGGGCATTGCGACGCAGCGCCCTGAGCTCGTGAAGCGCTTAAATCCCGAGGAGGGAGCCGCGCGGCTTGAGAACCTTGTGACCGCCTGGACGCACGAAATCAAGGAGATGATGGGCGGAATGGGAATCAACTCTGTGGAGGCGCTCTGCGGCAACCGGCTCATGCTCCGCGGCGTCGGACTGAACGAAAAGGAGCTGGAAATCCTCGGCATCAAACACGCCGGAGAATAGAAAGAAACGCGGTTTTCCGCGATTTCGATACAAAAGTACCGTGAAGGAGAAAGCAATGTTAACTGCAATCGTAGGAATCAACTGGGGAGACGAGGGAAAGGGACGCATGGTCGATCTGCTCTCGTCCGACTACGACGTCGTCGTGCGTTATCAGGGCGGAAACAACGCCGGGCACACCGTCATCAACCATCTGGGGAAATTTATTCTCAATCTTCTGCCCTCCGGGATTCTTCGGGAGGATGTGGTCAACGTGATGGGCAACGGCATGGTGGTGGACCTCGCGCACCTGTGCGGCGAGATGGGGAGACTTACGGCTGCGGGAATCAAGATTACGCCCGCAAACCTCAAAATCAGCAACCGTGCGACGGTTTGCCTGCCCTATCACGTTTCGCAGGACTGTCTCGAGGAGGAACGGCTCGCCGACGCGAAATACGGTTCCACCCGCCGCGGCATCGCGCCCGTGTACGGAGACAAATATCTGAAAAAGGTGTTCCGTATGGGGGATCTCTTCGACAAGGACGCGACCTATGAGCGGCTGAAAGGAATCGTCGCCTGGAAAAATCTTCTCATTGAAAAGGGTTACGGCGCGAAGGCAATCGATGCCGACGAGATGATGGACTGGATGTATTCGCACTTCGAGACCCTCAAGGACTATGTGTGCGACGCGGGGCTGTACCTGAATCAGGCGGTTGCGGAAGACAAGAACGTCATGTTTGAGGCGCAGCTCGGCGCGCTTCGGGACATCGATTTCGGAATCAATCCCTACACGAGTTCCTCCTCGACCATCGCCGCGTATGCGCCCATCGGTGCGGGGATTCCCAATCATAAACTTGACCATGTGGTGGGCATCATGAAGGCGTATTCGACCTGCGTGGGCGAGGGACCTTTTACCTGCGAGATGTTCGGGAAAGAAGCGGAAGAACTGCGTGCGGCGGGCGGAGAATACGGCGCGGCGACCGGACGCCCCCGCAGAGTGGGCGGATTCGACGTGGTTGCATCCCGCTACGGCGTGCGTATGCAGGGCGCGGAGGAGCTGGCGCTGACCAAGCTCGACGTGCTCTCCTATTTGGACCGCATTCCGATCTGCGTCGCTTACGACGTGGACGGGACGATTGTCAAGGAATTTCCCTTTGGGGAAAAACTCAACCGCGCGAAGCCTGTCATCGAGTACATGGACGGCTGGAAGTGCGATATTTCAAGATGCAGAAAGGAGAGCGATCTTCCCGAGGCGGCGCGTGCGTATGTGCAGTACCTTCAGTGTGCGGTCGGGTGCAAGATTCGCTATGTCTCCGTTGGCGCGGACCGCGACGAATACGTGACTCTGCGCTGATACTTCCCGCCGGAGGCGGAAGGAAGGTGTTTGGAATGAAAATCGACGCGAAGGATATGCACTTCCGCGCGCTCAACGAGCAGGTGCGGGAGAGCAGGGACAGGAATATTGTCATTGAGAACTGCAACGGACAACGCTACCTCGGGAGCGGTTCCTCGGACAGAGAAATTTTTATCGAGGGTGTGCCGGGCAACGCGCTCGGGGCGTACCTCGACGGGTCCCGGATTCGAGTGCACGGCAACGCGCAGGACGCGACCGGGGACACGATGAACGCCGGCGAAATCGTCATCGACGGGGACAGCGGAGACGCGACGGGCTATGCCATGCGGGGCGGACGCATCTTCGTTCGCGGAAACGCGGGCTACCGCGCGGGCATTCATATGAAGTCCTATAAGGACAGAGTTCCCGCCCTCGTCGTCGGCGGCAGAGCGGGTGACTTTTTGGGCGAATATCTCGCGGGCGGCGTCATCGTGGTGCTCGGCATCGGCGCCGAAGGTTCGGTTGCGGGAAATTTCTGCGGCACAGGCATGCACGGCGGCAAAATCTTTTTGCGCGGGACCGAACTTCCCGCGGAACTGCCTCCGCAGGTCAAAACGCGACCGGCAGCCCCGGCGGACCTCGCGGAAATCCGCCCTCTGCTTGCAGATTTTGTCCGCGCGTTCGGGCTTTCGGAATCGGATACGGAGGGGGATTTTCTCCTGCTTGAACCGGATTCGGACAACCCGTACCGGCAGATGTATGTGAACAATTAGGAGGAAGGGTATGTATTCGGAGAGAGAGGTGCTCACCTTCGTGGAGGAGAACGACGTCAAATTCGTCAAACTCACCTTCTGCGACCTGTTCGGCGGTCTCAAGAATATCAGCATATTGGCAGATCAGCTTCCGCGTGCGTTTTCGAACGGCTTCGGCATTGACGGCGGCGCGGCGTTCGGGCTTGCGGAGGAGGGGGATCTCTTTCTCGTTCCCGATCCCTCGACGCTTGTTGTGCTGCCCTGGCGCCCGCAGACGGGGCGGGTCGCCCGGCTGTTCTGCGGGGTGCGCCGCGCGGACGGAACGCCCTTCGAGGGGGACGGCAGGGCGATTCTTCAAAAGACCTGCGCGCGCGCTGCGTCCGAGGGGCTTTGCTTCGGCGTCGGGAGCGAATGTGAATTCTATCTCTTTGAGACTGACGAACGCGGGCTCCCCCAAAAGATTCCGCACGACTGCGCGGGTTATCTTGA
Organism: uncultured bacterium; assembly: GCA_905215695.1. GTDB lineage: Bacteria > Bacillota > Clostridia > Christensenellales > HGM11417 > CAJMQN01. The sequence goes on from CAJMQN010000005.1 coordinate 39,366, forward strand.
CCCTTCGCCCATGGATAAGGGCGAAAATGTCCGCAGAGACATCTGCCTGACGTTGGAACAGATGGGCGTTTCCCCCGTGTCTTCTCAGCACAAGCAGGGTCCCGGACAAAATGAAATCACCTTTGTCACAGCCGATCCGTTGCGGGCGGCGGACAATTTTTTGACCTTCCGTTCGGTGGTCAAGGTTGTCTCCGCGCGCAGCGGACTCTTTGCGTCCTTCATGCCAAAGCCGTTGCCCGAAGCACCGGGAAGCGGACTTTCGGTGAACTTTACCCTTTCCAAAGAAGGCAAAAACCTCTTTGAAGAACCGGACAGGGCAGAGAACTTCTGTGTCGGAATCCTCGCGAGAATCCGAGAAATGACCCTCTTTCTGAATCCTACCGCGAACTCTTACCGACGTTTCGGGGGCACAGAGGCGCCCGCGGAACTCGGTTGGTCGGGCACGTCGCGGGCGCGGCTGGCGCGAATTCCGGGCAAAACCGACCCGGGAGGTGCGCGGGTTGAAATCCGTTCCCCGGACGCTGCCTGCAATCCCTATCTCGCTTTTGCGCTGTTGCTTGAGGCGGGACTCGAAGGAATGCGGGAGGGCGTTAAGGACTTTTCCGCGGAGGAGAGTCTGCCCGCAGGTCTCGGCGAGGCGGTTGCGCTTGCACGGGAAAGTGCATTCGTCCGGCGCGTGCTTCCCGAGGAGATTCTCAAGGGCTATTTCGCCGCGAAGGAGCGGGAATGGATGCGCTTCCGCGGTTCGGAAAAGAAGTTTGAAGACGAAATCTACTTTCGCGGACTGTAGGACGGGGGCGGGAGAATGAAACTTCTGCTCGTCACAGGCGCGAAAGAAAAACCGGAAGAGCTCATCCGGTTTCTCGTCCGGGCGGGCTGCACGGAGGTCACGCTTGCCGGGAGCGGCGGGCAAGCCCGAAGGCAGTTTTCGGAGAAGGAATACGACATTATATTCGTAGATACGCCCCTTCAGGACGAGCCGGGAGATGAGCTTGCGGCGGAAGCCGCCGAGCGCACGCTCTCGGGCGTATTGCTCGCGGTGCGGGCGGAGTACGCCGAGGAAATCAGCTCAAAAGTTGAGGAATACGGCGTCTTACCTCTTGCGAAACCCTTGAATCGGAATCTGCTCTACGCGGGACTGAAACTTGCGGGCGCGGTGCGGGCGCGGCTGTCCGGACTGTCCAATGAAAATCTGCGGTTGAAAAGCAAGATAGAGGAAATCCGGCTCGTGGACCGCGCAAAGTGCGTCCTCATTGAACGTCTGAAAATGACGGAGGCGCAAGCCCACCGCTATATCGAAAAACAAGCCATGGATTTGCGGACATCCCGCAGGGAAGTGGCGCAGGGTATCCTGCAGACATACGAAACCTGATAGGAGAACGATTGTGGAAAAAAAGATTTATCTTGTATTACAGAACGGGAAGGTGTTCGAGGGCAAGAGCTTCGGCGCGTACCGGGAACTCGTGGGGGAAATCGTCTTTACGACCGGCATGACGGGATACCTCGAGACACTGACCGACCCGAGTTATTACGGACAGATTGTGACGCAGACCTTTCCGCTCATCGGCAATTACGGTGTGATTCCCGCCGATTTCGAGAGCGAAAAGCCCGCGCTAAAGGGATATATCGTGCGGGAATGGTGCGAAGTTCCCTCGAATTTCCGTTCGCAGGGGAACATTAACGATTATCTCGAGAAAAACGGCGTCGTGGGTATCTGCGGTATCGACACGCGGGAGCTGACCAAGATCGTGCGCGAGTACGGCGTCATGAACGCGAAAATCGTCTTTCCGCAGAATCTGAACTATGTGGATTTCGAGGAAATCAAAAATTTCCGGGTGGAGAATGCGGTCAAGTCCGTCACCCGACCCGGGCGGGTATTCAAGGCGCAGGGGGAACGGTACCACGTTGTGCTGTGGGACTTCGGTGCGAAGGACAACATCGCGCGGGAGCTTGCGCGGCGGGGGTGCACGGTGACCACAGTGCCTGCGACTACGCCTTTTAAGCAGATCGCCGACCTCAAGCCGGACGGTGTCATGCTCTCCAACGGTCCCGGCGACCCGGCGGAGAACGTCGAACTCATTCGCGAGGTCGCAAAACTTGTCAAGTCGGGTATTCCGACCTTCGGCATCTGCCTCGGACATCAGCTTCTCGCGCTCGCCTCGGGCGCAAAGACCGAAAAGCTCAAGTACGGGCATCGGGGCGCGAATCAGCCCGTTCGGTGCACGCGCACGGGTCGGGTGTACATTTCGAGTCAAAACCATGGCTATACGGTCATTGCCAAGACTCTTCCCAAGCATGCGCGGGTGAGTTATGTCAACGCGAACGACGGCACGGTGGAGGGGGTCGAGTACGAAAACCGCCCCGTATTCTCTGTGCAGTTCCACCCGGAGGCGTCGGCGGGACCTCTGGACACGCAGTTCCTGTTCGACCGCTTTATCGAGAATATCAGGGAGGGAATGTAATTATGCCGCTCAACCGTAAAATCAAGAAAATTATGCTCATCGGCTCCGGTCCTATCGTCATCGGGCAAGCAGCGGAATTCGACTACGCGGGCACGCAGGCGCTGCGTGCGCTGAAGGAGGATGGGCTCGAGGTCGTGCTCGTCAATTCCAACCCCGCGACCATCATGACCGATCAGGCAATGGCGGACAAGATTTATATCGAGCCGCTGACCCTTCCCACCTTAAAGCGAATTATCCAAAAGGAGCGCCCGGACAGTCTTCTGCCGACGCTCGGCGGGCAGACCGGACTGACGCTCGCGATGCAGCTCGCAAAGTCCGGCTTTTTGGACAAATACAACGTCCGGCTCCTCGGCGCGAACCCCGAGACCATCGACCGCGCGGAGGACCGTCAGTTCTTCAAGGAGATGTTGCAGAGCATCGGCGAGCCGGTCATTCCCTCGATCATCGCGACCACGCTCGAGGAAGCGGTAAAGTTCTCCGAGGAAATCGGATTCCCGCTCATCATCCGTCCCGCCTTCACCCTCGGCGGAAGCGGCGGCGGTATCGCTTACAATATGGGCGAATTCGAGGAAATCGTCAGAAACGGCATTCGGACCTCTCCCATCGGACAGATTCTCGTCGAGCGCTGTATTTCGGGCTGGAAGGAAATCGAGTTCGAGGTCATGCGGGACGGCAAGGGCAACGTGATCACCGTTTGCTCCATGGAAAACTTCGACCCGGTGGGCGTACATACGGGGGACAGCATCGTCATCGCGCCCGCAGTGACGCTCGCGGACAAGGAATATCAGATGCTCCGCAGTTCCGCCATCAATATCATCTCCGAGCTCAAGATCGAGGGCGGGTGCAACTGTCAGTTCGCGCTCAATCCCGATTCCTTCGAGTATGCGGTCATCGAGGTCAATCCCCGTGTTTCGCGCTCCTCCGCGCTCGCCTCGAAGGCGACGGGTTACCCGATTGCAAAGGTTGCGACCAAGATTGCCATCGGATACGCGCTCGACGAAATTAAAAACGCGATTACCAAAAAGACCTACGCCTGTTTCGAGCCCGCGCTCGACTACGTGGTGGTGAAGTTCCCCAAATGGCCCTTTGATAAATTCTTCTACGCTTCCCGTCTCCTCGGGACGCAGATGAAGGCGACGGGGGAGGTCATGTCCATCGGTGCGAGCTTTGAGGAAGCGCTCATGAAGGCGGTCCGCGGTGTGGAGATTTCGCAGGAGACGCTCTCCAATAAGAAGATTGCGGCGCTTTCGGACGCGGAGGTGCGCGAGCATCTGAAAATTCAGGACGACCTGCGGCTCTTCGTCGTCTATGAGGCGCTCAAGCGGGGGGTGACGGCGGACGAAATCTTTGAAATCACCAAGATTGACCGCTGGTTTCTCGCCAAAATCTACAACCTTGTCGCCATGGAGAAGCGGCTCGCCGGCAACGCAATCGTCACCCTCGATAACCGCGAGGGGGGCGGGCTGACCGACGAGGTCTATCTCGAGGCGAAAAAGCTGGGCTTTTTGGATAAAACCATCGAGGCGCTCTCGGGTAGAAAGATTGAAAACAAGCGTTGGGCGAGCTATAAGATGGTGGACACCTGCGCGGCGGAATTTGCGGCACAGACGCCCTATTTCTACTCCTCCTATGAGGACGTGAACGAGGCGGAGGAGTTCATCAAGCAGAACAGCACGAACAAAAAGACGGTCATTGTCTTCGGCTCGGGTCCGATTCGAATCGGACAGGGTATCGAGTTCGACTACGCCTCCGTGCACTGCGTCTGGTCCCTGAAAAAGGCGGGCTTTGACGTCGTCATCGTCAACAATAACCCCGAGACGGTCTCCACCGACTTCGATATTTCGGACAGACTCTATTTTGAGCCGCTGACCGAGGAGGACGTCTTAAACATCATTCACACCGAAAAGCCCTACGGCGCGGTGGTCGCCTTCGGCGGGCAGACCGCAATCAAGCTCACCAAGACCCTTGCGAAGAACAACATCAATATTCTCGGCACGAGCGCGGACAGCATTGACGCGGCGGAGGACAGGGAGCGCTTTGACGAGCTCCTCGAAAAACTCAAAATCAAGCGTCCGCAGGGCTTTACCGTCATGACTCGGGAGGACGCCCTGGAGGTTGCGAACCGGCTCGGCTATCCCGTTCTCCTGCGCCCCTCCTACGTGTTGGGCGGGCAGAATATGACGGTCGCCTACGGGGACGAGGACATCGTCGAGTATATGAACGTCATTCTCGAACAGAAGATCGAGAATCCCGTGCTGGTCGATAAGTACCTCATGGGTATCGAGCTGGAGGTGGACGCCATCTGCGACGGCGAAAATATTCTGATTCCGGGGATCATGGAGCACATCGAGCGCACGGGCGTGCACTCCGGCGATTCCATTGCGGTGTATCCCGCCTGGAATATTTCGGACGAAATCATCGAACAGATTATCGACTGCTCCAAGAAACTCGCGGTCTCCCTGCGCACCTTCGGGCTCATCAATATTCAGTATCTGATTTACAACAACGAGCTCTATGTCATCGAGGTCAACCCGCGTTCCTCGCGTACCATTCCGTATATCAGCAAGGTCACGGGCGTGCCCATGGTAGATCTCGCGACCCGCGCCATGCTCGGCGAAAAACTTTCGGATATGGGATACGGCATCAATCTCTATCGGAATTCGCCCTATATCGCGGTCAAAGTTCCGGTGTTCAGTTTCGAAAAACTCATGGGCGTGGACACCCATCTCGGACCCGAAATGAAATCGACGGGCGAAGTTCTGGGCGTCGCGAGCACCCTCGAGGAGGCTCTCTACAAAGGACTTGTCGCAGCGGGTTATAAGATGAAGAAGTCCGGCGGCATCTTCATCAGCGTTCGCAAGCAGGACAAGAAGGAGATTCCCGACATCGCCAAGCGGTTCGCCGAGCTCGGATTTACGATTTACGCGACGCAGGGCACCGCGGAGGTGCTCCGCTCGAACGGCATGGAGGTCACCGAGGTCAAAAAGATTCACGAGTCCGAGGACAACACCCTCAAACTCATCGAGAGCGGAAAGGTGGACTACGTCATCAGCACTTCCTCGAAGGGCAAACTTCCCGCCCGCGATTCGGTCAAGATCCGCAGAAAGACGGTGGAGCGCGCGATTCCCTGTCTTACGTCGCTTGACACGGCGAGCGCGCTTGTTTCGAGCCTCCTGTCCAAGTACAGTGAATCCAATACCGAGCTTGTGGACATCAACCACATGCGCAAAGCAAAGTCTAAAATCAAATTCACCAAGATGCAGGGATGCGGAAACGACTATATTTACGTCAACTGCATGAACCGCATGATAGACAATCCCGAAGGGCTTTCCTTCCGGCTCTCCGACCGGCACTTCGGTATCGGCGGGGACGGACTCGTACTCATTCTGAAGTCGAAGGTTGCGGACGCGCGCATGCGCATGTTCAATCTCGACGGCAGCGAAGGGGAAATGTGCGGCAACGCCATCCGCTGTATCGCGAAGTACCTGCGGGACAAGAAGATTGTGACCAAGGACGTTATGACCATCGAGACACTTGCGGGCATCAAGACGGTCACTCTGCACAAGCAGTACAACGAGGTCAAGTCGGTTACGGTTGACATGGGGCGCGCCGAACTCGACGCGAAAAAGATTCCTGTGATTTCGGAAAAGGAGCGGGTCATTGACGAACCCGTCATGCTCGGCTGGCAGGATTATCGGCTGACCTGTGTGTCCATGGGCAACCCGCACGGGGTCGTATTTGTCAAGGATATCGACAAGCTGGACCTCGAAAAAATCGGTCCTCGTTTCGAGCACGACAAGATGTTCCCCGAGCGTGTGAACGCGGAATTTGTGCAAGTGCTCGACGAAAATACGATTAAGATGCGCGTCTGGGAGCGCGGAAGCGGGGAGACCTGGGCGTGCGGAACGGGCGCGTGCGCAGCGGCGGTCGCCGCCTGCGAAAACGGGTTCTGTAAGAAGGACACCGATATCACCGTCAAGCTCCGCGGAGGCAATCTTGTGGTGCGCTACACCGACGAAGCGGTCTATATGACGGGTAACTGCGAAACGGTATTCGAAGGAGAGATTGAAATCTGATGACGAAGTATGTCTTTGTGACGGGCGGCGTCGTCTCCGGGCTTGGCAAGGGCATCACCATGGCTTCGCTCGGACGGCTCCTAAAGTCCCGCGGACTCAAGGTAGCGGCACAGAAACTGGATCCATATATCAATATTGATCCCGGTACGATGAGTCCCTATCAGCACGGCGAAGTATATGTGACCGAGGACGGCTGCGAGACCGACCTCGACCTCGGACACTACGAACGGTTCATCGACGAGGACCTCAACAAGTTTTCCAACCTCACCACCGGAAAGGTCTATTTCAACGTTCTTCAAAAGGAGCGCAACGGCGAGTACCTCGGGGAGACCGTACAGGTTATCCCTCACATTACCAACGAAATCAAGAGTTTTGTCTATGCGGTGGGCGAAAAGACCGCCGCGGACGTCGTTCTCACCGAGATCGGCGGAACGACGGGAGACATTGAAAGTTTGCCCTTTCTCGAGGCGATTCGGCAGATTTCCATTGAGCAGGGCAGGGAGAACTGTCTCTTTATCCACGTGACCCTTGTGCCCTGTATCAAATCAAGCGGCGAGCAGAAATCCAAGCCTACACAGCATTCGGTCAAGGAACTCATGTCCATCGGGATTCTTCCGAATATCATCGTGACCCGGTGCGAGGAGGACCTTGAGGAGAGCGTAAAATCCAAAATCGCCATGTTCTGCAACGTCAAAAAGGACTGCGTCATCGAGAACAAGAACGTGGACGTTCTGTACGAAGCGCCCCTCATGCTCGAGGAATCGAATTTTTCCTCGGTGGTTTGCCGGGAACTGGGAGTGGACGCGCCCGCGCCCGACCTTTCGGAATGGCGGGAGATGATGACGCGGATTTCTTCCCGGGACAAAAAGGTTACAATCGCGATCGTGGGCAAATACGTCAAACTCCATGACGCCTATCTCTCCGTCGCCGAGGCATTGAAACACGGCGGTTACGAAAACGGTGCGGTCATCGACATCCTTTGGGTGGACAGCGAGAAGGTCACCGAATTTTCGGTGGACGAACTTCTCGGGAAAGCGGACGGTATTCTCGTTCCCGGCGGGTTCGGAAATCGGGGAATCGAGGGCAAAATTCTCGCGGCGAAGTATGCGCGGGAGCGAAATATTCCCTATTTCGGTATCTGTCTCGGCATGCAGATTGCGGTCATCGAGTTTGCGCGGAACGTGCTCGGTCTCGAGGACGCGCATTCGCGGGAGTTCCGCCCGGAGAGCGAAAACGCCGTCATCGACCTCATGCCCGATCAGCAGGGGAATATCCCCAAGGGCGGAACCATGCGCCTCGGCGCCTACCCTTGCCGGGTGGAGACGGGGAGTCTTCTCGATTCCGCCTACGGCGAGCCGCAGGTCTTTGAACGGCATCGCCACCGTTACGAGTTCAACAACGATTATCGGGAGAAGATGGCGGAGCACGGCATGAAGATTGCCGGCACTTCGCCGGACGGACGCCTTGTCGAGGCGGTGGAGATTCCCGCCAACGATTTTTATGTGGGCGTGCAGTATCATCCCGAATTTAAATCCCGCCCGAACAAGGCGCACCCTCTGTTCCGTGAATTTGTGAGGGCGTCTCTTGCGCGCGGCGCGCAAAAACATTCTTAAGGAGGCAACCATGAAAGTCAACAGACATTACGAAAAAATCAAGGACAGCTATCTGTTTTCGGACATCGCCAAGCGTGTTTCCGCCTATCAGACGGCGCACCCGGAGGCAAAAGTCATCCGAATGGGCATAGGCGACGTGACCCTGCCTCTTGCGGAGACCGTCGTTTCCGCCATGAAATCCGCGGCGGACGAGATGGGGAAGGCGGAGAGCTTCCGCGGATACGGACCCGAACAGGGCTACGGTTTTTTGCGGGAGTCGATTGCGGAGTATTACGGACGCAAGAGCGTGACGCTTGCCCCCGATGAAATTTTCGTCTCGGACGGCGCGAAATCCGACCTCGGCAATATCCTCGACCTCTTTGCGATCCGAAACACCGTGCTCGTGCCCGATCCCGTGTATCCGGTGTATGTGGATTCCAACCGCATGGCGGGCAGAAAAATTCTCTTCATGAACGCAAACCGTGAAAACGGATTTCTGCCCCTCCCGGACGAGAGCGTAGAGGCGGATATTATCTATCTCTGTTCCCCCAACAATCCGACGGGGGGCGTCTATACCTATGACGGGCTCAAGGCGTGGGTGAAGTACGCGCGGGAGCGGGACGCTTTGATTCTCTTCGATGCGGCATACGAAGCGTTCGTTTCCGACCCGAAACTTCCGACGAGCATCTTTCAGATCGACGGAGCGAAGGAGTGCGCGATCGAGTTCTGTTCCTTCTCCAAGACCGCGGGCTTTACGGGTACGCGCTGCGGTTACACCGTGGTGCCGAAGTCGCTGAAAAGGGGCGGAAAAAGCCTCAACGCCATGTGGCTCCGCCGTCAGACGACCAAGTTCAACGGCGTGCCCTACATCGTGCAGAGGGGCGCGGCGGCGGTATTCTCCCGGGAGGGACACCGCGAAATCGTCAAGAATATCAACTATTACCGCGAGAATGCGAAACTTATCGCGGACTGTCTGAAATCCCTCGGCATCTGGTTCGTGGGCGGAGAAAATTCACCCTACCTCTGGCTGGAATGCCCCAACGGCATGAAGAGCTGGGATTTCTTCGACCTTTTGTTGAATGAGCAGAATATTGTCGGTACCCCCGGAGAGGGATTCGGCAGAAACGGAGAAGGGTATTTCCGTCTGACCGCGTTCGGGAGCAGGGAAAACACCGTTGAGGCGTGCGAGCGACTCAAAAACATGAAATTTTAAATAAAAAAAGACAGCGCTGCAGCGCTGTCTTTTTTTTGTCCGGATTAGAGGATCTGTCCGAGAAAAACAAAACCAAGTACTCCCCCGATGACGGATGCGATGACGAGAAAAATGCAGACGTAGCCGATTGCGCGCTTGTTCATTTTGAGCTGATAGCGCATGTTGATGAGAGCGAACAGCCAGCAGGTCAAGGCACAGAGCGCACCGACGAAGAGGACGGGAATTCCCAAAATAATATTGCCGCAGCTCTCGCGCAATGCTTCGGCGCCTGAGCCTTCGGCAGTTGTGTGCAACATTCGCCATCCCCAGCCGCTTGTCAATGCAAACAGTGCGCCAAAGACGCAGCAGAGGATGCAACGAACGCCGAAAGAGTAACTTTTTGCCGCGCGATCGCTGTTTTTAATGCGGTCAAAGCGGCTGGATAAAAGAATTACATCCCTGAAAAAACTCATCTTTATCCTCCAAAATAAAAAGCTCTATCCGAAGCGGACAGAACTTTTTTTTTGTTTTTTAGTAGTTGTTTCTGCGGTTGTCGAAACGAGCCTGTTTCTTCGCTCTTCTGCAATCGGGGCAGCGAACGGGTTCGTTCTCAAAGCCTTTCTCTTTGTAGAACGCCTGCTCGCCTTCGGTGAAGACGAACTCTTTTCCGCAGTCCTTGCATACCAGTGTCTTGTCAGCCATTCGGAATTTACCTCCTTATAGATTTGGGACGAAAGAATTTTCTTTGCTTTCCAAGGGAAGATTCCAAATGGGGCATTGACAATTTTTTATCCGCGTTTGATTGCATTATATCATAGCTTGCAGGCGTTGTCAATAAAAATTTTCTTTGCGTTTGCGGAAGGTTCATGATATAATAATCCCGAGAGATGCTTGAACCTGGAGGTCTCAAGAGCATTTCGATGGATATTACACCGTTTTATGGAATAATATCTAATAGAGAAAAACCGAGAGGACAGTATGACTGCATTCGATACGGAACTCGTGGGCAAGATTGGGTCCATGGCGCTCATCAACCAAAACAATCACGACATCGATTATAATATCTTTGCCCGTATCGGGCGGGAACTCCGTCCCGGTTGGGTCTGGGTCTCTTCCGGCGCGACGGAGATCGGGCGGCTGGATTATATCCGCCGCAACGGGTGCGAGCTCGACGGGGACAAGGAGGAGAACAAGTCCGACTATGCCTCGCAGGGACAGGCTATTCTCATGCAGAATTATCGGCAATTTATAGACCCCCGTTTTTCGGTGCGGCAGCTTCTCGTCGAGCACAACCACTTCAACGACGAAAAAAAGGCGGGGCGAGTGCGGGACTTTCTGTTGCGCTGCGCCGCGCAGAACGCGGTTCCCATCGTCAATTACAACGACACCGTGAGCTTTGAGGAGAACCGCAAGATGGAGATTCAGGCGCTCTTAAAGACTCGCCGTCACGTGGTGGAATGCGTGGACAACGACGAAACCGCGGCGCAGATCGCCTGCCTCGTCAAGAGTAAGATTCTGCTGATTCTGACCAGTGTGGATGGGATTTACCGCAACCACCTCGACCCTTCGACCCTTCAGCGCGAGATCTCGGGCAAGGACGCGGACGAGGTTATCGCCAATATCGAGGAGTTCAAAAAGTCCTGCGTGGGCGCGAGCAGAGCGGGCGCGAACGGCGCGAAGGCGAAGCTCGAGTTTATCAAGGAGCCCGTTTTGCAGGGTACAAAGGTTATGATAGCGAACGCCAAATACGGAATCCGCGATGTTTTGGAGGGCAGAGTGCCCTGTACCGTCGTGGGAGTGAGATAGGCGTTTCAAATTTTTGGAACTAAAAGGAGATTCTATGAGAAAGACCAAGATCATCTGTACGCTGGGTCCCGCGAGCTCGGACTACGAGACGATTCGCGCCATGTGCATCGCCGGGATGAATGTTGCGCGCATCAATATGTCGCACGGCATCTACGAAGAGCACCAATCGAAGATCGATTTGGTCAAAAAGATTCGCGATGAGTTAAACATTCCCATTGCCATCATGCTGGACACGAAGGGACCGGAAGTCCGAATCAAAACCTTCAAAAACGGGGGAGTGGAGCTCGTTGAGGACCAAACCTTCTCTTTGACGACGGAGGAGGTCGAGGGGGACGAGACACGGGTCTCGGTGACCTACAAGGGGCTTGTCAACGACGTCTCCGAAAAGGACACGATACTGTTAAACAACGGTCTCATCGTCCTGCGCGTACGTGAAAAGACGCCCACCGACCTCGTGTGCACGGTAGTGAGCGGGGGCAGGCTGACCGACCGCAAGAGCATGAATATTCCCAATGTGGAAATCAGCCTTCCCTATCTCTCCGAGAACGACAAGAAGGATTTGCTCTTCGGTATCAAAAACGATGTGGATTTTGTGGCGGCGTCCTTTGTGTCCCGCGCGGAGGATGTTCTTCAGGTGCGCCGATTCCTCGAGAAGAACGGGGGGAAAAATATCGATATCGTCTCCAAAATCGAGAACTATGCGGGAGTGCGGGCAATCAACGCGATTGTAGAGGCTTCGGACGGAATCATGGTGGCGCGCGGAGACATGGGCGTTGAAGTTCCCTTTGAACAGCTCCCCGCGATACAGAAACAGCTCATCAAGGATTCCCGCATGGCGGGCAGGCGGGTCATCACCGCCACCGAAATGCTCGAGAGTATGATAGAAAAGCCGCGTCCGACCCGTGCCGAGGCTTCGGACGTCGCGAATGCGGTCTATGACGAGACGAGTACGGTCATGCTATCGGGGGAGACCGCCGTCGGAAAGTATCCGGTGGAAGCGGTGAAGGCGATGTCGAAAATCTGCACCGCGGCGGAACAGAATATTCACTATGACAAGCGTTTCAAGCGGAGTGCGTTCAATATCCGCAACGTGGCGGACGCGATTTCTCACTCGACGGTCAATACGGCAATCGACCTCAAGGCAAAGGCGATTATCGTCTTTACGAAGTCGGGCGGCACGGGTCGGCTCGTCTCCCGGTTCCGTCCCGCAACCCCCATCATTGCCGCGACGGTGGACGAAAAGGCATACCGCAAGCTCGCAATGAGCTGGGGCGTGATTCCGGTGCGGGTGGAGGAATTCGAAAATTCCGACGAACTCTTCCGCGCGGGCGTGGACCTTGCGAAGGCGAAGGGAATGGTCAAATTCGGCGACGTCATCGTCATCACCGCGGGCGTACCCATCGGCGTTTCGGGAAATACGAACCTCATTAAAGTGGAAGAAATCGAATAGAGAAAGCCCCGGCGTTTCTGCCGGGGCTTTTTTTTGGAACTTTTTTCCAATTCCCTATTGACAACAGGGAGCAAATGCGTTAAAATAAACTCCCTTACAAAGGAAAAAAGGAAAAAGGAGTTTTGTACAAAAATGAAAAGAAAATGGCTGTTGGGGATTGCCATTGCGCTCTGCACCGTCGTCGTGGGCGGTGGCGCGTTTGCGCTTGCGAATTGGATCGTGCAGACCAAGAACGAGAATAACACGGTTACGGTCGGGAATCCAACCACAACCTCGCTTGCGGGGACGTTGAATGGGGAAAACCTGCTCCCCGGGGAATCGGTATCGCAGGACTATACCCTTTCCATTGAAAACCCGGACGCAGAGATGTCCTACAATCTCGAAATTTTGGACATCGTTGACGGCACGAAGACCGCCGAAGTATCCTATTTTGAAATCTCCGTCCTCAAAAAGACAGAATCCGCCGAGCCGGGAAGTTTTTCCCCGCTTGCGCCGAATACAAATCTTCTTTCCGGTCTTGCGAACGGGGATATTGTGACGGTCACGATTCGATTGAAATCTGACGCTCCGGCGAGCATTGCGGGCGCAACGCTGACCTTCTCGCTCCAACTCAATGCCGTTCCCGTACAGGCGTAACCGCCGATTTTTTCTTCGGATTGCCGCCATTTCGGTATGTTTATTCGCCGCCGGGACGGGCGCGGCATACGCCTGGTATTCCGCCGCCGTGAATTCGGGGAACAGAATCACGGTGGGCAGAGTGGAAATCGCCTTTGATAGGGCGGGCGTCTCCGAAAAATATTTTGAAACAGAATTGACGCCGATAGAACCCGGCGAGTTTGCGCCCGAAGATTTTGCGGCGGCGACCGCGCAGGCGCAGGCGCTCGGGAGCAAAAGGGTTGCGGAAAGTACCGTGACCCTGCGTTCGCGCGCCTCCGCGGCGCTGGATTTTCGGCTGACTCTGGACGATTCCGCTTACGGCAATGCGCCCGCGGTGCGGTCGTCTCTGCGCTTTTGGTGTTACGACACCCCGGGCACGGCAAAAAAGAGAGACGTTTCCTTTGCGGACTTCGGTGAAATTTCCGGAAGTTTAGAGGCGGGGGAGAGTGCGGAATACCGTTTTTTCGTGACCTGCCTGTCAAACGGTTTCGCAGAGGGGCAGAGCCTTCGTTTCGACCTTCGGGCGGAGAGTACGGCGGGCGGGGAAGCGAGCTATCCCGCGGAGATTGAAAACGGAGATTTTGAGGATGGCGGCGCGGGCTGGACGGGCATACCCGAAAGCTATCAAGTCGATGCGTATATCAAAAACAGCATACCTGAAACAGCCGAAAGTCTCAATCAGAACGGTACGTATTTTCTGTGCAGTAGTTCTTTTAGTATGGGTTTCCGTTCGAGTCTGTTTACGCTCTCCGGCGAGGGTTTTCTCCGATTTAAATTGAGCGGCTACGGGGTCTCGGTCAAGGCGTTCCTCGCGGACGGCACGCAGGTAGGGTATTTCCGATACAACGAACCGCCCTACGACGAGGTGTGCGGAATCTATGTTATGCGCACATATGTCGCGGATCTGCGCGCCTATCTCGGCAGGGGAATGTATCTTGAGGTTTGGTTTGAGGAATACGGTGAGCAAGCGCTCGCGGACGATTTTCGGGCGAACGACCCGAAAGCAGCTGACTATCTGAATCAATACGATGAGTACGGATACAGCAGGCTGCCCTGGACGCTGCTCGAAAACCTATTATAAGGAAAAAGGAGGGGGATTTCGCAAAAATCCCCTGAATTTTTGCTTGACACATAGTACAAGCTGTGCTAATATAGTATAGCACCTCTCATGGGGTGTTAATTTTTTAGGAAGGGAAACCCTTATGAGAACGAAAATTACCATGGAATGCACGGAGTGCAAGCAGAGAAATTACGACAATATGAAGAATAAGAAGAACGATCCCGAGAGGCTCGAGCTCAAGAAATATTGCCGTTTCTGCAAGAAGCACACGGTCCACAAGGAAGCGAAGTAAGGAGAACCGAGATGAAGAAGAAGACGGAGGAAATCACGCCTTCTGCGGAGGAGCAGGTCAAGACCGAGGCTGCCGCAGAGGAGACCGTAGTCGAAAAGACTGCGGAAAAAGCCGCCGGGAAGGCGGTTCCCGCCAAGTCCGAAAAGCCGGCTCCCTCGAAGAGCGACAAAAAGAAGGTCAAGACCAACAAAAAGCCCAACATCTTCAAGCGCATGTGGCGCAAGATTCGGGAGGTTTTCGGCGAACTCAAGAAAGTCACCTGGCCGACGTTCCGCAAGACGGTGGGTCAGACCGGCGTCGTTCTCGTGGTCGTCCTGTTCTTTATCATCATCATCGGCGCGGCAAACGCAGGATTTTTGGCGCTCTATAAATTGCTACCCGGCATGCAGTTTTAGGGAGTGGGAGCAATGGAAGAGAGAGAGCAAGCCAAATGGTATGTGCTCCACACCTATTCCGGCTATGAAAACATGGTCAAAGACAGCATCGAGAAGCTGGTCGAAAATAACAATCTTCAGGACTATATTTTCGATATTCAGATTCCGATGGAGCAGACCCTGGAGGAAAAGAACGGAAAGCGTAAGGTCGTGGCGCGCAAGATCTATCCCTGTTACGTCTTTATCAAGCTGATATATACGAACAATATCTGGTTCATGATCACAAACACGCGCGGCGTGACCGGTTTTGTCGGTCCCGGCGGGCGTCCGCTGCCCCTTCTTGACGACGAAGTCAAGAAGATGCAGCTCGAAAAAATGGTCGTTGAAGTCAACTTCGGCGAAGGCGACATGATTCGCGTCGTCTCCGGTCCGCTCGAGGGCAACGTCGGAACCATTGAGGAAATCGACGAAAAGAATCAGAAGGCGAAAGTCATGGTTTCGATGTTCGGGCGGAGCACGCCGGTCGATCTCGACTTTATTCAGTTCGAAAAAATCTAATCTGTCAAAAAAGACGGGCGCGGTTTTGCCGGAGTCCGTTTTTTGTGGGAGGAGCGCAAATATTCATACGTTCCGCGAAAACCACACATATGGAGGTTTATTATGGCAAAGAAAGTGAGTGCAATCGTCAAGTTGCAGCTGCCGGCGGGAAAGGCAACCCCGGGACCCCCTGTAGGTTCGACCCTCGGTCCTCACGGAATCAACATTCCCGGTTTCACCAAGGAATTCAACGCGAAGACTGCCGATCAGGCGGGTCTCATCATTCCGGTCGTGATCACCATCTATCAGGATCGTTCGTTCACCTTCATTTTGAAGACCCCTCCCGCGCCGGTTCTCATCAAGAAAGCGGCGAAGATTGAGAGCGGTTCCGCGAAACCCAACCGCGACAAGGTCGCCAAACTGACCCGTGCGCAGGTGGAAGAGATCGCGAAGATGAAGATGCCGGACCTGAATGCCGCGAGCCTTGAGTCTGCGATGAGCATGATTGCTGGCACGGCGAGAAGCATGGGCGTCACGGTAGAGGACTAATTAAAATATAGAGAGTGGGAGAACCGAGAGGTTCGTCTGCACCACAGGAGGTTTTTCATGAAACACGGAAAGAGATATATTGACAGCGCGAAGATGATCGATTCGCAGAAGAGCTACGACACCGAGGAGGCGCTCAAGCTGGTCCTCGACACGGCGAAGGCAAAGTTTGACGAGACCATCGAGCTTCACGTCAAACTCGGCGTCGATCCTCGCCATGCGGATCAGCAGGTCCGCGGCGTTGTCGTGCTTCCCAACGGCACCGGTAAGAAAGTTCGCGTCCTCGTCATCGCGAAGGGCGACAAGGCTGACGCTGCGCAGGCTGCGGGAGCGGACTACGTGGGAGCCGAGGACATGATCGCCAAGATTCAGGGCGGATGGTTCGACTTCGACGTCTGTATCACGACCCCGGACATGATGGGACTCGTCGGACGTATCGGTAAGGCGCTCGGTCCGAAAGGACTCATGCCGAACCCGAAGAGCGGCACGGTCACCATGGACGTGGCGAAGGCGGTTTCGGACGTAAAAGCCGGTAAGGTTGAGTACCGTCTGGACAAGAACGCGATCATTCACTGCCCCATCGGCAAAAAGAGTTTCGGTCCCGAGAAGGTCATCGAGAACTTCAACGCACTGATGGACGCGATTGTGCGCGCGAAACCCGCCGCCGCGAAGGGAACCTATTTGAAGAGCGTTGCCGTCTCGAGCACGATGGGTCCCGGCGTCAAAGTTTCCTACCGCATTTAGTTGACAAGGTCTATCTAAACTGATATAATTGTCTCGATAATAAAGATTTGCTGCAGACAGCCGGCGTCGGAAACGACATAATTCCCATCTATTTGGGAGCCTGCCGAGGCGAAGACGACAAAGGGTTATTGTAATCCTGTGCTGTTTTTGCCGCAGCACAGGATTTTTTATTTAAATTCTGAAAAGGAGGTTCAAATGGAAGAGAAAATTTCAGCCGCAAGACAGAGTAAAATGCAGGTCGTCGCGGACATCAAGGCGAAGATTGAGAATTCGAAATCCGTCGTGATTGTCTCTTACAGCGGTCTGACCGTGGCGCAGGACACCGAACTCCGCAACGAGTTCAGAAAGGCAGGCGTCGAATACAAGGTCTTAAAGAACACACTCATCAAGCGCGCGATGGACGAGCTCGGGCACACGCAGTTCGACGAGGCGCTGAACGGCACGACTTCGGTCGCGTTCGCGGCGGACGAAGTCGCGGCGGCAAAGATCGTGACCGAGGCTGCCAAGAAGTACGACGGCAAGATTTCGGCAAAGTGCGGACTCGCGGACGGCGAGTATGTCGATGCGAACGGCGTCAAGGCTCTCGCCGCGCTCCCCCCGAAGGAAGTGCTCGTCGCGAAGATGCTCGGCTCCCTCAATTCGCCCATCGCCGGACTCGCCGGCGTACTTTCCGCGACACTGCGCAGCCTTGTTTATGCAATCAACGCGGTCAAGGACAAGCAGGCGCAGGCTTAACGCGGCAGAGGGAAACCCCGGACGCAAAGCGGTTTTTTAAAACCGCGAAAACATTGGTAACACACCGCGCGGCGCGGAAAGCCGACCCGGTCAACGCGGGCAACGGTTGAAAAATTAAAAAATTCGGAGGAAATTTAAAATGGCAGACGTAGCAAAGTTTATTGAAGAAATCAAGAAGATGACGGTTCTGGAGCTCTCCGAGCTCGTAAAAGCTCTCGAGGAAGAGTTCGGCGTGAGCGCGGCGGCACCTGTTGCTGTTGCGGCGGCTCCGGCGGCTGGCGCTGCGGCGGCTCCCGCTGCGGAAGAGCAGACCGAGTTCGCGGTTGTCTTGAAGAGCGCGGGCGCGAGCAAGATCAACGTCATCAAGGCGGTCCGCGAGATCACCGCTCTTGGTCTTGTCGAGGCGAAGAACCTTGTCGAGTCCAACGGCACCGTCAAGGAGAACCTGCCCAAGGCTGAGGCGGAGAAGATCCTCGCCAAGCTGAAGGAAGCGGGCGCGGAAGCCGAAATCAAGTAATTTCAAACGACTTACGAGAGAGAATCCGGGAATTTACCGGATTCTCTTTTTTTGTGAAATTTTTGTGAAATTTCGAACAAAAAGCCGCGAAAAATTTGCCAAGTTTTTCGGAAACGGCTATGATAGTATCGGAAACGAGATGGTTACGGAAAAGTAAAATTTAACAAACAGACGCATTCTCTCAAAAAACGCCGCATTTTTTCAAAAAGCGCGGTGTTTTTTGTTCTATCATGACTGTACGAAAAGGTTTACTATTATGGAATGAGGTTGCCATGTGGACGAAACGAAGGCATCGGGTCATGTTTGCGATACTGCGCCCGATCATGCGCGTCTATACGCGCTGGAAATACGGATATACCGCAAAAAAGTATCCGCTTGAAAAGCGTCCCTATCTCGTGCTGTCCAATCATCAGACGGGATTCGACCAATTTTTAATTGCGCTCTCCTTCAAGCGCCCGCTCTATTACATAGCTTCTGACGATATCTTTTCCAACCGCTACTCCAAACTCATCGAATATCTTGTCGCGCCCATTCCGAAGAGCAAATCGGCGAAAGACCTCGAACCAATCCGCAACTGCTACCGAATTGCCAAGGAAGGGGGGACGATCTGCGTATTTGCCGAGGGCAACCGCACCTTTTCGGGGAGGACGGAAACCATCGAACCGTCCATTTCCAAACTGATTCGCATGCTCAAACTTCCGGTAGTCTTTTACCGCTTTTCGGGCGGATACGGGATTCAGCCGCGTTGGGCGAAATCGGTGCGAAAGGGCAGAATGACGGGGGAAGTGACTTCGGTCATGCCCGAGGAGGAGTGGAGCAAGCTCTCCGAAGAGGAGCTGTACCGCATGGTCTGCGAGCGATTGTACCACGATGAATGCGATGTGCCCGAGACCTTCCGTTCCAAAGCGCTCGCCGAATATCTCGAGCGCGCGTACTATTACTGTCCGGACTGCGGCGGATTCGGGGAGTGGGTCTCGGAGGGGGATCTCTTCACCTGTAAAAAGTGCGGAAGGACGGTGCGATATACCGGGCATAACGCCTTTGAAACGGTGAAAAAGTGCATAGATACCCCCGAATTTCGCACGACAAAAGCCTGGTACGACGCGCAAAATGCGTTTGCAAAGTCCTTCGATTTTAAAAAGTACGGAGAAAACGAGATTTTCGGAGAGAACGATATCCGGCTCGTCGAGAGTATCCGGTGTAAGCGCAAGGTGTTTTTGACGGAAGGGCGGCTGTCCTTTTTTGCGGACAGGCTGGAAATCAACGGCTTGAAGTTCGATTTTTCGGAAATTACGGGCATGACGGTGCTCGGAAAGAACAAAATCAACTTCTACCGCGAGGGTAGAATCTATCAGATTCAGCCGCCGCCGAGGTTCTGCGCTGTACGTATGGTCAACCTCTTTTATTCAACCAAGATTCAGACGGGAGAGAACGATAATGAATTTATGGGACTTTGAAATCTGGAATTTCCTCGTACAGATGGGGATTCTCATGACAATCCTGCTCCTATCCAACACCCTTCGCAGAAAGGTGCCCTTCATTCGGAAATCCCTGCTGCCCACTTCGGTCATCGCGGGAATTCTCATTCTCGTGCTCAAGGAATGCGGGGCGTTCTTCGGATTTCTGGACGAGGGTACGATGGAGGCTGTGACCTATCATGCCCTCGGACTCGGTTTCATCTGCATCGCGATGAAGACGAACAAGGAAAAGACCACGAAAAAGCAGAGCAAGGACATCTTGGATTCGGGAATCGTGACGGTCAGCACCTACCTCATGCAGGGTATTCTCGGGCTTGCGGTGACGATTCTGCTCGGCTATACCTTCATGCCCGACCTGTTCAAGGCGGCGGGATTGCTGCTGCCCATGGGCTACGGACAGGGTTCCGGGCAGGCGTTGAACTTCGGAAATATCTTCGAGGGCAAGGGCTTCGAGGGCGGCGCGGCGTTCGGACTGACCATCGCGGCGGTAGGCTTTGTCTGGGCGTGTATCGGTGGCGTCATCTATCTCAATATTTTGCGCAAAAAGGGCAAGTTCAAGCCTGTTTCGGAACAGCAGCGCACCTATGTCTCCTCCGAAGAGGTGGACGCCCCCAACCAAATTCCGCTCTCGGAATCGGTGGACAAGTTCACCATTCAGGTCGCAATCGTCATGCTCGTCTATTTCATCACCTTCCTCGTCATGCAGGGAATCAGTTGGCTTTGCGACCAGAATTATCTCGGAACCTTCGGCACCAATACGGTCAAGCCGATGATTTGGGGATTTAACTTCCTTTTGGGCACGATTTTCGCGGTGGTCGTCAAGCTGATTATGAAGAAGCTGCGCAAGCACAACATCATGACCCGCGACTATCCCAATAATTTTCTGTTGAACCGGCTGGGCGGATTCTTCTTCGACATCATGATTGTGGCGGGTATCGCGGCGATTAGGATTGAAATGCTCGCCGATCTCTGGATTCCGCTTGCGATTATCTGCGTCATCGGCGGTTTTGCGACCATGTTCTACGTGGACTTTATCTGCAAAAAACGATTCCCAGATTACCGGGTGGAGCAATCCGTTGCCTTCTTCGGTATGCTCCTCGGAACGGCGTCAACGGGTATGATTTTGCTGCGGGAGGTGGACCCGAACTTCCGCACCCCCGCGGCGAACAATCTCGTCATGCAGAGCATTCCCGCCTGTATCTTCGGATTCCCGCTCATGCTCCTCATGGGTCTTGCGCCGCAGGGCGACGTGCAGACCCTCATCACCTTCGGTATCCTCATTCTGTTCTTTGTGGCGATGAATCTGCTCCTCTTCCGCAGCTGGATTTTCAAGCGGAAAAAGGGCGGCGGCGAACCGACTCCCGAGGAAGGGGAGTCCGCGGAAGAAAATTCCGAAAGTTTGTGACATAAAAGTTTTGACCTCCTCATAAGATTTTAGTGAGCTTAAAAACCAGCCAGTTGGAGGTTAAAAATGGAGAGTTTGAGTTACGCGGTGCTTCCCGTACAAAAATACGTGAAGAAGCTCCAAAAGCAAAGAGTGGTGGAGAGCGTCATACCCGCCGAGAGCATCGACAAAGCGCTCAATTTGAGTGCGAGCGGGGAAATCGGGAGTATGGAGAGCCTGCAGGGGGAGATGAACTTCTCGGGCACGATCCACTTTGCTCTCCTCTACCTCAACAAGGAGGACGAGATCGTATCGCTCTCCTATAAGGCAGATTTTTCGGACGTGTTAAAGGACGACGCCGTCACGACCACGAGTCGGGCTTTCGTCTCGAGCGACGTATTGGACTGCTCGATCGAGAAACTCAACGATGCCGAATTCAAGGTGCAGTGCGTGTTCGAGCTGACCCTGCTGTTGACCGAGCGGGAGGAGCTGAACAGTTTGAACGAGGCGCCCGGCGTCTATGTCAAGAAGGAGGACAAGAGCGTTCAGCTCTTCGAGACCACGCTCTCCGACGTGTTTCAGGTGGAAGAGGAGAAGAACGTTCCGGGCATCGTTTCGGGCATTCTTTCGAGCGACGGGGACGCGATCGTCACACAGGTTGACTTTGAAAACGGCAGATTTGTCGTCGAGGGTTTTCTCTGTGTCAACGTCAATTACCGCAAGGAGGAGGAGTACGACTCCGTTTCCCTGCAAATTCCCTTCCGCGAGGAGACCGAATACGCGGGCGAGGGAGATTTCAAAGCCTATCCGACGCTCGCGCTCTGCGAACTCAACGTCATCGCGGCGGTGGACGAGGAGAAAAACGAAACCACACTGACGGTTGCGGCAGAGCTCCGCGCGACCCTGGACGTTCTGAAGGCGGAGAATTACCAACTGACGGTGGACGCCTTCGTGAAGGGTTTTGTCTCCAACGCGCAGATTTCGGGACTCAACGCGCTTGAACTCTGCGACCGCCGTGCGGCACGGGCGGGAGTGGATGGCAGAATCGAGTGCGGAACGGAAATTGACCGCATTCTCGCCGTCGCAGAACCGCGGGTACATATCGCGGGCATCAACACTGTGGGGGGCGAACTGATTGTCGAAGGCGTGCTGACCGCTTGCGTGCTCTATGTGGACGAGGAAAACAAGAAGGGAAGTTTCGTGGTGGAAGTGCCCTTCCAAACCGACCCCGAGCGGATAGAGGGCGAAATTGCGGTGGCGTTCTCCCGTGGTATCGTGTGCGACATTCACGCGAGACTGCGCCTGCGCGGGGAGCTGGAAATCAGTTTCAAGACGCAGGTTGTGACCGACCTCTTCAAGGAGGAGGGCGTGTGCGCGGTTTCCGACCTCGAAATCGTCTCCGAATATCAGAACACAAGCCTGATTTCGGTGTATGTGCCGGGCAAGGGGGACAGTGTGTTTGAAGTTTCCAAGGAGCTGAACGCGGATCCGGACAGCATTGATTTGGAACAGTTTTTGGAGGGAGAGAAGGTCGTGGTGTTCCGCGGCGGCGTATAAATCAATAGGAATACCGAAAGGGCGGAGCGTTTTGGAGCGTTCCGCCCTTTTTTCTCGCAATTTTGTTATAATGGAAACATGAAAATCTATGCAAAATGCAATCTGTCCCTCAATGTCGTCGGTCGTCGTCCCGATGACTATCACGAGTTGGACATGGTCGTGTGCTCGGTGTCGCTGTATGACGAAATCACCCTGTTGGAGCGCAGGGACCGGGCAATCATCTGTGATATGGACGGCGTGCGGCAGACTTCGAACGCGGCGCTGTCGGCGGCTGTGCGATTTCGCAGGGCGGCGGAGGCGGAGACCGGACCGAGGTTTCCGGGCTGGACCATTCGCATCAAAAAGGGGATACCCTTCTGCGCGGGACTTGGCGGTTCTTCGGCGGACGCCGCGGGCGTTTTGAAACTTTTGGAGGAACGCTATCCGGGCGCGGCTGACATCCGCAGACTCTCAAAGATGCTCGGCTCAGATACGACCTTTATGCTGAAGGGGGGCTTTGCGCGGCTGCGGGGGCGCGGGGAACGGGTGGAATCCTTTGTCTGTCCCCAAACACTGTACTTTGTATTTTTGGTCGGCGAGGGCGGCGTCTCGACGGGAAACGCCTTTGCCCGTGCGGACGAACAGGGCATGTGTGCGCCGAGCGACAACGGGGAACTGGTAGAAAGACTGCGGGAGGGAGACCTTGCCGGCGCGGCGATTCAAATGAAAAACGGTCTGTTTGCTGCGGCGACCTCCCTGAATCCCGAGGTGGGAGAGGCTGCGGCGACGCTCAAAGAACTCCGTCCGCTGTGCGTGAACATGACGGGGAGCGGGAGCGCGGTCTATGCGCTGTTCGCCTCGCGGGAGGAGGCGGAGTCCGCGCTCGCCCGGGTCGGCAACCCCAAGGCGTTTTTGGCGGAAAGCTTATAGATTTCCGCGCACGTATGGTCGCGAAAGTGCCAAACCTTGCGTATCTCCGTTGTCAATGTGGTTTGATTTGTTTTCCCGTAGGAGCGCCTTATTTCCCGACCGTGCTTAAGAGCGAGCACGAAGTGCGAGTGTACCCCTTCGAAGTGTAGTCGCTCCTCGGGACCCGTATGCGAGTGCAAGCACTCGCGCACTCCCCTCGTCGCGACTATAACATGGTCGGAAAGCGAAGCGCGAACGGAATATTCTTCCTTTTTTTGCGGACAATACCCCCAAAAGGAGGAATTTTCAAATGAAATCGACCGGAATTATCAGAAGAATCGACGAGCTTGGGCGCGTCGTTATCCCCAAGGAAATCCGCCGTGCGCTCAATATCCGCAACGGAAATTTTCTGGAGATATTCTGCGAAGAGGGGACGCTGATTCTCAAAAAGTTCAGCGAGACCGAAAATGTATCGGACGTATTTTCCGGGCTTGTGCGCTCCGTGGCGAAGGGAACGGGGGACACGGTGCTCGTGTGCGACCGCGAGAAATTTGTGTGCTGTGAGGGGAGTCTCTCGAAGGGCTTTTCGGGTGCGCTCATCTCTTCCGAGCTGTCCCGGCTCATTGCCGACCGCAAGGAAAATATGGGGGAGCGTCCGGTGCGTCTGACCGCCACCGACGAAATGGAATACGAGGTGCAAATCGTCTTTCCCATCAGCAAGAACGGCGAAATTTTCGGCGGGTGCGCGCTTTTATCCAAGGACGCGTCCCACCGCGACCTGCTCGTAAGCTACGCGAAAACGCTCTCCGAGTATATCCTCGACCTTCTGTACGAGTGAAAGAGACCATGCGCCGCCGCGGCAAAAACACCCTGATCGGCGGCGCGCTGATTCTTTCGGTCGGGGGAATTCTATCAAAAATCATCGGCGCGTTTTACCGCATTCCGCTCACCAATATTTTGGGGAGCGAGGGAATGGGGCTGTATCAGCTCGTCTTTCCCTATTACATTTTTCTTTTGACCGTCTCGACGACTTCGCTTCCCGCCGCCGTTTCCGGGCTCATCGGCGGCAATCTCAAGCGCGGGCGTCCCGACCTTGCCGAAAAGACCTTTCGCGTCGCGCTGTTTTCGCTCACGGTGATAGGTGCGGCGCTTTCTCTTATGATGTACTTCGGCGCGCCCCTTCTCGCGGGCTTTTTGAAAGCTCCCGAACTTGCGGGCGCCTTTCGCGCAATTTCCCCGGCAATTCTGTTTGTCTGCGTCATCTCCGCCTTCCGGGGCAAGTTCTCGGGCAGAAAGGACATGACCCCGACCGCGGTTTCGCAGGTGGTCGAACAGCTCTTTAAAGCCCTTTTCTGCCTGTATTTTGCCCGACGTTTTATGCCCGATGTGGGACGGGCGGTGCTCTTTTCTGTGCTCTCCGTTACCATCAGCGAGGGTGCGGCGCTCCTCTATCTTGCCTTCCGCTCCGCTTTTTCGGGCGGGGGCAGGGCAAATCAGCCCCTCTACGCGTCGAAGGGAGAGAGCGCGGGGGAGGTCTTTCGGGCGATTTACGCCATCAGCATTCCCGTCACGCTCTCCGCGCTTTTAACGCCGCTCTCGCAGATTGCGGACGGGTTTCTCGTCATGCACATCGTGGGTCGCTATGCGTCCGGCGCAGGACAGTACGGGCTGTTTTCGGGTCCGGTGTGCTCTCTCGTCTCCTTCCCGACGGTGTTCGCGCAGTCCATCGGGCTCGCGCTCATTCCGGGCATTGCCGGAAAGTCGGACACTCAGCGGGAAATCGCCACAAGTTTAAAACTGACCTTCTTCGTCGCGTTTCCCTGCACGCTCTTTCTGATTCTGTTCTCCGGTCCCGTGGTCGGACTTCTGTACCGCGGTCTGTCGCCCGCGGAGCTTGCCGAGACCGCTGCTCTCTTAAAAGTCTATGCGCTCTCCGTCGTAGGTCTTTCGCTCATGCAGACTTCGGTCTCCGTGCTGATTGCAAAAAACCGCGCCAAGGTCTGCGCCTACTTCATGGTCATCGCAGTCACGGTCAAGATTTCCCTGTCCGCGGTGCTGATGAGCTTTCCGCAGGTGAGCATTTTCGGCGCGGCAATTTCGGGAACCGTCTGTTTTTTGCTTGCGGGAACGCTTGATTTGGTTTATATTATTAGGGACGGACAAATCGGATTCTCCTTTTCGTGGGACATTCTCGCAAAGCCGCTCTTCTATTCGGGGGCGGTCGCGGCAATCTGGTTTGTTGTCCGTCTCCTACCGTTCGGAAACTTCTGGCGGCTCGCGGTGGCGGGGATTCTCGCGCTCGCGGTCTATGGACTGCTTTTTTTCAAGGGCTCGCTGTTCGAGGAGGAACGGAATACCTTATTCGGGAGAAAACATGATTCGAATCATCGGACTCGGCAATGACCCCGAGGCACTGAGCCTCGCGGCGCACAACGAGATTCAGCGCGCGGACCTCGTGCTCGCAAAGACCTCGCTCGTGCCCGCCTTCGGATATTTTGAAAGATACGGGATTCCCGTGCGCACGCTTGACGGGATTTTTGAGAAGTCCCGAAACTTCGAGACGCTGTATCAGAACCTCGGCAAAGAGGTTCTGCGCCTCTCCCGGGAATGCAAAAATCTCTGTTACTGCGTGGAAGGGAGCGGTCTTGACGACCGTTCCGCCGCATACATACTCAAAAAAAGTCCCTCCGCCCGCCTGTTTCCGGCGGCGGAGAAGGGCGCGGAACTGCTCGCGTCAAACCCCGCCGCGTCCTATGCGGTGTGGTCCGCGACGGATTTTGCGGGCGCGGGATATTTCGAAATCGACCACGGACGCCCCCTCCTTTTGCGGGAAATCGACTCCGCTTTTCTCGCCTCCGAGGTCAAACTTCGGCTCTTCGAGAGTTTTCCCGAGGAGACGCCCGTTCTCGTCGCCCTTTGCGGCAAGGTGCGGGAAATCCCCCTTTTTGAGCTGGACAGGCTGGAGAAATACGACGCGACGGTCAGCCTGCTTTTGCGCCCCGAACCCTTTGAGACCCGCAAGCGGTTCGGGTTTTCGGACCTCGTGAATATCGTGCGCCGTCTGCGCGCTCCGGGCGGCTGTCCCTGGGACCGCGAGCAGACGCACGATTCCATCCGCATGAACCTGCTCGAAGAGGCTTGCGAGGCGTTGGAGGCGGTCGAGCTCAAGGATTCGGACAAAATGCGGGAGGAGATGGGAGACCTTCTTCTGCAACCCGTGTTTCACGCGGTCATGGGGGAGGAATCCGGCGAATTTTCGACGGCGGACATGCTGAGCGAACTCTGCTATAAGCTCGTGTTTCGGCACAGCCATATCTTCGGCGAGGACAAGGCGAAGGGGGGCGAAGAGGCGCTTCTCGTCTGGGAGCGCAACAAGAACGTGGAGAAGAACCAAAAGACGGTTGCCGACGAAATACGGGACATTCCCAAGACCTTCCCCGCGCTCCTCTATGCCTATAAAGTGCAGAAAAAGGCGCGCAAGGTGACGGATTTGGACGACGCCGATTTGGCGGAAAAGCGGCTGGAAGGGGCGCTTTCCGCGCTTTCCGCGCCATGCTCCGATGCGGAGGAATTGGACAGGCTGTGCGGAGACGCGCTGTTTGCGCTCGTCAACGTCATGCGCCTTGCCAAAGCAGAGCCCGAGCTCGCCCTGCGCCATGCCGCCGACCGCTACGCGAAAGAGACGGTCGAAAAGGTGGAGGCGGGCAGGTGAGCGCGTACATTCGACCGCTGACCTTTCGGGGCGTGACGGTCAAAAACAATGTATTCTTTGCGCCCGTCGCGGGCTATTCGGACGTGGCGTACCGCAGAATCTGTAAGCGGTACGGCGCGGGTCTGACCTTCACCGAGATGGTCTCGGCAAAGGGGCTTATCTATGAAAACGACCGTTCCTGCAATCTTCTCGCCGTCGCGGAAAACGAGGACGTGAGAGCGGCACAAATCTTCGGCGGCGACCCGGATTTTTTTCGGCGGGTGATAGAGGAAGGCTATCTCGACGCCTTTGACGTCATCGATATCAACATGGGCTGCCCCGTGGGAAAGATTATCAAAAACGGCGAGGGGAGTTCGCTCATGGATGACCCCGAGCGCGCGGCGGCGATCGTCTCCGCTTGCCGAAAGGCGACGGACAAGGTGATTTCGGTCAAGTTCCGAAAGGGCGTGCGGGAGGAGACCGCACCCGAATTCGCAAAGGCGCTCGAGGGCGCGGGCGCGGATTTTCTGACGGTGCACGGCAGGACGGCGAAACAGATGTATTCGGGAATCGCGGACCGTGACTGTATCGCGCGGACGGTACGCGCGGTCAAGATTCCCGTGATCGGCAACGGTGACGTGACGGACCGGGCGAGCGCGGAGGACATGTTCGGGCGCACGGGGTGCGCGGGGGTCATGGTTGCGCGGGGCGCGCTCGGAAACCCGGCGGTGTTTTCGGAAATTCTCGGCATTCCCGCCGATTTTTCTCCCGCAAAGACGCTTTGGGAGCAGTTCGAGGAGATGCGGAGGTTCGGCGATCGCTATGCGGTGCTGAATATCCGAAAGCATGTCCCCTTTTTCCTGAAGGGAAAGCCGGGCGCGTCGGAGTTCCGGGGCAGAATCAACACATGCGAGACTCCCGAAGAGGTGCTAAAAGTCGTCGCGGAATTCGAGCGGCTGTAAATCACACAATTCCTCCTATTTCCATAGAATGAACCAACGAGAATGTGGAGGGCGCCCATGAAGATGACTCTTCTGACCGGCGGGGATTTTGAGGAAATTCTCTTTAAAGACGTTCCCCGGATCGGGGACGTTGACGTGCTGGTCTTTGCAAGCAATATACTCAGAAGAGTGGATCTGGTCGCGGAGATGGAGGGGAGTTCCTCCCAAATCGAACAGCTCTGTCTGCTCTCCCGCAACCTCGAATGCGTGCTCCTCGCGGGGTGCGACACCGAAGTGTGCGGAACTTTGCACAAGTCCTGCGTGGTCGTGGACGAAGGCGAGCTCCTCGGAATCGTGGACATGGTCAACGTCATCGACGAGGGCGCGTACAGCGCGGGGGGCGGCTATCGGGTGTTCGATACCTCCAAGGGCAAGCTCGGCATCATTGTGGGCGAGGACATCTATTTTCAGGACGTGGCGAAGATGCTTTCCCTCTGCGAGAGCGATATTCTCTTTTCTATTTTCGGAAAGATTACGAACTCTCTGCCCGAGGTGATGATGCGGGGGAGCGCATTTGCAAACGGCGTGGATATCTGCATGGTAGCCGAAAATTACATGCAGATTGCGGACATCAAGGGCGAACTCGTGCTCTCCGGGAACGAGAGGGTGCGGAGCGTGGAGCTCCGGCTGTGCAAGGACTATCACCTCGTCTCAAGCCGCCGAAGGGGCTGTTACCGCGAACGCAAATCCTCCTGGCTCTGCGACGAGTGAGGGGGAAAAATTTTGTCATACAGGAGAAAGAAATGCTGAACGTCGTATTGGTGGAACCCGAAATCCCTCAAAATACGGGCAATATCGCGCGCACCTGCGCCGCGACCGGAACCCGTCTGCACCTTGTCAAACCGCTCGGTTTTGACCTGTCGGACAAGCACTTAAAGCGCGCGGGGTTGGACTATTGGAGCCTCTTGGACATTCATATCTACGAGAATCTCCGAGAATTTTTTGAAAAAAACGCGGGCGGAAGGTATTATTTCGCCTCCACGAAGAGTAAACATAGATATACGGAGGTGACCTACCGGGACGGGGACTACCTGTTTTTCGGCAGAGAGACACGGGGATTGGAGGAATCTCTCCTGCACGAGAACTATGAAAACTGTATCCGAATTCCCATGCGGGAGGGCGCGCGTTCCCTGAATCTCTCCAATTCGGTTGCGATTGTGCTCTACGAGGCGCTCCGTCAGCAGGACTTTGCGGGACTCGTCGAGGCGGGACGGCTCACCCTCTTCGAAGACTGAATGCCGCATGAAATTTTTTGAATTCCCCGGAATCGGTTGACTTATCCGCCGTCAGTTTGTTAGAATTGTAAAGGTAGGGTAAAATGGGAGGGGCTGGGCATTTTCCGAGCCGCCGGTGAGAAATACACAAAGGATTTTAGGGAATGGTTATTTCGTTGAAAGAACTCCTGTCGCAAACGCTCCTCGCCATGTCGGCAAAAGCGGTGTTCGACAATCTCTTCGCGGTGTTCATGATGCTGGGTGGGCTTGCCGTGTTCATGTACGGCATGAAACTCCTCGGAGAGAACCTCGAAAACCTTGCGGGGACGAGCATCAAGAAACTGCTCGGGAAGGCGACTTCCAACCGTTTCGCGGGCATCGGCGTGGGCGCCGGGGTCACCGCGATCATTCAGAGTTCTTCGGCGACAACCGTCATGCTCGTGGGCTTTGTCAACGTGGGTCTCATGACCCTGACGCAGGCAGCCGCGGTCATCATGGGCGCGAATATCGGCACCACGATCACCGTTCAGCTCGTCTCGTTAAAGGCGTTCAACGTGCTTGCGGTCGTCTGCCTTGTGGCGGGCATCGGTCTCTTTATGCAGATGTTCGGCAGGTCGGGAAAGATTCGTCTCCTCGGCGTCATTTTTATCTCCCTCGGAATGATTTTTATCGGACTTGAGTTCATGTCCGATTCCATGCAGGTATTTCAGAACAACGAAACCTTCATGCGTCTGTTTCAGACCCTTGACAATCCCTTTCTTCTGCTCCTTGTCGGCATGGTATTTACCGCGCTCATACAGAGTTCTCTCGCGGCGACAACTATTTTGGCGGGTTTCGTGGCGGTTGGGGGCGCGGGAATGGGCATGTCGCTTGACGGCGCGCTGTTCGCCATTCTCGGCATCAACATCGGCACCTGCATCACGGCGGTTCTCTCCGCAATCGGCGCGAACACCAACGCCAAGCGCACCGCCTGCATGCACGTTCTCTTCAACGTCGTCGGCGCTTTGGTGATGTTCGTGATTCTGCTGTTTATTCACGACCAAAGCTGGTTTATCAAAGGTATTTCGCTCGGCGCGGTGGGTGCGGACGGTATCGCCGACCCGCTCCGCCAGCTCGCAAACTTCCATACGCTGTTCAACGTGTTTACGACGTTGATTTTGATCCCCTTCCTGCCCCTTCTGGTCAAGCTCTGCGTGCTCATCATTCCCGCGGGCAAAAAGGAACGGGAGAAGAACAAGCGGCTGCAATTTTTGGACGAACGTCTGTTGGAGACCCCTGCGGTCGCGATTTCGGAGCTGGTCAACGAGATTGACGCCATGGCGAAACTCGCAAAGGAGAATCTCGACCTCTCGGTCAACGCGCTCTACAACGGGGACAACTCGGTTTTGGACGAAGTGAAGAGCCGGGAAGAGGAACTCAACTATCTGACCAAAGCGACGACGGAATACATGATAAAAATTTCGGCGCAGGATATCTCCTACGACGACGAAGTATTCATCGGTTCGCTCTTCCACGTCGTCTCGGACATCGAGCGGGTGGGGGACTATGCGGACAACGTTGTCAACTATATCAAGAAAATGGAGCGTCAGCACGTGATTTTTACGGAGGACGCGCTCTCCGAAATCAAGGAGATGTACGATACCGTAAGCAGACACTTCGAGCTTTCGCTGAAAGTGTTTGTTGCAAAGGACCTTTCGGGTCTCGCCGAAGTCGCGCGGGTGGAGGAGAGCATCGACGACCTCAAACTCAAGATGGCGGACAACCACATTCTCCGTCTGAACAACGGAAGCTGTACAGCCGAAGCGGGCGCAATCTATCTGTCGCTTGCGAGCAATTTCGAGAGGATTGCGGACCACATGACCAACATCGCCTTTTCCATTCGCAAATATACCAAAGTAAAAGGAGTTGTCAGAAAACAGCCCCCCGCGGTGGGTTAGTCCCGCGGCACACATGACCCCGGATAATTCCGGTCGCTCCGCAGAAAATAGAATTGCGGAGTTTTTTTTAAGGAGAGCAATATGATTCAGAGTATGATAGATGCGATGTCTGCCGCGATTGCCGAGTTTTTCGGGAACGGCTGGATTGCGACCTTTGTCCTCTCCATGATCCCGCTCATAGAACTCAAAGGGGCAATCCTGGTGGGAAGTACGACCATCGGCGTTGTGCCCTCCTTCGTCATGGCGTATCTCGGCTCGACTCTCGTCTTTGTGCCCCTCTTTTTTCTGCTCCGACCCATTTTGAACCTTTTGAAGAGAATCAAGTGGTTTCGCCGTCTCGCGGTCAAAGTCGAATATCTCTTTGAGCACAAGGCGGAAAAAATTTCCAAGAAGGGACAGGACGCAGGCGAAAAGGCGCGCGTTATTATGATGTGGGGAGTATTCGCCTTCGTGGCGGTGCCGCTCCCGATGACAGGCGTCTGGACGGGCACCGCAATCGCGGTCTTTCTCGGACTGAAATTTTGGGACGCCTTTTTTCCCGTCGCTGTGGGCAATCTCGTCGCGGGTCTTTTGATTTCGCTTTTCACCTGGATTTTCAAGGACTACGTACAATATGTGATTCTCGCCCTCGGAATCGGCGCGCTCGCTCTTCTCGTCCTGTTCATCGTCAAAGTCGTGCGGATTCAACCCCCGCCCGAACGCTACAGTGATACGCCGAAGATGCAGGACTCCGACTCCTGCGATACGGAAAATAAAAAATAATAATTTTTATCGATTTTGTGTTTTAACTTCCGAAAAGCGTTTATAAACAAAATATAGACAAAAAAAGTTTTTCGGAGGATTTTTGATTATGAAGTACAGATGTACAGTTTGCGGTTACATTGCCGACCAGCCCATGGAGTGCCCCCAGTGCCACGCGCCCGCCTCGAAGTTCGAGCCGGTTTCGGAAGAGGGAAAGATGGCGTTTGCGGACGAGCACAAGATCGGCGTTGCGAAGGGGCTTGACCCCGAGGTCGTCGAGGGGCTGAAGATGAATTTCAACGGCGAATGCACCGAGGTGGGTATGTATCTCGCAATGTCGAGAGCGGCTGACCGCGAGGGGTATCCCGAGATTGCGGAAGCGTTCAAGCGCTACGCCTTTGAGGAGGCGGAGCACGCGGCGAAGTTTGCGGAACTTCTCGGCGAAGTCGTGACCCCCTGCACCAAGACCAACCTCGAGATGCGCGCGGGCGCGGAGCAGGGCGCATGTCAGGGCAAGAAGGATCTTGCCACGCTCGCAAAGAAGCTCGGCTACGACGCGATTCACGACACCGTGCACGAAATGGCAAAGGACGAGGCGCGCCACGGCTGCGGTTTCGAGGGGCTTTTGAAACGGTACTTCAAATAAAATCTTTTATGAAATGGAAAGAGAACGGACTTTGAACAGTCCGTTCTCTTTTTTTGATTTTTTCGGGGATGAGCGGAAAATATTGCGTATTTAACCGTTTTTTAACCTTACTGCGGTATAATAAAAAATAAAATATCATTGACAGGTCGAAAAACTTATGTACGAAAGAGAAGTGGACGGCGAACTTTTCAAGAGAATGATGAACTGCGGGCTTGCCGAACTGAAGGCAAACATTGCGGAAATCAATGATCTGAACGTATTTCCCATTCCCGACGGGGATACGGGGGACAACATGTATTCGACGCTTTCGGGGGGCGTGAAGGCATTGCGCGGGTTGGAGGTTTCCGCGCTCGGAGAGGCGGCTAGCCGGGCGGGCAGCGGCATGCTCATGAGCGCGCGGGGCAACTCAGGCGTCATTCTCTCCCAGATGTTCGCGGGCATCGCGAAGGGGCTGGAGGGGACGGAGAGGGCGGACGTGTCCGCGTTCGGGCGCGCCTTCGGTGAAGGCGTGCGGTTTGCATATGCGTCTGTAGCAGAGCCCGTCGAGGGAACCATGCTCACCGTGATGAAGGACGCGGCGGCATATGCGTCGGGGCGAATCGACAGCCGGAGCACGCCCGAGAGCTTTTTGGAGGACTACGTGCGGGAGACCGAACTCTCTCTCGAGCGCACCCCCGAACTTTTGCCGATTCTGAAGAATTCGGGTGTGATAGACAGCGGCGGCGCGGGCGTGTTTCACATCGCGCGAGGCTTTTTAAAGGCGGTGCGAGGAGAGGAAGTCTTTTCCGTCGAGGAGGAGGGGAGCGCGGCAGTCCTATCCGAGGAACCGCAGTTTGCTCTCTTCAACGAAGACAGCGTGATGGAATTCGGCTATTGCACCGAATTTCTCCTGCAACTGACCCGCGCAAAGACGGACGTCGAGGCGTTCTCGTTGGACGATTTTCGGGCATGGCTGACCGCCGCGGGGGATTCTGTGGCGGTGGTCCGAACCGGGACGGTGGTCAAGGTGCACGTACATACGATGAAACCGGGCGAAATTCTGCAATACGCGCAGACGTACGGGGAGTTTTTGACACTGAAAATCGAAAATATGACGCTACAGCACAACGGCAGGTCGGAACGGCGGCAGAACAGGGAAGAATTGCGGAAAAATCCTCAGCGCAAGCATTTCGGCGTCGTTGCGGTTGCGGACGGAGAGGGAATCTCTGCCGCGTTTCGGGAGTTGGGCGCGGATATCGTGCTCGAGGGCGGTCCGGGGCGCAACCCCTCTGTCGAGTTGTTTTTGAAAGCCTTTGAGGCGGTCAATGCGGATTGTATCTTTGTTCTTCCCGACAACAGCAATATCCGCATGGCTGCGACGGAGGCGGCTTCCCTGTATCAGACCTCCGAAGTGCGCGTTCTTCCCACCAAAAACGTGGGGGAAGGGTATGCCGCGCTCTCGGCGCTGGACTGCGCGAGCGGAGACGCGGAGAGCGTTTTCAAAAACATGGCGGCGGAAGTGTCCCGTTCGGCGAGCGGGACGGTCGCGCGGGCGACCCGTTCGGTTCTTTTGGACAGCGTGGAAGTTCGGGAAGGCGATTATATCGGCTTTGTCGGAAAGAAAATGTTTGTTTCGGGAACGGACAAAGTGCGTACCGCTCTGGCGCTGACAGAGGAGCTTGGCGCCGCATTGCGGGAATTTATCATTGTTTTCTACGGCAGGGACGTGACCGAATCGGAGCGCCACGCCTATCGGCGGGGCGTCTCGGAAAAATTCCCGGATGCGGAGTTTTACGAGACGGACGGCGGACAGTCGGTGTATGACTTCGTGCTCGTATTGCAGTGAGGGAAGGGACATGAAGATTGTTTTGGACTGTTTCGGCTGTGATAGTCCCGAAGAGGTGATAGCGGGCGCGGTGGACGCGCTGCGTTCTGTAGAGGAGGTCGGTCTGATACTCTGCGGCGACGAAGACCGGATTCGGGAGCGCCTTCGGGGCGGCGAATTCGATTCTTCCCGACTGGAAATCGTGGACGCCAAAGAGGTCATAAAAAACGGAGAGCCGCCCGTCGCGGCGATACGAACCAAAAAAGATTCCTCTCTGTCGGCGGCGTATCGGGTCTTGCGGGAGCGAGGCGATGCTGTCGCAATGATTTCGGCGGGCTCGACGGGCGCGGTATTATGCGGCGGCATGATGCTGCTCGGAAGGTGTGAGGGCGTCGAACGCCCCGCTCTTGCCTCTCTGCTGCCCACGGACAGCGGCGGTTCGGTCTGTCTGACGGACTGCGGCGCGAATGCGGACTGCCGTCCCGAACATCTCCTTGCCTTTGCGAAGTACGCGTCCTCCTATGTCTCCTGCGCCTGCGGGGTCGCGAACCCCCGCGTGGGACTGCTCTCCGTGGGCAGAGAGGAGGGAAAGGGCAACGAGCTGACCAAAGCCGCCTATGCCCTTCTGCGCGACAGCGGACTCCGTTTTGCGGGGAACGCGGAAGCGGGAGAGGTTCTTTCGGGCGCGTTCGACGTGATTGTGACGGACGGATTTTCGGGCAATGTTCTGCTCAAAGGGATCGAGGGGGCGGCGCGTTCCGTCTCGAAGCGCATGCAAGCTCTGCTCCGTTCCCATGCGCCCGCGAATGCGGAGCTGTCTTTCGTAAAAAGCGCCTTTGCGGAGCTTGCGGAATCGGTGGACTTTAACGCAAAGGGGGGCGCGCTGCTCTTGGGGGTCAGAAAAATTGTGATCAAGGCGCACGGCGCGGCGACAGCCGAAACGATCGTCAATACCGTAAAACAGGCGTTGCGCCTGACGGCGGGCGGATTCGATAAAATTTTGGAAGGGAGACTTTAACATATGGAACAGTTTTCAATCATCACGGATTCCTGTAGCGACCTCGACCGAAACACGCGGGAGAGATACGGCATCGAGTACCTGCCGATGAGAATCCTCTTTGAGGACAGAGACCTTCCCGCAAGTTTGGATTGGGAGCAGATTTCGGCGGCGGAGTTCTACCGTCTCATGCGGGACGGCGTTCGGATTCGGACTTCGCAGATCAATGCGGCGGAGTACCGCGAAGCATTCGAAAAATGCGTTTCCGAGGGACGGGGCGTGCTCTCAATTTCCTGTTCCTCCGCGCTTTCGAGCTCCTATCGGGGGAGTTTGGTCGCGCGGGAAGAAGTGCTGAAAAAATATCCCGACGCGCAGATTTTCTGTATCGACAGCCGCAACGCCTGTATGGGGCTCGGGATTCTGTGTATGACCGCGGCGGACATGCGCGCGGAGGGGCGAACCCTCTCGGAGACCGCCGCCTACCTCGAGGCGCACAAACAGGAAGTCAATCAGTTCTGCACGGTAGAGAGCCTGACCTACCTGAAGCGCGCGGGCAGAGTGAGCGCGACGAGCGCGGTGTTCGGCGGGCTGTTGCAGGTCAAACCCATCATCATCTCGGACGTGAACGGTCAGAACGTCGCCGTGGAAAAGGTGAAGGGACGCCGCGCCTCTTTTCTTCGCGTGGCGGAGCTCTTCGGGGAAGCCTACCGCAGAGCGCCCTATCAGCGGATCTGTATCGTGCACGCGGACTGCGAGGCGGACGCCGAGGCGCTGAAAGAGCTTGTCTTGGAGAAACTTCCCGACAGAGACGTCGAGGTGCGCACGGACCTCATCGGTCCCATCATCGGCGCGTCCACCGGTCCCGGTACGGTTGCGGTCTATTCCTACGGCAAAGAAGTCACCTTTGACGGAGCAAAGGCATGAGAATCGAATATGAACTTCCGCGGAGCAGACAGCCGATTTATGCCTGTTTCAAGGGCATATTGCGGCTCTTTCGCCGCAGGGTTCGCACGGTTGCTTTGGGGGGCGCGCCGCAGGAGGGATGCCTATACCTTGCCAATCACGCCAACAAGATGGGTCCCATGATCTACGACATGTTTTTCCCCGTGTATCATGTCAAATGGGGGGCGCACGAGATGCTCGGCAGCTATTCCGACCGCCGCAGGTATCTGCGGGACGTCCTGTACATCCGAAAGAACGGCATGGGAAAAAAGAAGGCGGGTTTCAAAGCCTTCTTCGAGGCGTTTTTTTCCAAATACATCTACCGCGGCATGAAATTTCTGCCCACTTATCCCGACGCACGTTTGGTCAAGACGGTCAAAAAGAGCGTGGACGTCCTCGACGCCCCTGCCGCGCTGATGATTTTTCCCGAAAATTCCAATGCGGGATACCATGACATGCTCACGGAATTTTTTCCGGGCTTTGTGCTTGTGATGGAACGGTACCGTCAGGTCAAGGGCGCGGACCTTCCCGTCCGTCCGGTGTATTATCACCGCAAAAAGCGGCTGATTGTCGTGGGCGAACCCTGTTTTCTCGGGGAATTCGAGGAAAAAGGCATGCGGCGCGGAGAGATTGCGGAGACCTTTCGGCAGAAGGTGAACGCGCTTTACCAAAGGATAGAGCGCGGAGAATTCGACAACAAAAAAACGAGGAGCGAGAAATAATTTCGCTCCTTATCCGTTATTTAGGGGAAAGAGGACGGTGAATTCGCTTCCCTCTCCCGGTCTGCTCGCCACGTCAATCCTGCCGCCGGTGAGTTCCACGATGCGTTTTGCGATGGGGAGTCCGAGTCCGTTTCCCTTGTGAAAATGCGAACTTTCCCCCTGATAGTACCTGTCAAAGATATGCGCGAGCGTGGTCTCGTCCATGCCGACGCCGTTGTCCGAAAACTTCACGGCGTACCCCTCGGGGAGAAGTTCCGCGCGCACGGCAATCCTGCCTCCCTTGCGGCTGAACTTGATTGCGTTGGAGAGAAGATTGATCCACACTTCCTTGAGGAGCGCGGCGTTCCCCGAAAGGACGTGCGGGCAGAGCGAAAGTTCGATTTCGAGGTCTTTTTCCCGCAAAGCGCTGTCGAGCAAAAGGACGCATTCCTCGATCTGTTCGTCTATGGATACTTCCTCGAGACCGTCGAGGGAATTGCGGGAATCGAGTTTGCTGATGAGCAGGGTGGAGGATGCCAGCTGTGTCAGCCGGTCCGTCTCGTCTATGATGATGCGGAGATACTTTTTTTGTTCCTCGGGGGAAAGCCCGGGCTTTTTTTCGAGGATTTCTGCATAGCCCTTGATGGAGACG
The DNA here is from genome assembly GCA_905215695.1 of uncultured bacterium. Classification (GTDB taxonomy): domain Bacteria; phylum Bacillota; class Clostridia; order Christensenellales; family HGM11417; genus CAJMQN01. The sequence continues at coordinate 77,039 of CAJMQN010000005.1, forward strand.
ATGGGCGTCTTGAACTCGTGAGAAAAGTTGCTCGCAAAGTCGCTCTGTAGGATTGCAGTGGAACGAAGTTCGTCCACGAGCTTGTTGAAATCCGCAATGAGGTCGGAATAGAAGAGGTCTTCCTTTTTGGGCTCGGGGATCTTGACGGAGTAATTGCCGTTTGCGACCTCGCGCATGATACCCCGAAATTCGTCGATTTTTTTGGAGTGGACTTTCGCGAAGAGAAAGAGCAGAATCGCCCCCACCGCGACAGACGCCGCGAAGCAGAGGATCAACAAAAGCAGGGGACGGGTGCGGAAAAAGTCCTTGCTGTACAGATCGAAGATGGTAACGACGGACAAAACGAGTCCCGCCGCGACGAGAAAGATGGCGCAGAGCGAAACGCCTGCCTTCAGGGAGAGCAGAAGGGAAATCTTTTTAGGCTTTTTCATTGCGTACCCCCCGATAGCCGATGCCCCGCACCGTTTCGATGTCGATTTCGGGGAAGGGCGCAATGGTGCTGCGAATTTTGCTGATGTACACTTTTACGGCGTCCATGTCCCCGAGGTTTTCGGGTCCCCAAAACTCGTCGAAGAGTTGGCTCTTGGTGAAGGTGCGTTCGGGATAGCTGAGCAGTTTATAGAGAAGAAAGAAATCCCGCTTGGGAAGGACGGCTTTGAGCCCCAGAACGTCGTTTTTCACCGTGAGCGTGTCGAGCGTGAGGACGGTGTCGCCCACCTCTATTTTCTTTTCGGTGACGATTTTCGCGCGCCGGAAGAGCGCCTTCATGCGCAGCAGCAGCTCGTCGAATTCCACGGGTTTGACCATGTAGTCATCCGTCCCCACCAAAAAACCCGTCTTTTTGGACTGCAACTCGTTTTTGGCGGTGACCATGATAATCGGCATCGAAAATCCGTCCTTTCGGATTTGTTCCACGAAGGCGAATCCGTCCATTTCCGCCATCATGACGTCCACGATACAGAGGTCGATGACGTTCGCATAGACGATTTGGAGCGCCTTGTTTCCGTTCTCCGCGGTGAGAACTTCATAGCCCTCCTCTTCGAGACGAAGTTTGAAGAGATTGCGTATGTTTCGTTCGTCGTCTGCCACCAAAATTTTAAACATGCGATTTCTTCCTCTGTGAAATTTCTCGATTACTATTATACCGCAATTTTTGCAAAATGCAAGCCGTGCGCAAAATTTTCATTTTTAAAAATCGGTTTACATTCGCCGAGAATTTGTATATAATATCCTGTATGGGATTCTTTTCTTTTTGGAAAAACAGAAGGGCGAAGAGAACGACCGCCCTTCCCGAAGAGCTTGTTCCGGTCACCAAGGTCAAGGCGGGTCTTGCGCTCGGTGGCGGCGGCGCGCGGGGATTCGGGCACATCGGCGTCCTGCGCGCGTTTGAGGATCAGGGAATCGACTTCGATTACGTCGCGGGCACTTCGGTGGGGTCGCTCGTGGGCGCGCTGTATGCCTACGGCATGAACTCGCACCAGATAGAAGAGGCGGCGATGAACCTCAAGGAGTCCGATATCAAGACGAGCAAAATCATCTTTATCTCTTCCAAAGCGACGGGAATCGAAAAGGTTGCCCGCGACCTCGTGGGGGATACGGACATCAAGGATTTGAAAAAAAAGTTCGCGGCGGTCGCTGTAGATATCGGCAACGGGGAAGAGGTGGATTTTTATGAGGGAGACCTCGCGAAAATCGTCTCCGCGAGCTGTTGCGTGCCCATCGTGTTCTCTCCCGTGGTCATTGACGGAAGAAGGTTTGTGGACGGCGGACTCTCGAACACCGTGCCTTCGGACATTGTGCGTTTCATGGGCGCGGATATCGTCGTCGGCGTGGACATCAACAGCACGCGCGCGCAGGGCACGGACTCGGACGGCATGCTCGACATTGCCAAGGCGACGCTCGGCATCGCGATGGAGGCAAACGTCGTCAAGGGCGTCATCAATTCGGACGTCATGATTCGTCCCGACCTTAAAAGGTTCAGTTCGACCAAGTTCAAGGGCGCGTCGGAGATGATCGAAGAGGGATACAAAGCCGCGATGGCGAACATGGATCAGATCAAATCCCTGTTAAATATCAAATACAAACCGAAAAAGACCAAGGGGGCAGAGAATGGCAAACAAGCGTAAGACTTCCAAGGCGAGCAAGGACGCGGCGGAGAAAGTCCGCAAGGTCGCGAAAGCGGCTGCCGGGGTCAAGGTCAAGAAAAAACACAAAAAGGTTGTGCTTGCCGTATCGCTCGTGCTGATTGTGGCAATCGTAGTGGGCTGTTGGTTCTATGACCGCTCCTCGCTTATGTTTTCGGATTTTTTCTATGACGTTTTTTACGAGCTGATTCACCCGACCCAGCCCGTTGACGCGCTCTACCACGAGATATCGCCCGCACCCGAAGAGCCGGGCGTCGCAAACGGCGAAATGCTTGTGCACTTTGTGGACGTGGGACAGGGCGACTGTATCATTCTTCAGTTCCCGGACGGCAAAAATATGGTGATAGACGGCGGTCCCCGTTCGGCAAAGAACGCCGTCTTGGCGTACATAAAGGCTTACAACATCACGGAATTTGAATATCTCATGCTCACGCACACCGACGAAGACCATTGCGGGAGCATTGACGACATCATCAACAGCACCGACGTGAAAAATTTGTTTGTGCCTGGCGTGACCACTTCGCAGATCACGACCACGGTCTATCGGCAGTTTATCGAAGCTATGGAAAACGAGTTGAAGACGGTCGAGGGCGCAACCTCGAAGATTTCCGCGGCGGGTATGACCTTCGGGAGCGAAGAATACGGGTATCAGTTTGAAATCGTCGTGCCCGACGAGGGGTATCACGAGTCGGTCAAGAGTTCGAACGCAGAGCTCATCAATTCGGTTTCTCCCATCATGTTTCTGACCTTCGGGGACAAAAAAATCTGTTTCACGGGAGATTCCAACGAGATGAACGAGCCTATCTTTTTGGAGAAAATCAAGACCATCGACCGCAACGGGGACGGAACCGTTGACGAAGAGGATTACGCTTGGTACGACTGCGACATTCTGAAAGTTGCGCACCACGGGAGCCGAACTTCCTCGACGCAGGAATTTTTGGACGTTGTCAAACCCGAAATCGCGGTGATTCAGGCGGGAGAGGGAAACAAGCACGGTCATCCGACGCCCGAAGCGCTCTCTCGACTCGAGAATACCGTACTGACAGACGGGAGCAAGGGCGCGGAAATTTACTGTACCATCGACTACGGCAGCGTCGTATTCCGTCTGACTGCGGAGGATGATGTCACCCAAATTTCGGAGCCCGTGACCACGAAAAAGCCCGCGAAATCGGGGGACTCCTCCCGCGTCGTCCTCTCCCGCGTTTGGTGCGCGGAATCCCGCCGCCGCACGGTTTTCGTGCAGGGCGAGGGTCTGCGAGCCGCCGCATAATCCGTATCTTTTCCGCCAAAGGGATTGACAATCCCGGGCGGCTCGTTTATAATAGTACGGAAAGCCAAACGAGGTAACGGTATGTACGACAAACCAATTATTAAAATCGGCAGTCTTGAGATCAATCTCTACGGTATCTGCTTTGCCATCGGGATTATTGTCTGCTTGGTGCTGATGCTGAAATTCACCAAGAAGAAGGGCATGACGCCGCAGGCGCAAAACTTCTTCTATTTTACGGCGATCGCGTCCATCATCGTGGGCTATTTTTTCGCGGCTCTCTTCCAGTCGATATACGATTACATTGAAAATCCCTCAAAGGGTTTTCACCTCTTCGACCCGAACTATCCGCAGGCAATCACCTTTTTGGGCGGTCTCATCGGGGGGGCGGGGTGCTTTCTCGGAATCTATTACGGACTCGCCCGCGTCATCTACAAGGACAAGGAAAAATACATGGAAATCCGTCGTCAGTTCCCGATTCTGTTGGAATTTGCGCCCTGCGGGATTCTGATTGCGCACGCCTTCGGACGAATCGGCTGTTTCTTTGCGGGCTGCTGCTACGGCGCGCATACGGACAGCTGGCTTGGAATAGAGTTCCCGGGCGGCGGAGCGGCAAATTCGGGCAAAGTTTTCCCGACGCAGCTTTTCGAGGCGATTTTCCTGTTCGCGATGTTCGCGGTGTGCACCGTTCTCTATTTCAAGGACATTCACATCAACATGGCTGTCTATATGGGCAGTTACGGGCTGTGGCGGTTTTTGATTGAATTCCTGCGGGACGACCATCGCGGAGAATTTGTGGGCGCGCTTACGCCCTCGCAGTTTTGGTCTATCCTGTTGGTGGTCGGCGCAATTGCGCTCATCGTCCTGCGAGTGGTACTGAAAAAGAAGAAAAATTACGATCTCTGGGTGTAAAGACAAAGACAAAACGGGGGGCTCGCATGAGCGGATTCAACGACGAACTGTACGTAGAGAAACAGAGCGAAAAGATTTTAGAGAGAATCAACAAGTTTAACAACAAGCTTTACCTGGAATTCGGCGGAAAGCTCTTTGACGATCTGCACGCGGCGCGCGTACTGCCCGGTTTCGACCCCAATGTCAAGACCAAGCTCCTTCAGCGTCTCAAGGACAAGCTCGAAATTGTCTTCTGCATCAGCGCGGGGGACATAGAGCGGAACAAGATTCGCGCGGACTTCGGAATCACTTACGGCGACGAAGTTCTGCGCCTTGTGGACAACCTCCGCGCGCTCGGCATCTATGTCGGCAGCATCGTCATCACGCAATTCTGCGACCAACCCGCGGCTCTCGTGTTCAAGAATAAACTCGAGATTCGCGGAGAAAAAGTCTATATTCACCGCTTTACCAAGGGTTACCCGAACGACGTGGATACCATCGTGTCGGACGAGGGATACGGCGCAAATCCGTACATAGAGACCAGCCGTCCTCTTGTCGTCGTGAACGGTCCGGGACCTGGCAGCGGAAAACTTGCGACCTGCCTTTCCCAGCTTTTCCACGAATACAAGAGGGGAGTTTCGGCGGGGTATGCGAAATTCGAGACCTTCCCGGTTTGGAATTTGCCCTTAAAACATCCTGTCAACATTGCTTACGAGGCCGCCACTGTGGATATTAAAGACTTTAATATGATTGACTCATTCCACCTCGACGCCTATGGCGTGAGCGCGGTGAACTATAACCGGGATGTTGATGTGTTTCCGGTCGTGCGCAATATCCTGACAAAAATAACGGGAAACGAGGATCTCTACCGTTCGCCGACGGATATGGGCGTCAACATGATCGGATACGCCATATCGGACGACGAGGCGGTGCGTGAGGCGGCGAAACAGGAGATTATCCGTCGGTATTACAAGGTGGCGTGTGACTACAAGCAGGGATTGTGCGACATCGACACGGTGCACCGCGCGGAACTGCTCGTGAAATCTGTGGGCTGTACGAAAGAGGACCGCAAGGTGGTTCGTCCCGCGATAGAAAAATCAATTGCGTGCGAGAGTCCCGCCATTGCGATGGAGCTTGACGGAAAAATCATTACGGCGCGGGATACAAAAATCATGTGCGCGTCGGCGAACATCATCATCAACGCCGTCAAATCCCGCGCGAACATCGACGACCGGATCATGTTGATTTCGCCCATTGTCCTCGGTCCGATTCAAAAACTGAAACGCGACACCTTTAAATCGGAATCCCTTTTGGACATAGAGGAGTGCCTTTTGGCGCTGTCCGTCTCTGCGGCGACGAATCCGATGGTGGAGTATGCGATGAGCATGCTGCCGACGCTCGAAGGTTGTGAAGCGCACAGCACGGTCATGTTGCCGGAGCGGGATTTGCGCATCTTCCGCCAGCTCGGAGTGAATATCACCTGCGAGCCCGAATTCAAGTCCAAACTGCTTTTTCAGAAATAGGGGAAAGGGCGCGAATTCGGTCGAAAGTGGGAACATGCGCGTATGCACATATGAGCGAAAGGGAATTTCAAAAAATTTTTGAAAAAATCGAATGAAAATAATAGCTTTTTTTTAGGAAGTTTGCTATAATAGTAAAGCTGATTTCGGATTAAGAAATCAGCGCACCTAAGGGGGTGTGGCTCAGTTGGTAGAGCGATGCGTTCGCAACGCATAGGCCAGGGGTTCGAGTCCCCTCATCTCCACCACTCGTTCGTAAAACGAACCCGTAGAAAAGTCTGTTACATTGTAACGGACTTTTCCTTTTTTATTTCCGTAGTAAATGACCTTGTTTACGAAGGTATCAATCAAGGCTTGTTTATTCTCGGTTTTCGTATAGTCAAGGTGTTTGAACCGCTTAACGTAATAGCGTAAATCTTCCAACTTAAAGTCAAGTATTTCGGATTTCTCAACTTCAAGCTGCAACTCAATTTCTTTGCGTTCTTTTTCGAGTTGATCTAATTTTTCGAGAATGGTATTCTTTGCCTTGCCGTCCATAAGCAGTTGCATAAGATTATCCGTTGCTTTCTTATTCGTAGCAAGCAACTTTTCTAATCTCGGTACGTTGCCGTTTTTCAATTCTTCTTGCAAAATATCATATAGTGCTTGCGATATTTTATCTATAAGTTTATCGTCAAGCAATTTAAGCGTGTCCTGTATAACGGCTTCTTCGATTAAATCTTTGGGTACGGTTTCTTGCTTGCAACCGTCTTTCTTCCCGAAACAGCGATAGTAGGCATATTTCTTGCCAGTATGGCTCGTTCCGCTTACGCCCGTCATAGAACTCTCGCAAAGACCGCAAAACAGCTTTGTGGTCAGCAAAAACGGCTCCTTCGCCTTCTTGGACGAAGGAGTTTGACACGGCGATTTGGGCGGCGCCCGTATTCGGCTACGGCGGCGGACAGGGTGGCGGGGAGACGGACGACTCCTTCATGCAGATCAAATCCCTTCGCGCCGAACAGATTGCCCCCTCGGTGTATTGTCCTTCGGACGAAAGGTTTACGCGGGCGTATGCGGCGTATGTGGGGGAACTCTCCCGTCTCGGCGTGGGGACGATCGTGCTCGACGACGATTACTGTCTCGCCTGCCGCGGGGAGATATGGGGGTGCGCCTGCGACAACCATATTCGGGAGTATTCGCGCAGAATTGGACGGGAGATGACTCGGAGCGAAATCTGCGAAAAGGTGCTCCTCTGCGGAGAGAACGAGTACCGAAAGGAGTGGATTCGGATGCAGCGGGACACCATGCTCGACTTCGCGCAGGTGATGCGGGCGAGCGCGGACCCGTCTGTGCGCCTCGGCGTCTGCGCGGGCAGAACCTCTTGGGACATCGAGTGCGCGGACTCTTTGGAGATCGCAAAAGTTCTCGCGGGCGCGCACCGTCCCGTCATTCGGCTGACCGGCGCGCCCTATTGGCAGGATTCTCTCGGGAGCGTCGTAGAGACGGCGCGGTTACAGTGCCATTGGCTGAAGGACGAGGACGTGGAACTCCTCACAGAGGGAGATACTTACCCCCGCCCTCGGTACGCGACGCCCGCCTCCGCGCTCGAGGGCTTCGACCTCGCGCTCCGCTGCGACGGCGGTGCGGAGGGCATTCTGCGTTACATGCTCGACTACAACTCGTCGGCGAAGTTCGAGACGGGGTATATCGAGCACTATTTAGAGAACCGCGCCCTCTATCGTGTCGCGGAGAAACACTTTTCGGGCAAGCGAGCGGCGGGCGTACACCTGTTCGAGCCACAAAGAGTGTTTCCCGTTCAGACCTTTGACGAGGGGCAAATTTATCGGAACAGATTCATGCACCGAAACGCCCTGCCCACCGCCGCGCAGCAGTTCGCGGCGGACAACGCGCTCGCCGTCACCTATGAGCCGCAGGGCGGCGCGCACATCGTATTCGACGACAGGGCGCATCTGCTGCCCGAGGAAATGTTCGGCGAAGGTCTCTATCTCGACATGAAGGCGGCGCGTATCCTCGCGGAGCGGGGCATCGACGTCGGTTTGGAAGGGGCGGAGGTGAGCGCGCGTCCGGATACGGAATACTTCGAGGACGACCGCGAGTACGTGGCGGTCAACTGCGACGGCAGGTTTTACGAGGCGGAACTGAAATCCGGCGCCGCGGTGCGCAGTTGGTTTTTTGTGGGAGAGAAACGCTTTCCCGCGGTCTATCGGTACGAAAACGCGAAGGGAGAGCGGTTCTGCGTCCTGTGCGCGGACGCCGACCAGTCCCGGCAGTACAGCAAGTACACGGCGGGACTCTTCCGCAGTTACTGCCGCGCGCGGCAGGTGCAATCCGATCTTGAATGGGCGGGCAGAAAACCGCTCGTCGCAAAGGCGAGCGGTCAGCCCGACCTCTATCTGTTGGTCAAAGAGGACGAAACGTCGTTGTCCGTCGGTGTGTTCAACTTCTTTCAGGACGCATGGCTCTCCCCAAAAATCGAACTCGGCGAGAGCTATGCCTCGGCGGCGTTTTACAACTGTTCGGGCAGATTAAAGGGGAAGACCGTTCTGCTCGACAAAAAAATCGAATCCTACGGATTCGCGGCAATCGTTCTGAAAAAGAGGGGAAAGAGATGAAACACATCGGTGAACTTGCGGAGGAACTCGCCCTTTCGCTCCTTGCGCGCGGCGACGAAGAGAGAGAACGCATCGCGGACGAGGAAGGATTTTTCTCGCATATCCGTCACATCAGAAGATGGTTTCGGGACATGACGGGGGTTGACCCGCGGGAATATGAGCGTGCGGGATTCTTCTTCGAGACCGCGGACAGCGCGCGCGGGGCGGGATTCCGAAGGGAAAATCGGATATATCGGTTCACGGACGGGACGACCTTTCCCGCGGACGCCTATCTTCCCGAGAGAGAGGGCAAGTCTCCCGCAATCCTGTTTCTCTGCGGGCACGCCAACGAGGGCAGAAGATTTCCGGACTATGTCGCCGCCGCCCAAAAATTCGCCGCAAACGGATTTTTCGTCCTGATTGCCGACCCGATCGGACAGGGGGAGCGCGCTGCGCCTCCCTATTGGCAGTATTCCTTTCGTGAAACGGACGCAATCTATGCACACGCGAAACTGTCGCGCACCGCGCGGGCATTCGGAACTGCGCCCTGCGGTATCTTTTATCGGGACGTTCTGCATCAGCTCCGCGCGCTCTGCGGCGATTCCGCCGCGGACGGGTCTCGCGTGGGCGTGGCGGGGCACAGTGGCGGGGGAATGCAGACGGCGATGCTCATGCTCGGCGGCGCGCCCGGCGTTTCGGCGTTTTCGCCCTCCTGCTATCTCACGGACATGCGGAGCATTCTCAAAAACCGCGTTATTTCGGACGACGAGCAGATTTTTCGGGATATGCTCAAAGAGGGTTTGGACTACTGCGACATGCTTCTCGCCGTCTATCCCGCCAAAGTGCTTGCGCTCGGCGCAAAGCAGGATTTTTTCCCGATAGAGGGCTTCCGCCGTTCGGTCTCCCTTGCGGCGGAGACCGCCGCGCGCGGACTCGGGCAAAACTATATTGATTCGGATATTTTCGACATCGGACACCGCTACGACGGGCAGATGTCGGAAGCGGCGCTCGCCTTTTTCCGCCGCACCCTCTCCGCGCCCCGCGCTCCCTCCCGAATCGATCTTCTCTCCGAATCCGCCGCCGCCGAACCCCGCCCGACCTCCGCCCCCTGCGCGGACTTCGACCCGAAGAAACTCAAATTTTTCAAGGGCGCGGGGGACAAAGATTCTGCTCTTTGCGGACAGCGCGCGGCAGAGCGCCGAGCGGCTCGCAGAGCTCTGCAAAATGGGAAATCTGTATCTGTACCCCCTCGGAGTCAACGCGCTCGAAGAGGACAAATCGTACGGCGTGGGGTTTGACGACGCGGTGTTCAACAGCCGCGCGCACGCGGACAATCTGCTCGCGCTCTGCGGTTCTTCCCTCGCCGCGTCAACCGTCGCAGAAATCCGAAACGCGGTGGAAGCCCTTTCGGAACAGGTTGACGAAGTCGCGGCGGACGGACTTGTGGAACTCTGTCTTGAGACCGCGCTGTGCGAAAAAAAAGGCGTCCGCGCCGAATATCTCGGCAACGTCCGCGCAGTGCTGAAAAAAGACGTGGAGGGGGAAAAGGATTTGAGCCGCTACGCCCACTCTCTTATCCCCGGTATGTTAGAACGCGCCGCAGCGTGCGGGCTGTTCGGGTTCGGCAGTCAAACGGGTTTGCCGCCGACGTAAACGCTTCGGATTTGAATTTTTCCCTCCGTTCGGTCGAACAGAACGAGATCCGCGTCCCAACCTGCCGCGATTCTGCCCTTCCTGTCCGCGATTCCGAGAATTTCGGCGGGAGTAAGGGAGAGCATGCGCACCGCCTGCGGAATGGTCGCGGGCGTGAGCGCGAGCATGGTCTCGAGCAGTCTGTCCGTGGTCGCGACGCTCCCCGCGAAGGAATTGCGGTCGGGGAGAAAGGCGACGCCCTGTTCGACGACGACGGGCTGACCGTTCTTGCGGCTCCCGATGATGTAGGGGGGCGAAGTGAGCCCCGCGGCGCTCGTGCAGTCGGTAATCAGCGCGATATTCTTTTCGCCCTTGACTTTCAGGACGAGGGAGAGAAGTTCCGCCGGCAGATGACAGCCGTCCGCGATGAGTTCCACCCGAAAACCGTCATAGAGGTAACCCGCCTCGACAAGCCCCGCAATCCGAAAGCTGTTTCTGCGGATGACGCCGTTCATGCCGCTGTAAAAGTGTGTAATCAGCCCGAACCCCTCCCGAAGCGCCTCGAGCGCCTCCGCGGCGGTGCAGGAACTGTGCGCCGCAGACAAAAGAATCCCCCTGTTCCGACACTCCGCGGCAAACTCCGCCGTGCCCTCGAGCTCGGGCGCGGCGCTCCATCTCTTGATGTGCGGCGACGCGTCCATAAACTTCCGGTAGTGGGATTTTGTCGGACAGAGCAGATACTTCGGGTCCTGCGCGCCCCGCTGTTCGTAGCTGAAGTAGGGTCCCTCAAGGTGCAGACCGAGGAGATTTGCGCCCGCGTGCGGTCTTTCGACGTAACCGTTAAAACAGTGCAGGGCGTCGAGAAGTTCCTCGTCCGCGGCGGCGAGTGTGGTCGCGAGCATGGAAGTCGTCCCGTGCGCCGCGTGAAAGGACGCAATGTTCTCGAAATCCGCCTCCGTGGCGTCCATAAAATCCGAGCCGTTCCCGCCGTGCACGTGCATGTCGATAAATCCGGGCGCGGCATAGCACCCGCCGAAGTCCGCGACAGTCTCCCCGGGTTCGGGGATGAGCCCGCGCCCGATTTCGGCGATTTTACCCTCCCGAACGCGGATATCCGAGTCCGAAAGAATTTCATTTTCCCCAACGATATTTACATTTTTTATGAGCAAAGTATCCATAAAAAAATGATAGCACAAACGAGGGAAATAATCAACAGAACGCCCACAAAAAAGGAGTTTTTTATATGGAAAAGACCATGCCGTTGACGAGAATGCAGCAAGCGGTCGGATTCCCCGAGCACCCTTGCGAAGCCATTCTGCGCAATTCCTTTCTCATCGCCCCCTACGAGGAGATGGAGGTGCAATTTTTCGAGAACCACTGCGGACTGTACCATGTCGCGCTTGCGGGAGAACCCTTCGCACCCATCGGTTTTTCCCCCGCGCACAGGAGCGTCGCAACGCTATTGGAGGGGTATCTTCCCGTCGTCGTCAGCACGACCGAAACGGAGGATTTCAGGGCGCGGCAAACCGTCTTTGCGACCCTTCTCGAGGGTAGTCGGGTCGTTACCGGCAAAGAGGACCTTATCTTAATGGTGCGTTGGCAGTTCACATCGAAAACCGACCTGAATCTGCCCGTAAAATTGCAGTTTGCAAACTGTTTTGAAAAACAGCGCGAAGAGGACCTGTATTGGAAAGAATTTCTCAAGCGCGACGACATCCGCGCCAACTTTTCCTTAAGAGAGGAACTTCCCGAATATCCCTTTCCGCTCGAAAGCGCAGACGGCACGCTTTCGACTGTGGACGGAAAAATCGTCATGCACACTTCCTGCGGGGGAAGATTCGAACGCATGTGGGGGACGGGTTCGTGGGCGGAGGGGACGAAGTGCAAAAACGTATGGTGTTTTACCGCGGAATTGAAGAGGGGAAAGACCTTTACCTTTGACTACGCGCTCCCGTATCTGCCCCTTGCCGGCGAAAAACTCGGGAAACTGAAAAAACTTACCTTCCCGAAAGAGCTGTCCAAGGTAAAGAAAATTTGGAAAACACTCCTTTCCAAGAGTTCGGTGCTTTCTGTTCCGGGGACGGAGATTGAAAACGCGTGGAAAACGCAGGCGGCATATACTTTCATCATGATGGATCGCCAAAACAAGGGGGACGAGAGCCTCTTCGGGGGCGAAATGATACGGGAATGGTCGAAAGAGGGCTATCCCGACAAAATTCTGACCTATCCGCACCTGTCCCCGAGCATGTACGAGTTCATTTGGGCGCAGGAGAGCAGTTTTTTCGTGCTCGGCGCCCTCGACCTTCAGGGCTATCACGAGGAAGTCGAGCGGGGGATGGAAGTGTTCTTTGAATTGCAGGGAAAGGGCACGCCGGGCGTACACGACCCCTCCGTACTCCCGGACAAATCCGTCGCGGCGTCCTTCATGGGCACGACGCCCCACGCGTGGCTGAACTCCAACGGCGGTGTCCTGCACATGATCGCGCTCCACTACAGACTGACCCGCAATGCGAAATGGATTCTGCGTTACCGCGAGAATATCCTGAAATCCTGCCGTTGGATCAAGCTCCTTCGCGCGACGACCAAAGCGGAAGAGAATCCTGCCTATCGCGGTCTGATGCCGCGGGGACAATCGACAGACGCGACCTTTGCCTCCTCGCACTTTCAGTCCTACTATACGGACGTGCCGACCTACCTCGCCCTCCGCGAGATTCTGCCCGCGCTCCGGGTCATCGGCGAGGACGTCTATCGGGAATACGCGCGCGAGGTAGAGGATTACCGCGACTGTCTGCTCCGCTCCATCGACCTGTCCGTCCTCCTTCCCGAAGAATTCGAGGAAGACATCGCGGATTATGACTATTCGGCGATCCGCTATCAGTACGCCCTGCCCTTGAGCAAAATTACCGCGTTCGAGCCGAACGGCGTCCCGACCTTTCTCAAAAACAGCGTCTTTACGAAATCCGAGGCACAGAAACTCGGACTCAAAGGTTACATCTCCATTGTCCCACAGATTCGCGTGCCCCTGAAATTCGAATATCTCGACATCTATTTCATGAGTCTGTTCGGCATGCTGTCCGACGAAATCGACTTTACGAGCGACGAGCCGATCCGTCCGGGCGGGCGGGTCAGCGGAAAACTGCTTTGGGAAATCATCACGGAGCAGTCCCGACTGCTCGGATTCGAGGACGTAGAGAAGGGAGAATTCAACCACACGGTCAGCTATATTTACTACAATCTTCACAAGATGCTGAGCTACAACGAACAGAGAAACTACACAAATGCGCTCCGATGGTTCGGCTCCTACTGCGAACCCGGTACATACGTCATGATGGAGGACAGCAAGGTCAACTGCCCGCCCGAAAATTGGTGGGTGCCCTCTCCGTTTGCGCTCTCCATGGCGTCCTACCGCCACGGAATCCGCAACGCGCTTCTCTATGAAGAGGGGGAGACGCTCGTCGTCGGAAAACTTCTCCCCTTCGATTGGATTGACAACATGATTTCGACCGAAAAACCGATTCTGTTTTCGGACGCGCCGACCTATTTCGGAAAGGTCTCTTTAAGCTATCAATTCTCCTATCCCGACAACACCGTGACGGCGAAACTCGTGCTTTCGGAGCCCGAACGATTCCCCGCGCGGGTGGAAGTGCGCTTTCACTATCCCGCAGACCGTGCGCCCGCCGGGGTGACCTTCTGCGGCGCGCCCTGCGAGGAATACGACCGCAGAACGGGAACGGTGACCTTTGTCCCGCAAAAGGGAAGAACGGACTATCAAATCGTTTGGCAATACTGAAAATTTGGGATAAAATATGTACTATATACTCGTCATGTCCGCGGTGGTCTGCATTGCCGCAAATTCCGTCCTGACCAACGCTTACTGCCGGCTGCGCGGCGACGCCTCGGATGCGCTCCGCCGCGGGATACCCGTCGCCTTTCTCACCGCACTCTTTTTTTTGATATTGAATCTGTTCCGCATCGAATGGAGCGGATTTTCGGCGTGGATGGCGGTGGGGCTTGCGGCTCTGAGCGCGGGGAACAATTTTTTGTTGTTCATCGGCTTTTCCAAGGGCAACATGTCTCTTGTGGTCATGTTTCAGATGCTCGGCAACATGCTGCTCCCCTTCGTGTACGGAATTGCCGTCGGGAATGCGTGGACAGTGTTTCAGCTTCTCGGCATCGCGGTTCTGATTTTCTCCCTCCTTCTGCCCGTCCTTTCCTTGCGCGGGCGGGGGAAGGAAAACCCGAGGAAAAAATTTTCCCTCTCCTTTCCGCTTCTCTGCGCCGCCGTCTTTCTCATGAGCGGCGGAATCGGAATCCTCTCCTATATCCACTCCAACAGCCCGCTCGCGATGTCCGAAACGGGATTCTGCTTTCTGCTCAACCTGATTTGCGGCGCGTGGTCGGCCCTCTTTCTCGCGGGATTCACCCTGTACAACCGAGGAAAACGCGGCAAGATTCCGGACGCGGAACCCGGGGCGCGCGGGCGGAAGGTGAAAATCTTACTTGCGGCGCTCATCGCCGCGTCCGCGGTCATGGGGGGATTGAGCTATCTGTTTCAACTCATGGGCGCCTCGCACCTTCCGGCGACCGCGCTCTATCCCATGGTGACGGGCGGGACAATCGTCCTGACCGCGCTCGCGGAGCGGGTTTGTTTCAAGGAAAAACAGAGTTTGAAGGGGTGGATGAGCGTGGGAATCGCCTTTTTGGGAACGATCATGTTTGTATTTTAGGAGGATAAAGATGAACGGTTATATCGGAATCGACTTGGGGACGAGCGGCGTCAAACTTTTGCTCGTGCGTGCGGACGGGAAAATCGTAAGCGAAGCGTCCGAAAATTTCGAGGTAATGACGCCGCGACCGGGTTGGACGGAACAGGATCCCGAGCTGTGGTGGAACGCGACCCTGCGAGGGCTGAAATCACTGCTCCGCGGTCAGGACAGAGCTTCCGTCAAAGGGATCTCTTTCGGGGGACAGATGCACGGACTTGTCGCGCTCGATCGGAATTTTCGGGTTATCCGCCCCTGCATTCTTTGGAACGACGGCAGAACCGTATCGCAGACGAAGGCGTTAAACGAGGGGATCGGCAGTGCGAAGCTGTCCGAATATACGGGAAATATCGCGTTTGCTGGTTTCACCGCGCCCAAGCTCCTTTGGCTGCGGGAGAACGAACCCGAAAATTTTGACAGAATCGCGAAGATTCTGCTCCCCAAGGATTACCTCGCCTTCCGGCTGTCCGGCGAATGCGGTACGGATCTGTCCGACGCGAGCGGCACTCTTTTGTTGGATGTAAAGAGCCGGACGTGGAGCAGGGAGATGTGCGAAATCTGCGGCTTGAGAGAGGAACAGCTCCCCGAACTGCGCGAGAGCTACGAGGTAGCGGGAACGCTGAACAAGGGGATTGCGGAGGAACTCGGGCTGTCGCCGTCGGTGAAAATCATCGCGGGCGCGGGGGACAACGCCGCCGCGGCGGTGGGGACGGGCTCTGTGGGCGCGGGCACTTGCAACGTGTCGCTCGGGACGAGCGGAACGATTTTTTTGCCCGGACAGACCTTCACCGTGGACGGCAGAAACGCCCTGCACAGCTTCTGTCACGCCGACGGAAAATGGCACTTAATGGGCTGTATTCTCTCGGCGGCGTCCGCGCGCAAGTGGTGGCTCGAGAATATTTTGGATTCGGAGGACTATGCCGCGGACGATTCCGCCGCGGCGTCCGCGGAGACGGGAAATCTTTATTTTCTGCCCTATCTGTCGGGGGAGCGCAGTCCGCACAACGACGTGAACGCGCGCGGCGCCTTTCTCGGTCTCTCCGCGGTCACGACGCGGGGGGAGATGAGCCGGGCGGTCATGGAAGGCGTTGCCTTCGCGCTTCGCGACTGTCTCGAGGTCGCGAGGTCGATGGGAATCGCCCCGCGGGAAACGACCCTGTGCGGCGGCGGGGCGAGGAGCGGAACATGGCGCCGAATCATCGCCGACGTGTTCGGGATTCCCGTGCGAATGTTGGAGACGGAGCAGGGACCGGCGTACGGCGGCGCAATGCTCGCAATGGTCGGCTGCGGCGAGTACGAGACGGCGGAGCAGGCGGCGGGAAAATTGGTGCGCATCCGTGAAATCGTCGAACCCGCTTCCGAAGCTGTCAAAGCGTACGAAGAGAAATATAAAACCTATACGAAATTTTATCCTTTGCTCTCAGACGTCTTTTCTCATTCCTGAAATCACTTGACATTTTCGAGTGAGAAAAGTACAATGAAGAAAGTTTGAAAAACGAGGAACAACATATGAAAAAATATTTCACATCGGAAAGCGTGACGGAAGGACATCCGGACAAACTGTGCGACACCATATCGGACAGCATCTTGGACGCGATTCTCGCGAAAGACCCCGACGCCCGGGTGGCGTGCGAGACCTGCGCGACGACGGGACTGATTCTTGTCATGGGCGAAATCACCACGGATTGCTATGTGGACGTGGACGCAATCGCGCGTTCGGCGGTGCGCAAGATCGGCTATACGGGTAGTGAAATGGGCTTTGACGCGGATTCGTGCAGCGTCGTGACGAGCATCCACGCGCAGAGTCCGGACATCGCGCTCGGCGTCGATAAGTCTTTCGAGGACAAGAGGGGAAATTCGGAGGAAAACGGCGGCGGCGCAGGGGATCAGGGCATGATGTTCGGGTATGCCTGCGACGAGACGGAGGAGCTGATGCCCCTTCCGATTATGCTCGCGCACAAGCTCGCGCGCGCGCTCACGGACGCCCGTCGGGAGGGAAAAATACCCTATCTGCGCCCGGACGGAAAGAGTCAGGTGACAGTGGAGTACGAGGACGGAAAACCCGTGCGCGTGGATACGGTGGTGGTTTCGAGCCAGCACGCGGCAGGGATTTCGCACGACGTGATAGAGCGGGACATCATCGAATACGTGGTAAAACCCTCCGTTCCCGCACACCTTTTGGACGGCAGAACGAAATACTATATCAACCCGACGGGCAACTTTGTCGTGGGCGGACCCAAGGGAGATTCGGGGCTGACGGGTCGCAAGATCATCGTGGACACCTACGGCGGCTATTGCAGCCACGGCGGCGGTGCGTTCAGCGGAAAGGACCCGACCAAAGTTGATCGTTCGGCTTGCTACATGGCGAGATACGTGTGCAAAAACGTCGTGGCGTCGGGACTTGCGAGCCGCTGCGAGATGCAGGTGGGTTATGCGATCGGTGTGGCGCGTCCGGTGTCGGTATATATCAACACATACGGCACGGGGAAGCTGTCCGACGAAAAGATTGCGGAAATCGTGCAGAAGGAATTTGACCTCCGACCCAACGCGATTATCGAAAAGCTGAACCTTCGCCGTCCGATTTACGCTGCGACGGCGGCATACGGTCACTTCGGCAGAAACGAATTTTCTTGGGAACAGACCGATTCCGCCGAACGGCTGAAGAAATACCTGAAATAAGGTATGGACGTTTTTTTCCATATTGCCTTCCTGTTCATGGTGGGTTCTTTGCTCGGCTGGGTCATCGAACTGCTCTTCCGTCGATTCTTTTCGACGAAGAAATGGATCAATCCGGGCTTTTTAAGCGGTCCCTATCTTCCCCTGTACGGGTGCGGAGTGGCGGTGCTGTACGGCATCTGTTCCATTCCCATTCCGACCTGGGCAAAGATTCTGCTCATCGCCGTACTCATGACCCTCATCGAGTACGTGACGGGTCTCATCTTCATCAAGGGCATGGGCATCAAACTTTGGGACTATTCCAAACGATGGGGAAACATTCAGGGCATCATCTGTCCGCTGTTCTCGCTGTTTTGGGGCGTGCTCGGGGTGGTGTTCCTGTTCTTTGTCTATCCCTACCTTCAGGGCGCGCTGGTGTGGTTTGCCTCGCACGTGACCTTTCTCTTCGTCATGGGCATGTTTTACGGCATGTTCGCGGTGGACGTGGCGATCAGCTTCCGGTTCTCTCTGAAAATCAAAAAGGTGGTCAAGGAACTCAAAGCGACCGTCGAGTACGAACAGCTCAAAGTCAAGATTCGTATTGAGCAAAAACGCCTTCAAAAGCGCGCTTCCTTCCTGTTCGCGTTTCATTCCGACCGTTCCCTGCGGGACAATATCCGCGAACTCCTGCATCGCGACGGTCGCCCGAAATCCTGAAAGAAAAAGTCCGATTTTCGGGCTTTTTTTCCTTTGAAAGAATGAACGAAAGAGCGACAGCGAACCCAAAAGTCTTTGACTTTTGGGCGTTTCACTGTTATAATAGAACCAAAGCAACCAAGAGGTGAAGAATGATAAAAAAATTATTTGACGCAGAGACCGTTCAAAACGATTTTCAGCATTACCGCGCCATTCCGTTTTGGAGTTGGAACAATAAATTGGAGCCCGAGGAGCTGAAAAAGCAGATTCGGGAGATGAAGGAAGTGGGACTTGGCGGCTTCATCATGCACGCCCGCACGGGACTTGTGACAGAATATCTTTCGGAAGAATGGTTCGAGTGCGTTCGGGTCTGTCTTGACGAGGCGAAGGCGCTTTCAATGGACGCGTGGATGTACGACGAAAACGGCTGGCCGAGCGGGTTCGTGGGAGGCAAGCTCCTCGAGAATCCCGACAATCTCGCGCAGTACGTGACCTGTGAGGACCGCGAGGAGTTCGACCCGAACGCATTCGGCGTCTATGTAAAGGAGGGCAAGACCTATCGCCGCGTGACCGCTTCCGAGGGAAAGAAAGCATATCGTGCGGTCTATCTGCATTCCTCGCCCGCGAATACGGACATTTTGAACCCCGAAGTCGTGACGCAGTTCATCGAATGTACATATGAAGAATATTACAAGCGTTTCGGCGCGCGATTCGGCAAAGAATTTGTCGGATTTTTCACCGACGAGCCGCAGTATTACCGTTGGGATACCCCCTATACCCGCGCCGCGCGGGAGTATTTTGCGAAGGAGTACGGCGAAGAGCTGTTGGACGGTCTCGTCTGGCTTTTCGACACTTCGCCGGAGGGCTGGTCCTTCCGTGAGAAGTACTATAAGGCGCTCAATCATCTCTACACCGAAAATTTTTACAAGCGTATTTACGATTGGTGCGAGACGCACGGCGTCAAGCTGACCGGACACAGCGTGGAGGAGAACAATCTTTTCACGCAGATGTGGGGTGGCGCAGGCGTCATGCCCTCCTATGAGTACGAACACGTCCCGGGAATTGACTTTCTCGGCAGAATTCAGGTCTCTCCGCTCGCGGGAAAGCAGGTCGGTTCGGTGGCGACGCAGCTCGGCAAATCGCAGGTGCTCACGGAGACCTTCGGTTGCGCGGGCTGGGACGCGAACCCGCGGGAACTGAAATTTCTCGGGGAGGCGCAGTTTGTCTGCGGCGTCAACCTCATGTGCCTGCACCTCCAGAGCTACAGCCTACAGGGACAAGGCAAGCTCGACTATCCGCCCTGTTTCTCCCATCACGCGACCTGGTGGGGAAAGGAATACAAGGAATTCAACGACTACTTCGCACACCTCGGGTACCTGCTCGCAAATACCGAAGAGGAGGTCGGAACGCTCGTCATTCATCCGATGCACAGCGTCTATCTGCGCTACAAGCGCTGGGATGAGTCCGACGTGCGGGAAATGGAGCAGAAAATGGACGCGCTCCTCACCGAACTCTCCAAACATCACATACCCTATCATTTCGCGGACGAAACCCTCTTAAAGAAGTACGGAAGCGCACAGGACGGCAAAATCAAGCTCGGAAAATGCACCTATGGGAGCGTCATTCTGCCCTGGTGTCTGACGTTGGACTCCTCCACGAAAACCATTTTGGAAGAATACTCCGCGCAGGGCGGTAAACTGCTCGCCTTCGACGGTCTGCCGGCGTACATCGACGGCGAACCGGGAAGTCTGAACGTGACGCCCAACGCGGATTGGCAGGACCTTGCCGCTTTCGCGCCCGTGGAACTCAAGATTGAGGGCGAGCTCATGACGGCGTATCGAAAGGGCAGGGATTTCAATATGCTGTACGTCCTCAACGCGTCCAAGTCGCAAGCTTCCTTCGAGCTCCCCGCGGCGTTTGGGTGTCAGTTCGACCCCGTAACGGCAGAGTGCGTTCCCGCTCCCGCGGGTCGCCGCGCGCTGCAACCCCGGGAATCCGCGGTCTATATCAGTGCCGCGGGAGAAGTCTCCGCCGACCTGCCCGCTTCCGGCAATGTTTCGGAGGTGACGGACGCGTTCCGTATGGTTTCGCACACCCCGAACAACTTGACGCTCGATTTTGTGTCCGTAAGCAAAAACGGCGGTGCCTTTGAAACGCCGAAATACGTCTATCAGGTCAAAGAGGAACTGATTCGGAGCGACTTCCGCGGCAATATCCGCGCAAAGTACGTCTTTACCTGTGACGACGTCTGCCCGCTCACCCTTCGCTATGAGAGGGCGAAATGGATTTCTGTCACCTGCAACGGAGAAGAGGTCTCGCCCCGGACGAGCGATTTCGATTTGAACTTCCTCGACGCCGAACTTCCCGGCGTGAAAAAGGGGGAGAACGAGCTCGTCTTTGAAATCGATTATTTCCAGTCTCCGATCGTGCGCTACGCGCTCTTCGACCCGGCGGCGACGGAGAGCCTCCGCAACTGCTTGGTGTACGACACCGAAATCGAGAGCGTGTATCTGCGCGGCGACTTCGCGCTGACCCCCGATTTGCACATCGCCTCCGCTCCCGCGGAAGTGAAACTTCCCCGCATCGACGAACAGGGGTATCAAATGTTCTCGGGCGAAACGGTATTCGAGGGCGAAGTGTTCTTTGAAACGGACAGGGCGACCCTGCATGCCGAAGGGCGGTACATGACGGTCGGGGTGGAGATTGACGGCAAACCTGCCGGAGACCTCGTGCTCTCCGAGACCGCGACCCTTCGAGCGGAATCGGGAAAGAAACACAAAATCACCTTGCGGGTCAAATCCTCCCTGCGCAACACCTTCGGACCCTTCCACCTGCCCGACCCGGAGCCCCTCGGCGTGGGACCGACGAGCTTTACGCTTCTCGGGGAATGGAAAAACGGAGCGCCCGAGATTTTCTATCCCGGCTATCACACAGTGCCCTACGGAATCGACCGCCTAACGCTGAAATTTCATTAAAATGGAGGAACCGAAGACAAAGCTGACTGCGCGGCAAAACCTCGGTCAGATGTTGAAATTTCTGTTGTTTTCGATTTCGGCTGGGGTGATACAGTTCGGAACCTCTACGTTGTTATTGGAATTTTCGGGCTGGAGCTATTGGCCGTGCTATCTTATCGGTCTTGTACTCTCGGTGCTGTACAACTTCACCATCAACCGAAAATTCACCTTCAAATCCGCGAACAACGTGCCCCTTGCCATGCTCAAAGTGTTCGGCTATTACGCGGTATTTACGCCGCTATCGACCTTGTGGGGAGAGGCGCTGACGGGAATCGGTTGGAACGAGTACCTTGTGCTGTTTTTGACCATGGTAGTTAATTTCGTGACGGAATTTTTGTTTTGCCGTTTCGTTGTGTATCGCAACTCCATCAATACGAACGCCCGTGCGCGCAAGAAAGAAGAGAAGAGAGACCCCGAGTAGGGGTCTCTTCTCTATTTCCGTTTGGAAAAGTACTCGAGATTGGCAAGCACGGCGGGGTGGTTGGGTCGGACGGCGGCGGCGAAGCGGTTGAATTCGGCTGCCTTATCGTACTGACCGAGCCGGTCATAGCAGACGCAGAGCTGTAAGAGGGGAACGATGTCATAGCAGTCCGAAACGACAAATCCGCCGTTTTCGGGGTGAGGCTTGCACTTGAGCGCGGTCTCGTACCAATAGACGGCGGTGTCATACTTCTGCGCGGCTGTGAACCGTTCGCCGATTTGACAGCAGATTTCGGCGTGCGGTCGGTCATACCGAAAACTTTCAAAGAGCGCGGACAGCGCCTCGTCCTCCCGGTCGGTGCGCAGACAGCACTCTGCGAGCATGGAGCAGGCATCGATGCAGTTGACGTACCACCCCTTCCCGTCCCCAAGAAATCGCCGAAAATTCTCCGCCGCCTCTTCATAAAGTTTGTTATAATAGAGTTCGCGCGCGAAGTAGAAGAGATGGCGGGGCGAAAGTTCCTTTCCGCTCGCAAGAGTCTTTCGGTAAATGCGCAGATTTCGCCCGGGTTCGGCGGCACGGAGCTTTCTGTGGCAGACAGCGGCGTCGGAGTAGAGGAGCTTTCCTCTCGGTTCGATGCACTCATGTACGAATCCCTCCCAGACAAATCCGGTTTCCCGCTTTGTGAGCCGTTCGCGGAAGAAGGAATAAACAGGCTTTCCGTCCTCGTCAAAGGCGACGTGATAGCGGCAGTAGATGACGTCCTCGTCGGTCAAAGTGTTTTTGAGCGCAAGAAATTTTTCGCGGTCGTCAGGTTCGATGACGTCGTCTGCGTCCAGCCACAGAATATAGTCCATCGTCGCGTGGGAATAACTCTCGTTCCGCGCGGCGGCAAAATCGTCTGTCCAGGCAAAATCGTAGATTTTATCGGTGTAGAGCGCGCAGAATTCCTTGGTGCGGTCGTCGGAACCGGTATCGACGATAATAATTTCGTCGGCGATATCGGCGGCGCTCTCGAGACAGCGGGCGATAACGTCCTGCTCGTTGCGGACGATCATGCAAAGGCTGATAGTTTTCATGGTTTTCCTCCGCTTTCAATATATGCGGCGAAGCGGAACGCGGGTGAATCACATTCCCGTGCCCGCGCACATATGATAAAAAGGGACATTTGTGTCACAAAGGAGGAAAACAAGACTATGTGTTGCGGAAATAGAGGAAATCAATGGGGAAACCCGTGTCAGAATCCGTGTCGTCCGGTTATCAATTGTCAAGGTCCGCAAGGACCGCAGGGTCCCCAGGGTCCCGCGGGGGCGCAGGGTCCGAGAGGAATCCAGGGCGCGCGCGGTCCGCAGGGCGTACCCGGTCCGCAGGGACCGCAGGGCTTTAGCATCACCGGTCCGACCGGTCCGCAGGGACCGCAGGGACCCATCGGTCCCACGGGTGCAACCGGCGCAACGGGTCCCATCGGAATCAGCGTAACCGGAGCTACAGGCGCAACGGGAGTAACAGGTCCCACGGGCGCAACCGGTGCAACGGGTGCGACGGGTCCCCAGGGGCCTATCGGCTTGAGCGTAACGGGAGCAACGGGTCCCACGGGTCCGACCGGTCCCACGGGTCCTACCGGTCCCACGGGTCCCACGGGTCCGACGGGAGCCACGGGTGCTGAAGGCGCGGCGGGCGCAGCCGGCGCAGTAGGTCCTCAAGGCCCCGCAGGCGCAGCCGGCGCGACGGGAGCAACCGGTCCTACAGGTCCCACGGGTCCTACCGGTCCGGTAACCCCGGCGGCGGCAGTTGCGGACCTCACGCCGGCGACGGCGACGACAGAGCAAATCGCTACGACAGTCAACCAGCTCCTTGCCAACATGCGTGCGGCAGGACTCTTGACGACCTAATCTCTCAAAACAAAAAAAGGACCGTCCCTCGGGACGGCCCTTTTTGTTTGTATTTTTTTATCTCTTGGAGAGCACTTCGGTCTCGTACTTCTTGACCTCAGCGAGCCAGGCGTCGCCGACGGGCACGTTGTTCTTTTTGCAGAAGTAATTCCAAACCGCGCCGTAGGGGAAGGTCTTGAGCTCTTCCTGCTTGGCGAGCAGTTCCGAAAATCTCGACTCGTCCTGCAATTCCTTGAGCTCGGCGTTAGGGAGAAGGAGCGCGTAGAGGAGCGCCTTCTGCATATTGCGCATACCGATGACCCAGGCGGCGATACGGTTGATGCTTGCGTCAAAATAGTCAAGGGCAAGATAGACCCGTCCGAGCGCGTCGCAGCGCACGACCTCCTTCGCGATTTCCCGGAGCTCGTCGTCAAAGCGGATCACGTGGTCCGAATCCCAGCGGATGGGGCGGGAAACGTGGAGCGCGAGCTTGTCGGAGAAGAGGAGCATGGAAGGAATCTTATCCGAAATCACTTCGGTGGGGTGGAAGTGTCCCGCGTCGAGCAGGCAGAGAAGGTCGTTCTTGGCGGCATAGTTCATATAGAACTCATGCGACCCGACGGTACAAGCCTCCACGCCGATCCCAAAGACCTTGGACTCAACGCAAACTTTGACCTTATTGCGGTCGTACTTGTACTCGAAGATTTTGTCGAGGGATTCCTTGAGCCGCGCGCGGGGACCCAGTCTGTCCGCGGGGATGTCCTTGAATCCGTCCGGCACCCAGACATTGACGAGACACTCGCCGCCGAGCTCGGTCGCAAAATATTCGGCAATCTTCAGGCAGGCGACGGTGTGGTCGATCCAGAATTTGCGCACCTTGGCGTCGGGGCTGGAGAGCGTGAGATTGTCCTTGACCATGGGATGCGAGAAACAGGTCGGGTTGAAGTCGAGCTTGAGTCCGCGCGCCTTGGCAAATTCCACCCATTTTTTAAAGTGCTTGGGTTCGAGTTTGTCGCGGTCAACCTCTTCGCCGGGCTCCATGATCGCGTAATTCGCGTGCAGGTTGATGCGGTGCTTGCCGGGAATGAGGGAGAGCGCCTCGTCGATGTCCGCCATGAGCTCTTCGGGCGTGCGTGCGCGCCCCATATAGTTACCCGTGGTGAGAATGCCGCCCGACGCAGCTCCCGCCTTGGGTTCGAACCCGATTACGTCATCGCCCTGCCAGCAGTGCATGGACACGGCAACCTTTTCGAGCGCGGCAATCGCCTTTTCGGTATCGACGCCGATGGCGGCGTACTGCGCCTTCGCCAGTTCGTATTGCTTTTCAATCATGAGAAAAACTCCTTTTATTTATCTGTTCGCTGACATTATAATCCATTTTCCCGCGAAAAGCAAGGACGTTTGTGTAAAATTTTACAGACCTGATTTTCCAACTTCCTCTTCGCCGGACTCTCTGCGGTACTGTCGGGGACTGACGCCGTAAAAATTCCGAAATTCGCGGTGAAAATAACTCGTGTTCTCATACCCGACCGCGGCGACGATTTCGGTGACGGTGAGCGCGGTGTGCCGCAGGAGCTGTCCCGCCCGCGCAAGCCTTTTTTGGAGCAAAAGCTCCGAAAAAGTGCTCCCTGTGCCCCTTTTTACAGCCTTTGAGAGGGAAGAAACGGACTGTTTGAGCTGTCCCGCGAGCTCCGTCAAGGTCGCCGTGCGGTAATTCTCCCCGATGTACCGAAGCGCGGACGCGGCGAGAAAATCCGCGGGCGCCGCCTTTTCCACAGGCGCGACGCGGTCGGTGCAGTTTAAGAGCTGAAGGAGCAGAACGCCCATGGTAGCCTGATCGATTTCGGGACTGTCGGTGCTCGGATGGAGCATGGAATAGACGAGATTTTCCACAAGGTTGCGCACGGGCAGGACGTTTTTGACCCGGAAGTGCAAGACGTCGTGCGCGCCGGGCTGATTGCGCAGGGAACTCGAGATGAAATCGGACAGAATATTTCTCCCGTCCTTCATCATGTCCAGCGCAACGTCGAAGAATTGGGGGAGAATGATGAAATTGAGCAGAATATCCTCCTCACCCGCGGGCAGAATCTGATGAAAGACGTGTTGATTCAAAAAGAGCAGGTCGCCCTCTTCGAGCTCGAGCGCGGTCTCCCCGTCGATGATGTGCGTGGTTCGCCCCTTGCACATATAGGAAATCTCGATGAAATCATGCTTGTGCCGGGGAAACTCGACAAATCGGGTGTGTTTTCGCATGTCGATGAGCTGACCCTTTGCGAGCATCTTGCCGCTCTCCACGACAAACTCCCGCGCGGTCGTGTAGAGTTCCCTCTCGACCGTGCGGTTTCCCGCGAGAATCCTGCGTTCCTCGGGCGTAATCGCCTGCAATTGATCCAAAATCGACGCGTCCATACGGAAATTATATCACGGGATTGACTTCTTGACAACATTATACTATAATGAAAGAAGTTTGGAGGGCGGAAAATGGCGGAAAACCATGGGGAATGCGTGTGCTTTTCGGGACACCGAAGGCTGTACGACCCTGTCGAAAAACTGCGGAACGGGGTAGAATCCGTCCTTTTGCGCCTCTTTGAAACGGGTGTGCACGTGTGCATATGCGGCGGTGCGGCAGGCTTTGACCTTCTGTGCGGAGAAAGGGTGCTTTCGCTCATGGAAAGGGGCGTGCCCCTTCGTTTGGTCATGGCAATCCCCTGTCCGGAACAGGCGAAGTACTTTTCGCCTTCGGACCGCATGCGCTATGAGCGGCTGTGCGCGGCGGCGGAGTGCGTGACGGTCTCCGACCGCTACACGCGCTGGTGCATGCAGAAACGCAATCAATATATGGTGGACCGCGCCGAATATCTCCTCTGCTACCTGCGGGAGCGCGGCGGCGGAACGTTTCAGACCCGCGCCTACGCGGAGATGAAGAATCGGCAGATTTTGGACCTGTGAGGGAGGAACACGCATGAAAATATTGGAATCTGGGGAAAATTACCTCGAGACGATTTTGGTATTGCAGAAAAAGCGCGGCAACGTCCGCGCCGTTGATGTCGCCAACGAACTGAACTTTTCAAAGCCGAGCGTCTCCCGCGCTTTGGGAATCCTGCGCGCGGAGGAGCTCATCGCCATCGACGGAAAGAGCGGAATCATCGCCTTTACGCCGGAGGGACTCGCGCGTGCGACCTCGGTTTACGAGCGTCACCGCCTGCTTTCCCGGTATCTTTCCGAGGTTTTGGGCGTGCCCGCCGCAATCGCGGAGGCGGATGCCTGCCGCATCGAACACGTCATCAGCCCCGAGACCTTCGAGGCGATCAAGGACAGTTTTCAGTCCGACCGGACATAGGGAAATCATTTGGAACCGCTTTACCCGGTGAAAAAGAGGGGACGCATTTGGGAGCTTGACTTTTTGCGCGGGCTCGCCATCGCCCTCATGATATTCGACCATATTGCCTACGACTTTTCCGAGCTGAAATCGTATTTTTCGAATTGGTACAGCGCGGGGGAGATTTGGCACGCCCTGCAAAAGTGGGGCACGGAATTTTATTTGAGCGACCTCCGCACCGCGGGGCACTATGCCTTCGCGGGGCTGTTCTTTCTGCTCGCGGGGGTGAGCTGTGCGCTCTCCTCCTCGAATTTCCGTCGAGGACTCCAGCTCGCGGGGCTTGCGCTCTGCGTGACGCTCGCCTCCTATGGCGCGACAATGGTCACGGGCGTGGATATGCTCATCGCCTTCGGCGTCCTGCACTGTATGGCTCTCGGTATCCTTCTGTGTGCCCTCGTGGAGCACTGTTGTAAGGATAAGATTTGGCTGCTCATCTTCGGAAGTCTGCTCATACTCGGGGGAATTCTCATTCCGTGGTACGAAATGGAGTACATCACCGAACTGAACGGGCACTATCTCGAAGTCATTCTCGGCTTTCACAAATTCGGCGCGGACTATTTTGCCTTTCTTCCCTGCGGGGGCGTGATTCTCGTGGGCGCCTATATCGGGAAGAGCTTTTATACGGAGAGAAAGAGCCTTCTTCCCCGTCTCGACGGCAAGTGGAATCTTCCCGTCTGCGTGCTCGGACGGAACACGCTTGCAATCTATATCCTGCACCAAGTCGTCATTTTAGGCGGAATCCTGCTTGCGGGCGTTCTGGACGGACTCACATTCGCATTCTGACACGGAGGAAACATGACCAAGCAAAAGCAGCTTTTCGAACTCACGCTCTACGAATCGGTCAGGCGTTCGGCGGAGAGATTCCCCGGGCGTACCGCGCTCGTCTATCAGGGAAAGAGGATTGCGTACCGAACGTTTCTTTCCCGTATCGACAGCCTCGCCGCGGGGCTGTACGCGCACGGCATTCGGGAAAGGGAGGTCGTGACGATCTGTATGCCGAACATTCCCGAGAGCGTGTACGCGCTGTACGCGGTGAATAAGCTCGGTGCGGTCGCGCACATGGTGCACCCGCTCGTACCTCCGGCGCGGCTCGCCGAGTACGTGGCGGAGACGGGGAGCAAGCTCGTTTTCCTGCCCGAAATGTTCTATGCAAAGTATCGAGAAACCCTGCGGCGGCTGAACCTTCCCGCCGTCGTGTGCGGTCCCGCGGACAGCCTCGGCACTCTCAAGCGCGGGGCATACCGGCTTCTGCATTCGGCTGACCGCGTCCGAGCGGGGGACTCCCTCGCGATTCCGTCAAAACGTATGTTTGTAAAGCGCCGGAAGCGCGCGCTTCCGGCAGGCGCGGCTTGCGCCGCGCCTGACCCTCGGGCGGACGCCGTCTATCTGCACAGCGGCGGCACGGGCGCGAAACCCAAGACCATACGTCTGTCGAGTTACGCCATACAGTCCCTTGCGGCAAATACCGAATACATTTTGAAACGCAAGGATTTCGAGAACTTCGGCATGTTCGCGGTGCTCCCACTCTTTCACGGATTCGGGCTGTGCATGGGCGTGCACTGTATGCTCGCGCACGGCGGTTTCGATGCGCTCGTTCCCAAATTCAGTGCGGAGGAGACGGTAAAGCTCTTGAAAAAGGGCAGACTTCAGTGTCTCATCGGCGTGCCCTCTCTCTACGAGGCACTGCTCGCCCGCCCCGCGTTTTCGGGAAAAACGCTCGAAAAATTGGAAATCGCCTTCGTGGGCGGGGATTTCGTTTCGCAGGAACTCTTGGAGCGTTTCAACGCGCGCATGCGGGAGAGCGGTTGTCCCGCGGCGCTGTACGAGGGGTACGGCTTGACCGAAGTCGTGACGGTGTGCGCGGTCAACCTGCCCGGCGACAGTCGGGCGGGGACGGTGGGGCGCGCGCTCCCGGGCATCGAAATCCGAATCGCGGACGCCGCCGGGAATCCCCTTCCGTCGGGTACGCCGGGGGAGATTCTCGTCGCGGGGGAGGAGCGCATGAGCGGCTATCTCGGGGACGAGGCGGAAACCTCGCGCGCGTTCTTCCGCGCGGAGGGCAAAATCTTTGTCAAAACGGGGGACTTCGGGAGTCTTGACGAAAGCGGGTATTTGACCTTTCTGTCCCGTATCAAACGCATCGTCAAAGTGAGCGGCGTGAGCGTGTACCCTTCGGAAATCGAACAGCTCGCGGTGCGCTTTCCGGGGGTTGCGGGCGCGTATGCGGCGGGGATACCGGACAAAAAGCGGGGTTTTGCGGTCGCGCTCTTCCTACAGTCCGAGGGAGAGCCGGACGAGAGGGGAATTGCCGCGGCAATTCGGGAAAACCTCTCGGTGTACGCCCGGCCCGTCCGCATTCTGACGCTGAAGGAATTTCCGCGCACGGCGGTGGGCAAGACCGACCCCGCCGCCTTGATTCAACTTTTGGAGAGAGAAGAATGACGAAAGAACAGGCGATCGAGCACGCGCTTGCGTTTGAGGATACCTACCTCGATTTTCCCTTCGAGGAGGACATTCCCGTCCTGAAACACCGCGCAAACAACAAATGGTTCGGTGCTTTCATCGCGCACAAAGGGGAAATGCTCCTGAACCTGAAGTGCGACCCGGCGCTCGCGCAGCTCCTGCGGGAGAACGTGCCGGGGGTGATACCGGGCTATCACATGAACAAGACGCATTGGAACAGCGTCATTCTGTCCCGCGCGCCGGACGACGAAGTTCTGCGCATGCTCGAACACAGCTACGCTCTGACCAAACCGAAAAAGAGAGCCGGCAGGGGTTGAAACCCTTGCCGGCTCTCTTCATTTGAGTTATTTTTTGACCGTTACGGTAAATTCGCCCTTTTCCTCGCCGACGACGAGGGTGTCGCCGGGCGCGAGTTCGGTTGAGAGCATGGTCCGCGCGATGAGAGTTTCGATTTTGCTCTGCAAGTACCGCTTGAGGGGGCGCGCGCCGTAAACGGGGTCGTATCCGTTTTCGACGATGAGCGCCTTCGCGGGCGAAGTGACCTCGAGGGAGAGCTGTTGGTCTTTGAGTCGCTCGGCGAGCTTTTGGACGAGCAGGTCGATGATTTTCGTGACGTTCTCCTTGGTGAGCGGCTTGTAGAAGACGATTTCGTCCAATCTGTTTAAAAACTCGGGTCGGAAACTGCTCTTTAAGAGCTGTTCGACCTGTTCCCGCGCCTCGGGTCGGATTTCCCCGGTCTCCTCGTCGATGCCCTCGAGGAGATAGGTCGAGCCGAGGTTGGAGGTCAGAATAATAATGGTGTTCTTAAAGTCAACCGTTCGCCCCTGCGAATCGGTGATACGACCGTCGTCGAGCACTTGCAGGAGGATATTAAAGACGTCCGGGTGCGCCTTTTCGATTTCGTCGAACAAAATGACGGAATAGGGTTTTCTGCGCACTGCCTCGGTGAGCTGTCCGCCCTCCTCGTAGCCGACGTATCCCGGAGGCGCGCCGATGAGACGGGAGACCGAGAATTTCTCCATATATTCGGTCATGTCGATGCGCACGATATTGTGTTCGTCGTCGAACAGGCATTCGGCGAGCGCCTTGGCGAGCTCGGTCTTGCCGACGCCCGTGGGACCAAGGAAGAGGAAGGACCCGATGGGGCGGTTGGGGTCGGCGATTCCGGCGCGGGAGCGCAGGATTGCCTCGGTGACCTTTGTGACCGCCTCGTCCTGTCCGATGACCCGCTTGTGCAGGATTTCGTCGAGGTGCAGGATCTTTTCCCGCTCGCCCTCCATGAGCTTGGAGAGGGGAATGCCCGTCCAGCGGGAGACGACCTTCGCGATTTCCTCCTCGGTGACCTTGTCGCGGAGCAGGGAATTCGCGTGCTTTTTCTCGCTCTCCGCCTGCGCCTCCTCGAGCTTTTTCTTGAGTTCGGGGAGCTTGCTGTACTGTAGTTTGGCGGCTTTTTCGTACTCAAAATTGCGCTGTGCCGCCTCGATTTCGGCATTGACCCTTTCGATTTCCGCCTTGGTGTCCGAAACCGCGCTGATGCCCTTCTTTTCGTTCTCCCACTGCGCCTTCATCGCGGCAAACTTTTCGCGGAGGTCGGCAAGCTCCTTTTGGAGAGCCGCAAGCCGCTCTTTGGAGAGGTTGTCGGTCTCTTTTTTGAGCGCCATCTCCTCGATTTCGAGCTGCATAATCTTGCGGGAAATCTCGTCCATTTCGGTGGGCATGGAGTCGATTTCGGTGCGGATCATGGCGCAAGCCTCATCTACGAGGTCGATCGCCTTGTCGGGAAGAAAACGGTCGGTGATATAGCGGTTGGAGAGCGTCGCGGCAGCGATGAGCGCCTGATCGTGAATCTGTACGCCGTGGAAGATTTCGTACCGTTCCTTGAGTCCGCGGAGAATGGAGATGGTGTCCTCGACGGTGGGTTCGTCCACCATGACCGGCTGAAATCTGCGTTCGAGCGCGGCGTCCTTTTCGATATACTTGCGGTATTCGTCGAGGGTGGTTGCGCCGATACAGTGCAGTTCGCCGCGGGCGAGCATGGGCTTTAAGAGATTGCCCGCGTCCATCGCGCCCTCGGATTTGCCCGCGCCGACGATGGTGTGCAGTTCGTCGATGAAGAGAATGATGCGCCCTTCGCTCTTCTTGATTTCGGAGAGCACCGCCTTGAGCCGTTCCTCGAATTCGCCCCGGAATTTCGCGCCCGCGATGAGCGCGCCCATATCGAGGGCGAAAATGGTCTTTTCCTTCAGCCCCTCGGGAACGTCCCCGCGCACGATTCTCTGCGCGAGTCCCTCGGCGACGGCGGTCTTGCCTACGCCCGGTTCGCCGATGAGGACGGGATTGTTTTTGGACTTGCGGGAGAGGATTCGGATGACGTTGCGGATTTCGCCGTCCCGCCCGATGACGGGGTCGAGCTTGCCGTCCTTGGCGCGCTGTACGAGGTCGAATCCGTACTTTTCGAGGGCGTCGTATGTGCTCTCGGGGTTGTCCGAAGTGATACGGTCGGTCTTGATTTTTTTGAGTTCGGCGAGAAAGTCCGCTTTCTTGATGCCGCGCGCCTTGAAGAGCTCCTTAAGCCCCCCCTCGGCGTAGTCAAAGAGGGAGAGCATGATATGCTCGACGGAGACGTATTCGTCCTTCATGCCCTCGGCGAGCCGTTCGGCGGCGGTCAGAATCTTGTCCGTGAGGGGAGCGACATAGACCGCGCCCGGCTCCCGTCCGCTCCCGGAGACCGCGGGCATCTTTCGGATGAGGGTATCGAGTTCCGCGAGCACCGCGTCCGTATCCTTGCCCATCTTTTTGAAGAGTTGGGGAACGACGCCGCCCTCCTGATCGAGGAGCGCATAGGCGAGGTGCTCGGGCATAATCTGCATATTTTGGTTTTCAATGGCAATATTTTGCGCGCTCTGTATGGCTTCGAGCGCTTTTTGCGTGAGTTTTTGTGCGTTCATGGTGATTCCTCCTTATATCATGAGCATGCCGCCGTTTAAGCGGGCAAGATAAGCGTTTTCAAGTTCCCGTTGGGACGAAAACTCTCCCGACAGCCATTTTTTCAAGAGTTCGTCGAAGGTCTCGACGTAATCTCCGATGGCTCTGCCGGTCTCCTCGGGGTCGTAACTGCGTTCGCGGGGAAGGGCGAAAGTCCGGGTGAACCTGCCCTCCGCGAGAGAATAGCGGATGGCGTTTTCGGAAAAAAATGCGGAGACGTAGAGCGCCTCTAGATTCATCCACAGTTTGAAAAATCGGGTGAGTTCGACGAGAAGCTCGGGCGCCTGCGTGCGGAAGATGACGTTGAGTTCGCCTATAACGGCGTCCGGCGTTCGGTACATCTCGACCTCGTAGCGGAGGGTGGGACGGTATCGGTACTCGAGGGAGCTCTTGATGGACATGACGGGGGAATTGGGCTCGAAGAAGGGCGAAAATCCGCCGCACCCGTTCAGGAAATTTTCGACCGTGCGAAAGATCCTGTCGAAGTGTTTTTCGGGCATAGTGAGAGAAACATAGTCCGCAAGAATCCGGTTGACGAGGTTGGAACGGGTGGTGTTTTCGCGCTCGGCAATCTGGTCGATCTCGTCGAGAACGTCCGCTGAAAGCATGAGATGACAGGGGTATTTTTTCATATGACTCCTCCTGTATAAATTGTTTCCTTTATTCGCTCTATATATAATGTAAAAAAACTTTTGTAAACATTTTTGGCCAAAAATCCTTACAAAAGTTTTAAGTCGGTTCGCAGAGGTGACTGCGAGCTCTTTTTCTTGTGCCAGAAATGCAATATTTTGTGCTGTTTTTCATATTTATTTCTAAAATTCGACATGATATACTTGTGATACTAAAATGGTTCAAAGGAGATTTTTTCATGAAAAAGTTCTTTCGCATTGCAGTTGCGGCACTCTTTTCGCTCTCTCTTCTCGGAACTGCCGCCTGCGGTCCGAGCGAAGGTCCCGAGATC
This sequence comes from uncultured bacterium, assembly GCA_905215695.1. Lineage (GTDB taxonomy): Bacteria > Bacillota > Clostridia > Christensenellales > HGM11417 > CAJMQN01. The sequence goes on from CAJMQN010000005.1 coordinate 110,292, forward strand.
GACGAGACCAAGGCGCAGCTCTATGTCGGCAACTTTGACGGCGGTTTTGGAAGCGATTGGATCAATACCGTCGCCGCAAGATTTGAGGAAAAATATCAAAATACTGTATTTTGGGAAGGAACGCAGGGCGTTCAGGTCATTATCGAGGGCAGCAAGACTACGGGTAAAACGCTCATCGATACCATCGCGACCCAAAAACAGGATGTGTTCTTCACCGAGCAGGGATTCTACTACGACGGCGCGTCGCAGGGAAAATTTCTCGATATTACGGATATCGTCAAGGAGGACTTGACTGAAAAGTACGGAGAAGAGGGGTCGATTTACGACAAACTCAACGAGACGCAGAAGGACTATTATGACTATAACGGCAAAATTTACGCCATTCCGCACTATGCGTCCTACTTCGGGCTTTCCTATGATATTGACCTTTTTGAAAAACAGAACCTGTACTACGCGAAAAATCCGACAACTTCTACAGGACTCGTGACGAGCAAGACGCAGGAACGTTCGCTCGGTCCGGACGGAAAGACGGGTATCATTGACGGAGTGGACTATTCCGCAGACGACGGTTTGCCCGCGACCTATGACGAACTCTTCGCACTGTGCGACGTCATGACGAAAAAAGGGATTACGCCCTTTCTGTGGTCGGGTATGGTTCGGCAGGGTTATATCGATTACTTCCTCGGTGCGCTCTACGCAGACTACGAGGGAGAGAAGAATATGATGCTCAACTACACCTTTAACGGGACAAGCAAAGACCTTGTTTCTTCCCTTTCCACCGATTCGTCCGGAAAAATTACGGACATCTCTTTCAGGGACGAGACGCCGATCTCGAAACGGAACGGCTATGAACTCATCAATCAGGCGGGGCGCGCCTATGCTTTGAGTTTTGTGGATCGCATGACTTCCAACGTCAGCTATTTCCACGACGACGCAAAGAACGAGTCCGTCTCCCATACCGGGGCACAGCTGACCTATCTCGAAAGCTCTCTCATCAATAAGCCCGTCGCGTTCTTCATCGACGGCAGTTACTGGGAGAATGAGGCGGAAGCCTCGGGCGCGTTCGATCAGCTTGTCGGCGAATACGGCGCGAGAGCCGCACGGGAAAACCGCAGATTCGGCTACATGCCTCTTCCCAAGGCGGAGACAGGCATGGCGGGAGGAGCAACGCTGTACGACTACCTGTACAGTCTCGCTTTCATCAACGCGAATATCGCGGATAAGAGCGTCGAGATGGCAAAGCTCTTTTTGCAATTCTGTTATACGGACGAGTCGTTAGTGGAATTTACGGTGATCACCAACACCCCCCGTGCCCTCAACTATGACATCCCTCAAGACGTGCTCGAGGAAATGAGCGCCTACGGAAAATCTGTGTTCGCACTCAAGAACAATCCCAATACGAGCATTGTCTATCCCTATTCCACAGATCCTATGTATCTCAACAATCAGTCGAGCTTTAACCTTTTGAGCCAATGGACTTCTGTCGTAAACGGTACGGCAAAGTCCTATGCGATCGACGCCTTCCGCAAGGACGGAATCAATGCCAAAGATTACTTCCTCGGAATGGCGACAGTGCACTCAAAAACGGTTTGGGACAACAGCTATTCCAAGTATTTTGACTGAAACAGGGAGGGGAAAATGACCCGGGGCAGCACATTCAGCGCGAAAAAGAAGAGAGATCTCGCGTTCTATATCGGAATGCTCGCGTTTCCGATTTTGCAGTTCGTCGTCTTCTATATCGCGGTCAACGCCAATTCTATCTTTCTGGCGTTTAAATCCTATGACATTGACAATGGATACTCCTTTGCGGGATTTGAAAATTTTCGGCGGGTATTCTTCGACATCTTTCACTCTCCCGAACTCTCGAGGGCGTGGGCGAATTCTCTTCTTCTCTATCTCGTAACTACGGTGGTCGGCGTTTCGCTGGGGCTGTTGTTTTCCTACTATATCTACAAAAAACTGTTCTTTCACAACGGGTTCAAGATTCTTCTCTTTCTTCCGTCCATTCTCTCCGCGATCGTCATGGCGCTTCTCTTTCACTATTTCTGCGAGAGCGCGGTACCCGAAATCGCGGAAAAAATCTTTGGAAAAGAGGGGATGGACGGACTCTTCGCCAATCAGAAAACGGTGTTGCCGGTCATTCTCTTCTACAACGTGTGGATGGGATTCGGGACAAGTATCCTCATGTACACCGGCGCGATGGGCGGTGTGTCCGAATCCCTCTCCGAATCGGCAAGGCTGGACGGCTGTTCTCTGTTGCAGGAATTCTGGCACATTACGCTCCCGGGCGTCTATCCCACGGTCGTGACCTTTCTCGTCATCAATCTTGTGGGCGTGTTTACGAATCAAATGCATCTGTTCAGTTTCTATGGGAGCGGCGCGGAATCCTCGCTCTGGACCTATGGTTACTATCTGTTCAGGGAGACCCAAGGCGCAACGCTCGCCGAGTATCCGTATCTGTCCGCGATGGGACTCGTCTTTACGATCGTCATCGTTCCCGTTACGCTCGTTGTCCGTCGGTTGCTGTTGAAGTACGGACCTTCCCCGGATTAGAGGTGCATGATGAGAGAGAAAGTATTGTCTAAATTTCGCTCCCCCGGGGAGATTGTCCGGGCGGCTGTGCTCGGAATCGTGTTTCTTGTCATGGCGGTCTATGTGCTGTCCATTCTGATTCTTCTCCTGTGGGGACTTTTGACCTCGCTTAAGACGAATATGGGCTACCGCAATGACCCGATCGGACTGCCCAAGAATTGGGCGTTCGACAATTATATCAAGGCATTCAGCGCCTGGTCCGTTCCCATTCCCGGCGGGGGAAGGGTTTACTTTTTGGAGCAGCTCGGTTACTCTCTGCTCTACGCGGTCGGTTGCTCCTTCTTCGCGACGCTCATACCCTGTATTGCCGCATACGCGACCGCGCGTTTTCCCTTTCGGTTCAGCAAAATCGTCTATGTGACGGTGCTTGTCGCCATGGGACTCCCCGTCGTGGGCGCGCTGCCCTCTGAAATTCAAATCACGCAGGCGGTGGGACTCTATGATTCCATTGTGGGTACATGGATTCTCAAAGCGAACTTTTTGGGCATGTATTATCTTGTCTTTCACGCGACCTTTTCCTCGCTGTCCAAGGACTTTGTAGAGGCGGCGCAGATCGACGGAGCCGGGAATCTTCGAACCTTCGTCAGTATCGTACTACCCGTTGTCCGAAACGCGTTTTTCACCATTATGCTTTTGAAGTTCATCGAATTCTGGAACGATTATCAAACGCCCTTGATCTATCTGCCGAGCCACCCGACGGCTGCCTACGGCATGTTTCAGTACAGCTTTTCGGCGGCTACCGAAAATTCGTGGGTGCCGAATAAAATTACCGGGGCGATGCTGCTGCTTTTGCCTGTGCTTGTCGTGTTTCTCTGTTTCCATAACCGTCTTATCGGGAATATCACGATGGGCGGCGTAAAAGAATGATTTTGAAAGGGAGGTTATTATGACGCAGAAAAGATGGAAAATTTCTCTGCTCGCAGCCGCGCTTCTCGCCGCGGTTTGTCTGTCGCTCGGACTCTCGTTTGCGGCGACGACAGACGGTTTTTCGGAGGTGACGATTGCGGAGTATCAGACCTACGGGAGCGAATTAAGCGTCCCCAAGGCGACCTATACCGCAGGGGGGAAAACCGTTGACGCTTCCGCCGTGCTGTACTATCCCGACGGCAGGGTTTCTTCCGCCGCTCGTCCCGTACTGGACTGCGCGGGCGTCTATTCTCTTGAATACGCCGCCTACACGGAGGGCGGCTACGCAAGAATGACAAAGGATTTCACCGTTCGGGTTGCCGCCTATTCCGCGAAGAATCCCGCCAGCACGATGACCTACGGCGAATATGAGGGAACGAGGGGACTCCTTTGCAATATCGTGACCGGAGATACGCTCACCTTCTCGCAGGTCATCGATCTCAATAAAAAGACCGAAAACGACCTGCTCGCAAAGCTCTTTGTGATTCCGTCTACGCCGGGTATGGCGGACTTCGAGAAATTGGAGTTTACTCTGACGGATATTTACGATGAAAACAATAAGGTGACGATCGTCCACATTCCGTACAACAACAATCCCGCCTCCCACGGCTACACGAAGGCGGCGGCGTCCGGGCAGCCCCTTACGGGATATGAATCCGGAAGGGACATGGTGCACGTGAATAACGCTTACGGCACGCCCACCTGGTTCATCTATCAGCCGACAAAGAATTATACCGCGAACACGATCAGCATTTCCATGAATTATGAGACCAAATCCGTGTACGCCAATAAGGCGCTTGTCGCAGACCTTGACAATCAGAAATTTTTTACGAAGCTCTGGAGCGGGTTCACGACCGGCGAAGTGCGTTTGTCTATCAAACCGGGGAGCGGCACCGTGGCGCGTTTCATGGTGACCGAAGCCGCGGGCGCGAGTCTTTCCGTTGCGGAGTATGACGATACCGATGCGCCGATTCTGAACATAGATACCGGGAATTACGGCGACGAGATTCCCCACGCAGTGGCGGGAAAACCCTATCCGATTTTTTCCGCGACGGCTTTTGACCGGGTGTTCGGAACGTGCGACGTCACGGTCAAGGTCTGGCGGAACTATTATTCGAGCGCAAAATATCAGTATCCGATAGAGAACGGCGCCTTTACGCCGGATAAGACCGGAGAGTACGTGCTCGAATATTCCGCCAAGGACGGTTTCCGGAACGTCGGTACGAAGATTCTGACTGTGACGGCGGTACAGGCTTCCGAGACGGACGCGCTCGAAATTCTTCTGACGGGGGAGACAACGGAGGGACTCGCCGGCATCGCGGTGCCCTTTGGTCAGGCAACCGCAGCGGGGGGAGTCGGCGACAAAAAAGTCGAGGTCTCCGTTGCGGACGAGAATGGTGTGACCGTCGAAGCGAATAGCGAAGGTTTCCTTCCGAAGAGGACGGGCGTTTATACGGTCACCTATACTGCCGTCGATTATGTGGGAAATGTCTCGGAGAAGAGCTATTCCGTAACGGTCAAACCCAATCTCGAACCGGTGTTCGAGAGGGACGCTTCGGTACAGAAGTACCTGATTGCGGGATACGGCTATACCTTCCCTGCACTCTCTGCGACGGATTACAGCGTGGAGAATCCCGTTCCCGTTGACGCATCTGTTTCCGTTATTGCGGAGGGCGCGGAGACGCAGGTAAACGGCAGTTACGTGCCGGACGCCGCGCTCGACGGTCAGACGATTACCGTTCGCTATACCGCGCGCGGCGCGAAAGGGACGGGGTCGAAGGACTATTCCGTCCGGATCGTCAACGTCAAGGACGGGAACGCGCTCGACTTTTCCAAATTCTTTGTCTGGGAGGGGGACGCGAAGGTCAACACAAAGAAGGAGACCTATATTGCCTATCGGGCGAATGACGCGGATAACGTGATATTTAACTATATCAATCCGCTCTACTACCGCGAATTCTCCCTCAAATTTATGCTCAATTCAACGAACGTCGGCAGAGCCGACATCTATCTGACGGGATGTGCAGATCCTTCTCAGGTTTTGAAAATCAGCTTTTTCAAGGGCTCGGATTCGGTGCAAATCCGCATCAACGACGGCTATGGCTACGAGACGACCTATCAGCCCAAGGCAACCTTCGATGTGACCTTCGATTCCTTGCTCAACCGTATTGCGAGCAACGGCGTATTTTACTCCTTCGACAGCTTTTTGAACGGAACGCCCTTTGCAGGCTTTACGGGTGAAACCATTTGGCTTCGAATAGAATTCGGAGATTATAACGGGAAAAACGAGCTCTTTCGAGTCTATTCCCTCAACGGTCAGGTATTCAGTTCGGACACCGAGGAATATATCGGACCGCAGATTGTACGCCTGGGTGAGTATGGGGGAACCAAATCCATCGGAAGCCGGGCGACGGTTACCGAGGCGATTGCAATCGACGTTTTAAACCCGCTGACGGAATTTTCGGTGAGCGTAACGGACCCGAACGGAGACTACGTGAAGGATATCAACGGCGTGACGCTGGACACCGTACCCTATGCGAGATACCAATTCGACCTCATTTCCTACGGTCGCTATACAGTAACGCTGGTTGCCACGGACGGAGCGGGAAATTCCTCGGAAATCTTCTATATCGAAAACGTCGTAAATACTGCGGGACCGACGATTCATCTGTCTGAAAACCCGCCCGAAACCGTGCGTGCGGGAACAAAATTTTCGCCTCCCGCGGCGACGGCGACGGACGACCTCACGCCTTCGGATCAAATTGTGCTCCGCGTCTTTCTGCACAGACCGGACGGAACGGTGGAACAGCTTACCGATTCCAAAAAGCCTGAAAACAAAATTGAAGTCACTTTGACTGCCGGCGTCTATACCCTGACTTATCTCGCCATTGACGGGGACGGCAACGCGACGTTTTCGGACTATACCATGACGGTAAAGTGAGGAACCTATTATGAAAAAGATTTTTACCTTCATCTGTATCTTTGCGGTACTTGCCTGCGGTACGCTTGCCGGATGCGGCGGAAAGCCGGGCGAGGAGCAGGAAGAGAACAATAAGCCCACGGTTGAATTCACGGATTATGACCTCGTCAAGGCGGGCGCAAGCAGTTATACCATTGTCGTGCCCGAGACCTCCTCTGCCGGCGAAACCATGGCGCAAAACGATCTTCGGACCTATTTCCGGGAAGCGACGGGAGTCGATCTCCCCATTGTCACCGACAAGGAAGTGACCTGGTCGGAGGGCGCGGAGTATCTCTCTGTCGGGAATACCGCGTTCCTCGAGGATGCGGGCGTAACTGTGGACCGGGATAAGATCGGAGTCAACGGCTATCGCGTCGAGACCAAGGGGCGTTCCGTCTTTATGGCAGGCGGCAAGGAGTACGGCACGCTGTACGCGGTCTATGAATTTTTGCGCGGGACATTTCATTTTGAAGTGTATGCGTTGGACGAAATCGTCCACGATACGGGCGTGACGGATTGCAAGGTGCCTGACTATCATACCGAGGTGATTCCCGATATTCAGCAGTTGCAGTCTCAATACGGCGCGCTCATTAACGACGTGTCCGGCGCGCTTCGGCTCGGATATCAGACCTGGGCGGAGCTCTGGATGTTCGGCGCGATTCCCTCGAGCTCCAAAAATATCGGATTTGTGCACAATACCTTGAGTTATGTAGCGATCGACGATTGGGCGGAAGAGCATCCCACCTGGTTCAGCCCTGACCGCACGCAGCTTTGTCTCTCCAACGAGGAGATGTACGAGACAGCCTTTTTACCCGCACTCAAAGAGATGATATTGAGCAAGCCGGACGTTTTAAACGTGTCTGTCACGCAGATGGACGTTCGGACCTGGTGCACCTGCGAACAGTGTTCCGCAGACAAGGCGAAGTATGGCACGGACGCGGGGAATCTTGTCAATTTCGGCAACAAGTGCGCGCGGGACATCAAGGAATGGCTCGCGGAGGTCGCACCCGGACGCAAGGTCAATATCGTCATCTTCGCCTACCACAACAGCGAGGGGGCGCCCGCAAAGCTCAACGACGCCGGGGAATACGTGCCCATCGAGGAGAGTCTCAAATTCGAGGACAATCTCGTCCTCTTCTGGTGCCCGAGTATTGCGAACTGGAAGGAACCCCTCTACGAGGGCGCGAATGCCAATTATCTCAACAGCATGAAGGCGTGGTCCACGATGGTGCATACCATTTACGTATGGGGATACGAAACGAACTTCCACGAGTATCTGTTGAATTTTAATACGGTGGACACCCTTCAGCAGAATATGAAATTTTACCGCGACTTCAATGTTCAGCTTCTCTTCAATCAGGGAGAGCACAACCAAGCGGTCGGGACAGACTTTACGGACCTCTCTATCTATCTGACCGCCAAGCTCCGCTGGGATGTAGATGCCGACTATGATGCGCTCATCCGGGATTTCTTCGCCAACTATTACAAGGAGGCAGGGGATACCATGCTCAGGCTCTTCAATCACCTGCGCGTTTGGGAAAACTATATGGAGGATTCGCTCGGATACAACGGAAACAAGTTCAACAGCTCGCTCAATCAGAAATACTGGCCGAAAAACGTCCTGGACGGCTTCCTCGCGGAGATTGACCGGGCGTATGCGGACATCGAACCGCTTAAAATTTCGGATCCCGAAAAGTATGAAAAGCTGTATTGGAGAATCAATCGCGAGAGCATTACTTTCCGGTACGCGCTCATCAATCTGTATGCCGGCAACTATACGCAGAGCGAACTGCTTCGCATGAAAACGGAGTTCCGTGCGGACGCCGAGAGCATCGGAATCAGTTACTATAAAGAAGTCGGACCGATCGGCAACCTTTGGTCTCAGTGGGGCATTGCGTAAAAAGGAGAAAGTTCATGTTTAAAATCGGTATTATCGGCAGTGAAAATTCGCACGCGCCCGCGTTTATGGATATTTTTCGTTCGGACCCCGCCTACGCCGACCTCAAGGTCGTGGGCGTAGGCGGAGTTGACGCGGAGAGCAACAAGAGATGCTTTGAGGAGTTTCAGCTTGAATTTATCGCAGAACGTCCGGAGGATATGCTCGGAAAGGTGGACGCTGTGATGGTGACCGCACGGGACGGGAAGTATCACGCAGAGTTTTCCCGCCCATTCCTCGAGGCGGGGCTTCCCATGTTCATTGACAAGCCGTTTACGACAGACCCTTCGGAGGCAGTATCGCTTGCAAAACTCGCAAAGTCCAAACAAGTTCCGCTCACGGGGGGATCTTCGCTAAAAAACTGTTATGACGTTCTGATGCTTCAGCATGAGGTTCAAAAGGCGCCCGACAAGGTGCACGGCGGTTCGGTTGTCGCGCCTCTCAATATGGAGAATCCTTACAGCGGTTTTTGGTTCTATTCCTCTCATCTCGCGGAGATCTGCATGACTGTTTTCGGCTATGATCCGGTCGAAATTTGCGCGATGGAGTGCGCCGGAAACGTAACCGCTATGGTCAGGTATCAAAATTTCGTCGTCGAAAACCGTTTTATGGACGGTTGTTATGAGTACTTCGGACAGGTCTCCACAAAGGAGCGGCTCTATTCGAGGGAAATTGACAGTGCGCTCATCTACCGTCACGAGTGTGACGAATTCGCGGAAATGCTTCGGACCGGAAAGATGAGGCATTCCTATGAACAGCTCGTCGCGCCGGTATTCTATCTCGACGCGGTGAAGAGAGCGTATGAGACCCGAAAGACGATTAAAGTGGAAAAGTTTGGAATCTAATGCTTTTAGGATGATTTGAAATGTGTTTGCTCAACGGTTTTTTTGTTTCAGGTCTGACGGTTAAAAAATACAACACCCGAAGGGATATGGGTGTCAATGCGGCAATTGACGTGGCGCGCCGTCTTCGGCAAGTCATCAAGGACAGAGGCGAGGCGAATATGGTCTTTGCCGCCGCTCCTTCGCAGAATGAATTTTTGAATGGGCTGACTTCGATCGGCGGCATCGAGTGGGAGAGAGTGAATGCGTTTCATATGGACGAGTATATCGGGCTTCCCGCGGATGCGCCGCAGGCTTTCGGGCAATTTCTGCGGGACAGAATTTTCGGGCTGCGGAAATTCAAGAGCGTCAATTATCTGAACGGAAATGCCGCCGACCTCGGGGAGGAATGCGCAAGATATGAGGCGCTCCTCCGCGCACATTTGCCGGATATCGTCTGCATGGGAATCGGGGAAAACGGACACATCGCTTTCAACGATCCCTGGGTTGCGAACTTCCGGGATGAAAAATGGGTCAAGGTGGTAGAGCTCGATGAAATTTGCCGGAATCAACAGGTCAACGACGGGTGCTTTGCGTCTGTTTCGGACGTGCCGACACACGCGATTACGCTCACGATTCCGGCGCTGACGGAGGCGGACAGCGTCTTCTGTGTCGTTCCCTCTAAGACCAAGGCTCGGGCGGTCTGGAATACGCTCTACGGCGAGATTTCCGAGAGTTGTCCCGCGAGTATTTTGCGCCGGCATAAAGATGCCGTACTCTACTGCGACAGCGACAGCGCAGAATTGCTTCGGTAAACTTTTCTTTTTTAGGGAGAAAGATGAGGCGCTTTGCCCGTATATCGGCGAACTCTCTTACATTCTTCCGAGCGGAGAAAACGGAAGGAACAAAGGTGTTTCCTTTGTAAATTATAATTTTAAGGAGGAAGAAGGATGAAAAAGCTTAGAAGAGCACTCGTTGCGGCGCTTGTTCTCGCGCTGACCTGTTTCGGATTTGCCGCCTGCGGCGGAGACCCGCTTACGGTCACGTTGGACAAGGAAACGCTGACGATCGAAATCGGCAAGTCCGAGACGCTGACGGCGACGCTCAGCAAGGAGGGCGAGGAAGTGACCTGGAGCACTTCCGCCGCTTCGGTCGCTACCGTCTCGGACGGCGTTGTAACGGGCGTTTCGGAAGGGACGGCGACGATTACCGCGACCGCGGGGGACGCCGCGGCTTCCTGCACCGTCACCGTGCAGGATACCGCGATCCGCCGCGTAACGCTCTCGGACGATAACCTCTCGCTTACGATCGGCGGCAAGTACACCGTGACGGCAAAACTCATGGAGGGAACGGAGGAAATCACGGGGCTTAATTGGGACTGGACCTGCGAGATGGCGGGAATCGCTTCCGTCACGCCGACTGCCTCGGATCCCTCGAAGGGGAGAATTACGGCGCTCGGCACCGGAGACGCGACGATCTTTGCAAGTACGACCTATCGCAATAAAAATTATCAGGGTTCGGTTCAACTTAAGGTCACAAATGACGTTGCGTTTTCGATTACGCCCACCGCAAAGGAGCTTTCTGCGGCGGCAGAGGGGGCATACCCCAATACAGCCGAATTTTCTTATAACCTCGTTGTCAATGACGAACCCGTCACAACGGGCGTGACCTGGCGGAGCGAGAATACGGAAATCGCTTCGGTGGACGACACCGGACGCGTGACCGCGCACCGCGAGGGTACGGTCAAAATCTTTGCCGAGTATCAAGAGGAAGGCTATGACGCCTACGCGACCGTAACGGTATTCCCTGTGGAAAGGAAAGCGGAAGAGCAATATTTCGGCGAATCCGACGAACTCGTACTTGCGGGAAGTTTTGAAAGCGTGACATCGGTCGTCCGCGCCAACGGCGGCGACGTAGAATTTGAAAAGACTTCGGAGGGAATTGCGCTCCGCTCCGAGTTCGAGATCGGGGAGCATACCGTTGTCCTGAAGGACGGCGTTTACGCAACGAGTCTCACGTTTGTCAGGGCAAACCTTCTGATTGCGGATAAAGCGGCGCTCGACGCCTGGGGAATGAGCTGGGTGCCTGCCGGCACGGAGTATGTCCTTCTGACTGCGGACATTCCCTATAACGGAAGCTGGGTGCGCGCGCTCAAAGGGGAGAGCGACAGATACTGGGTCGGCACTTTGGACGGCAGGGGACACGTTATTTCCAATATCACATTTGATAAGGGTTCCCTCGTCGGAGATAACTTCAGCGGTACGGTAAAGAATCTCGTCATGACCGGTGTCAAGGTCAATAAAAACGGCGGCGGTACAGGCGCAATCTGCGACCGTTTCCGTCCGGCGGGCACCGTTTCGGGGGCGAGAACGATCGAGAATTGCTACGTTTCCGGCACTGTGAATGGGACTTTGAGCGGGCTCATTGTCGGCTATTCTTCGGCCAAGATGGGAACGGTCAAAAACTGCGTCGCCGTCGTCGAGGAGCCCCTTCCCGTCGGCGCATCCGCAATCTGTTCGGCTTTCCCCAAGGACGCAACGTCCTATCATCCAAATCTCGATATTGAGAACTGCATCGTCATCGGCGATTCCGCGGCGATGCGGAACAAGGATACCGGGGCGGACTATACGCCGGACAACGTCACGGCAGCGTGCTTTACGGAGCGTGCGCAGCTCGAGAATTTCGACTATTCGGACATGGGGTTCGGCTCCGATTTCTGGGATACGACCAAGACAGTTCCCATGCCCAAGGGTTTTGCGCTGGAATTTGCAATCACCTCGAGCGAGAGCACGATCGCTGCGGGCTCGGAAATTACGCTTTCCGTCAGCAGTCCGCTTGCGGTTCTCGCCCTGAAGGAGGGCGCGAACGACGCGGGAGTCACGCTGGTGAACAGAGTTGTCACCGTTCCTATGTCCGCTGCGGGCAAGAGCTTTACGGTGACCGCGACCGCTTTTGACGGGACGGTCAAGGAAGAGACTTTCGAAGTGCTCGACATCGAGGAAGTAGCCGGAACAACCGATCTCGGAATCGCCGACCTCTCCAAAACTTCGGCGGATTGGAGCACAGCGGGATTTGACGGAACAGTCAGGAGCATAACGGATTCGACGGGAAAGACGTTGAACTTTACTGCGGGAACGGGAACTGTTTCCATCGCCGCAACCGAATTCGGTGCAGAGCGCGGCGAAAGGACTTTCACCGTCGTCACGAACGCGAACAAGCGGTATCAGGCGAAAGCGGTTGTCGCGGACTACGTTATTTCGGACGTAGCAAGCCTGAACGGCTGGCAGACTTTTGCAAAATCCAAGACCACAGGATATTATATCCTTTCGGCAAATATCGATTACGCATCCGCGACGTTCAGCCAAACGGAACTGGCGTGGTTTGGCGGCACTTTCGACGGAAGAGGTTATCGTATTTCAAATATTACTTTCGACAAAACGGGACTGCTCGGGGACAATATGGCTGGCATCGTAAAAAATCTCGTATTGGAAAATGTCAATGTTGTTGCCGGCGGCGCGATTTGCCTAAGATTGGGGGGCAGCCCCGGCGGACTGATTGAAAACTGTTTTGTCAGCGGAAGCGTTCCGGGAACACAACTGACCGGATTGATTGTCGGATACAGCAGTAGAGATATTGATCGCGGAATCAAAAACTGCATGGCTGTCGTCACGAATGAGCCTGCTGAGAACAAATCCGGCGCGTTTGTCGGAGGTTTTACGGGTTATCCGAATCTGTCGATTGCAAACTCCGTCGTTGTGGGCTCTGTCGCTCCCGTCGTCATGAGCGGGGACGGCAGCGCGAGCACCGCCGACAATATCGACGTGCTGTCCTACGCGGACGCAACGGCGTTCGAGACGGGCGCGGCGGATGCTGCGGCGAAACTGGGCGACGCCTGGAGTTGGGACGCGGAGACAAAGACGCTTTCGCTCCTCGGCAACGCGGTCTATACTCTGTCCGCGACAGAGTAAAAGGACAAAGATTTGTAACACTATATTTGACTCCTTCGGGGGGCGCCGCGTTGCGGCGTCCCCTCGAAGAATTCTTCAAGACTTCTTTTAGGAGATACCCCATGATTATTGACGCACACAACCACGCGGACTGGTACGCAGTCACCCGGGAGAATTTCGTCCGGGATATGGACGAAAACGGAATCGACGTCACCTGGCTCCTGAGCTGTGAAATTCCCGAGGGCGAATACAATCCGTCCGAAGTTTCTCTGTTTCCCTGTATTTACGGTACGGATCGGACATGCGTACCCTTTGAACGCGCTCTTCCCTACGTCGAAAAGTACCCCGAGCGGTTTGTACTCGGGTTCGCGCCCGACCCGAGACGCCCGGACGCGCTCGACCGTCTCAAGTACGCGGTAAAGGCTTTCGGCGTGCGGGTGTGCGGGGAAGTCAAGTTCCGCATGATGCTGGATAACTTTGACGCAACCACACTCTTCCGCTGGTGCGGGGAGAACGGGCTTCCCGTTACCGTGCATCTTGACTATCCCATTCCGCACGGGGACGGGCATTACCCGCGTCCGCATTACTGGTACGGCGGAGACATCGACACCCTCGAGCGTGCCATGATTGCCTGTCCGGATACCATTTTCCTCGGGCATGCGCCCGGGTTCTGGTGCCATATCTCCGGGGACGAACAGGGGATTACGACACCCTATCCGCAGGGCAAGGTACTTCCCGGAGGAAAACTCCTTCGACTCCTCGACAAATACCCCAATCTGTACTGCGATATCTCCGCGGGTTCGGGAAACAACGCGCTCTCCCGCGATCCCGAATTTGCGAAAAAATTTCTGACCGATTACGCCGACCGCATTCTATATGCGAGGGACACCTTCTTCAAGCTCCACAAGGAGTTTTTGCTCTCCCTGGGTCTCCGTCAGGAGGTGCTGGATAAGATATTCTACAAAAACGCGCTCAAACTGGTGCCGTTAAAGGGGAGCGTATGAGACCGCAGATCGCTGCCTACTATTTTCCAAACTTTCACGTCGATCCGCTCAACGAAGCGCGGCACGGCAGAGGGTGGACGGAGTGGGAACTCTTGCGTGCCGCGAAACCCCGTTTTCCCGGGCATCTTCAGCCGAAAATTCCCGCCTGGGGATACGAGGACGAGGCTGACCCGCGGGTCATGGCGCAAAAAATCTCCGCCGCAAGGGATGCGGGGCTGTCCGCGTTCCTCTTTGACTGGTACTGGTACGAAGAAGGGGAATTCCTCTCTCGGTGTCTGAAAGAGGGTTTTTTGCGGGCGGACAACTGCGCTGAACTCGGGTTTGCGCTCATGTGGGCGAATCACGACTGGACGGACATCCATCCCGCCAAGCGCGGGGGCAGGGAGGTGCAGTTTCGCGGGACGCTCAAAGAGGAGAAATTCTGGGAGGGGCTGAAGCGCGTCGTGTTCTCCTATATGACACAACCCAACTACTGGAAGTTGAAAGGGGGCAAGTATTTTTCTTTCTATGACCTCGGCAATCTGATTGCGACCTTCGGAGGAAGAGAGGGCGCGCGCGAGGCGCTGACAGAATTTCGCAAATTTGCGGCGCTCGAGGGAGCGGGGGAGCTTCACCTCAACGCGATCGTCTATGAGGCGCCCATTTTGCCGGGAGAACAGGCGCGCGCCGATCTCGACGAACTGACCGCTTACCTCGGATTCGACAGTGTGGGGAGCTACGTCTGGGTGCATCACCACGAACTCTCATGGCAGACCACGGACTACGAAACGCTCGCGACGGCGGCTGCGGGGGATTATGCCGAATTCCGAAGAAAGTATCGCCTTCCCTATCTCGGGAATGTGACCGTGGGTTGGGATTCCTCGCCACGCACTGTCGGGACGGAGGGATGGGAGGAAGTCGGCTATCCCTATTGCCCCGTTGTGACGGGGAATACTCCCGAGAGGTTCGGAAGAGCGCTCGAGAGACTTTGCGCGGAGGTGGAAGCGGACGAGAACGGGCTCGGCGCACTGACAATCAACGCTTGGAACGAGTGGACGGAAGGGAGCGCGCTCGAACCCGACCTCGCTTTCGGGAACGGGTACCTCGACGCGGTGCGCCGAGTGACGAAAAAATGAGAACGGATGGATTCCACGATCAGATTGATTTCGGCGGAGAGGCGTTTCCGCTCCTCTTACAGCCCGAAAAACAGGTGGAAGCGGGGCGCAAAATGCCGAATTTCGGAATGTCCTGGCACGAAGAACTCGAGATTAAATATATTCTGTCAGGCAATTCGGTACTCACAATCGAGGATACTCGATTTTCCGTGGGACCGGGAGACGTCGTTGTCGTCAATCCCTATGAGAGCCATATGGCGGAGAGCGGGACGGAAGGCGTGCGGTATCATCTCCTTCTTTGCACGCCCCGCTACTTTTCGGGAAAACTCGGCGGAGGGGACGAAAAAGAATTCTACGCCGCTTTTGTGGAAGGAAGGCTTAAGTTTCCCAATCTCATCCGCGAAAAGAGGGTCACCGATGCTTTTTTGCGGCTGTTTCGTGAGGCGGGTACGGGTTACGGAGAACTGGCGCGAATCGGGGGAATCTACGGACTGTTTTCCGTACTCTTTGCAGGTACGCGGGTACGCGTCGCCGAGTATTCGGATTCCGCGCTCCTCTTCGATAAGTGCAGAATCGAACCCGCGCTCGTGCGGATTGCCTCGCTCGAGGGAGATCTCAGTCTTGAGGCGCTCGCTTCGCTGTGCTGCGTCAATAAGTACTATTTTTCGAGGCTCTTCAAGGGTGCCATGCACATCAGTCCGCACGAATATATCAGCCGCGTGCGGGAGCAGCGGACGGAAGAGTTGCTGTTCTCGGAAGATAAAAAAATTTCGGAGATCGCAAGGCTCGCCGGATTCGAGGACGTCTGCTATTTCAGTCGATGGTTCAAAAAATCACACGGCGTTTCTCCCGCAGCATTTCGGGCAAGAAAGTCCAAGTAAGCGGCAAGTTATCCCATTGCGCGGCGGAACCATTTTTGATATCCTTTTTGCGTAGGCAGGAGGTATATCGAAATGAAGGAAAACGAATTCTATCAGAACTATCTCGATACGCTCTCGGGTGCGGCGAGGGTTGCGGGCGTATCCACCGAAGAGGTGGATTTTCTTACCCGACCCGAACGACAGATTGAGGTTGCGGTGCCCGTCCGCATGGACGACGGCAGTCTCCGGGTATTCGAGGGATATCGCGTCCAACACTGCTCTCTGCGGGGACCCTATAAGGGCGGAATTCGATATCATGAGTGCGCGGATATGGGAGAGGTCAAAGCGCTTGCGGCGGTTATGACCTTCAAATGCGCCGTTGCGGATATTCCCTACGGAGGGGGAAAGGGCGGCGTCAAGGTCAATCCCGCAGCTTTGTCCGAGCGGGAACTCGAGGCGCTCACCCGCGCCTATGCGGGCGCTATCTTTCCCGTGATCGGACCTGAAACCGACATCCCCGCGCCGGACGTCAATACCAACGCGAAGATTATGGCTTGGTTCTGCGACGAATACTCCAAGCGCAACCGCCGTTTTACGCCCGAGTGCGTGACGGGAAAGCCCGTCTCACTGGGCGGGAGTCTGGGAAGAGAGGAAGCGACGGGCAGGGGCGTCGTCATTGCGGCAAGGGAGATGCTCAAAAAGTACGGAACTTCGTTTCAGGGCAGGAGAGTCGCCGTACAGGGCAACGGAAACGTCGGAAGCGTCGCGTCCAAGTACTTCTCCCAAGAGGGGGCGAAGGTGGTTGCCGTTTCGGATATTTCGGGCGCATTGTTCTTTGAGGAGGGGTTGGACGGCGGAGCGCTCCGCGCGCTTTCTCTGAAAAAGAAAACGCTTTCCGACCTGCCTCGGAAACCGGGGATGCGGTTTGTTCCCGGGGCGGCGGGTAATCGGGAATTGCTTGAATGTTCCGCAGATATTCTGGTGCCTGCCGCGCTTGAAAATCAGATCACCGAGGACAACGCCGCAAGGGTTCGCGCAAAGTTCATTGTCGAGGCGGCGAACGGACCGACCACCGCCGCAGCAGATCGGATTTTAGAGGAGAACGGGAAGATTGTCCTTCCCGATATTCTGGCGAATACAGGGGGCGTCATTGTCTCCTATTTCGAATGGGTACAGAATATGAGCCGGTTTTGCTGGACAGAGGAGGAGGTCGCGGAGCGCCTTGCCGAGAGGATGACCACGGCGGCAGAAAATGTCTTTGCGGAGGCTGAAAAGCGACACTGTTCCCTGCGCATGGGCGCTTACGCCATGGCGCTCGCGAGGCTTTTGGAAACGTCTAAATTTCTGGGCGCATGAAAAAAGCCCCGCATGCGGGGCTGTCAGAGAGGTTGATTTTCCTTTGAAGGCGGATTTCCGAAACAGTTGACATAGGCGCGGAAGAAGGTAGCGTAGTCCTGAAACCCGCAGGATTCGTAGATTTCGGTGGGCTTTTTGCCCGAGTGCAGGAGGGTCTGCGCGAGAAGCAGACGCTTATTGCGGATATATTTCATCAGGCTGATTCCCATGTGGTATTTGAACTGATGCGTCAGATAAGATTTGCTGATGAACAGTGCGTTCGCAATCTCGTCTATGGAGCGGATTGTCGTGAGATTGTTGCTGATGTACTCCACGATAGGCGAACAGACCGAATTTGAAACGGTGTCCGACGGCACGTTTTCACGGTTTTGCAGGCGCGCAAGGTGGAGGAGGATTTCGGTGAGAAGTGTTTTGCACGCGAGTTCGTTGTAAGGTTCAAGCGGATTTTCCGAAAAGTCCCGCAGCGTCTCAAACACCCGCAAAATTTCGGAGTTTTCATCGAGGTGAAAGTATTTGCCCTTGGAATACACCTCTTTTAAGAGACGGTCCTCCGTATATGCCGACGTGAAGTCGATGACGTAGCGGCGATACCGCGCCGAAGACAGAATGTTCGCAAAGTGATATTTCGTGGAGGGAATCAGCAGCAGGTCGTAGGGCTGAAGTTGATAGACTTTATCTTCCACTACGTAGGATAGGTCGCCTTCGAGAAAGAACAGGATTTCGTAATAGTGATGCATGTGCCTTGAGAATTCGTTCTTTTGCGGGCGTTCGATGTCCCGGTAAGTGAAACGATAATTTTTTAGTTCGTTTGTTGCATCCATGATATGATTATAGCTGAAAAGAAAAGATTTTTCAAGCATCTTTTGCAATTTATTTTGCAAATGGATAGAAAAATATTGTAAAAATTGAACAAATGGGAGAAATAGAATGATACGTTTGAGCGCGTTTGCGGACGAGGCGGGGGAATCCCTGCGAGAACAGATTGCGGCTACACTTGAAAACGGGCTTTCAGAGACCGACGTTCGGAATATCGACGGGAAAAACGTTCTCAACTTTTCCGAGGCGGAGACGAGGGAATTTGCGCGGGTTTTTCGGGCGGAGGGAATCCGCGTTGCCTGTATCGGTTCTCCGCTCGGAAAGCGTGAGGTGTGCGGATTTCGGGAATTCCGCGGGGAACTTGAGAAAATACTTCGTACTGCGGAGGTGTTCGGCACCGACCGGGTAAGAATTTTCAGCTTTTACCACGCCGCGGACCGGGGCGAGGAAGTGAAGAAGTGTATTTCACAAGCCGTTGACTGCGCCGCAAAAGTCGGCATTAGGCTGTACCATGAGAACGAGCTCGGAATCTACGGCGAGAATGCCGCGAAATGCCTGGAGCTTATTTCGGAGACGGATTGCGGGTGCGTCTATGATCCCGCAAATTTCGTGCTTGCGGGTCAGGAGATCGGGGACGCGGAAAAAGCGCTTCTTCCTTATTCGGATTTCTTTCACGTCAAGGACGCGAGGAGAACCGGAGAGATTGTGCCTGCCGGGTGCGGCGACGCCCGGATTCGCGAACTGCTGACGCGGGAGGACGTCCTCTTGACGGTGGAACCGCATCTTGCCGAATTCGGCGGTTATGCCGGGCTTACGGAGCGGGACATGGTGCGTTCCGAATTCTGCTACGATTCTCCGCGCGCCGCGTTCGATGCCGGCATTTCGGCGGTCAAAAGGATTCTTGCGGAAAACGGGTTCGAACGGAAGGACAACGGGGAGTGGAGGCGCGCACGATGAAGATGACATTTCGGTGGTATGGGGAGGGGGACAGCATTCCGCTGGAGTTTATCCGACAGATCCCCAACATGTCGGGCGTGGTGACGGCGGTGTATGACGTTCCGGTCGGCGAGGTCTGGGAGCTTGAGAGGATTCTGCATCTGAAAGAATTGTGCAATATGCAGGGGCTAGGTATGGAGGTGATTGAGTCCGTACCTGTACACGAGGACATCAAGCTTGGAAAACCGTCGCGGAAAGGGTATATCGATAACTACGCTGAGACCATTCGCAATCTCGGAAGAGCGGGCGTCAAATGCGTATGTTACAACTTTATGCCGGTGTTCGATTGGCTTCGCACGGATTTAAAGACCCCTGCCGCGGACGGGAGCAATTCGCTCTCCTACCGACACGCCGCACTGCTCGCGCTCGACCCGAACAACCTGCATTTGCCCGGTTGGGACGAGAGCTATACCGCGGAGGAACTGAACGGATTGATTGAGAAATATTCGAAGGTTTCTCACGCACAGTTGTTTGACAATCTCGTCTATTTTTTGGACGGAATTATGCCTGCCTGTGAGGAAGCGGGAATCAATATGGCGATTCATCCCGACGACCCGCCCTGGGATATGTTCGGGCTTCCCCGAATTATCACGGGGGCGGATAGCTATGAAAAACTGTTTGCCGCGGTGCCCAACCCGCACAACGGTCTGACATTCTGTACGGGCAGTCTGGGTGCGGGAAGGGAGAACAATTTGACCGAACTTGCGGAGCGGTTTGCGAGCCGAATCTTTTTCGCGCACCTTCGAAATATCCGGTATGAGGGGGATCGGGATTTCTGCGAATGCGGACATCTGTCCTCGGCGGGCAGTCTCGACATTGCCGGAATCGTCCGGGCGTTGGTGCGGGGCGGTTTCGATGGGTATGTTCGTCCCGACCACGGACGAAATATATGGGGAGAGGACGGCAAACCGGGTTACGGTCTCTATGACCGCGCCTTAGGAGCGGCGTACCTGAACGGTCTTTTTGAAATGGCGGAGAAGGAGAAAAGAAAATGAAACTTCCGTTTGAGGTTGATTTGCGGGAAAAAATTGCGGTGATTACCGGCGCCGGAGGCGTGCTGTGCGGAGAGTTTGCGCGGGCACTTGCGGCATGCGGCGCGCGGGTTGCGCTGCTCGACATCAACGAGGCGGCGGTCAGAGAACTTGCCGAAGAAATCGGGGAAAACGCGCTCGCGGTCGGCTGCGACTGTCTGGATAAGACAAGTATTCTCAAGGCGAGAGAGGCTGTCCGAGAGAAATGGGGAAAGGCGAATCTCCTTGTGAACGGCGCGGGGGGGAACAATCCGCGGGCGACGACGGACAACGAGACGATGACGCCCGGGAAGAAAGGTATCAAGGACTTTTTCGCGCTCGAGGAAAGCGGATTAAAATTTGTATTCGACCTCAATATCACAAGTATGTTTCTTGTGACTCAGGTCTTTGCGGAGGATATGACGGCAACGGGAGGAAATATACTCAATATTTCGAGCATGAACGCTTACCGTCCCTTGACCAAAATCCCCGCGTATTCCGCGGCAAAGGCGGGTGTGTCTAACTTTACGCAGTGGCTTGCGGTCCACTTTGCACCCTGCGGAATCCGGTGCAACGCGATTGCGCCGGGATTCTTTGTGACCAAGCAGAACAGGGAACTGCTGTTCGACAGAGAGGGCAATCCCACGGCACGGACGGGGAAAATCCTCGAGGCGACACCCATGAAAAAATTCGGAGAGGTCTCGGACCTTTTGGGGGCGCTTTTGTGGCTTGCCGACGACCGTGCGAGCGGATTCGTGACGGGAACCGTCATTCCGGTGGACGGAGGTTTCTCCGCCTATTCCGGTGTGTAAAAATAAAAAAGGAGTTTTGAATGATGAAGGAAAAATTGGCGCTGCTCGGCGGAGAAAAGAGCGTGAAAAAGGGGCTTGCGGAGCTGTCTGAAAAGATTGTGACGCAGAGCGCGAGAGAGAAGATTTCGGAGATGCTGAAGCGGGATGAAATTTCTGTTTCGCCCATCGTGGGAGAATTTGAAAAGCGTTTTTCCGCATATATCGGCGTAAAATACGGGCTCTGTGTTGTCAACGGAACAACCGCGATTCAAGCGGGTCTGTTTGCCGTCGGCGTAGGGGCGGGAGATGAGGTTATCGTACCCTCTTTCACCTTCTGGGCGACGGTGGGACCCGTCGTGGCGAACGGCGCCGTCCCTGTCTTTGCAGATGTGGACGAGCGCACCCACAATCTTACCCCCGAGAGTATCGAAAAGTGCATTACCCCGAAAACAAAGGCGATTTTGCTCGTTCATGTCTGGGGAAATCCCTGCGATATGGACGGCATCATGGGCGTAGCGAAAAAGCACGGACTCAAGGTCGTAGAGGATTGCTCCCATGCGCACGGCGCGACCTACGGAGGAAAAAAAGTTGGCAGTATCGGGGACGTCGGATGCTTTTCGATGCAGGCGTCCAAAGTGCTCGCTGCCGGAGAGGGCGGCATTCTCGTGACCGACAAAAAAGAGTATTTCGACCGGGCGACCGTGCTCGGACAATACGATCGCTGCGCGGGACTCGGGGAAGATTCGGAATATTCGAGATACTGGCTCACGGGATACGGCTATAAGCATCGTGTCAATCCCCTCGCAATCGCGATTGCTGACGCCAATCTCGACAGGCTGGACGCGCTCAACGAAGTGAGAAACCGCAACGCCGAAACTTTTGAAGCACTGCTTTCCGAGCTTCCCTTTGTCCGCTTTCAGAAAAAGGAGAAGGAGGCGAACAGGGTTTACGCCTATCATTACGCGCAATACCTGCCCGAAGCGTTCGGCGGACTTAAGCTCTCAACTTTTTTGAAGGCTGTTGCGGCGGAAGGCGTCGTGTGCGGCTCCTGCGGTTACGGAAAATTGCATCTTGCGCCGCTCTACGTCAAGGACGGTCCTCTCGGCAAAGAATTCCCGTTTACGCTCGAAAACTTCGACCACTGCCATCTTGCCGGCAATTTGCCGGTGACGGAACGACTCTCGAAAACGGCTTTTATGGCGGCTCCTCGCTTTGAGCGGGCAACCGAAGCGGACATCGCCGCGTATGCGGGGGCGTACCAGAAAATTTCCGAACATCTCGATGAGCTGCTCGAATTCGAACGCAGAGAACAGGTGGCGGACGAAATCAAAAACAACGGAAGAAGTATCAATTATGTCAAAGCGTAAGGTGCGCGCCGCCATCGTCGGGTGCGGCATGATTGCGGATTTTCACCTCGCCGCGCTCCGCGACAACGCGGAAATTGTCGGGGTCTATGATGCGAGT
The DNA here is from genome assembly GCA_905215695.1 of uncultured bacterium. Taxonomy (GTDB): domain Bacteria; phylum Bacillota; class Clostridia; order Christensenellales; family HGM11417; genus CAJMQN01. The sequence goes on from CAJMQN010000005.1 coordinate 132,844, forward strand.
AAGGAACGCCGCGAGGCTTTCGGAAAAAAGTACGGAATTCCCGTCATGGATTCGGAAGAGGCGCTTTGGGAGTCGGAGACGGAACTTGTCTCCGTCTGCACGCCCAGCGGCACGCACGCCGGATTCGCGGTCGCCGCGCTTCGGGCAGGGAAACACGTCGCCGTCGAAAAGCCGCTTGCGCTGAACGTTGCAGATTGTCAAAAGATCATCGGCGAGGCGAAACGAGCGGGGAAACTTTGCGCGCCCATCTCTCAACTTCGGTTTTCGGAGACTGTGAGAAGGGTCAGGGCTGCGGTAGAGGAAGGGAAGCTCGGCAGGCTTACGCTCTGCGGGCTTTCCATGAAATATTATCGCGCACCCGAATATTTTTCCGATTCGTCCTGGAGGGGTACGTTCGCGATGGACGGGGGCGGCGCTCTGATGAATCAGGGAATCCACGGGATTGACCTTCTGCGCTTTCTTGCCGGAGAGCCTGTCGAAGTGCAGGGAAGTGTCGCAACACTTCTGCACCGGATTGAGGTGGAAGATACCGCGGTCGCTTCCCTCACATTTGCGGACGGCGCGCTGGGCGTTATCGAGGGGGCAACCTCGGTGCGTCCCGGTTATCCCCGAAGAATCGAACTCTGCGGAACCGAGGGGAGTATTCTCATGGAGGAAGATTCTGTCCTGCGGGCGGACCTTCGGGGATTCGAGTGCTCAAAAGAGCAGAGCGCGGCGGGCGGATGCCAGGATCCGGCAGCAATTTCAACGGCGGGACATATGCGCCAATATGCAAATATTCTCGCGGCGATACGGGGAGAGGAGGAACTCTTTTATACCGCGGAAGACGCAATGAAAACAGTACGACTCATCTGTGCAATCTATGAATCCTCGAAAACAGGGGAAAGAATTCGATTTGTTGATTGAAAGAAATAAAAAAAGCCGACGAATTTCGTCGGCTTTTTTATCGACCCATTGCGGATACCTTGATCATCTCCGGTTCAATGAAAAAACCCAACTCGCTGCACCCTTTCAGGTGTCGAATTGGGCTTTCTTTGGTACCTCCATGGGGAATCGAACCCCAGATTCCGCCGTGAGAGGGCGGCGTCCTAACCGCTAGACTATGAAGGCACATTGCGGTCTCATTGATTTAGCTTTGTGATTATATCATAATAAATTTGTTTTGGCAACAAATTTCGAGCGTTTTTTCGGATTTTTTCGCGAGACGCCCTTTCCGCTCAAAAACCCCCGGAAATCGAAAAAAATCCTGTGAATTGTTCCGGCAATATTCATACCCGCAGTTTGTGCAGGGTGGGTAAAGAACTGCCTGCTTTCCGAATTTACCGTTTGCGGACTATACATCGATAGCCCCGGCGCATCTTCCGGCTCCGGACCCGTTCTCCCTTTTCAGTTTTGTAGATACATATTTACCGGACGGAGTGTATCCCAATTCACAGGATATTGTTAGTATATCACGTTCTTTACAAAAATACAAGTGGGAACAGCGGTTGTTTTTTTCGCATATCATGTAACACAAAAACTTTTGGAGTCATTATGCAGAATTTTGACGATTTTGAAAACTTTAGCAGCAATCAGAATCTCAAGGAAATCTTTCAGGCGGTCTTTGGGCTCAATCAGCCGAAATCGCCCGAGGATTCCCCGACGGAGAGAGTACATAATCTGAATGAAATACGGGATTACGAGGAGATTCTTCCCGACGCCCCCGAGGATGAAACCGCGGACACACTTTTTGAAGGGGAGGATTCTTTCGAGGACGTCGGGGACGAGGATGTGACCTTTGACCAAGACGCCCTAAAAACATTTGCGGAGGAGCCGGAACCCCGCCGTTCACCGCGCCCACAACCTGCACCGCCCCCGCGCCCACAACCACAACCGCCACGACCTACACCCCCACCACGCCCGCAGCCGCCGAGACCGGAACCTCCGCGCCCGCAACCGCCGAGACCCCCGCAGCCGCCTGTTCCGCCACGACCGCCCGTCCCGCCTGCGCCCCCGAGACCGGAGCCAAACTGTAATTGTCCTGTCTCCGAGCGTGAGCTAAGGGAGTTTTACTTTCGGGTTCAGCAACTCTATTTTGTTCTCGAGCGAAACATCGACAACGGTTACGGCAAGGAGCGCATGCGTGCCCTTCGCGAACTCTGCGTCCGAATTCTTCGGATTTTGAGCGCGCGGCACAGGAGATGTTTCGGCAGACCGCTCTCCTACCACTTCGACGAACGCATGGGGGATTCGGCGAGAGCGCGCACCATTACCAATGAGCTCATCATCGACGCCCTCGGATTCCTGGAGCGGTGCGACGGGACGCCCGATCAGGATCTCCTGCTTGTGTTTCTTCTTCTTTCCACGATTTCAAATCAGCTTCCCGCATAATAAAAAGCCTGCGAAGCTCTCTTCGCAGGCTTTTTGGCAAAATGGGACTCAGCTCTCCGTCTCTTCGGAAAGCGCCCTTTCGTAGGCGTCCAAAATCGTCTTTTTTACGGTTTCGCGCGTCTCCGTGTTGATGGGGTGCGCGATGTCCTTGTACTCCCCGTCGTTTGTCTTGCGGCTCGGCATCGCGATAAAACAACCTTCCGAACCTTCGATCACTTTGATGTCATGGACGACGAAACAATCGTCGATCGTGATCGATGCGACCGCCTTCAGCTTGCTGTCCTCCTTCTTTACGATGCGAACACGCACGTCCGAAATCTTCATTTTTCTACCACCCTTATAGTTTGTATTGTTATTTTAACATGAATCCAATGTAAATTTCAATAGTTTTTTGAAAATTTTTGGAAATTTGGGTGAGAAAAATCAAATTTTCGGGGATTTTTTCTCATAAATTAGGGTTATGGATCAAATTTTTCATAAAAATTTTAAAAAAATTCACTTTGTCGGCATCGGCGGCATCAGTATGAGCGGGCTCGCAAAGCTCTGCTTTGCCATGGGCTACGTGGTTTCCGGCTCTGACCTTGCCGAAAACGCGGAGACTGCCGCGCTCCGAAAGCGAGGGATTGCCGTCTTTTCCTCCCATGCCGAGGAGAACGTCGAGGGCGCGGACGTCGTGGTGTTTTCTTCCGCAATCGGCACAGACAACCCCGAACTTCAGCGCGCTGTGCTCGCCAAAAAGTGCGTGCTCTCCCGGGGCAAGTTTTTAAGCCTTGTATCGCGGCAGTTCCGCCGTGTCGTCGCAATCTCCGGCGCGCACGGAAAGACCACGGCGAGCGCGCTGCTTTCGGAGGTGCTCGCAAGGGAAAACGCGGCGTTCTGCTATCACATCGGGGGCGTTTTAAAGTCAATGGGCGAAAATACCGCCTGCTTCGGCGACGACCTCTTTGTCTGTGAGGCATGCGAGTACAAGCGCAATTTTCTCGCGCTCGAGCCGGATATCGGGGTCGTCCTAAACATCGACTTCGACCACCCCGACTATTACCGCGACCTCGAGGACGTCCGCTCCGCTTACCGCAGTTTTGCGGGGAGGTGCGGGCGCACGGTGGGGCACGTCTCCGCGGAATTCTGCGACGTGCGCTTTGCCGTCGAGGGCGAGGAGGGGGCGGAGAGCGCGGACGTGCTCGGGCGAAACCTCGAAAGGACTTCAGACGGGAAATTCCGCTTTGAAATCCTCTGCGACGGCAGGGTGTACGCTGCCGTATCGCCTTTTCTGTTCCGGCACAACGTCCTGAACGTGCTGGCGGTCTTTGCCGTATGCCGGGAGTTGGGGCTTGATTTGGAGCGGGCGCTCGCGCATATCTCGAATTTTGAGGGAGTGGAACGGAGATTCGAGAGGCTCTGTGCGGGCGGGCTCGAGCTGTGGTCGGACTACGCGCACCACCCCAAGCAGATTGCGGGGGTTCTGCGCGCGCTGAAAGAAGAGGGTCACCGCGTCGTGTGCGTGTTCGAGCCGCACACCTATTCGCGCACCGTCAAGCTCTTCTGCGACTTCGTGGACGCGCTGAAGGTCGCGGACGAAGTGATTCTTCTCCCTGTCTTTGCCGCGCGCGAGGCGTTCGTGCCCGGCGTGATAGAGTCCCTGCGGGAAGAGGTCGAAAAGTTTACGCCATGCAGACTGCTCGAGTTTTCGGAGGTCATGCCCGCGCTCGCGCATTGCGAGGGTACAAAAGTCTTGCTAGGGGCGGGCGCTTTCGACGAATGGCTGCGAAGGCAATACGGACTGCGGGAGGGGGAGAAAAAAGAGGAAGAGGGGGACGCCCGAAAAGACTGAAACTTGCGTGAGAAACCTCTGAAATGCAAAAGGATATGGTTTCGTTGCTCCGATTGTAGCAAATTGACCTTTTGGCTACAATCGGAGCTATAATAAAATTATGTATCTGGAAAAATTTGTAGCCAACTTAAACGAATTGTTCCGGGCGAGCGGCGTTTCGAACGAGAAAGTCGCAAGCGCTACGGGGATTTCGAGGTCCGCGCTCGGGCACTGGAGAAACGGCGTGCGCGAACCCAAGCTCGAAGCGGTCTGTGCCCTCGCCGATTACTTCGACGTTTCCCTCGATGAACTCGTCGGGAGAAGGGATTACTAAATCCGTCGGGGGAAGGGCGAATCGCCGGACGAAGGGACGAAATTCCGGGGGAGGGTCGAAACTCTCCCGGGGAAGGGATTACGAAACTCGCCGGACGAAGGGATTACCAAAGAAGTATGCGACTCTTTCACATCAGAGGAACAGTCCTTGCCGGACTGTGGTTCATCATCGGAATAGGGCTCTGTTTCCTGTTCCGCTATCATCGGGCATTTTTCGGAGCGGCTGTCATATTGGCTGCTCTTTTTTTGCTTTGCCTTTGGTTCTTCTCGATGCGAGATGGCACACGCGGAAAAACGGCGGTCGTTCTGTCTCTGCTCGTCCTGTTGTGCGGTCTCGGGGCGGGGCGTTTTGCGCTCGCCTACCGGGAATACGCGCGTCTGCCAGGGATGGTCTCCGGGGAGATTTCGGGACGGGTCGCGAGCGTGAGCGGAAGGGGGGAGATTTTCCTCGACAGGGTCACGGCGGACGGGAAAGAAGTTCCCGGGCGGGTGCGGTTTTGGTCCGAAGGCGTCCGGGTGTTCCGCGGAGAAGAGGAAATCGCCGAGGGAGAGAACGGGGGAATTGCGGAGGGGGATATCCTCACCTTTTCGGGCAATTTGCGAAAGGAAAACCTTGACGGAAAGGGGTTTCGTCCCTCCGCCTGGCTCCGGGGCGTGCGCTATCTCGCCTACCCATCCGAGGTGCGGGCGGAGACGGGGACTCCCGGACTGTTCGGGGGCGTGCGCAAATATTTGCGCGAGCGGCTCTCCCTCGCGCTCAAGGGGGACAGCTACGCCGTGGGGCTTGCTCTGCTCGTCGGGGACACCGGAGAGATGGAGGAGCTCGACTACGAAAATTTCCGCGCGCTCGGGATTCTGCACATCTTCGCCGTGTCGGGACTGCACTTTTCGGCGCTCTTTTACGCGCTCTTCCGGCTCTTCGGGTTCGCGAAGAAGTGGAGATTTCCCGTCCTCTTTCTCATTCTGCTCTTTTACGCGGGCGTGTGCGACTTCTCGCCTTCGGTACTGCGGGCATTCGTCATGATCTGCGTGTTCATGGGCGCGAAATTGCTCGGTAGGCGGTATGACCTGCTCTCGAGTCTGTTCTGCTCCGTACTCGTCGTGACGATGATTCACCCCTTTCACGCCTTTTCGCCCGGCTTTGTGCTCTCCTGTTCGGGCGTGCTCTCCATTGCGCTCCTGCAACCACTCTTTTTGCGGCTCTTCCGCTTTTTGCCGCGAAAGCTCCGAGAGGTTGTTTCGGTCTGCACTGCCGCGCAGCTCGGGCTTGTGCCCGTCGTTTCCTACTACTTCGGAACCTTTTATACGCTCGCGCTCGCCGTCAATATCCTGATTTTTCCCGTGGTGGGCGTCGCGTTTGTCCTGCTGTTTGCGATGTCCGTGTTTTTCCTGCCCTTTCCCGCGCTGTATTTTCTGTTTTCCGCGCCTCGGGTACTGCTTGAATTCCTGCTCCTTGTCTCGCGGCTCGGAGAAAGCGCGCCCGCGAGCCTGCTCTTCCGGGTCGGATTGGACGGGGTTTTCTTCGGGTTCGCGCTCTGTTGGGTCTGTTCGGACTATGTGAACCTGCGCGCGGAGGCGAAGTGCGCCGCCTGCGGGATTCTTGCGGCGCTCTTTTTGGGCGCGCAGGGGCTGGGGCTTTGGCTGACGGGCGGGGACAGGGTGTATCTTTCGGCGGAGGGCGCGCTCTTCCGCGCGGGCGGGGAAACCGTCTTTGTGGACAGCGGCAGGGCGCAGGGCGAGGAACTTGCCGAATTCTTTGCCGCGCGCCGAATCCTCAAGGTCGGGCTTTGGCTCACCCTCGACACGGAGGGCTTTCTCTCCCGCTTCGCGGGGGCGGCGGCGGAAGTCGAAATCGGGAGCGTCTGCTTTGCCGACCGATTTTCCGCGGAGGAGTCGGGAATGCTCGTCTATGTCGAGCGGCACTTCGGCACGCAGGGAAAATTGCTCGACCTCGGCGCGTTCGGGGCGCAGGGCGGAATCTCCTACGCCTTCGCACGGACGGGCGGGATTCTTGTAAAAGCGGGCGGGTTGTCCTTCGGGTTTGCGCGAAAGGGCGGAGAGGAACGCGGGATTTCGGAACTGGGTGAAATCGACGCGCTGTACGCGACCGCTTGCGCGGACTACGGGACGGAACGGGTCTTTTGTTTCGGCAGGGGAGAAGAGAAACGCGGGCATGTGTCGCGGGAGCAGTTGCTCTTTCGGATAAAAAATGGTATAATGACGGAAACTCCCTATTGAAGAGATATCAAAGCGGATTCTTTGCCGGGGGACGGAGGTTGCATGAAATTCAAGGATTTGAAGGCGGCGCTCTCGAGAGAGGGCGCAAAGGACGTCTATCTTCTCGAGGGGGAGGACGGCTGGCTGCTCTCGAGCGCGGAACGCCTCGTGCGCGCGAGCCTCAATCTGTCCTGCGAGGAGCTCAATTCCGTGCAGTTCTTCGGGGACGAAACGCCCTTTTCCGAGATTTGGAACGCATTGCAGGTTCTGCCCTTCCTCTCCGAAAAGCGGCTTGTGACCGTGCGGGAATGGTATCCGAAGGCGGCGGAGATTTCGGAGCTTGCGAAATTCTGCGCAAGTCCCGCCGAGGGGACCGTGCTCGTGATCTCCAACCGCAAGCCGAGCGCGGATCTTCGCAAAAAGCTCGCCTGCGAGGTCGTGGACTGCGGGAAGGAGTCCGAGGACGTTGTGGAGAGGTGGACTGCCGCGCTCTGCCGGAATTTCGGGCTGACGATGGACTATGACGCGGTTGCCGCGCTCTGCGCGTTCTGTCTCTACGACATGACGCGCATTGTCTCCGAACTCAAAAAGCTCGCGGACTTCTCGGGCGGGCGCAAGGTCACGCGGTGGGACGTCGAGGAAAACGTCTCCAAGGACGCCGAATATCAGGTCTATGAACTGACCGATTCCATTCAGAAGCGGGACGGGCGCTCCATGGCGATCCTCGAGGAACTTCTCGGGAAGAACGACGCGGGATACCTCGTGCTCGTCATCGGCGCGCTGTTTGCGAATTTTTCGCGCATGTACGCGGTCAAGACAGCCGGACTGTCCGCCGCCGAACTTGCCAAAAAGCTCAAGGTCAAGGAGTACGCCGTCAAGATGTCCGCCAAAAACGGGGCGAGATTTTCCGCCGAACAGGTTGCGCGGGCGATGGAGATGATCAACGATACCGAATATCGATTCAAGAGCGGCGCGCTCGCCGCGGACATCGCCGTTCGGCAGATCGTCTTGAAACTGCTCACACTGTAACCGAACTTTATTTTTGAAGGAGTATGACGATATGATACAGGAAACCGCCGCGGGCGGGCGCTTTCGGGACAGGGTTCGGGCGTTGCCGACTTGGGTCTTTGTGCTCGCGCTCTATGCCGCGATTGCCGCCGCGCAGAGCTTTACTTCCCTCTCTTCGCTCGACCTCTTGGCGCAGATGATGGATTTGCAGATCGGCGTTCCCATGCAGATTTTTATGATTCTCTTCTCTTCCGCCGTCACGCTGGGAATCTATGAGGTCTTTGACCGCGTCGTCTATTTTGTGTTGCAGAGTTTCAGCCGCGGCGGAGTGCTCTGCGATAAGAAGAGCTTTTTAAAGGGCATCCGCATGTTTCAGGCGGCGCGGTTCGCGCTCGGGATTCCGATTGCGATTTTAAGCTTTTTCTATCCGCTTTGGCTTGTCCTCTTTTCCGCGGTCAATCTCGCCCTTACCCTCCTGTGCTATATCGGGCTCTATCTCTATATGGAGAGATTCTATCTTTCGCCTGCGGGCAAAAAGCGCGTTCTGCTCATCCTCATGGTGCCCGTCCTTCTCTATCTGCTGATTACGGGGGTGGCGCTGTGAAAAAGAGATGTTTCTGCGCCGCGCTTGCGGCCGTTCTGACGATCTTTCCGCTCTGTCTTCCCGCTTCCGCGGAGACGGAACCGAGAGAGTTTGCCTATGAGGGCGCAGACCCCGTTTCCTATCTCGAGGAGTTTGTCACCGAGTGTCCCAAGCGCGAGGCGGGAACTTCGGGCGAGCTTGCCGCCGCCGAATTTCTTGCCCGAAAGTATGAGGAGTTCGGATTCCGCGCCTACGCGGAGGACGGGGAGATGATTCAGACCTTTACCTTCCGCTCCGTCAGCTCGCGGAATGTGCTCGCGGTCAAGCCCATGGAGGGGAAAGAATTTTCCGACCCCGCAACCAAAATCGTGGTGCTCTCCGCGCACATGGACAACGCCGCCAAGGAGATGCCGGAGGGGTATCAGGGCGCCTATGACAACGGTTCGGGCGTGGCGACCCTGCTCGCCGTCGCGGAGAACCTCAAGGATATTGATCTGTCTTTCCACGTCCTCTTTGCGAACTTCGGCGCCGAGGAGCCGGGCATGTACGGCTCGCAGGCGTTTATGGAGGGATTCCTCGGCAGGGTGTCCCGCGTTCTGCTCGAGGTCAATTTCGACGTCGTGGGGGGAGGGGAGCACCTCTACCTCTATACGGACGAGGTCAAGTCCTCCTACGATACCTATATCCGCGGGATTGCCCAAGAACTCGGGGTTTCGATTGCGGACAATCCCAAAAATAAGAAGGTGCTGCTGTCCGGAATGGGGAAATTCCCCTATACGCACGTCGGCATGATGAGCGACAACAGTGTGTTTATGGCGCGCGGAGTGCTCTGCGCCTTCCTCTTCTCCTACGACTGGGGGAATCCCGCGCTCGGGATTACGGAGGGCAACGGCGCTAAGGTCATGCACTCGCCGGACGACAATCTTTCGCACCTCAACGCAAACTACCGCCTGCACATGCGGAGCGCGTCGGCGCTCGTCTCCGAACTCTTAAAGGACGGGGAATTCATCAAAGAGATGACGAATATCGAGATGTGGGATTATTCCGCGCTGCTCTCGAGAGGACTTGCGCTCGGGCTCTATCTCGGACTCATTCTGCTCGGCGCGGTCTTTGTCGTGATCAAGTATTTCAGACTCAAAAATCCTCCTTCCGCGCCGCCCGACCCCGAAAAACCCGAAGAAAAGAGTAAAGTGTTCGACGACTTCGAGTAAAATTCGCGTATCTGCGTAAAATTACTTTATTTTTGCGGACGAATAAGATACAATAGGACAGGATATTTTTGAATTCGTTTCGGTGGGATATTTATGAAGGATTATATCGAAAAGTTAAAATTGTTTTTTGAGAATATCGGCGTGGTGCAGATCCTCGATTTCGTTCTCGTCGCGGCGGTCGTCACCGTTCTGTTTCTCTACCTCATCAAGATGAAGTACTACAAGCTGGTGTTTCTTCTCGGTGGGGTGTATATCGTGACCTTTTTGCTCGTGCTCTTCGACGTGCCCACCGCAAAATACGTGTTTTTGATTCTCTCGGTGTTCTCGCTGTTCTCCATTATTCTGCTCTTTGCAAACGAGATCAAGCGCGTGCTCTGGAAGAGCAAGGATACCTCCGAGCGCATCAACGCCAAGTACGACTGCACCGAAGAGGAGCTCCTCGCGACCGAAGCCGAAATCATCAAGGCGCTTCAGAATATGTCCAAAAACGACGTGGGGGCGCTGCTCGTCTTTACCGTCAAGGATTTGCCCCACGCCGTCATCGACAGCGGTACGCGGTTGAACGCGCAGATTTCCTCACAGCTTTTGGAGAGTATTTTCAATACCAAAACCCCTCTGCACGACGGGGCGGTGGTTATCCTCGGAAACAAGATTATCGCGGCGGGCTGCTTTCTGCCCCTTTCGCAGCAACTGAATATCCCCAAGGAATTCGGGACGAGACACCGCGCGGCTATCGGGATTACCGAAAACTATCCCGGGATGGTCGCGATTGTCGTTTCGGAGGAGACGGGTATCATCTCCATTGCGCAGAACGGCACGCTCAGGAGCTATGCCGACCATAAGATGCTCACCGATCAGCTCAACGATATTTACGGGATTACGCGGGTGTCGAGAGCAAACAATAAAAAGTTCTGGTGGAAAAAGTAATGAAGAAGGTCTATTTCGAGGAAGAAAACGCGGTTGTCCGACCCTTGAAACGGTTTGGACTCTGGCTCGTCAATGTGGGCGTATTCGTCCTTTTGGCGGCGGCTTCGGCGGTGGCGCTCTGCCTGACCGTCGCACTTTTGTAAGCGCTATGAAAAGTTGTATTTTTACTCCGGAAATTTTGCTGCCCGCTCCCGGCATCGATCTGACGCGCTGGGCGGCGGTTGCCTGCGACCAATACACGAGCGAACCGGAATACTGGGAGGCGTTTGAAGCCTTCGTGGGGGACAAGCCTTCCGCGCTTCGGTGCACCTTTCCGGAGGTTTGGCTCGGAAAGGGGGAGGCGGCGCGTATTCGGGCAATCAATGCCGCAATCGAAAGCTATATCGCGGACGGCGTTTTCAGGCGGCGCAGAGGCATGACCCTCGTCGAACGGCGGGTGAACGGAAAACGCAGGATCGGCGTCGTTCTGGCGGTCGATCTCGAGGCGTACAGTTTCCGGGCGGAGGATCATGCGCTCATCCGCGCCACCGAGGGGACGATTCTCGAGAGAATTCCGCCCCGCGTCCGGATACGCGAACACGCGAAGGCGGAATTCCCGCATATTATGTTACTGGCGGACGACCGCGGAAACCGGATCATGGGAGGACATTACCGCGGGCGGGAGAGGCTGGAAAAAATTTACGATTTTGAGCTTTACGGGGAGGGCGGACACCTGACCGGGTGGTTTATCGAGGACACCGAACCCGTGATCCGCGCCTTTGAGAGCTTGCTCGCGCCCGAAGTTCTTCGGGAAAAATACGGGAGCGAGGAGAGGATTATCTTCGCGGTCGGGGACGGCAACCACAGCCTCGCCACGGCAAAGACGTGCTGGGAACAGGTCAAAGCCGGACTTTCGGAGAAGGAGCAAGAGACGCATCCTGCGCGCTTTGCGCTCTGCGAGGTCGTCAGTATCTACGACGAAGGGCTTGTGTTCGAGCCCATTCACCGCGTCGTGAAGGGCGTTGACAACGAAAAATTTGCCGTCGGGCTCTCTTGCGCGCTGTCCGGCGAGGGGAGCGTCGAGGTGCTCCTTGCGGGTGGCAGAAAAACTTTGCCCGCGCCTTCGGATACCGCCGCCTGCTACCGCGCGGTACAGGACTACATCGACGGGTTTTTGGAGGCGCATGGGGGAGAGGTAGATTACATACACGGAGCCGGTTCTCTTGCGAAAGTGGCGGAGAGCTGCGGCGGGACGGGAATCCTCATGCCCGCGCTCGACAAGTCCGACCTCTTCGGCTACGTCGCAACCCGCGGCGCGCTGCCGCGAAAGACCTTCAGCATGGGCGAGGCAAACGAAAAGCGGTTCTATCTCGAGGGGCGGCTCATCCGCCCGGACGTTTCGGTGTGATTACAATTTTTTACGGAGTATATTATGGGTATCAAGGTATGTAAGTTTGGCGGAACTTCGATGGCGGACGGCGCCGCGATCGACAACGTCGCCGGGATTGTTCTGTCCGACTGCAAGAGACGGTACGTCGTCGTTTCCGCGCCCGGAAAGCGCGCGAAAGAGGACGAAAAGGTCACCGACCTTCTGTACAAGTGCTGCGACGAGGTGCGCACGCTCGGCAACTGCGACGAGAGTTTCGGGAAGATTCGGCAGAGGTTTGTCGAGATCGTCTCCTCGCTCGGGCTGAAGTTCGACATTGAAAAGGTGCTCGACGAGACGCAGGAAAAGATTGTAGCCCTAAAAGGGGACAGGGATTTTGCCGCGTCCCGCGGGGAGTATCTGAACGCGCGGATTATGGCGGCGAGGCTGGATTACGAGTTCGTGGACGCCGCGGAGATCGTCAAGTTCGACGTCGAGGGGAATTTCGACAGCGAATACACCAACGACCTGTGCAGAAAGCGGTTCGCGAAGGTCAAAAACGCGGTCGTACCCGGGTTCTACGGAAGTCTGCCGGACGGAAAAATCAAGACCTTCTCCCGGGGCGGTTCGGACATCACCGGAGCGATCGTCGCGCGCGCGGTCGAGGCGGAGCTCTACGAGAACTGGACGGATGTGGACGGGTTTATGACCTGCGACCCGAGAATCGTCGAGAATCCCAAGGTCATCGACGTGCTGTCCTATAAGGAACTGCGCGAGCTTGCCTATATGGGCGCGAGCGTTCTGCACGCGGAGGCGATTTTTCCGGTCTCCACGAGCGGGATTCCCATCAATATCAAAAATACCTTTCAGCCGTCGGCGAAAGGTACGATGATCGTGCCCCTTTCCAAGTACTTCGGGGCGAGCAATATCATCACCGGAATCGCTGGACTAAAAGATTTTTCGGTCATCTTTATCGACAAATCCATGATGAACAGCGAACTCGGGTTTGCGAGAAAGGTTTTGACCATTCTCGAGCACAACGGGATTTCCTTCGAGCACATGCCCACCGGAATCGACACGCTCTCCCTTGTCATCTCTTCCGATCAGCTGAAGGACGGCATGAAGGAGAAACTCGTCAACCGGATTACCGGAGCGTGCAGTCCCGACCATATCACCGTGGTCGAGGATATGGCGCTCATCGCGATTGTGGGACACGGCATGAAGGCAAAAAAAGGCACCGTCGCACGGCTCTGCAACGCCGTCGCGGGTGCCGGAATCAATATCCGCATGATCGATCAGGGCTCTTCCGAGCTCAATATCATCGTCGGCGTCGATAACGCGGACTACGAAAACGCAATCAAGGCGATTTATAAGGAATTCTTTTGATTTTCCGCGCGTGTTGCGGCGGCAAGGGCAGAATAGAGAGACGGAAAAAAAGAGAAACACCGGCAGGGGAATTGTCATCCTGCCGGTGTTTTTTTGTTTCGGAGACGAAGGGGGCTATTCCATTTCGTCGAGCGTTAGTTCGTAGGATTTTGAGAAGTTCTCGAAAAAGTAATCTACCGCGTTGTCCTTCGCCGCTTTCAGTTCTTTGCCGATGGACTCTTTCGCCTTTTTAAATTCCCGATTGCCCACCTTGAGCTCTTCGACGCACTTTAAATAGGCGTCCAATTTGTCCGCAAGTTTGACGACGCGGTATTCCGCGCTCTCCGCGTCCGGGCGCAACAGGGGCGCGTAGCGCGCCCGAAGGGAATCTGGGAGCATGGTCAGAAGTTTTTCGTTTGCGACGTTCTCAAGGGATTTGTAGGACGCGTTGATGTCCGCATTGAAATACTTGATGGGGGTGGGGAGGTCGCCCGTCAGAACTTCGCTCGTCTCGTGGTAGAGGGCGTACAGGACGACCTTTTCCGTGTCGAGCGTTTCGCCGAAATATTCCTCTTTGATGAGGGCGAGCGCGTGCGCGAGAAGGGTCACCGATAGGGAGTGCTCCTGAATATTCTCCTTCTGCACCGAATGCATGAGTCCCCACCGCTCGATGTGTTTCATGCGGGACAGGTAGGCGTAAAAGTGATACATTTCGTTCTCCGTCTGCTTTTTTTCTCTATGATACCATAAAAAAACAGTTGACACAAGAATATTTTCCCTCTATAATGTGTGCATAAGTTACCGCCGGGGTGTCCTTCCTTTCGGAAGGGCTGAGATTATACCCATTGAACCTAACAGAGTAATGTCTGACGGGGATATGCAAATGAACGGGGAGAAGTCCGCCGGCGTAATGCCTGCGGGCTTTTTTTTCGAAAAAAGACCTCAAATCTATGCGGTAACGGAGGTATTTTATGTTTCTCTCATTCCTTGCCGCCGAGGCGACGGAGGACCAGATCGATCTGGTCAAGTGGATTACGATTGGCGTTCTGCTCCTGCTCGTCATCGTGATTCTGCTCCTTTCCACCATCGGAAAAAAGCAGAAACTCGATACGAGAACGGTCGTCTATGCCGCAATCTGCGTGTCCACGTCCTTCGCGCTCTCCTATCTGAAGTTTTCGATGCCTTACGGCGGGTCGATTACCTTCGCGAGTCTCGTACCGCTGATGATCTTTGCGTATGCCTTCGGTCCTCTGCGCGGGCTCGTCGCGGGTCTCGTTTACGGACTCTTGCAGTTCATTCAGGATCCTTGGTTCTTAAACGGCATTCAGTTTGTCCTCGACTATCTGCTCGCCTTTGCCGCGATTGCGCTTGTGCCGATCTTTAAAAAGGTCGTCAAGAATCAGAAAGCGTCGGTGCTCCTCGGCGTCGCCGCCTTCGGAATCGCGCGGCTCGCCATGCACATCTGCTCCGGCATCGTCTTTGTGCAGGCGGGTTACATTACCGAGGTCGAATGGATGGCGAATCTCGCCGATATCGGCGCATTCCTGTATTCGCTCGTCTATAACGGACTCTACGTGCTCCCCGATACTTTGATTTGCGCCGCCGTCTTTGTCTATCTGCTCTACAGCGGCGCGTTCTCCAAACTGCTCTCCCGACTTTCCGTTGTCGCAAAGCCCGCGCCCGTTGTCGGCGAGACGAGGGAGGAAACCGAAAATCTGCCCGAGGATCAGAAAAAATAGTTTACAAATCCCTGCAAATCCTGTATAATATATTCATGATTTAAGAAACGGAAAGACGGTCGTTTTTTGACGACCGTCTTTTTGTGTGAAAAAAAGGAAAAGCAAATGATAGAAAGTTTTGAAGAACTGAACTGCGCGCCCGAAATCAAGCGCGCGCTCCAAGAGATGGGATTTTCGGAGCCTACGCCCATTCAGAAGGAAGTACTTCCGCTCATGCTCGAGGGGAGGGACTGCGTTGCGCAGGCGCCTACCGGCACAGGGAAAACCTGCGCGTTCGGGATTCCGCTCGTCGAGCGCGTCGATCCCGCGGACGAGTCCGTGCAGGCGCTCGTCCTGTGCCCGACCCGGGAACTTGCCGTACAGATTACCGAGGAATTGCGGGGAATCGCAAGATATTCCGAGGGAGTGAGGATTCTCACCGTTTACGGCGGACAGCCCATACAGAAACAGCTCTCCGCGCTCCGCAAGCGCCCGCAGATTCTCGTGGGAACCCCGGGGCGGGTCATCGACCACCTCGAGAGACGTTCCGTCCGGCTCGGGGAACTGCGCACGCTCGTCCTCGACGAGGCGGACGAAATGCTCAACATGGGCTTTCGGGAGGACATCGACAGGATTCTCGACGGCGCGCCCGAAGAGCGGCAGACCGTCCTGTTTTCCGCGACCATGTCCTCGGAAATCCTGCGCATTTCGCGGGAGTATCAGCGGGAGCCCGTCACGCTCCGCGTCAAGGCGCAGGAGAGCGCGCTTCCCAAGATTTCGCAGTACTGCGTCAAGGTGCGGGAGAAGGATAAGCTCCGCGTCCTCATGAAACTTATGGACGACAACGCATTTTCGCTCTCTTTGGTGTTCTGCAACACGAAAAAGCGGGCGCAGGAGCTCGCCGAGGCGCTCTGCGGGTACGGTTATCGCGCGGAGAGCCTGCACGGAGACCTCAATCAGCGGGAGCGTGACGCGGTCATGAAAAAGTACCGCTCCGGCGGGCTCGGCATTCTCGTTGCGACGGACGTCGCGGCGCGAGGGATCGACGTGGACGGCATCGAGGCGGTGTTTAACTTTGACGTGCCGAACGACCCTGAATACTATGTACACCGCATCGGGCGGACGGCGCGCGCGAATCGGGCGGGCGTCTCCTATACGCTCGCAACGCCGCGTCAGCTCGGGGACACCGAGGCGTTCGAGAGATACACGGGAGTGAAGATGGAACGGGTTGCCGTCTCCGCGGGGAGTCGGGAGGCGGACAACGAAGTTTACAGGACTTTTCTGTATCGGAAACTGGACGAACTCAACCGCACGGGCGCACGGCAGTATGATTTTATTGACCTTGCGGCGGCGTTTCTCGCCAAGCTCTGCGAGGGGGAAGACGCGCCTTCGGAGCTGACCGAGGATACCTCGGCGGCGGGAAAAGATTCGGGAGAGCGGAGACCGCGGAGCGTTGCAAGACGCCCCGAAGGCAAACGGGGATACGAAAAGAGGGCGGAGGACGGCGCGAGAGCCAAAAAGCGCAAGAGTCCGAGTCAGGTGCGGCGTTCGCAGAGCAAGGACAAGTATGCGGATCGGAAGAGAGAGGAGAGGTCCGAATAAAAATTTTTCCGAATATTTCTTCAAACGCTTTTCAAATCGCGGCGGATGTGGTATATTAAAAGCAATGTAATATAAGACTTCGGGGCAGGGTGAAATTCCCTACCGGTGGTGACAGCCCACGACCCGGACCTTTGTCCGGCTGACTCGGTGAAATTCCGGGGTCGACGGTACAGTCCGGATGAAAGAAGTTTTTTCAAACCTTTTTGGCGAGAAGTTTTGCCCCTTTCGGTATGAAAGGGGTTTTCTTTTTTCCTCGGAGCAAAGGAGTTTTTCATGAACGCGAAAAAAATCGCAAAACTTGCACTTCTGACGGCGCTGTCCGTCGTGTTTGTGCTCCTTGTGCACTTTCCCATTCTGCCGATGGTGTCCTTCCTCGAATACGATCCCGCGGATATTCCCATTCTCATCGGCACCTTTCTCTACGGACCATGGACGGGGGTCTTTCTCACGCTCGTCGTGTCTATTTTGCAGGGACTTACCGTTTCCGCGCAGAATGGTTGGATCGGCATTGTCATGCACTTTGTCGCGACCTCCGCGCTCGTGCTTGTTTCGGGATATCTATATCAGTTCTTCCGCTCCAAAAAGGGGGCGGTCGCAGGTCTCGTTCTTGGGAGCGTCGCAATGGCGGCTACCATGATTCCCCTCAATTATATCTTTATCCCGTTGCTCTTTCAGGGGACGACGGCGGCGGACGTGACCGCTCTTCTGCCCTTTATCATACTCTTCAATTTCATCAAGGCGGGCATCAATTCTCTCGTGACCTTCCTCGTCTATAAGAGCGTCGGAAAGCTTTTCCGTGAGAATGTGGAGGAAGGAAAGCCCCGCGCTTCCGAGCGGAATCGACCTGCTTGAGTTTCGCACCTTTCCCTTTTTTGTGCGTTTTAATCCAAATTTTCCCAAATTATTTTTGGATTTTGTTTCCAAAAGGTCTTGTAAAATCAATGGAAATATGATATGATACTCCCTGATAAACCTTTATCATTCACAGGAGGATAACATGAACAAAAACGAATTTATCGCAAAACTTGCCGAAGGTACGGGACTGAAGAAGAGCGAAGCCGAGAGATTCCTCGACGTCTTCATCATCAACGTCAAGGAAATCATCGCCAATGACGACAAGTTGCAGCTCATCGGTTTCGGAACTTTCGAAGCCAAGCAGAGGGACGCGAAAGAGGGCATCAACCCCGCGACCAAGGAGAAGATCTCTATTCCCGCCTGCAAAGTGCCTGCCTTCAAGGCGAGCAAGGCTTTTAAGGAAGAACTGAATAAGTAAGTTTGAAAGAGAAAAGAACCGTTCGGACAAGCCGGACGGTTCTTTTTTTATTTTTTTCAGAGGCTTTCTCCACTTTTCGCAAGAGCGGCGCGGAGGGTTGACTTTCGGGGAAAGGAGCGGTTACAATGTCCCCGAAACGCGAGGAGGAAAGCATGGGCGGGGAAGCGGAGAAGAAGGAATTTGAAAAGCTCCTGCGAAGGGCGCAGGGGGACGATTTCGGCTGGGCGAGGGTTTTGCTCGCCGCGGCGAGGCGGGCGGGACAGGTGCGCGACGCCGTAAGCGAGGCGGTGGGGCGGTTCTCGAGACCGGGCGCAAGACCCGGATTCGAGGACGCAGAGAGACAGCTCGGGGCGCTCGGGGCGCTCCTCGAAAAGAGGCGGAGGGCGGAGCTTGTCCTCTCCCGCGCGGGCGGTGCGCTCAAAGCGCTCTCCCCCGAGGCACGCAAACTTTTAAAGCTCCGCTATTTGGGACGAGTGCCGACCGCGCGGATTTCCGCGGGACTCAAGCTCTCCCGGCGGACGGTCTATCGCAGGCTGGATGCCGCGCTTGCCGCTTTCTGCGCAAAACTCCGCGCGCTCGAGGAGAAGGACGAACGCGCGGAGTTTTTGCGGGACGGTTGGTTTCGGTGCATCGCGGAAGAGGTGCTGGGGTTTTAAAAGCGTTTCTTTTTGGGGCGGAGCATGATGTAGATGATGACGAGGGAGGGAATCACGATGGCGAGAATCAGGAGAATCTGGAGCTTGTCATCCTTGGGCTGGGGTTCGTCGTCCTTCGGGTCGTCACCCGGCGGATTCTCCTCGTCCGGGTCCTTCGGAAGGGGCACCGGGTGCTCGGCGATTTCGGTGAGCTGGAGTTTGGAGCAGGGGAGATAGCCGAAGAGTGTGCCGCACTTGGCATAGACATAGACCTCTTCGCCTTGAGTCAGGAAGCCGTAGCATTTCGCGGTCTGACCCTTGACGAGTACGCCGATGACCTCGGAACCGCAGTTTTCGTACAGAAAGGTATTGTTGAAGAGCGCGGTCGCGGTAAAGTCGGGGTACAGAATGGCGGGCTGGGGGTCGGTATAGACAACCGCCTGCTCCTTTTTCAGATAACCGACGACGGGAAGATAGCCGTTTTCCGCGTGCTGATAGGTCACCTGCCAATAGTTTTCGTCGTACTCGGACGCCACGGCGAAATAGCCCTTTGTCATCGCAAAGAGCTCATCGGAGGGGAGACCTGTCGGATTTTTGTAGAGCATGACATTGTCCTCGAGGACGCGCAGAGTCACCGTCGAGAGCGAATAGCCCATGGCGCAGGGCGTGGACGCCGCCGACAGGAGGGCGAGCGCACAGACAAGGCATGCGAGCCTTTTTCTCATAGGTCTATATTGTAACGGACACGGGGGTGAAAAATATGGCAGATTTTGAAGGAATTGCGCTTTGATTGTCGGGGAAGCCGGGGCGCGGAATCGGGAAGTTCGGGAGACCGTCCTTGCCATTCTCGAGGTGGAGCGGGAGATGGCACGGCGGGCGGAGACGCCTTTGAAACAGTATAACGCCGGGAAAATTCACAAAAAACAGATGAAATTTCATCGGTGCAGAAAGCGCAACCGCTGGGTGTTCGGGGGAAACCGCACCGGAAAGACGGAGTGCGGCGCGGTGGAGTGCGTCTGGCTCGCAAGGGGAATCCACCCCTATCGGGAAAACCGTCCGCGGGAGGGCTGGGTGGTCTCTCCCACCTTTCAGGTGCAGAGGGAGGTCGCGCAGCGCAAGATACTCAAGTACCTCGAGCCGGGCTGGATTGCCGAAATCGTCATGCGGGAGGGGAAACGGGGAAGTCCCGAGGGGATTCTCGACGCGATTCTCGTCCGAAACGTCTTTGGGTCGCTTTCGCGCATCGGGTTTAAGAGCTGCGACCAAGGGCGGGAAAAGTTTCAGGGGTCTTCTCTCGATTATGTCTGGTTCGACGAAGAGCCGGACAGGGACGTCTATGAGGAGTGCCGCATGCGCGTTCTCGACCGAAAGGGGGAGCTCTTCGGCACGATGACCCCGTTGAAGGGGCTGACTTTTGTCTATGACCAAATTTTCCTCAACGCGGGGCAGGATCCCGAGGTGTGGTGCGAGTTCATGGAGTGGAAGGACAATCCCTTTCTGGACAGGCGGGAGGTCAAGCGGCTCGCGGCGTCCATGTCCGAGGAAGAACGGGAGTCGAGGTGTTTCGGGAGATTCTGGCAGGGCGCGGGGCTCGTCTATCGGGAATTCGACCCCGCCGTACACGTCGTAGAGCCCTTCTCCGTGCCCCCGGAGTGGCAGGATACGCTCTCCATTGACCCCGGACTCAACAATCCACTCTCCTGTCACTTCTACGCGACGGATTACGACGGGAACGTCTATGTCGTCGCGGAGCACTACGAGGCGGGCAGAGAGGTTGCGCACCACGCGCGGGAAATTAAGCGCATCGCCGCAACCCTCGGGTGGCACACCGATTCCCGCGGGCGGCTCTGCGCGCTCATCGACAGCGCCGCGAGTCAACGCACGCTCGCCTGCTCGAAGAGCGTCGTGGAGCTATTCTACGAACAGGGGATACTGGTAAATCCGAACGTTGACAAGGACGTCTTTGCGGGGATTTCCCGGGTCAAGCAATTCCTTCGGGACGGCGAGGGAAAGCCGAGGCTCTTCATCTTTAAAAACTGCGTCAACCTGATTCGGGAATTGAAAGGATACTGGTGGGGAAAGGACGATTTGCCGAGAAAGACGGAGGACCACGCTCTCGATGAACTTCGGTACTACATCATGTCCAAACCGCGGACGCCGCGCCGGGAGGAACGGGTTTCGGAACTCGAGGAGCATCGGCGGAAGCTAGAGCGGCGGGCGAGGAAGGGGAGAAGATAGGCGGGAGGGGGTATGGAGAACAGGGAGGCGCGCAAAATCGAGCGCGCACTGAAGAGAAAGGCGTTCGGCTATACCGTGCAGGAGAGGGTTTCCGACTACGAGATCGAGGACAGGCGGGTGGTCGAGGTCAAACGGCGGGTGCACGCAAAGCACGTGCCCGGAGACCTTGCCGCGCTCAAACTGCTCCTCGAGCGGGAGCGGAAAAGGGAACTTTCGGAGCTGTCCGAGGAGGAGCTTGGGGCGGAACTCAACCGCTTGCTCGCGCGCCTCGGGGAAATGGATAGGAAGGAGAGGAAATGAAGGTTATCGAGAGGGAAAACGAGATTGTCTGCGATTTCGCGGGCTGCGGGCGGCAGGGAAAGTATCGATTGTCGGGGGGCGGTTCGCCCGGGGACGACCTCGTGCTCTGCGGAGCGTGCGCCGAGGCGGTCTATTCCGCGCTTTCCGAGGCGTTCGGGAACAGGGACGAGATTTCCGGGATAGGCGAAAAAAAGAGGGAAATACCCGGAAAAAAGAGCGGAGAGGTTGAGAAAGCCGGGGAATCCGGGAAAAAGGCGGCAAAACCGGAGGGGCGGAGATGAGCAGACCCGAATTTGAAGAAGAGATTGTCGCTTCGCTCCGGGAAGAGTTTCTGAAACGGCAGGAGGAGCGCAGACCGTATGAGTTGCAGTGGCGGCTGAACCAAAGTTTTCTCTGCGGACGGGAGGCGGTTCTGTCCGCGCGCGGGGAGCTCGAGGAGGAGGAAGGCAGATACGAGTGGGAACGGCGGGAGAATTTCAACAATATCGCTCCAATACTTGACACGCGGTGCGCAAAGCTCGCGCGGGTTCGTCCGACCATGACCGTGCGCTCGGCGAGCGGTAAGGAGGAGGACGTCTATGCCGCGAAACTTGCGACGAAACTGTTGAAAAGTTTTTCCGCAAACGCCGACCTGCCCGGCAAAATCGCGGAGGCGACGAGGTGGAGCGAGACCCTCGGGACGGCGTTTTACCGTATCAAGTGGAATGCCGGGAAGGGAAAGAGGATTGCGGAGAATCTTACGGAGGGGGACGCCGAGATCGAGGTGCTCTCCGCCTATGAGGTCTATCCCTTCAATCTTTCGGAGGAATCCCTCGAGAGACAGCCGAGCGTGATCCTTGCGCGGGCAGTACCCGTTTCGGAAATTTTCGACCGATTCGGGAAAGAGGTCGAGGAAGAAAACGTGCAGTCCTGCGCGCAGGACTTCCGATGCGAGTCGCTCAAAGGGCATTGTCTCTTTCTCGAACGATTCGAAAAACCGACTTCGGAACGACCCGAGGGGAGATACACCGCCGTCGCCGGAAATCTTTTGCTTTTGGACGGGTCTCTTCCCTATGCGGCGGGAAGGGAGGGGGCGTTTGCCTATCCCTTCGTCAAACAGGTTGCGGTCGGACTTGCGGGGCGGTTCTTCGGGGTGAGCGTCATCGAACGGCTCATTCCTGTTCAGCGCGCTTACAACGCGGTCAAAAATCGCAAGTATGAATTTCTGAACCGTATCGCCGCGGGGGTCTATGCGGTGGAGGACGGGTCGGTGGATACGGACGACCTCGAGGAGAACGGACTTCGACCCGGAAAAATCCTGCTCTACCGGCAGGGGTCAAGACCGCCCTTCGTCCTCGACTATTCCCGCGTGCCCGCGGACTTCAACTATGAGGAGGACAGACTGCAAAATGAGTTCATCCGTATTTCGGGGGTGTCCGAAATTACGCGGAACTCGCAACTGCCCTCCGGCGTGTCCTCGGGAGTCGCGCTCTCCATTCTCGTCGAGCAGGACGAGACCCGGCTCTCCGTCACGGCGGAGAACATCCGCGCCGCGGTTCGGGAGCTCGGGGGCATGGCTGTCCGGCTGTACAGGCAGTTTGCGGGGGAGACGAGACTTCTGCACGTGAACGACGAGGCGGGGGATCTCGAGTGCTATTATTTCAAGGGGAGCGACCTGTGCGCGGACGACGTCGTCTTTGACACCGAGAACGAACTGTTGGAGACGCCCGCGCAGAAGAAAAGCTATATTTTCGACTTGCTATCAAACGGACTGTTTTCGGGGGAGGACGGGCGATTGTCCGAATATACGCGGGCAAAAATCCTCGATATGCTGGGGTTCGGGTCGGTTGAGAACGGGCAGGAACTTGCGTCCCTGCACATCAAGCAGGCGGGCAGGGAGAATATCCGGCTCTTGAAGGAATCCGCGGAGGTCAGCGAAATCGACGACCACGGCATTCATATCAAGGAACATACCAAATATATGCTTTCGAACGGGCTTGCCACGAGCGAGCGGTTCGTCGAGCATGTGCGGGCGCACCGACTCCTGTCGGGCGTTCAAAAATAGTGGCGCGGGAGGTTTGGATGGATACGGAACAAGCGGGAAGGGAGAGGGAGACGGGAGCAGGGGCGAAAGCTCAGACGCCCGGGGATATCTTGCCGGATGCCTCCGTGAAATTCGCGGATATCGGACAGCTTTGGAAGGCATATCGGAGTTTGCAGGCGGAGTTTACCCGAAAATGTCAGCGGCTGTCCGAGCTCGAACGGGCGGGGCGGAAATCCGGAACCCCGTTGGCGGAGGAACCCAAGGGCTCCGCGCTTCGTTCGTGCGGCGCCGATGGCGGGCGAAAAAAACAACCCTCGGCCGGGGATTTTTTTCGCGTGCGCCGAGACGGCGGCTCGGAAGAGAGGGAGGCGTTTTCCCCTCTTTTTGAGGGAACGGGAAACCTTTCCCATTCGGAAAGGAGTCGAAGAGAAGATTCCGATTCCGAATGCGGGACGGGCGGGAGCGGCGACGCGGCGCGGGATTCTATCGCGGACGCGCCCTGCCGGGAACGGATCATCCGGGAGTACTTGAACTCTGTCGCCGCCCGCGCCGCGGGCGAGGTTTCGGTGGGGGGCGGACGCGCGCCGTTTTCCCCCGCAAGGAGACCGGAGAGTCTTGCGGAGGCGGGCGAATTGTTTTTGAAGAACCTGAAATAGCGGTTCGCCGGCAAGCCGGAGGAAGAGAGAAACCTCTTCGCCGGACGAGCGGCGAGCGAGGGTAAGGTTCGCCGGAACAGACAAACAAAAATCGGGAGGATATTTTTATGCTTACCATTAGTCAGGCAACTGCGGCGCTCAAGGATTATTACCTCGGTGTCATCACCAATCAGCTCAATACCAAGATCAATCCCCTCATGGCGCGCATCGCGCAGTCCACGGAAAACGTCTATGGCAAGGACGTCGTCAAGGTCATGGGGTTCGGAATGAACGGCGGAATCGGCGCGGGGGAGGAGACCGGGGATCTGCCCAAAGCCGCGGAGAACAAGTACGCGAAAATTACGGTTCCGCTCAAGAACCTTTATGGACGAATCGAGCTTTCGGATAAGGTCATTCGCGCGTCACAGCACTCCTCGGGCGCCTTTGTCAACATGCTCAATGCCGAAATGGAGGGGCTCCTCGAGGCGGCGGCGATGAACCTCTCCCGCATGCTCTACGGGGACGGCACCGGCAAGCTCGCCACCATTTCCGCAGTGGAGACCTCGGGAGACAAGGCGGTTACGGTGGATTCGGCGAAAAAGTTTATCGAGGGGATGCTCGTGAAGGTCTCGAGCGGGGTTTCGGAGGTTGCCGAGCTCCGCGTACGCGTCGTGTGAACCGCGACGAAAACAAGGTCATCTTTGACGGGACGCAGACCGGGCTCGCCAAGGACCAAATCATCACCGTCGCCGCGGGGAGCAATCTCGAACTGACGGGACTCGAAAAGGCGCTCGGAACTTCCTCGACTATCTATGGCGCGTCCCGTTCAGCCAATCCCTTTCTCATTCCCCACATTGATTCTGCGACGACTTCGGTTACGGAAACCGCAATACAGAGCGCGATCGACGCGGTGGAGGAGAGCACGGGGGACAATATCAACTTCATTGCCTGTTCTTACGGCGTGCGGCGCGCGCTTCAGAATCATCTCGCGACCTATCGCAGAAATATCGATACCATGAATCTCGAGGGGGGATTCCGCGCGCTGTCCTACAACGGCATTCCCGTCGTTGCGGATCGGTTCTGCGCGGACAAGACCATGTACCTTCTCAACACCGATTACTTTACGCTGTATCAGCTCTGCGACTGGGAGTGGCTGGAGGGGGAGAACGGTTCCGTCCTCAAACAGATTCCCGGGACGGCGACCTATTCCGCAACCCTGGTCAAGTATGCCGAACTGCTCTGCGAGAAAATCCGCGCGCAGGCTGTCTTTACCAATCTCACCGAGGCGTAGGGTGACGGCGGGAAAACCCGCGCGGTCGGGAGAGGCGCGGAAGGGATTTCGAGAGGCGGGGAGCGTCGCGGATGTCCGAGAGGTCGAATCCGACCTTTTCGATATCGCCCGGCGGCTCAAAGAGATCGACGCGGGGTATTTTATTCTGTGCAAGAGGGGGCGTTTCGAGGTGCACAACCGCGGGGACGAACCCACCTACTGCCTGACGGTGCCCTGGCCTGAACTGGACGCGCGGACGGTCGAGCTTGTGCGAAAGACCCGCGCTGAGCGTGCGGCGGAACTCTTTGCGGAGCTGGAGCGGGACAACGAGCGGGCAAGAAGGCGCGCGATCCGGGAGAGTGCGGACAGGGCGGCGGAGACCGCCGAACGCGTTTTTGCCGAAGAGAGAATGTTTTGAGGGCGGATCGCCCGGGGAGGGGGTATGACGGCGGGAGAAGTGCTCGACCTTGCGGGCACGTTTTTGCAGGAGCAGAAGGTCTCGGGGCGGAAAGCCGGAGACAGGGAACTCCTGCGCATGGTGAATTCGGTTGTGTCCGAACTCTGCGGGGAATACTTTTCCCTGCGCAAAACCGAGGAGATCGAGAGCGAGGGGGAAATTTCCCTCTCCGCGCTCTCCGAACGGCTTCGGCAGGTGCTCGGGGTGGAAAAGGAGGGGCGGAAGGTCGGGTTTCGCCTTCTGCCCTTCTGTATCCGAACCGAGGCGGGACGGGTGGAGGTGGACTATACCTATCTGCCCGCGCCCGCAGAGAACGAACAGAGCGTTTTGGAGCTTTCGCCCTTGCTCGACGCGCGCACGGTCGCGCTCGGCGTCGCGGCGGAGTACTCTCTCTGTTTCGGACTCTACGAGCAGGCGCTCGCCTTTGACAAACGATTTCGGGACAGCCTTGCCGCGCTCGCTCCGCACCGGGAGCGCAGACTGCCGACAAGGAGGTTCCCGTGAGACCGGACAAGAGACTGGAGACGCCCGCGCAGAGAAAATCCGTGCTCGCCTTTCCCGACTTTGCGCGGGTGGATACCCTGCACGCGGAAAAGAGCCTGTCCGGACGGGACGCGCCGGAAATCCTCAACTTTTCGGTAAATAGGCGGGCGCTCTCGGACGGGCGCGCGCTCGAGGATTTCGCAACTCTGTCGGGGGAGATGATTGCGGATTTGTTCGTCTATCGGAGATACGACCAAACCCTCGGAAGGCGAAGGGATGCCCTCGTCGCGCGGTGCAGGAGCGGGAAGTGCTACGCCCGCGGGTTGTACGACGGCGGGGCGTTTGCGGAGATCCCCGGGCTCACGATTCCCGACAGACCCGTCGCGGTCAATTACCGACTGAACGGGGAGGACGTGCTCGTGCTGTGCTCCCCCGCGGCGGGCATGAAGGTTTGGGACGGGAGCGCGGTGCGGTCGGCGGAGAACGCGCCGCAGATTCTTTCCGCCTGCGTGCACTACGAGCGGCTGTTTGTGACCGTCGCGGGGGAAAAGAATGCGGTTTGGTTCTCGGACGACCTCGACATCACGAACTGGGACGTCTCTCTCGAGGGGGCGGGATTCATTGAAATGGCGGACGATGGGGGCGCGATCCTGAAGGCGGTGTCCTTTGCGGGACGGGTGTATCTCTTCCGCCGCTACTCCGTCGCGCGGCTGACTGCTTACGCGGATCAGACCGAATTCGAGCTTGCGACGCTGTACGCTTCGAGCGGACGCATCCTCGAGGACACCGTATGCGTGTGCGGCGACAGCGTGATGTTTGCGGCGCAGAACGGGCTGTTCGTCTTTGACGGGGTTTCGACGACGCGGGTGCTCGAACGGTTGGACGGGATTCTCGACTACGGCAACGCCGCCGCGCGGGGGTGCTACTGGAACGGAATCTATATTTTGAGCGCGTACCGCCCGGACGGGAGGGGCGTGCAGGTATTCTATGACGTGAACACCGGGGAAGAATTTTTATTTGACTGCGGAGAGGTCGCCTGTCTCTGTCCCGTCAACACGGAGGGGGAAAGTTCGCTCTTCGCCGTGACGGCGCTCCGTTCTTCCACGGTCTGCCGGGTGGTCGGGGAGGACGCGGCGCACCCCGGACCCGAGAAACGCTATCGGAGCAAGACGGTTTCCCTCGGAAGGCGGGCGAGAATCGCGCGGGCGCGGCTGGACACCGCCCGACCCGTTACCTTTCGGGTCGCGACGGAGGAGGGGGAGGAGTGTTTTTCGCTCCCCGCGGGGAATTCCGAGGTCAAGTGCGCGCTCAAAGGGCGGGAAGTGCGGTTCGAGATCGAGGCACAGGGGGCGGGACATCTCGTGTATCCGCCCGAATTCGATATTTTGACGCTGTAGGAGACAATACGTATGGATTACGGCAGGATTGCCTATCTCAAGTGCGCGGAGCTCGAGGGCGCGGCGGAACGGGGAAGGCGGGAGGAGTTCTTTCGGGGGACGAAGTGCGAGGGCGGGGAAACGGAACTTTTCGGAACCGACCCCGTGACCGTGCGGGGACGGGGGCGCGCGGAGTTCCGCTTTTTCGCGCCGGGCGGGAGTTTTCTCTCGGTGCGGGCGGGCGAGGATACCCTTGCCTGTCCCCCCGGGGACAGCCTGCGGCTCTCCGTCGCGGGGACGCCCGGGGGGCGCGTCGTGCAGGCGTTTTGCCGGGGCGCATCAGAACTCTTCACTTTCGCGGGCGGGGAGCGCGCCTGCGGCGGGGACGGCAACGGGAGGGGCGTCGCCTTTTCCGTGCCCGACGGACTTTGCGCGGACGGGGAAACGCTCTGGATTGCCCGGGGCGGAAAACTGCTCGGGTACCGGACGCAGGGGGAAGAGGTTACTTTGGCGCGGAGCGTTGCGCAGTTCGGAATCTTTGCGGTTTCCGTGGGCGCGTTCTATTGGCTTTGCGCGGAGGGGCTGTTCCGTTCGGAGCGGGCGGACGAGAGGGGGGAGCTGTTTGCAAAGGGCGCGTCCGCCTTCGCCGTAAGCGGAGCGCGGGTGTGCTGGATTCGGGACGGCAAACTCTTTGACTGCGCGGAAGGGGAGACGGTCGTCCGTCCATGCCCGGGCGGGGAGAGACTTCGTTTTTCGGGCGGGACGCTTCTCGTCGAGCGGGGCGGTTCGAGCTGGAACGCCGGAACGGGGGAGAGATACTGCGCCGGGGTCGGCGCATGCGAGCGGGCGGGGCGCGTCTATGCCGCAAAGGAGGGCGTCCTGTTCAAGGACGGCGTTCCCGTCGGGCTGGGCGAGGAGGCTGTTCTCTTCGGGGAAGAGATCTTTGTCCGGACGGGGAGCATGTTTTATCGGTTGGAGGAGAATGTATGAGCAAATACAGAATTGCTGTGTCCGAAGAGGACCTGTTGAAGTACGGCAAGAGCACGGACGCAAAGCAACAACTTTTGGATAAGTTGAAAGAGGTCGAGGACAGGTACGCGGCGGGACTTCCCGAACTCGACGGGATTCCCGAGTCGCTGGGGCTCGAAAAGCTCGAGTTTTCGCCCGCGAGCGAGGAGGAGCTTGCAAAGCGGGCGGAGGACAAACTTGCGGAGGACTTTCAAAAGCGGTTGCGGGAACTCGAGAAGGAGTACGCTGCCAAGCGGGAGGGGTACGAGAAGGAGAGGGAGAGCGCAAAGATTGCGGGGGAGACGCTCGCGGGAGAGCTCGAGAAGAACTACGCGGGCGCGAAACAGAATCTCGAGGACAACGCGCTCAAGCGCGGGCTTGCGCGCTCGTCCGTGGTCATGAATCAGCTCGAGGGGCTGGAGCACGCCGCCGCGGAGGGGAAAAGCGCAATCGCGCGGGAGACGTCGGAGACGGTTTCGGAGCTCGGAAAGCGGATTGATTCCCTTTTCGGGGAGCTCGAGAGGGCTGTTGCGGACCAAAACAGCGAATATGCGCGGGAACTCGATTCTGAAATTTCCGCGCTCAAGGCGGAGCAGGACAAGAGGCGCGAAGAGGTCGCAAAGTACAACAACACGATCGCCGAAAAGGAGTCCAAATACGCGCTCGAGCGGGAACTGAAGGCGGCGGACCTCGTCGCGGACAGGCTTTCCGCGGGGACGGAGGAGACGCAGAAACGAAAGAACTATGAGAAGGCGAAGGTGATCCGCGACTTTTTGGACGGTATGTCCAAAGAGGCGGCGTTTGCCTTTTTGACCGGGGACGAGGAGGTCAAAAAAGCCGCGGGGGACTACTACTCCTATCTCTACAATTATGTCAAACTGCGCAAGGACGAATAGCGTCGGTTTCTGTCGAAAAGACGGGAGGGGAAACCCTTTCGTCTTTTCTTTATGGAAATTACTTGAATTTTTTTGGAAAATGTGCTATTGTTAGAAAAGATATTCCGTCCGTATTCGGGAGTTTTCATGCCGATTTTTCATTCTATCAAACAACTCTTTTCCAATTTCATGCTTCTTTGGAAGTTGATTGTCTATTATCTCATCTGCGTCGCGGTTGTCGCGCTGCTCTATTTCTTTGCCGTTGCGCCCGTCGTCGCCCCCCTTGTGGATAAGATTCTCGAGACGGGGATCGTGGACGACGCCTATAAGGTTGCGGTCAACTATATCTCCATGAATCCCGAAATCGAAACTTCAATCGCTGTTCTCAACGAGACCGCAAAGGACGTTTCGGGTATTTTTCTTGAGTATGCGTCGAGTTTTACGCTCGCCTATGTGCTCCTTGCGCTCCTCGTGTTTGTGTGGCGGTTCATCACGCTTTTGAAGGAAATTCCCCTCATCGAACTTGTCAAAGAGCGCATGTCCACCCGGCAGAAGGGGTTCTTTACCGGGCTCATGATTCAAAATCTCGGCAGGAGCAGTATCTACGCGCTCACGACCATGCTCTTTACTGTGCCGCTTGACGCGATTTTGGGCGTATTGACCTATTTTATCGCAAAACTCTTTATCGGGTGGCTGGGAGTTTTCGGTGTATTCTTCGGCGCGATTGTGCTCGTCATTCTGCTCTCGGCGAAGAGTACGCTGTTTGCGCTCTGTCTGCCCAACGTCAACGAGACCAAAAAGCCGTTTAAGGGGTTTTTGCAGGGGGTTGCGCTCTCGGCGCGGAATTTCTGGCGCATCTTTCTCTATCAGATTCCCTTTATGCTCCTGATTCTGTTTGCGGTGACCGCGTTTACCTTCTTCACCTTCGGTGCGGCGTTCTGGTTCATGATTCCCGTCGCCGTCCTTTTGTCCGCGATCTTCCGCGAAGTGCTCTTTTTCTCCGCGCAGAAGAGAAATTTTTACGTCGATTCGGATACCATCGTCAAGGGGCGTCTTGACAACGACCTCCCTGATATGGAGGAGTCCCAAAGCGACGAGGACGTTCTTTAATTTTCGTATTCTATAAAAGGGGGCCGTTTTACTATGGCTAAAAAGAAATCAAGTTTCCTCAAACCTCTCCTGTTCGCACTCGTCTCCGCGATTCTGCTCGTCATGTTCTTTTTGCCTACTGCGAGCGTCGGCGCTGAAGTCGCCGGCACGAGTATCGGTGGCAAGACAAACTTCAGCGGGCTTGACAGCATGATTGCGCTCTTCTCGGATAAGGCGAGTACGGATATGTCCGCGGGCGTTGCCGCGGCTTATACCATGAAATCCGCCGACGCTACTTCAGCGTCCTTCGGTACCGCGGCTACCTGCTGGTTTATCCTTGCGATTGTCTCTGCGGTGACCTTGGTATTGTCCGTTCTTGCGATGTTCTCCAAAAAGAAAAAAGTTCTCTTTGGAAAACTTTTCGGACTTGCAATGCTTGTTTTGTCCCTCGTCATTCTTATTTCCACAATCGCGATGATTTCGCAGTGGAACGGACAGGCGCTTGTGGGCAGTGTGACCAAGGCTGCGATTCATATGGGCTCTATCGTCGCTTTCGTCTTCGGACTCGCCGGAGCGGGTGTCGCGTTCGCGCTCAAAAAGTAATCGGTTCAAAGTTTATCCCCGGAAATTGCTCCGGGGATTTTTTTAAAATTTTTTTAAAAATTCCCAACAAAACGGGAGGTTCGGTTGTTATTATTTGTGCAGGGCGGTTTTTTCGCCCGCTTGTATGTCCGGAAAGGGAACGATTATGAGTAGTTTAGAGCGGAACATACAGAGATTGCAAAGGACGAATACGGGGCTCGACGAGATTTACAGAGAAATGGAAAAAGCCGTCTTTTTGGTTGCTTACTCCTATCTCAAGGACAAGTATCTCGCTGAGGACGTCCGGCAGGAGGTCTTTGTCAAGGTCGCACAGAACGTTTCCGGCTATCGGAGGGGTACCAACGCAAAAGCGTGGATTCTCACCATTGCCAAAAATCTTTCGCTCAATCTTTTGAAAAAGCGGAGGGAATGTTTCGTCGATTTTACGGAGAACGAGTCTCTGTACGGCACCTATTCCGTGGAGGATAGCGCCGGGGACAATTTGATTGAGCGCGCGCGCAATATTCTCTCGCAGGAACAGTTCGAGATCGTGTATCTCGTCGTGGTTGCGGGTTATAAGCGGCGCGAAATCGCGGAGTATTTACAGATGCCCATCGGAACCGTTACCTGGAAATACAACGAAAGTCTTAAGCTACTTAAAAACGCTTTCAAGGAGGAAATATGAGCAAGCTCAAACGAGCCCTCAGGAGGGACGCCGAGGCGTTCATTCCGTCGAGGGAAAAGAAAAGCCCTCCGCGCAAGCTGCCGCTTCGCCGGCTCGTCGCATGCGCTTGCGCTTTCGTCCTCTTCGTTTCTGCCCTTGCGGTGACAGGTACGTTTTTGTTCCGGGGGAAGGACGCGCCGAGTTTTGCGAACTGTTACTTTAGCGTGGACATCAATCCTTCGATTGAGTTCGTGACGGGGGAGAACGGAACGGTAGAGAACGTTTCACCCAAGAATAAATATGCGGACGCGCTTCTCTCCTCCTCAAACACGCTCGCGGGTAGGGACGCGGAGAGCGTGTTGGTCGAAATTCTGGCGCTTGCGCAGGAAGCGGGGTATCTCGACAAGACTCAAAAGAACAACGCCGTCCTCATCAATATCCTCTGCGAAAATCCCGAGGAGCAGGAGAAGATTACCGAACTGTTGAAGCGGGACGCGCAGAAATTCTTTGAGGAAAACTATATCTTCGGAGTCGTTTTGACTTCCACCGCGACGCAGCGTTCGAACGCGGAGGCGCAGATTTACAACATTACCCCCGCAAAGCTCGAGCTTGTGGAGGAAATTCTCAAATATGACCCCGTCACCTACACGAAGACGGAGCTCGCCGCTATGCCGGTGCGGGAACTCAACGGCATTCTCGTGGCGGTCAAAGAGCATGTGGACGTCTTTGACGACGAGCTCGAGGAGCTCGAAGAGCTGGTGGAGGACCTCGTTGATCTTCTCGAAGAGTTCGAGGAAGAGGAGGACGACGAGGAGGAAGTGGAGATGCTCGAGGAGGCGAACGAGCTGATTGCGGAAATCAATCAGGCGTTCGGGACGTCCTATCCGCAGCTTGGGGAGGGAGACGACTGCAAAATTCTCTTGAACGGAATGCTCGACGAACTGAAAATCGAACTTCGAAACCGAAAACAAGGATATCGCGATTTTCTCTCCTCAAAGAGCGAAGAGGTCAGAAAAATATACGAAAATAACCTGAAGTCCTACGACGAAGAGGCAGGAAAACGTGAATTCGAGGAGGATTACGAGGACTGGCTCGAGCTGTACGAGGAGTTTTGGGAGGACCAATGGGAGGTCCTGTACGCACAATGGAGGGAAAGCAAGAACCTCTGATTTTTATTCAGCCCCCTAAACACTCATATATCCCAAAAGACCCCCGGAACTCGTTTCGGGGGTCTTTTGGGTGTGTTCGAATGCAGGATTGCACATGGGAACATGCGCGCATATGCGGAGATTATACTCTTTGGCGGACGCGGACGGAGAGCAGAAGAAGGTAGTTTTCGTAGCCTTTGACGGAGAGTTCGTCAAGGAGCGTATCCTCATAAAAATCTCCGTCCGCCTCGAGGTCGTTTTCGTCGAGATAGGTGAGCAGTTGCGCATATGCGCCTGCGATTCCGTCGTATCCCTCCGTGCAGACCTCGGCGTAGTCGCCCGCGGGAATGCGCGCCGTGTCCTGCGAAGGCGTTTCGACCGTGCAGTAGAAACGGGAGTACGCGAGATAGTTTCCCTTTCGGATTTCGGAGGCGGGAATCGTCCCGCCGATGAAGTGCGGCAGGACGCCGTTGCGCTCACAGAGCTCATAGAAGTCCAAAAGCGCCTCCGGGATTCCGCCGCGCTTGGCGGGCGCGGGAACGGGGACGGAGAGCGCGGAGGTTTCGGGACGGGTTCGGATTCGGACGCTGCCGGGTTCGGTCTTTAGGGCGGAGAGCGTCGCGGATTTTTTGCGGCGAATGAAATCCCGCGTGCTCTGTAGGCGACGGATTTTCTCTTCGAGCCTGGCGGACTGCCGCTCGAGAAGTTCCACGAAATGTTCGGGACTTCGTTTGTCCAAATACTTTTTGATTTCGGAGAGTTTCATGCCGAGTTCGCGCAGCGTCCAAATGATATTGAACACCTCGAACTGCTGATAGGTGTAATAGCGGTATCCGTTTTCGCCTCGGTGAGCGGGGCGGAAGATGCCGATTTCATCATAGTGAAAGAGCGTATCCTTGCCCACGCCGCACAGCCGCGCAAATTCCGCGGTCGTAAACCGTTGATTTTCAAAAAGTTCCATTTTTCACCTCGAAATCGCTTGACTCTCGGGTTGCCCCATACTTTATGATAGCATGAAAGGGGGCTCCGGTCAAGGGGCTTCCCGGGATTTTATCATGACACAAACCAATAAACTTGCTAAACAATTTCATTTCGGGTCTCTCGCGAACTTCGCGCTTCCCACGATGGTGATGATGGTTATCACCGCGTTATATAGCATTGTGGATACGATTTTTATCTCCCGGCTCATCTCGACGGATGCGCTCTCCTCGGTCAATATCGTCTATCCCGTTCTCAATGTCGTCATGGGCGCGGGGATCATGCTCGCGACTGGGGGTTCTGCGATCGTCGCCCGCAAGCTCGGACAGGGCAAAGAGGAGGAGGCGAGGCGCAATTTCAGCTTTCTCGTGCTCATGGGCATCGCGCTCGGAATCCTGTTTGCGGCGGTCGGGCTGCCTCTTCTCGAGCCCATTGTGCGCGCGCTCGGAAGTTCGGAAAAGCTCTTTTCGGACGGATGCGCGTACCTTCGCGCCTCTCTCTGGTTCTCGCCCTGCTGGATTCTCTCCATGATTTTCTCCACATTCTTCGTTACTGCGGGGAGACCGCACCTTGGCATGGGGCTGTCTGTCGCCGCCGGTATTGCAAACGGCGTACTCGACTATATCTTTATCGCATACGTGGGACTCGGGGTCGCCGGCGTGGCGGTTGCGTCCGGGGTCGGACAGCTCGTCATCGTCGTCGCCGGGTTCGCCCTCTTTGCGCGAAAAAAGGGTACGCTGTACTTCGGGAAACCCAAGGGTTCTCTGCGGTTCGTCGGCGGAAGCTGTTTCAACGGCTCTTCGGAGATGGTCTCCAATCTTTCTATGGGGATAACGACCTTTCTCTTCAACATTCAGATGATGAAACTCGTGGGGGAGGACGGCGTTGCGGCGATCACCGTCGTCATGAGTTTGCAGTTCATTCTGTCCTCCCTGCTCATGGGATACGCAATGGGCGTTTCCCCGGTCATCAGCTACAATTACGGCAAGGGGGACAGCGAGATGCTTCGCCGGGTCGTCAAATACAGCCTTGTATTTGTCTCCTGCGCCTCCGTGCTTATCGCCTTCGCCGCGCCCTTTCTGTCTCCCTTCATCATCCGCATCTTCACCGACAACGCCGCGGTGACCGAACTCGCGCGGCAGGGAATCCTTCCGTATTCCTTTTCCTTTCTGCTCTGCGGTATCAATATCTTTGCCTCCGCGCTCTATACCGCCTTCTCGAACGGGAAAATTTCGGCATTGCTGTCCTTTCTGCGCACCTGCGTTCTGCTCTCGGCGGGAATTCTTCTGCTCCCGCTCGCATGGGGCGTGACGGGGGTCTGGCTTGCCGTTCCCGCCGCGGAACTTGTCGCGCTCGCAATTTCTGCCGCGTTTTTGAAACATTCGCGAAAACTGTATCGGTATTAGACAGCCGCGGGAAGAGTTTTCCCGCGGTTTTGCTTTACAAATCGCGGAAAATTCTTTATAATTTTAAAGATATTATGCTGATTGGAGTCGTCTATGCCTTACAAGAAAGTGGATACCTCGCTAAACTTCGTGAAATCCGAGGAAGAGGTTATCAGATTCTGGAAAGAAAACAAGATTTTTGAGAAGACCAACGAGGACACGGCGGGAAAGCCGGTCTTTACTTTTTACGACGGTCCGCCCACCGCGAACGGCAAGCCGCATATCGGACACATTCTCACCCGCGTCATGAAGGACATCATTCCGCGTTTCAAATACATGAAGGGGTATTCCGTCCTGCGCAAGGCGGGCTGGGACACGCACGGGCTCCCCGTGGAGCTGGAGGTCGAAAAGTCTCTCGGCATCGACGGCAAACAGGACATCGAAAAGTACGGCATCGAGCCCTTCATCAAGAAGTGCAAGGAGAGCGTCTGGAAGTATAAGCACGAGTGGGAGCGCATGTCCGACCGCGTGGGGTACTGGGTAGATATGGAACACCCATACGTGACCTACGAGGACAACTATATCGAGTCCGTGTGGTGGTCACTCAAAAAGATGTACGACGAGGGACTCATCTACAAGGGACACAAGATTGTCCCGTACTGCCCGCGCTGCGGCACCGCTCTCTCTTCGCACGAGGTCGCGCAAGGGTACAAGGACGTCAAGGAGAAGTCCGTGTTCGTGCTCTTCCGCGCCAAGGGGGAGGCGGATACCTTCTACCTCGCCTGGACCACGACGCCCTGGACCCTTCCTTCAAACGTCGCGCTCTGCGTGAACCCCGAGGAGAATTACGCGAAGATTCGCTCGGGCGGGAAAATGTATATTCTGGCGGAAAATCTTGTTCCCTCTCTCTTCGAGGAGTACGAGACCGTCGAGGTCAAAAAGGGAAAAGAGTACGAGTACTGCGAGTACGAGCCGCTCTTTCCGTATGCGAAGGTCAAAGAGAAGGCGTTTTATGTGACCTGCGACGCCTATGTCACGCTCACGGACGGTTCCGGCATCGTGCATCAGGCGCCCGCCTTCGGCGAGGACGACGCGCGGGTGGGTAGAAAATACAAACTGCCCTTCGTACAGCTCGTGGACGAGCGGGGGCGCTTTGTCGAGGGGTGCGGCGAACTTTCGGGAATCTTCGTCAAGGACGCGGACAAGCTCGTCATCCGTGACCTCGCGGCGCGCGGACAGCTCTTTAAAGAGCTTTTGTTCGAGCATAGCTATCCCTTCTGCTGGCGGTGCGACACGCCGCTCCTGTACTACGCGCGGAGCAGTTATTTCATCAAGATGACCGAGGTGCGGGACAGACTGCTCAAAAATAACGCTTCCGTCAACTGGATTCCCCCGACCATCGGCACCGGGCGCATGGGGAATTTCCTCGAAAACGTCATCGACTGGGGCATTTCCCGGGATCGGTACTGGGGTACGCCCCTGCCCATCTGGGTGTGCGACAAGTGCGGGAAGTCCCACTGCATCGGGAGCAAGGCGGAGCTGAAGGAGCTCTGCGGCGTCGAGGGGGACATCGAGCTGCACCGTCCCTATATCGACGGCTGCACCTATCATTGCGAGTGCGGCGGAACCATGCGCCGCACGCCCGAGGTCATCGACTGCTGGTACGACAGCGGTTCCATGCCCTTCGCGCAGCACCACTATCCCTTTGAAAACAAGGAAATCTTTGAACAGAATTTTCCGGCGCAGTTCATCTCCGAGGCGGTGGACCAGACCCGCGGTTGGTTCTATACGCTGCTCGCCATTTCGACCGTACTCTTCGACCGCGCGCCCTTCGAGAACTGTATCGTTCTCGGGCACGTCAACGACGAGAACGGCATCAAGATGTCCAAACACAAGGGCAACGTGGTAGATCCCTGGTCCGTTCTGGACAAGCAGGGCGCGGACGCCGTGAGGTGGTACTTCTACACCTCGAGCGCACCCTATATTCCCTCGCGATTTTCCGCAAAGAATGTGGACGAGACGCAGCGCAAGTTCATGGGCACGCTCTGGAACACCTATGCGTTCTTCGTGCTCTACGCAGACATCGACGGCTACGACCCGACGGGCGTGCGCCTTGCGGACTGCAAACTGTCCCTCATGGACAAGTGGCTGCTCTCCAAACTCAATACGTTGATTGCAAAGACGGACGCCGACCTCGAACGGTACGAGATTACGGACAGCGCGCGGCGGATTCAGGAATTTGTGGACGAGCTCTCCAACTGGTACGTGCGCCGGGGACGGGAGCGGTACTGGGGCAAGGAGATGACGGAGGACAAAAAGGCGGCTTATGCGACCCTCTATCACACCCTCGTCACTCTCGCCAAACTCATCGCGCCCTACGTGCCCTTTGTCGCGGAGAATATCTATCAGAACCTCGTGCGCGGATTCGACAAGAGCGCGCCACTCTCGGTGCATCTCTGCGCCTATCCCGTTGCGGACGAGAGCATGATAGACGAAAATGCGGAAAAATATATGGAGGACGTCGTCGAGGTGGTGGTGCTCGGGCGTTCCTGCCGGAACACGGCGAATATCAAGAACCGTCAGCCCCTCGGCAAAATGATGATCAAGAGCGATCGGAAAATCGCTCTGCCCAAGGAATATTTTGAAATCGTCGCGGACGAACTCAACGTCAAGGACTTCGAAATCGTTTCGGACGTGAGCGAATACGTGGGTTACGAATTGAAACCACAGCTCCGCACCCTCGGCAAGAAGTACGGACCTCTCATCAATCGGATTCGGGAATTTCTCGCGTCCTGCGACGGCGCCGCCGTCGTGAATGCGGTCAAGGAGGGCGGAATCTTCCGTACCGAGCTCGGCGGAACGGAGGTGGAACTTTCCGAGGAGGACCTTCTGATCTCACCCCGCAACAAGCCCGGCTTCGTCGCGGCGTCCGACCGGGGCGTGACCGTCGTTTTGGACACCAATCTCACCCCCGAACTTGTGCGGGAGGGCAATCTTCGGGAGATCGTCTCCAAGGTGCAGACCATGCGCAAGGAGGCGGGTTTCGAGGTCACCGACCATATTGTGTTGCGGTATGAGAGCGAAACGCTCGCCGAGCTGTTCGCGGAGCCTTCGCTGGCGGCGGACGTGCTCGCCGACCGCGTGGAGCGCGGAACGGGCGGGGAGTTCGTCAAAGAGTGGAACATCAACGGGCACAAGGTCACGATTTCCGTTTCCAAACTGTCATGAGAATCAATACCGAATGGCAGGACTATGAGATTCTCGCAACAGGCGACGGGGAAAAGCTCGAGCGCTGGAAGGACATTCTCCTTCTGCGCCCCGACCCGCAGGTCATCTGGCACGCATCCCGCGACCTTTCCCGGACGGCGGGGCTGAACGCGCGGTATCTGCGCAGCGAGCGCGGCGGCGGCGCATGGGAGAAATTCCGGGCGTTTCCCGACGAGTGGACGGTCTCCTGGCGGAATCTGACCTTTCTCATCAAGCCCATGGGATTCAAGCACACGGGGCTGTTTCCCGAACAGGCGGCAAACTGGGCACGGCTCATCGAGATTCTCTCCGCGGAGAGAAGAAGAGAGCCGGTACGGGTGCTGAACCTCTTTGCTTACACGGGCGGCGCGACGCTCGCCTGCATCTCGGCGGGGGCGCACGTGACGCACGTGGACGCCGCAAAGGGCATGGTGGAGCGCGCGGGAGAAAATATGCGCCTCTCCGGACTTCCGAGGGAGCGGGTGCGTTTCATTGTGGACGACTGTTTCAAGTTCGTCTCGCGGGAAATCAAGCGGGGCAAGCGGTACGACGCAGTGATTATGGACCCGCCGAGCTACGGGCGCGGACCGGGCGGGGAGACTTGGAAGATTGAGTCGGGGCTTGCGGACCTCTGCGCGCTGTGCACCGAGGTGCTCTCCGAGGACCCGCTCTTCTATCTCATCAACAGCTACACGACAGGATTGCAGCCCGCAGTGCTCTCCAATCTTCTGACCCTCGCCATGAAGGGGCGGGGGGGCAGTGTGGAAAGTTACGAGGTCTGTCTGCCCACTTCGGAGGGGATTGTGCTTCCCTGCGGCGCGAGCGGACTCTGGAGCAAATGAGGAATAACGATGGATAAAGTGGAAATCATTTACGAGGACAATCACCTTCTTGTGGTCAAAAAACCGCAGAACATGCCGGTGCAAGAGGATATTTCGGGGGACAAGGACCTCCTGAATTATCTGAAAGAGGACCTCAAGGAGCGTTACGCCAAGCCCGGAAATGTCTATCTCGGACTCGTGCACCGTCTCGACCGCCCCACGGGGGGTGTGATGGTGTTCGCCAAGACTTCCAAGGCGGCGGCGCGGCTCTCCCAACAGATTCGGGACGGAGAGTTTGAAAAAAAGTACCTCACCGTTGTCGTCGGGCGCCCCAAGGAAGAGTCCGCGACGCTCGTGCACTATTTAAAGAAGAATACGGTCAACAACAGCGTCTATCTCTGTTCCTCCGCCACCGAGGGCGCGAAACGGGCGGAGCTAGACTATACCCTGCTCGAGACGCAGGGCCCCGTCTCGCTCGTCAAGGTGCTCTTGAAGACCGGGCGCGGACATCAGATCCGCGTACAGATGCAGGCGGTGGGCTGTCCCGTGTTCGGGGACGTCAAATACGGCGGCGACCTCGCAAAGGGGTACAATATGGCGCTGTGGGCGGCGGAGCTCCGGTTTGAGCATCCGACAACGGGGGATAAGATGGTCTTTATCAGCTATCCGCCCGAAGACGCGGAGCCTTGGAAACGTTTTGACCTCTCCCGACACCTCGCCGTCATCAAATAAGTCCAAAATTTCACAATAAATTCACCGTATTGTAAAGATATGGTTTGACAAATCGCGTTTTTCGTTGTATGATAGATTATAACTGAAAAATTATGTGCGGAACCTTTCGGAGGAACTTTCATGACCAGACTGAAACATAAAAAAGCCATACTTTGTTTTTTGACATTTCTCATGACAGTGGCTTTTCTGCTCGGCTGTCCGGGCGCCGCGGCGTTTGCGGCGACGGGCAACGACCTGTCTGATACGGAATCGATCAGCGTCGGCTCGTCGCTGTTCTCTTCCACCAGATATTTCTCGATCAGCGCGCACGAAGACGGACTTTCCTTCCGGGTCAACGAGGCGATTTCGGAGGTCGAATACGCTACCACGACCTATACCTCCGAGCTCTACATGAACGACTTCTTCGTCAAGTTTAAGATCAACGACGATAATTTCAAGACCCTTTCGTTGGTGTTTAAGTACGACTATGTGCAGAACCCGGAGACGTGGGTGCTTACGCCCAG
Source organism: uncultured bacterium (assembly GCA_905215695.1). Taxonomy (GTDB): domain Bacteria; phylum Bacillota; class Clostridia; order Christensenellales; family HGM11417; genus CAJMQN01. The sequence goes on from CAJMQN010000005.1 coordinate 173,054, forward strand.
ACAGCAGACCCAGACGCTCGTGCTCGAAAAGACGGACGCGGGAAAGATTTCCGCCAAGTGGCAGGACGGGACCGCGGTTGCGATCGACACCGATTTCGTGGGCGCGGAGCTCACCATCGCTTTTGACGGAAACACCGTCAAGGTCAACGATACGACGGTAGGAACGGCGGCTGATTTCCCCAAGGACAGGGCGCAACTCGAATTCCGTGCCGCCGGAATCGGCGACATCGAGTGGGATTCGGACAAGCAAGTCGCATCCTTCTATCTGACGGACATGGGCTACACCAGCCCTTACAAGGTCGGGGACGCGGTGGAAAAGGTCAACCAAAATTTCAAGACCGAGTCCAAGGTTAAGGACACTTCCCGCCCCATCGCGCGGCTGGACGTCGATAAACTTCCCACCTATACGGACCAAAACGGCAATCAGGCGAAGAACGGAGAGAACGATCTCTACTATGCTCCGCTGTACGGGCGGGTGACCGTTCCCGTGTCGGGCATGGACATCGTCAAGAGCAGTATCACCACCAAAATCAAGGTGAAATATTCCGCAACCATTCCCGCAGACAACGATTGGTCGGAGGTTGAGGAGCTCGATAGCAAGAAGATCACCAACAACGAGTTCCGCCCCGACGACAAGGGATACTACGCGGTCACCGAGATCGAAATTTCGGACGGCAAAAATACCGTAACCCTCGGGACGGGGGACGAGATCGACGGTGTTGCGATGCCTCTCGTCTATCGCGGATTTGCGGATTTTGACGCTCCGATTTTGCAGAACTATTCGCTATCGCAGGGCTATTTGAGCGAGACTGCGGAGAGCGCAATCGACATTGACGGTAGCATGCTCAACGGCGGCTCCGTGACCCGGCTCCAACTTCCCTATCCCAAGATGGGGACTGACATCAATACCCCGGGCGTTCAGCTTGTCGAGCAAATCGGAGAAGAGGACGGAGTTTCCTACTTCGCGAACAATCCCAAGTCCCTGCGCTATACGCTCTATTCCGCGGCGGATTCTTCGACGTTCTCCGCGAATTCCGGGTTGACCTTTACGGCGACTTCGACTTCCGTCGATTATCTCTTCTACCTGCACGTCGAGGATTTGAAAGGCCTCGAAGGGGACAAGAAGGCAGAGGAGAAGGATACCTTCCGTATCCGGTTCCGGGACAAAGACGACACCATCATGATTACGGTCACAAGTTTCCCGCATGAGAAGAACATCGATCAGTCGGTCTCCCTGCCTTCGGGCTCGGTGGTCGAAGGGATGGGTTCCACCTCCGCGACTGTGACCTGTTTCCTGAAAGAGGACAAGGACGGCAACATTCGTTACAACTACGAGTGGGCGTATAAGACCAACGCGAGCGGCGAGTTTTTGAAGGATTCGGACGGCAACAAGATTCTCGACCTTGACAAAAACGGCTATCGCAAACCTGCGCTCTACACCGAAGAGGACGCCACGGAGAATCCCGCGCATCCGGCGGGACAGCCGATTTACCTTGACGAAGAGGGCGAGCGTATCGACTATGTGAAAGAGGGTGATACCTACGTGATGCCGGATGGGAAGAAAGTTCTCGAGGTCATCGAGCTGAACGGAACTTCCTTCACGCCCAAGTATCTCGGGATCTATGAGGTGCGTTACAACGCCAAGGATTCGGCGGG
>CAJMQN010000006.1 GCA_905215695.1 uncultured bacterium
CTAACCTTTGGTTCCGTAGACCAACGCTCTATCCAATTGAGCTAAAGGCGCATATTAAATTGTGTACATTCCAACCTTTGGTTCCGTAGACCAACGCTCTATCCAATTGAGCTAAAGGCGCAAAATTCAGAATGCCTACATATTATACGAAAAGCGGAGACGTTTGTCAAACGATTTTGCAAATCAAATTGTTTAAATTTGCAAAATGTGGTATTCTATATAATAAAGATTATTTTTAGGGAGGAAATTCCATGGTAAGACGCAAAGGCTGCGGCTGTCTGACTTCGCTTTTTGTTACAATACTTGTTGTGGCGGGCGTGCTCGCCGGACTATTTTTCTTTGCGAAACCCGCGACCTTCGGGCTTCGTAACATCGGTGGATTTGAACTCGGGGATTTTGCGGATTTGACATTTTATCAGATTATGAAGTTGCTCGGGAATATGGATGTGAAAGAGGACGAACTCGTTACTGCCGCGCCAACGCCGGAAGATGAGGAGAAATACAACGAACAGTCCACTGAGCTTGGTATTCAGACGAATGAAGATTTGTTGGGGCTTTTAAATCCCGACAGACCCGTTCTCGGAACAACAGATACCCAAAAGGTCTATTCGCAGGAGTTTTACGCGCTGCTCTTCCGCAATATCATGAATGCGGCAGAGGATGACGATACAATCTTCGCCATATTGAATGCAATCAGCGAACAATTTTCACCGGGAGAGGGCTTGCCGGGCGTTGAAATTTCGCAGGTTCTGCTATCAAACGACGGCGTCACCGCGCGGGTAACGATTACCGTTGCGGTCAATATTCAAAATGTACGGGATGAGCTCATGGAGCAAGTTCCGGGCTTTTTGAAAGGGCTTATCAAACTCGGCGATAAAATGTATCTGAACTGTACCAATACTTTGACGGCGGACGGAGAGGGAAATCTTCAAGCCGCGCATGAAAGCGTACAGATAAACAAGTTAGACCCGAGTCTCCAACGACCTTTTTTGCAGATACTGCTCGATCAGGTAAACGAGGGAAGACCGGAGTCTGACCGCTATACGGAAGAAACGCTGAATAAGCTTGTCGGCGAAGGTTTCTGCACGGTCTCGAATAATCTCGGAAAAGCGGGTTTCTACAATGCCGAATCGGGTGAAAAAACATATTCTGTTAATGCCGTCGGCAACGGAGAAATCACTTTAATCGTCAGAACAAACGCATCATGATTTCAGATTCGCGCTCTTGTCTTTGAGAGCGCGATTTTTTTTGCCTTTTTCCAAATTTCTCTTGACAAGGCTTGAAAACATTGTTAAAATGAAAATGTTAAAAAATCACATATTATGTGAAAATATTTCAACAAAAATTCACAAAAAGACCGAACGGGAGGACAGAGAATGGCAACAGCGATCATCATGCCGCGTCAGGGACAGTCCGTCGAGAGCTGTATCATCACGAAGTGGCACAAAAAGGAGGGCGACGAGGTTAAACTCGGCGAGATCCTTTTCACCTACGAGACGGATAAATCTACCTTTGACGAAGAGGCAAAGGCGGAAGGAATTCTTCTGAAAATCCTGCACGGGGAAGACGACGATGTCCCGTGTTTGGAAAACGTCTGTGTGATCGGTGCTGCGGGCGAGGATATTTCCGCATTTTCGTCTGCGTCCGCAGATCAGAAATCCGCTCCCGTTTCCGAAAAGCCCGAAGAGGTAAGGACGCCTGCCCCTGTACCTTCGGTTGAGACTGCGCCGGTACGTGCGGAGGATTTTGTTTCGATTTCCCCGCGGGCAAGGCATCTTGCCGAAAAACTCGATATCGATTACCGGCTGGCAAAACCGACGGGCGCGGAGGGAAGAATCATCGAGTGCGATATCGATACGCTTGCAAAAGCGGGCGTACCCGTTCCCGCCGCCGAAACGCCTGCCGCCCCGCAACCTGCCGCGGCGGAAGTTCCGGCTGCGGAATATATTGACGAAAAACTGTCCAATATGCGCAAAGTCATTGCGCGGAGCATGCACCATTCGCTTTCGACCATGGCGCAGCTCACGCATACCGCGAGTTTCGACGCGACCGAAATCATGGAGTTCCGCAAGAAACTCAAACCAAAAATCGAAAAGGGCGAAGTCAACAATATCACATTGAACGATATTGTCATGTGGACGGTGGCGCGCATTCTGCTGCGCCATAAATCTTTGAATGCGAATCTGCTTGAGAACGACACCATGCGCTATTTCAAGCACGTGAATCTCGGGATGGCGGTGGATACGCCCCGCGGGCTCATGGTTCCCACGTTGTTTGCCGCGGACACCATGAATCTGAACGAGACGGCGGGCAGGCTCAAAGCGCTTGCCGCAGAGTGTCAGAAGGGCACGATTTCTCCCGATAAACTCACGGGGGGGAGCTTTACGGTGAGCAATCTCGGCGTGTTCGGGATCGAGCACTTCACGCCGGTCATCAACCCGCCGCAGACGGGTATTCTCGGTGTCAACACCATTCAGACCCGGGTCAGAGAGGTCGGCGGAGTCTTAAAGACTTACCCCTGTATGACGCTCTCATTGACCTACGACCACAGAGCGCTGGACGGCGCGCCGGCGAGCAAATTTTTGCAGGACCTTTGCCGAGCGCTCGAGAACTTCAGTATTTCGCTTGCGACGCTGTAAGGAGGACTTATGTTTGATTTGATCGTACTTGGCGGCGGTCCGGCGGGGTATCTCGCGGGCGAACGCGCGGCGGAGAACGGACTTTCCGTCCTCATCGTCGAAAAACGCGAAATCGGCGGCGTATGTCTCAACGAGGGCTGCATTCCCTCCAAAGCGCTGCTCTATTCCGCGAAACTGTTGGACGGTGCGGCACACGGAGAAAAATACGGCGTAAAGGCGGAAAAACTTTCCCTCGACCATGGCTTTGCGGTGCAGAGAAAGCGCAAGGTCATCGAAACGTTGGTAGGCGGAATCAAAGCGAAACTTTCCAAATTGGGCGCAACCGTCATCTCGGGGGACGGCGTACTCGGCTGTCGGACGGCGGAAGGGTTCCCGGTGACGGTGAAGGGCGAGACCTATATCGGAAAGCAACTTTTGATTGTGACGGGCAGCGTGCCGGTCGTGCCGCCGATTCCGGGGCTGAAAGAAGCTGTCGAGGCGGGATTCGCGCTCACCAACCGCGAAGTGCTCGAGCTCGACAAAATCCCGGAAGAATTTGTGGTCATCGGCGGCGGAGTCATCGGACTGGAGATGGCGAGCTATTTCAATTCGGCGGGAAGCAAAGTGACCGTCATCGAGATGCTCGACCACATTGCCGGAAACACGGATGCGGAAATCGGTAAAATACTGCAAAAAAATTACGCGGCAAAGGGCGTGAACTTCTTGCTTTCGGCGAAAGTCGTTTCCGTCGGAAAGGACAGTGTAACCTACGAAAAGGACGGAAAAACGGAGACCGTCCGCGCAGACAAAGTACTCCTGTCCATCGGGCGGCGGGCTTTCACGCAAGGGTTCGGACTAGAAAATCTCGGAGTCTATACCGAGCGCGGCTGTATCAAGACGGATGAGACCATGCGCACAAATGTCGCGGGCGTCTGGGCGGCAGGGGATGTCAACGGTTTGTCCATGCTTGCGCACACGGCTTACCGCGAGGCGGAAGTTGCCGTCAATAACATTCTCGGCAAACGCGACGTCATGAGCTATGACGCCATTCCCGCTGTCATCTACACAAATCCCGAGGTCGGAAGCGTCGGTCTGACGCTCGAGGGGGCAAAGGAGCGCGGAATCCGCGCAAAGGCTGTCAAACTGACGATGAAGTACAGCGGCAGATATGTTGCCGAAAACGAGGGCGGTGACGGTATTATGAAGCTCATCGTGGACGCGGAGCGGGAGACCGTGGTCGGATGCCATGTGCTCTCGAATTACGCCTCCGAATTTATCGTTGCGGCGGTCATGATGATTGAAAAGAAAATGCGTTTAAACGATATCAAAAAATTTGTATTCCCGCACCCCACGGTCTGCGAAATCCTGCGCGAAGCGGTATTCGAGTACCGTCAATAATCGATTATTTTAAGGAGAGAAGATATGCCGAAGAGTCAATTTCTGGACCCCGCTGCTTTGAGAAAGAGCGGAAAGATTACCTATAAGCCCACCCCGGTCAACAGCTACGCCAAGACGGTTTCCGAGGAGCTTGCGGAGAAGAACTACAAAAAAGAGGATTTGGTTCGAATTTTTCATGACATGGCTGTCATTCGCGAATATGAGACCATGCTCAATTCGATCAAGACCACCAACGCCTACAACGGTATCGATTACAACAATCCGGGTCCCGCGCACCTTTCCGCGGGACAGGAGGCAGCCGCCGTCGGGCAGGCGTATATTCTCGATAAGGACGATTTCGTGTTCGGCTCGCACCGCAGCCACGGCGAAATCATCGCAAAGGCTTTTTCCGCAATCGAGAAGTGCACGGACGCAGAACTCCGCAAGATGATGGAGAAATATATGGACGGCAAAGTCCTGCGCGTCTGCGAGAAATTCTCGGGGTTTGAGAAATATTCGGTCAAAGAGCAGGCGCAATTCTATTTCCTGTACGGCACGCTCGCAGAAATCTTTGCCAAGGAGACGGGATTCTCCCGCGGACTCGGCGGCAGTATGCACGCCTTCTTTATCCCGCTCGGCATCTATCCGAACAACGCGCTCGTGGGCGGCTCCGCGGACATCGCGCTGGGCGCGGCTCTTTTCAAGAAGATTAACCGAAAGAAGGGCATTGCGATTGCGAATATCGGCGACGCGTCCATGGGCTGCGGACCTGTTTGGGAGGCGATGATGATGTCCGCCATGGATCAGTACCGCGAGCTGTGGGGAGAGGAAATGAAGGGGGGACTGCCCCTCATCTTCAACTTCTTCAACAATCAGTACGGCATGGGCGGGCAGACCAACGGCGAAACCATGGGCTATAAAATTCTGGCGCGCGCGGGCGCGGGCGTAAATCCCGACCAAATGCACTCCGAGCGGGTGGACGGTTACAATCCGCTCGCCGTCATCGAGGCGTACAGACGCAAATATCGCATTCTCGAGGAGAAAAAGGGACCGGTTCTGCTCGACATTTTGACCTACCGTTACAGCGGACACAGCCCCTCCGATTCTTCCACCTACCGCACGCCCGAGGAAGTCAAGGCTTGGCAGGAAATCGACCCCATGATTACCTACCGCAAAAGCCTTGTGGACGCGAAGGTCGAAAAGGATGCGAAGTTCGAGGAAATGCTCGAAACCGTGAAGGCGCAGATGACCGAGGTCGTCAAGCTCGCGGTGGACCCCGAGCTTTCGCCGAGAATGAATCTGACCGCGCACCCGGACGCCATCGAAAAACTCATGTTCTCCAATCAGAAGATTGCGAAGATGGAGGACCGCGAGCCGGACGTGCTCACGCCCAAGGAAGAGAATTTCCGCGTGCAGCAGATTGCCAAGAAAATCCGTTTCGGTTTCGACGAGAGCGGAAAGCCCGTCTCCAAGAACAAAGTCTATCAGGTGCGCGACGCGCTCTTCGAGGCGATCATCGACAAGTTTTACGAAGACCCGACCCTCGTCGCATACGGCGAGGAAAACCGCGATTGGGGGGGCGCGTACGCTGTCTATCGCGGACTGACCGAGGCGCTTCCCTATCATCGGCTCTTCAACTCCTCGATTTCCGAAGCGGCGATCGTGGGGTCTGCGGTGGGGTACGCCATGTGCGGCGGACGCGCGCTCGTCGAGCTCATGTATATGGACTTTTTGGGAAGAGCGGGGGACGAAGTGTTCAACCAGCTCTCCAAATGGCAGGCGATGACGCACGGCGAACTCAAAATGCCCGTAGTTGTCCGCGTCTCCGTGGGCAGTAAATACGGCGCGCAGCACTCGCAGGACTGGGCTGCGCTCTGCGCGGCGATTCCCGGTCTCAAAGTGGTGTTCCCGGTGACGCCCTACGACTGCAAGGGACTCATGACCGCGGCGCTCAACGGCACAGACCCCGTCATCTTTATGGAGAGTCAGCGGCTCTACGACTTCGGCGAACAGTTCCACGAGGGCGGCGTCCCCGAGGGCAGTTATGAGATAGAAATCGGCGAACCCGACGTCAAAATCAAGGGGAGCGACATCACGATTCTGACCGTGGGCGCAACGCTCTATCGGGCGATGGACGCGGTCAAGATACTCAAGGAAAAATACAACCTTTCGGCGGAACTGATCGACGCTCGGAGTATCGTTCCCTTCAACTACGAAAAGGTGGTAGAGTCCGTCAAGAAGACGGGGAAAATCGTGCTTGCCTCGGACGCCTGCGAGCGGAATTCTGTTCTGAAGGATATGGCGGCGAATATCTCCGAAATGTGCTTTGACTATCTCGACGCGCCCCCGGTAGTCGTCGGCGCGAAAAACTGGATTACGCCCGCCTACGAACTCGACCACGACTTCTTTCCGCAGGCAAGTTGGATTTTGGACGCGATTCACGAAAAAATTCTTCCTCTTCCCGGGCATGTGCCCGCGCAGAGCTTTTCCACAGCGGAACTTCTGCGCAGAAACAAGCTCGGCGTATAATCGCCAAAGCGCGGAGCGGATTCGTTCCGTTTCGTAGCAAACATAGAATCTCCTCCGGTCGCCGAACGCGCGGTCGGAGGAGATTTTTTTGTTTGATTTTTACGGGTGCATATGTTATGATATTTAAAAATAGGGGAGTGTTGCATTGAGAATACACAGAGCCGACCTTTTGGAAAAATTCGGCAAGGGGGAAAAACTCAATATCCTGCTCGTTGCGGAAGCATACTATCCGCTCATCGGCGGCGCGACCGTCGTTGTGGACAACCTTGCGAAGGAGTACGCAAAGTTTGCGAACGTCGTCGTCGTCACAGGCGACTGTAAGTATGAGGACCGTGCGGAGTACCCCGTGATTCGTTGTGTCGGTTGCACCTTTGACAAAGACAACGGCACGGCGGCGTTTCCCAAGCTCGATGGAAAATTCCGCCGTCTTTTGAAGAGCATTCCCCTTGACGCGGTGCACATTCACTCCTATTTCGGTCTTGCGAAGTTTGGTCTGCGGCTCGCGAAGGAGAGAGGAATCCCCGTCGTCGTGCACGGACATTCCAAGTTTTACGACGAATATATCACCATTGTCAAATTCAAATGGCTCGCGAAGTTGCTGCACCGCAGGGCGATTCGGTTTCTGAACCGCGCGGACGAGGTGTTTGCCGTCAGCGAAGCGCTTGCAAATCTCTATCGCGCCTCGGGTTGCAGGACACGCGTCCGAGTGGTGCGGAACGGCACCGAATTTGAATATTTGGATTCCCCTGAAACAATCGAAGCCGTCCGTCGGGAGTTCGGGATACCTGCGCGGAAAAACATTTTGCTTTTTTGTCCCGAATCTCGAAAATCAAAAATATAGATTTTCTCATAGAGAGCTTGAAAATCGCCGCAAAACGGGGAACGGATTACTTTATGCTTGTCGTAGGGGACGGTCCCGACCTTGTCCGAATCAAACGGTATGTGAAAGAATCGGGACTTTCGGAGCGTTTTCTCTTTACGGGCGCGGTTGCCGACGTCGTCAAGCGAGAGGCTCTCTATCAGATGAGCGACCTTTTTTTGTTCCCGTCGGTGCGGGACACCTCGGGGCTGGTCAAATTCGAAGCCGGAACGCAGGGAACACCCACGCTCTGTATTGCGGGTTCCGCTGTGAGCGAGGAGATTGCGGACGGGGAAAACGGATATTGCGTGTCCGAAGACCCCGAATTATACGCAGACCGGATAGGGGAAATTCTTTCCGACCGAGAAAATCTTGCGTGCGTGAGTGCAAACGCGAAACGCACGCTGTCCGTACGCTGGGAAGACATTGCGAGAATGTGCGCGGAGGAATTTCGTGCGCTCGCAAAAAAAGCGGAATAAAAAAGAACGCCCTCGATCAGCGGAGCGTTCTTTTTTTTGTCTTTTTAGGCGGATTCTTCGATTGCGCCGCCCGAAAATTGCGCGTTGTATAGGTCGGCGTAAAATCCTTTCTTTTCGAGCAGCGCCTCGTGCGTACCCTGTTCCACGACGGAGCCGCGGTTCATGACGATAATGGAGGAGGCGTTCCGAATGGTCGAAAGTCTGTGGGCAATGACAAAACTCGTTCTGCCCTTGCGCATCTCGTTCATAGCGTTCTGAATCAGGCTCTCCGTGCGCGTATCGACGGAGGAGGTCGCCTCGTCCAAAATGAGGATTTTCGGGTTCTTGAGAATCGCCCGCGCGATGGTCAGGAGCTGTTTTTGTCCCTGTGAAATGTTGGACGCGTTCTCGTTGATGACCGTATCGTAGCCATGGGGGAGCGTCATGATATAGTGGTGAATGTGCGCGCTCTTTGCGGCGGCGATAATTTCCTCTTCCGTGGCGTCCTCGTTGCCGAAGGCAATGTTCTCGCGGATTGTCCCCTCGAAGAGCCAGGTATCCTGTAACACCATGCCGTAGAGATCGCGGAGAGAGTTTTTGGAAACTTGGGTGATATCCTTGCCGTCGATTTTAATTTGACCGGCGTTGAGCTCATAGAACCGCATCAAAAGGTTGACGAGCGTGGTTTTTCCCGCGCCGGTAGGTCCGACGATCGCAATGGTCTCTCCGGGCTGTGCCGTCAGGTTCAAATCGTCGATGAGGGGCGATTCGGGCACATAGCTGAACGCGATGTCCTCGAAGGTGACAAGACCTTTCGCGGCGTCCTTGTCAATGACCTCGGTGCCTGCGTCCACGTCGTCCTTTTCGTCAAAGATTTCAAAGACGCGCTCACCCGCCGCGACGCCCTGCTGAATGATATTCGCAATCTGCGCTACCTGCATAATCGGCATGGAGAATTGTTTTTGATAGATGAGGAAGGCGTTGATACCGCCGATCGTCATAAATCCTTTGCCGTACAGGACGCCGCCGATGACGCAGACGAGCACATAGCCGATATAGGAGATGACATTAAGGAGGGGCATAATCATGCCGGAGAGGAACTGCGCCTTTGCGCCCGCCTTCTCGAGTCCGCGGTTGGAGACCTCGAAATCCTCGATGCTCGGCTGTTCGCGGTTGTAGAGCTTGGTGACCTTCAGTCCGGTGAAGTATTCTTCGACCTTGGAGTTCAGTTCGCCGAGTTCGCGCTGTTGGTCCTTAAAGAGTTTTTGGGAGCGTTTCATGATGGTCATGGAGACGAACATGAACAGGGGAATGGTCACGAGCATGACGAGTGCCAAAATCCAGGAATAGCGGAACATCATGACCGTCACGCCGATAAAGGTAAAGGTGCCGGAGACGACCTGCGTCACGCTCTGCTGCAATGTCATGGAGACGGTCTCGATGTCGTTCGTCATACGGGAGAGAATTTCGCCGTGCGTGGTCCCGTCAAAGTACTTTAAGGGGAGTTTGTCGAGTTTGTCCTTCATCTCCGACCGCAGACGATAGACGATGACCTGCGAGACCCGCGCCGCCATAAAGGAAGCAACAAAATTTAACAGGCAGGCTGAAAAGTAAATGGCGAGCGTCTTAAACAGAATGCGCATGACGAGGGGCATGTCGATGGTGCCCGTCCGCATTCCGGCGACAAGTGCGTCCGTTGCGTCCGCCATGACGCTCGGACCGAAAATCATGAGGATTGCCGCCGCTGCGGAGCAGAGGAGCACGATGAGAAATTGAATTCTTTGGGGTTTGATATAGGAGAGCAGACGCTTGACCGTGCCCTTGAAGTTCTTGGGTTTGTCGAAACCCATGCCACCACCGTGAGGACCGCCGCCCATTCTGGGCGCTCTGCGGGATTTCGTATTTTCACTCATGCCAATTCCTCCTCCGAGAGCTGGGATTCCGCGATCTCGCGATAGACTTCGCTGTTTTCAAGCAGTTCTCTGTGTTTTCCCTGCGCGACAATCTTGCCCTCGTCGATGACGAGAATGTTGTCGGCGTTCATAATCGAACTGATTCTCTGCCCGACGATAATGACCGTAGCGTCTCCGACTTCCCGCCGCAGCGCCTGCTGAAGTTTTGCCTCGGTCTTGAAGTCGAGCGCGGAAAAGGAATCGTCAAAGACATAGATCTCGGGACGTTTGACGAGCGCTCGGGCGATGGACAACCGCTGTTTCTGTCCGCCCGAGAAATTGTTGCCGCCCTGCGCGACCTCGGTATCCAGTCTTGCCTCGGTATTTTCGATGAACTCCGTCGCCTGCGCAATTTCGCAGGCGTTCATGATTTCCTCGTCCGTGGCGTCTGCCTTGCCGTATTTCATGTTGTCGCGAATCGTGCCCGTGAAGAGGAGCGCTTTCTGCGGAACGAACCCGATGCGGGCGCGGAGCTCGGCGGGGTCCATTTTCCGCACGTCCGTGCCGTCCACGAGAATCTGTCCCGCACTCGCGTCATAGAATCTCGGAATCAGATTCAGAATCGTTGACTTTCCGCTCCCCGTCGAGCCGATAATCGCGGTAGTCTCTCCGGGACGCGCGGTGAAGTTGATACCCGAGAGCACCTTCTCAAAGTCGGGAGAACTGCTGTCCGCGTAGGAGAAGTCCACATTGCGGAATTCCACAAGTCCGCGGCGCTCCTCGGGGAGCACGGGCTGCGCGGGACTGCCGATAGCGGGCTCTGTGTCCAAAACTTCGTTGATACGCTGTGCGGACGCCGATGCGCGCGGAATCTGTACAAAGACCATGGTGACCATGATGAGGGACATCATGATATTCATGATATAGGTCATGGACGCCATCATCGCGCCCACGTTGCCGTCCCCGTTTTCGATACCCTTTGCGGCGAGAAAGACGATACCGACCATGGAAAGATTCATGATGAACTGAATCGCCGGCATCATAATGGACATCATGCGGGAGGCTTTCAAAGAAATCTGCGTGACCTCTTTGTTGGCTTTGGCAAATTTTTTGGTCTGCGACTCCTGCTTATTGAAGGCACGGATTACCCGCACGCCCGTGAGGTTCTCGCGGGTGACCATGGTCAGGTGGTCCACCTTTTTCTGCATCTTCTTAAAGAGAGGGGAGACGAGCAGACCGATGACAAAGATTGTGATGAGGATGAGCGGAATGGACATGTACAGGACGGGCGCAGTCGCGGTGCTCTTCGAAATCATCTTATAGAGCGCGATTCCGAACATAAAGGGCGCCATCGCAAGGATTCGGATTGCCATGACGATGAAGTTCTGCATCTGCGTCACGTCGTTGGTATTCCGGGTAATGAGGCTGGCGGTGCCGAACTTATCGACTTCCTTTAAGGAAAAGGTCTCCACCTTTTGGAAGAGAGAGGAGCGCACCTTTCTGCCGAATCCCATAGAAATTTTGGAGGAAATGAAACAGATGAGGATTGCCGCCGCGGACGCCGCCAGCGAGAGGAGCATCATCATACCGCCCTTTTCGAGGATGTAACCGATATTGGCGACTTGTACGAGTTCGCCGGCCGCGTTGACTTCGTAGGTCAGACCGTTGTTGATGATGTCGCTCATGTAGTCCGGCAGAGCGAGCTCAGCAAAGACCTGCCCGATGATCAGCGCGACTGCGGCAAGCAGCCAACCGATATACGGCTTTAGGTGTCTGAAGATTTTGAACATGGTTATCTCCTTAAAAATTGATACTATGTTGTGGGGGCGAGGATTGCGGAGAGCAAAGTTTCCGGCTTTGGGAGCTCGCATTCCGTGCCTTGGAAGAGCGCGAAGACCCGTTGATAAGCTACGCCCTGAAAAAATCCGAAAAACATCGTCGCGAGCGCGCCCGGACTGTCGTCCTTACGGATAAAGCCGGCGTCCTGTCCCTTTTTGAAGAGGTCCGCCATGATATCTTTCGGTCTCCATCGCCGCGGGTAGGCGCGGAAAAGTTCCGCATAATCGAAGTCGTACCGAATCAAGTGAAGCGTACTCATAAAATGAATAAAATATGCAAAATTTTCGTCGTTTTCAATGCCTGCGAGATAGTTGCGGACCATTTGCTCAAACGCATTTTTCGTGGGCATGCGCCCCGAAAAATGCCGCTCGTACATCTCGTCGGAGTGTTGTGCGGCAGAGATGAGAATATCCCGAAAGATTTCGTCCTTATTGCGGAAATAGTGGTACATAAGCCCGTGACTGCACTGGCAGTCGCGCATGATATCGTCTATTTTTGCATTGTCGTACCCTTTTTGGCAAAAAATCCGAATCGCGCTGTTGATAATCTCCTGACGGCGCGCGGTCTTGATCTCTTCGAATTGTTCCCGGGTTCTCGGCATATCTCCCTCCTTTTTTCCAAAGGTTGAATATATTGACTGACTTTTCAGTCAATATTAACATTATATGACTGCGGAATCGGTTTGTCAACGGTATGAAAGTGAAAACTTCGTGAAAAATGGGGGAAAGGAAAACGGAGGTCCCGAATATTCGGAACCTCCGTTTTCTATAAAATAGGGTAGGGTGAGGGCAAAATAACCAATGGCAACGTGATTGCCGGGGAAAAGGTTTTATTTTCCCGCAGGAACGCCTTATATCCCGACCGTGCTTAAGAGCGAGCGCGGAGCGCGAGTGTAACACGGTCGGAATTTATCTGTGCTGTCCCAGGAAGAAGAGCGCGACAGTGCCGGGTCCGGAGTGCGCGCCGATGACGGGCTCCACGTAATGAATCAAAATATCCTTGACGCCCATGGTTTCGCGAATCCGCTGCGCGACGTATTCCGCATCCTCGAGGCAGTCGCCGTGAGAGATGAAAACCGTCTGTTTGGCAGGGTCAATGGCGAGTTCCTGCATCTTTTTGACGAGCGCATTCAGAGAAGACTTTCGCCCGTGCACTTTGGAGACCGGAATCAATCGACCCTCGTTGTCCATGTGCATGACGGGCTTGATGCCGAGAATCGTGCCGAAGATTGCCGCGCCCATCGAAACTCTTCCGCCCCGCTTTAAAAAGAAGAGGTCGTCCACCGTAAACCAATGGCAGAGGTGATACTTGTTGCGTTCCAGCCATTCGTGTACTTCGCGGAGTTCCTTGCCTTCCTCCCGCATTTTGCAGGCGTACCAGACGAGGAGCCCTTCGCCGAGGGAGGCGCCCAAAGTATCGACGTCCAAAATCGTGGCGTCCGGATACTTTGCTTTCAGTTCCGCGAGCACGGAATGCCCGGTGGCATAGCTCGCCGACAGGGCGGAGGAGAAACCTATGTAGAGGAGATCGTGCCCCTTTCGGAGAACCTCCTCAAAGACCTTCTGACAGTCCTCGGGATTGATACAGGAGGTCGTGACAGGCTCTTTTTCGCGGAGCATGGCGTAGAATGCGCCGAGGTCGTTTTTCTGACCCTTTATGTAACTGTCGTAGTGCCGAGGTCCCACGTGGTACATGAGGGAAATCACGTTCAAATCAAATTTTTCGATGAGCTCGTCCGGAAGATTCGAGGACGAGTCGGTGACGATTTCATACATCGTTTACCAGCCTCCGTTATCTCGTTTTCAAAACTAGTATATCTGATTTTTTAAAAGAAGTCAACGATTCTGCGGGTTATTGTTGAAGTTTTCTCCGCTTTGTGCTATAATTTTCCTATGCGAAAAGAATTGGATGAAGAACTCAAAACCTGGTCCGAAAATATCCGTGCCTTTCATCTGCCGAGGTGGAGGGAACTTCCCGATATCGACCTCTATATGGATCAGGTGCTCAACTATGTTGAAAAGGTGCTTTCCGTGTTTTCGGACGGAGAAAATAAAATCATTACATCTTCCATGGTCAACAATTACGTAAAGCAGGGCGTAATCCGACCGCCGGAGAACAAGAAGTACGACAGACACCGCCTTGCCGCGCTCTTTATCATCTGTCTCTTCAAGCGGATACTCAACATCGGCGAGATTGACGAACTGATCCGCACCCGCAAGGGGGAACGCGGACTCGACCGCGACGCCGCCTACGACACCTTCGCAACCGACCTCGAGGACGCGCTCCGCGCCTTCATTCCGCCGGACGCGGAGCGTATGCGCGGGATTCTCGACCGGATTGACGGCGTCAATCCCTACTATGTGACCATTCTCGCCTTTGTCAACCATATCTACGCGCAGAAACTCATCGACCTTGAAAAGAAAAACAAGTCCCTCGACGAAACTCCGCGCAAGGAGAAGAAGTGAACCAAGCGGGGGAGAAGCGAAAAGTCTCGGGCATCATCGAGAGCATTCTCTTCAAGAACAACGACAACGGCTATACCGTTTTGGAACTCGACGTCGGAGGACACCCCCTCACAGCCGTCGGGGTGCTTCCGCTCGTCTGCGAGGGGGAATGCGTGGAGCTCGAGGGGGAGACGGTCCGCAGTAAGTACGGCGAACAGTTCAAGATAGAGAACTACCGTTCCCTTCCGCCTCGCGGTCCGGACGCCATCGTGCGCTATCTCTCGAGCGGACTTGTCAAAGGGGTTGGCGAAGTGACCGCGTCCAATATCGTGGAACGGTTCGGCGAGGATACGTTGGACGTCATCGAGTTTTCTCCCGCCCGTCTCGCCGAAGTGAAGGGCGTCAGCGAAAAGAAAGCGTTCGAAATCGCGACGGGAATCAAGAGCCTCAAGGAAATGCAGAGCACTGTCATGTTCCTGCAATCCCTCGGGATTTCGGTCAACATGGCGCTCAAAATCTATAAGAAATACGGACAGAATTCAGAGCCTGTCTTAAAGGAGAATCCCTACCGTCTCGTCGAGGACGTGGACGGAATCGGATTCCTCACCGCGGACAAGCTCGCGCTCAACCTCGGCGTGGGCGGGGACAGCGATTTTCGGATTCGCGCGGGCATTGTGTATATTTTAAAGGATACCGTTTCTTCGGAGGGGAGCACCTACTGCGAAGTTTCGACAGTCAGCCGCCTTCTGCACACGGAACTGAATATCCGCGCGGAGGGGGGCGAGGAACGGGTCTGCGAAATTCTGCGGGGCCTTGCAATCGACGGACAGGTCAAACTCTTTGAGCTGGACGGCGTAGCCATGGTCTCGCTCGCCTCCGTCTATAACACCGAAAAGGCGTGCGCGGACAAGCTCGTGAGGCTCGAGGGCAGGACGCAGGAACTTCGGACGGACGTGCGCGCGGACATTGCGGAATTCGAGCGCACGGAGGGGATTACCTTGGACGAAGGGCAGAAAACCGCCGTGGAAAACTGTCTTCTGCACAGCGTTTCCGTCATCACGGGCGGTCCGGGCACGGGGAAAACGACAATCATCAAGTGTGTGCTCTTTGTGCTTACGAAGTGCGGGCAGAAGGTTCAGCTCGCCGCGCCCACGGGACGGGCGGCAAAACGCCTGTCCGAATCGACTGGAGAGGACGCGCGCACCATTCACCGCTTGCTCGATTTGAATTTCAAGGACGGCAAGGGATTCTTTACCTTCAACGAGCACACCAAACTCGACTGCGACGCGGTCATCATCGACGAGGTGAGCATGATCGACGTCTATCTCTTTCAGAACCTTCTCTCCGCGGTGAAGGTCGGGGCTCGGCTCGTACTCATCGGGGACAAGGATCAGCTCCCTTCGGTGGACGTGGGAAACGTCCTTTCGGACCTCATCGAGAGCGGTCTGTTTTCGGTGAGCTGTCTCGTCAATATCTACCGCCAAAGCGAGGACAGCAACATTTCTTTCAACGCGCACCGCATCAATAACGGGGAGTTCCCCGTCTTTCCGGGCAAGGAATCGGACTTTTTTCTCGTCCAACGGGAGAGCGCGGAGGACATCTTTGCGACCACGCTCGACCTTGTGAAGAACCGCCTGCCCAAATTTTTGAATGCCGAACCCGAGGAAATTCAAGTGCTCGTGCCCATGAAAAAGGGTGTCTGCGGCGCGGTCAATCTCAACAAGGCTCTACAGGAACTGCTCAATCCCAAGGGACACAAGAAGGAATACGTCTGCGGCGGAGTGAGTTTCCGAGAGGGAGACAAGGTGATGCAGACGGCGAACAACTATGCCCTCGAGTGGGTGAAATACGGCAGGTACCCGGAGTACGGTTCGGGCATCTTCAACGGTGACATCGGAAGGGTGCGCGAGGTCAAGACGACGGGGGAGGTCGAAGTGCTCTTCGAGGACCGCGTCGTGACCTACGGTCCCGCGGAGCTGTCCGACCTTGCGCTCTCCTATGCCATCTCCATTCACAAGAGTCAGGGCTCGGAATTCGACTACGTGGTCATTCCCGTGACGGGCGGTCCGCCCTCGCTGTTCAACAGAAATCTTCTCTATACGGCTGTGACGCGAGGCAAAAAACTTGTCGCGCTCGTCGGCGAGAGGCGGAATGTCGAAAATATGATACGGAATCACTTTATCCGCAACCGCAAGACACAGCTTGCGCGGTTTCTCAAAGAGAGGGCTGTCGCCGCGCAGTCCCTCGGAACGCCGGACGCGGACCTTTCTTGGGCGCAGGGCGTCCTGACGGAGGAGAAATGAAAGGGGATTTTGGGGCGGTGCTGTACCCCGAGGGAATTTCCTGCGCGTCCTGCGGCAGAGACGTGTTCGAGGGCGAGCCTTTTTGTCCGTCCTGCGCGAAAAAATTGACGAAAAACGATGGGAAATTCTGCGAGCGCTGCGGCATGCCCACAGTGGGCGAGGAGCGATACTGTATCAGATGCGCGGAAAACGTCAATTATTTTGAACGTGCGTATTCCGTCTATCTCTATGACGAGGGGACGAAACCGCTCCTGCGGCGGTTCAAGGAGAAGGGCGAACGGTGGCTCGGAAGGGTCTTTGCCGGACTGCTGTCCGACTATATGCGGGAGTACCGCATCGAGGCGGACGTTCTGACCTTCGTGCCGATGACTTCGGAAAAGAGGAGACGGCGCGGCTTCAATCAAGCGGAAGTTCTTGCGCGCGAACTCTCCCGGATTTCCGGTATTCCCTGTGAGGAGATGCTCGAAAAGGTGCGGGAATCCGCGCCCCAAAAGGAGTTGGATTTTGCGGACAGACAGAAAAATCTGAAAGGATGTTTTCGGCTCAAGCAGGGCAGACGGACGGAATATCGGCGCGTTCTCCTTTTGGATGACGTGATGACGACAACGGCGACGGTCAACGAATGCTGCAGGATTTTGTCAAAAGTTTGTGAAAACGGTGTGAAAGTTTTGACAATTTGCACCGCCCTGCGCAAAATAAAGACCGAATGAATTTACAAAACCCAAAAAATAGTGTAAAATGTCAAATATATTGTATGTTTAGGAGTGGCAGTACATGGGACTGATTTCGTTTCTGTTCGGAAATGATAACAAGAGCAACCTGAAGCATTTGGAAAAAATCGCAAGATCGGTGGATGCGCTTTCGGATAAGTACGCGTCCATGAGCGACGAGGAACTGAAAGGTCAGACCCCCGCGCTCAAGGAACGGCTCAAGAAGGGCGAGACCCTCGACCAGATTCTTCCCGACGCCTTTGCGGTAGTTCGTGAGGCGGGTGCAAGGGTTCTCAATATGCGGCACTTTTTCGTTCAGCTCATCGGCGGTATCGCTCTGCATCAGGGGCGTATCGCGGAGATGAGGACGGGCGAAGGCAAGACGCTTGTCGCCACTCTTCCGGCATACCTCAACGCCCTCACAGGAGAGGGCGTTCATATCGTTACGGTCAACGATTACCTCGCCCGCCGCGACGCGGAGTGGATGGGAAAAATCTATTTCTTCCTCGGACTGACCGTGGGTGTCGTCGTGCCCGGTATGGAGCCGGACGCAAAGCGCAGGGCTTACGCCTGCGACATCACGTACTGCACCAACAATGAGCTCGGATTTGACTATCTCCGCGACAACATGGTCGTCCGCAAGGAGGACAGGGTTCTTCGGAAACTCGCCTTTGCCATTGTCGACGAGGTGGACTCCATTCTCGTGGATGAGGCGAGAACGCCGCTCATCATCTCGGGCAGGGCGCAGAAGTCCTCAGAAATGTATTTGACCGCAAACCGCTTTGTCAAGACCTTAAAGCCTGCAAAGACCGATTCGGAGGGCAAAGTCGTGGAGGACGGCGATTATATCCTTGATGCGAAGGACAAAGCCGTTCGCATCACTGACGACGGCGCGGCGAAAGCGGAGCGTTTCTTCAACGTCACCAACCTGACCGACGTCGAGAACACTGACTTAAACCACCACATTCAGCAGGCGCTCAAGGCGAATTACGTCATGAAGCGGGAATCCGACTATATCGTCAAGGACGGAGAGGTCATCATCGTTGACGAATTTACCGGACGTCTAATGATCGGTCGCCGCTACAGCGAGGGGCTGCATCAGGCAATCGAGGCAAAGGAAGGGGTTCGCATTCAGGGGGAAAACAAGACCCTTGCAACCATCACCTTCCAGAACCTGTTCCGTCTCTATGACAAACTCTCGGGCATGACGGGTACCGCCAAGACCGAGGAAAGCGAGTTTAAATCCATTTATAACCTCGACGTCGTTGTCATACCCACCAATCTGCCCACCGTCCGAAACGACCTCAACGACGCGATATTCAAGACCAGTAACGGCAAGAATAAGGCGGTCATTCGTCAGATTGAGGCGTGTTACAGCGAAAAACAGCCGATTCTCGTGGGAACGGTCACGGTCGAGAAATCCGAAGAGCTCTCCAAGATGCTCAAGCTCCGCCGCATTCCGCACCACGTCCTGAATGCGAAGAACCACGAACAGGAGGCATACATCGTCGCGCAGGCGGGCAAGCTCGGCGCGGTCACCATCGCGACCAACATGGCGGGGCGCGGAACGGATATTCTGCTCGGCGGCAACCCGGAATTCCTTGCCAAAGAGAAGATGCGTCAGCTCAAGGTCACCGAGGAAGACCTCGCGCTCGCGACCTCGTATCGGAAAGATTTGCCTCCCGAAATCCAAGAGATTCGGGAGACCTACAACAAGTATTACGCCGACTATAAAGCGGAGTGCGACGCGGAGAAGAAGGAAGTCATCGAGAAGGGCGGTTTGTACATTCTCGGCACCGAGCGCCACGAATCGCGGCGTATCGACAACCAGCTCCGCGGTCGTGCCGGACGTCAAGGCGACCCGGGAACTTCCCGTTTCTTTATCTCCCTTGAGGACGACCTTGCCAAGTTCTTCGGCGGGGAACGTCTCACCAAGATGTTCGAGCTTCTGAAGGTCGAAGAGGACGAAGAGATTTCCGCCGGACTCGTGTCAAAGTCTATCGAGATGGCGCAAAAGCGCGTCGAGGGCAGGAACTTCTCTGTCAGAAAACACGTCCTCGAGTACGACGACGTCATGAACAAGCAGCGCGAAATCATGTACGGCGAGCGCAACAAGGTCTTGAACAACGAGAGCGTACACGAAAAGATTTTGAGCATGATTCAGTCCGCTGTCGCGGAGGTCATCGACGAGAGCATTGACCGCGCGCAGGACTACGCGGATTGGGACATGGAGCGTTTTAACAAGAATATCGACGCCTATCTTCTGCCGCCCGGTTCGAACTTTGTCACGGTCAAGCGCGCCGAGGCGTGGGGGATCGAGTACCTCGAGGAAAAGCTCTACGAAGCTGTCTGCAAGGCGTACGAAGAGAAGATTGTTCGTTACCGCGAGGGCGGCATCGACTTCTACGAGGTCGAGCGCGTCCTGCTTTTAAAGATTGTCGATAACAAGTGGATTGACCACATCGACGCCATGGATCAGCTCCGTCGCGGTATTTCACTCCGCGCCTACGGCAATCAGGACCCGGTTATCGCCTACAAGAAGGAAGGGTTCGAGATGTTCGACTACATGACCGAGCGTATCCGCTGTGAGGCGGGACGGTTGCTCTTGAAAGTCGAATTGCAGGCAATTCCGGAGAAGAAATCCAAACTTGCGGAAGCCTCCACCGGTCCGCAGGGTCCCAAGAAGGCGGAAAAGAAGGTCGGACCCAACGATCCCTGTCCGTGCGGCTCGGGAAAGAAGTATAAACACTGCTGCGGCAAAAATTGAGCGCCCTTCGGGGGCGGTTTCTCGGGGAATCCCGAAATCTGAACGAAAAGGATGTGATGCAGAATGGTACATGCCGACGAATACAATGCCAAAATCTCTTCTTTGAGAGAAATCCTCTGTGAGTGTGGTGAGTCCCTTTGACTTGGCTCGCAAGAGAGTTGAGTTGGAGGAACTGAAAGCGGACCTCGAAAAGCCCGAGGTCTGGCAGGACTTGGAAAAGTCCAAGAAAATCAATCAAAGTATCCGCGGAATCGAGCACACGCTTGAGGAATACGACGGAATCTCCGCAAAGATAGACGATGCCTCCGTGCTCGTCGAGCTGGGCGTGGAGGCAGGCGACGAGAGTTTGGACGAGGAAGTCCGGAACGAGCTTGCCGCAATCGAGGATTCTCTCGAGAAACTGCGTTTAAAGACGCTGTTGCGGGGCAAGTACGACGGAATGAACGCAATTTTGACTCTGCACGCGGGCGCGGGCGGCACGGAGGCTTGCGATTGGGCGTCCATGCTCTACCGCATGTATCAGAAGTACTGTGAAAAGCAGGGCTTTTCGACCCGCGAACTCGACCTCTTGGAAGGGGACGAAGCGGGAATCAAGAGCGTAACCTTTGAAGTCGAGGGAGAAAACGCCTACGGATATCTGAAGGCGGAAAAGGGCGTGCATCGTCTCGTCCGCATTTCGCCCTTCGACGCGAACAGCCGTCGGCACACGAGTTTTGCATCCCTCGAGGTCATGCCCGAAATCGACGAGGACGAGGATGTGGAAATTCGTTCCGAAGATCTCCGTATCGACACCTACCGCAGTTCGGGCGCGGGCGGACAGCACGTCAACAAGACGGAATCCGCAGTGCGCATCACGCATATTCCCACCGGAATCGTGGTGTCCTGTCAGAACGAGCGCAGCCAGATTCAGAATCGGGAAATGTGCTTTAAGATGCTCCGTTCCAAGCTCATCGAAAAGAAAGAGCGGGAGACCTTGGAGCACTTGCAGGACATCAAGGGCGAACTGAAAAAGATTGAATGGGGCAGTCAGATTCGGAGCTACGTGTTTGCGCCCTATACCCTTGTGAAAGATCATCGGACGGGCTACGAGACGGGCAACGTCGGCGCGGTCATGGACGGCGAAATCGAGGGCTTTATCAGCGAATACCTCAAGAAAAGCGTTTAAAAACCGATCCGGCAGAGTAGTCTGTCGGATTTTTTACAGGGAGAAGTCATGCTCTATCGGGAGAGGATTTTTTCAAAATTGAAACCGTCCGGGGATATGCTCGTGCTCGGAATCGAGAGTTCCTGCGACGAGACTTCCGCGTCTGTCGTCCGCAACGGGCGGGAAGTATTGAGTCTCGTCATCAGTTCGCAGATAGAAATTCACAGGCGTTTCGGAGGGGTCGTCCCCGAAGTCGCGAGCCGCAATCATACGCTCGCGGTCAATTCCGTCGTCGAGCAGGCGCTCTCCGAGGCGGGCATTCGGCTCTCCGACCTGTCGGCGGTAGGGGTGACCTACGGCGCAGGGCTTTCTGGAGCGCTTCTTGTGGGCGTTTCCGCGGCAAAAGCGTTGTGCTTTGCTGCGGATATTCCCCTTGTCAAGGTCAACCATATCCGCGGGCATATCGCGGCAAATTATATCGGAACAGACCTTGAGCCGCCCTTCCTCTGTCTTGTGGTCAGCGGAGGACACACCGCGATTTTAAAGGTAGAGGACCATTTCCGTCACACCCTTGTCGGCACAACGGTGGACGACGCCGCGGGCGAGGCGTTTGACAAGGTTGCCCGTGTTTTGAAACTTCCCTATCCGGGCGGACCGCTCGTGGACAAACTCGCGAGAGAGGGCAACCCCTGCATCGAATTTCCCAAGATGTTTAAGGGGGAGAAAAACTATCATTTCTCCTACAGCGGATTAAAAACCGCGGTCATCAATTACCTGCACACGGCAGAGCAGCGGGGAGAGGAAATCCGCGCCGAGGATGTCTGCGCGAGTTTTCAGCACGCGGCGATCGACGTTCTTGTTGAAAAAACTTACCGCGCTTCGGAAGAATTCGGTCTTGATAAGATAGCTGTAGCCGGAGGGGTCTCCGCGAACGGATATCTCCGTGAACGCATGTTTGAATTGGAGTCGCAGAGCAAACAAATCTATATCCCCAAACCTGTTCTCTGTACGGACAACGGCGCGATGATCGCGAGCGAGGCGTACTTTCAATTCTCTGCGGGGGAGAGTCTTGCGGGCATGGAACTGAACGCGCAACCTTCTTTGCGGCTTTAGCGAAAAACATGCGAAATATTTTTGACAACGCGCGGAAATTATGATATGATAATGAAGCGCGGTTTGGAGTGGTACCCAAGTGGCTCAAGGGGCTCCCCTGCTAAGGGAGTAGATCGAGGTAATCGGTGCCCGGGTTCAAATCCCGGCCACTCCGCCACAAGAAAAAAGTCGTAATTTGTCGAAAGGCAAATGCGACTTTTTTGCTATTTATAGCCTAAAACCTAAAAATATAGCGGAATAAGTATATAAATTGGGTTATCTAGACTGTTTAATTATAATCTTAATGATAAACATAAAAATATGCAACTTATATAATATGCTTTCTTTTTGTTTGCAAATATGTTATAATCATTATGAAGAGGTATTATTATGGACTTAGAGATTTATGATGAAGCAGTTGCCGAATATTTAGAAAATATTGAACGGACAGTAAAAGAATTACAAGTAGAGTCTTCTATATGTGATGAAACAGCCGAATACACGCTTGAAAATGCAAGAAAAACTATTCAAAAATATTTAGAAACGAATAGACCATATGCTCAACTTTTAATGTGTTTAAAACATTTAGAATATAAAGATAAATCGACATATTCGTTAACGGAAATAGCTAAAAAGAAGGACGAGTCTAATCCAAGTTATATTATACAATCTTGGTTAAGGAATGTAACAAGTGTCAAAAGATTGGATTAGCATAAAATGGATGGCAGAAAATGTTGTTAGTACCCTTAGAGCTTTTATTTGTGATATCCCATTGGTCAACACCTTAAATGATGGTTATTGCAGTCTAATCGATAACGATGGAAATGATTGTTTGTTTATACCTACAAATCAAATTGAAGAAGCAAGATTGCAGTTGTGGAAATTATCTGCAAAGATTTATCCTGATAAATTGCCCAAGAAAGAAGAACTTGAGTATTGGTATAATTCATTATGGGAAGAATGTCACAATTTTAAGATCGAAGACTTAATTGAAACAGTTGAAGAACTTGGTAGTGTAGCGGCTCTTAAACAATGTGTGGGAGGAGATTGGGTTTCTTGGTTAAAAGAATTTTATAATTTGATTTATAATAGGGATTATGGTGTTACGCAGACAGATTTAAATAAAAACATTATTCCAAATCAAAACGGCGATTTTTGTCTAATAGATGATTTGAAAATAAATGAGGGCATTGATGATGAATATTATAGAGTTGCTAGAATAATAGGGATCGATTTGAAAAGTCAATTGGTTGACAGTAACTTATTTAGATTATGTACCGAAAGTTGAGGTGGGTACTTTTACTTTGTATGGTAACAATATCATAGTTCTAAAGGTTTATAAAACTGAAAAGTGTACTGCAATTAAGATAGAAAGCTGTATTTCGGAAGAGATAAATAAATATCTGGAGAATGTGCTATATAGTTGTATTCAATTACAATCACTAGCATTATATAGCGAAGCAAAGGAAAATGACCGAAATGATTTTATTGCTAAAATATTAGAGAGCAAGGGATATATAATTAAAGATCAAACAAGAAGAGGAAAATCCAATACAGGGAAAGATGCTGGTGAGGTTGATATTTATATTCAACATAAGAATGGATTTCCCTTTTCAATAATTGAGGCGTTAAATTTAAAGAATTTAAATACTGATTATATAGATACTCATATTGATAAAATATATAAGTATGATACTATGGGAAATGCCGTAAATTTATGTTTAACATATGTGAATGTTTTGGATTTCGATGTGTTTTGGCAGAAATACTGTAATCATTTAAAGAACAGAGACTACAAAATAGAGCTTGTTTCCCTAGATGTAAATGAGATGCTGCCATATTCGGAAATAAGAGTTGCAAAAGCAACACATCTAAGGTCAGGTAAATTAACTTATTTATACCATATCGCAGTGCATTTTAGTTAAATAATAAATTGTTTCAGCAAAATCTAGAAAAATATGGGTTATTAGGTGGCATCCTTTTCGGGTACTAAACACAAAAAAGCCTGTTTTTGACAAAAAACGGGCTTTTTCCATGCCTTTTTTGAATTGCATTTGAGAAAAAATCGAGAGGTAAAATTATCTTGACAGTCCTGCCGTCCCCGTGTTACAATAAAAGAAAAATTGGAGGAAGCGCGAAACATGCGTCATTTTTCTTGCTAATTTCATGGAAGAGCGGTCGCTTCAAATGCAAGCGGACGTCTTCGGACTTTGCGGGAAAAATTGACTGTTCTCTGTTTTGCGTTGGGGCGATTTGATATTTGTTCGACCTGCCGCGGGATTTTCCCGCGGCTTTTTTTTGTTGAACGGAGGAAATAACATATGTCAATGATACGTATCAACTCTCTCTGCTTTTCCTATGAGGGGAGTAGCGAAAATATTTTTAAAGACCTTAGCCTGACATTGGACACCGACTGGAAACTCGGTTTTGTCGGGCGGAACGGTAGGGGAAAAACAACTCTTTTGAAGCTGCTTGCGGGGGAATTTTCCTGTCCAACGGGAGCAATTTCTGCAGATAAAGAGTTTCGATATTTTCCCTATGCGGTAAAAGAATCTGGCACTGCATTGGAAGCGTGCGAATCCGCAGAGCCGAACTATGAATTTTGGGCGCTGTGCCGGGAAATGAATTTACTTGATTTGGAGACAGACCTCCTGTTTCGTCCTTGGTTATCGCTATCCGGGGGTGAGAGAGTCAAAATATTGCTTGCGCTGCTTTTTACGTCGGAAGGTCGCTTTCTGCTCATCGACGAACCGACAAATCATCTGGACGCGGCGGGGCGCGCTTTGCTTGCGGAATATCTTGACTCCAAAAAAGGTTTTATCCTTGTCTCCCATGACCGGGATGTACTCGACCGGTGCACCGACCATACCCTCGCGCTCAATCGGTCCGGAGCCGAAATCGTTCGCGGAAATTTTTCGTGCTGGATGGAAAATAAGGAGAGAAGGGACGAATTTGAACGCGCAGAAAATGAGAAACAAAAGAATGAAATCAAGAAACTGTCAGCCGCGGCAAAGCGTACTGCAGGTTGGTCAGATGCTCTTGAGCGCACCAAGATAGGGACCGGAGCTGCGGACCGCGGATATATCGGTCACAAATCCGCCAAGATGATGAAACGAGCAAAAGCAATCGAGAAACGCCGTGAGGATGCGGTTGAGGCAAAGTCTGCACTCTTAAAAGACATTGAGCATGCTCCACCCCTCAAACTTTCGCCTCTCTTGTGGCGTTCGGAAACTCTTGTTTCACTTGAACATGTTTCTGTATTTCGTGGAGAGCGGACAATCTGCAATGATTTGAATTTCGAAATACACAGAGGCGACCGTGTTTTGCTTGCCGGAGCAAACGGTACCGGAAAATCCAGTGTCCTTGCGCTGCTCTGCGGAGAGAAAGAGAATCTTTCCAGTAAAGGAACGCTGTCTGTGGCAAAAGGAATGGTTCTTTCGCGTCTGCCTCAGGACATCTCCGATATTGCAGGATCCCTCAAAAGCTTTGCCGTGGAGCGCAAAATTGACGAAAGTCTGTTTTTTACAATTCTGCGGAAACTGGATTTTTCCCGTGCGCATTTCGAGCGAGACCTGTCCGAACTTTCGAGCGGTCAGAAGAAAAAAGTACTCATCGCTGCAAGTCTCTGCGAGCGCGCGCACCTCTATATTTGGGATGAACCTCTCAATTATCTCGACCTATTTTCCCGCATGCAGATAGAAGAACTCATCAAAACAGTCCGTCCTACAATGATTTTTGTTGAGCATGATGCTGCCTTCGTGCGAAATGTCGCTACGCAAATCGTGAATCTCGGGTTTTCCGCGCGAACTTCTCAATGTTTATAAAGTATTGCTTCGAATTAAAACGTTTGAATTTTAGACAGGGAATCGCGCTCGAATCCTTGACAAACGCTCTCGAAAACTGTAAAGTAAATAGTATAAGTAAAACAATTTCCCGGAGGAAAATTTATGAAGACAGTGAAAGACAAATATCTCGTCGTGGGAGCGGATTTTGCGGGCTATCCTTTGAAAGAAGCGGTGGTTGCGCACCTCAAAAAGAAAGGTTGGAAAATTACGGACCTCGGCGTGACCGACCCGAACACGGAGGACACGGAAATGATGTTCCACCGCGTAGGACTGCGCGTGGGCGCGAAAATTTCGGAGGGTGAATTCGAGCGTGCGCTGCTGTTCTGCGGCACGGGCATGGGAATCCATATCGCTGCAAGCAAGTGCCCGCATGTGCATGCAGGCGTGGTGGAGAGTGTTCCCGCGGCTCTTCGGGCAATCACGGGTAACGGCGTCAATGTGCTCGCAATGGGCGCGTTCTACGTCGCGCCGCAGATGGGCTGCGATATTGCGGATGCTTATCTGAACGCGGAACTCGGCAGCGGTTACGAGTGGTGGCACAACTTCTACGAGTTCCACAAGCTCGCTATTGACGAGCTCGAGGCATTCGATTACGAGACCTACAAGAAGAACGGCTTTAAAATGGAGCACCTTGGCGATTATCCCCTGACGCTCGAAACCAAACCCGAATAAAAAAGACAGCCCGGATTTTCCGGGCTGTTTTTATGTAACCAAATTTTAAGCCTCTTTCGCGAGCTTTTCCTTGTATTCGGTCAAAGCGACTGCGAGCTGGTCGGGGCAGGAAGTACCGTTGCGGCACTGAATGCCTTTGAGCGTAGAAATAACGTCGTCGATTTTCATGCCCTTGCAGAGCTTGGAAATCGCCTGCAAATTTCCGCTGCATCCGTTCAGAAACTTGAGTTCGGTCAAAACACCGTCCTCGACATTGAAGATGATTTCCCGGGAACAGGAGCCTTTGGTTCTGTATGTCATTGAGTTTTCCTCCGAAACTGTATTTTTTAGGTTAAAAAAATCAATCTACAAGCATGTCGTAGAGAGACGCATAGATCTGCGGCGCCTTTTCGTCCCACTGCTTGTTGATCCATTTCGCCGTATGGCGGGAGGGAACGTTCATCTTGATTTCGAGCACCTGACAGGTCGGCTCGACAATCTTGATGACCACGGTATAAGTTCCGTCCGCGTTCTTAAAATAGTCCGAGATATATTCCTGTTTGCGGCGATACTTGAATTTGTTGTTTTTGACGAATTCGGAAATGGTTTCCCGCGTAGAGGAGGGGATGCGGATAAAAAAGTGGGCAAGGCACTCCCGTCCCTCGGGCGTAATGGTATAGTGCGCGTCCGAATGGGTAGAATTCACCTTATAGATAAAGCCCGCGTCCAAAAGGCTCATCAGAATGGGACGGCAGTCGATTTGAGGTATCCAGTTGTTGGACATGGCGCACATATCTATGATCGTTTCCTCCGAAATGGGCACTTCCATCTTGTCGAAAACGAACAGCAGAATCAGTTTGCTCTGTGTCGTATCTGCGGACCCGGGCATTTTCCCTCCAAAAGGCGATATATTTCTATTATAGCACAACGCGCGCCAAAATTAAAGTTTTTTTGACAGATTTACGCGATGTAAGATAAAAAATACCCCGGCCAGAAGACCGGGGCGCTTTTTCAACGAGACAGTTACGCGATGAAGGGTTTGAGTTCAGCGAGCAGATCGTCACATTTGTCGCAGTGGATCTCGAGCGTCACGGGCTTGGAAAGGTCGAGGCTGAAGATGCCTAAAATGGACTTTGCGTCAACGACGAACCGTCCGCTTCTCAAGTCGATATCGCAGTCGTACTTGCTGACGATATTTACAAACTCCTTGACGTTCTCCGCCATGCGAAGGCTGATAGTGACCGATTTCATAGTAGAACCTCCATATCATAGTAAAATTGGATAAAACCGTTTGCGATCTTATTTACTTGATATTATAAAGGATTTTTCAAAAAAAAGCAATACTTTCTATACAAATTTTTCCGGGTATGTTATAATAAAAACGTAGATTTTCGACAGCTTGCGAAAATCGAAAAGAGGACGAAACTTTTTTTCCCGCGCTGTCGCGCGATAACTTTTTTTGGCGTTTCGCAAAAATGCTCTTGCAAGCAAGTATTTTTGCTCGCGTCATAGATATTTCCGAATGAAAAAGGCAGGGATTGTCAATGAATCTGGAAAGAGAACTCAAGACCTTTCATAACCGCTGTGAAGAAGTGCTCTCGTCGCGGTTCATTCTCGCGGAAAAAAAGATTTCCGACCTTTTAAAGAGCGTGGTTCTTTCGCCCGTGCTGTACCGCATCACGGAGCGGTGTCTCGCGGACTTCAATTACGAGGTGGAATTTCTCAAAGTCCGCGTGGCTGACCCGGGCACGGGGCGGTATCGTCTCACCCTTCCCGAATCGCGCACGAGGCTTGCGGCGTTCGTGTTCTGTCTCCTCTGCGAATTGGAGAGCAAGAAACGCGATCTTCAACGCCTCTTGGAGGACTACTTTGCGCCGGACGGGAACTGCGTAGAGGGCTACGCGGCGTTCTGCACCGAAATCATCGCGCCCTACGAGGCGGTGATGACCGCGTTCGCCGGAGAGTACGAGGAGGGGGAGGAAACGCCCGCCGAGCCTGCCGATGAAAAATTTTTCGGTTCGGATTTCGCCTCGCTTTCCGCATCGACCATGGAGAGCATCGTCGCGCACTGCGGCACGATTTCCCGCCTGACCGCGACCGAAAAGAGTTTTTCGGGGCAGGACAAGCAGGACCTTCAGTTTTTGCTTGAAGCGTTCTGCCATGCGCTTGCGACCCGCGACCGAAAGCTCATCCGCGCACTGTTCGTCGGTTTAAAGAACGCCTTCCGGGGTTATAAAAAATTCTATGAACCCGTAGGCGCAATCGAAAAAACGCTCAAGGAACTATGGATTGTCTGATTCTCCGAAAAAAATAACCGGCGACAGCCGGAATAAAAGGTATGGAGGTAAAGGTATGCCAAGAACCATTCTCAACGAAACATCCTACATCGGGGCGGGCTCCCGTTCGGAGCTGAAAGGGGAAATTCTCGGGAGAGGATTTTCCAAGGCGTTTGTCATAACCGACCGTGATTTGGTCAAATTCGGCGTCGCCGCGCAGGTGACGGAAGTGCTCGAATCCTTCGGGTTTCCCTTTGAGGTCTTCGACGACGTAAAGGCGAATCCCACGGTCTCGGGTGTCAAGACCGCAATCCAAACATTCAAGGCGTCCAAGGCGGACGTATTGGTTGCCGTCGGAGGCGGAAGCGTCATCGACACGGCGAAGGCGGTGGGAATCGCGGTGGCGAATCCCGAATTTTCGGACATTGTGTCCCTCGAAGGGGTCGCGCCCACCAAGGCGCGGAGCATTCCCATCATCGCGCTCCCGACGACCGCCGGTACTGCGGCGGAGGTGACGATCAACTATGTCATTACCGACGAGGCGCACCAGAAAAAAATGGTGTGCGTAGATCCCAAGGACATTCCCGTCGTCGCAATCGTGGACGCGGAACTCATGTATTCGATGCCGAAGGGCTTAACCGCGTCAACGGGCATGGACGCTCTCACGCATGCGATTGAAGGGTATATCACCCCGGGCGCGTGGGCAATGAGCGATATGTTTGAAATCGAGGCGATTCGTCTCATCAAGAAACATCTCGCCGCCGCAGTCAAAAACGGCAAGGACCGCGAGGCGCGGGAGGGGATGGCGTTCGCGCAGTATGTAGCGGGCATGGGCTTCTCCAATGTGGGACTCGGTATCGTGCACTCGATGGCGCACCCGCTCGGCGCGGTCTATGATACGCCGCACGGGGTCGCGAACGCAATTATTTTGCCTACGGTCATGGCGTACAACGTCGAATCTCCTTCCAAGCCGAAATTCCGCGCAATCGCGGAGGCAATGGGCGTAAATACCCAAAAGATGAACGACGACGAGGCGGCGCAGGCGGCGGTGGAAGCGGTTCGCGCTCTCTCTTCGGAAGTGGGAATCCCCTCCAAACTCTCGGAGGTCGGCGTGCGGGAGGAGGACCTCGAAAAGCTCGCAAAGGATGCCTACAACGACGTCTGCACGGGCGGCAATCCCCGCAAGACTTCGGTGGAAGATATTTTAAAACTGTACCGTTCGTTGATGTAGAAAAGAAAATACCAAGGAGAAACCCTTTCGATGCGCGAATTTCAGCCTGTGCAATACTATTCGGTCGTAAGACCGGAATTCATGACCTATACGAAACGCCTGCGCGCGTGCACCGTCGCGGCGGCGCTCCTGCTCGCGGCGGGATTCGTGCTGTTTATCCTGTCCGTATTCTTTTCGGGGTATCAGACGCTTGCGAAGGTCATGTTGATTGCGGCGGCGGCGACGTTCGGACCGGGCGCAATCATCGGCGCGGTGACCTACCGCCGCACGGCGCTCTGCAATCTTGTCGCCGCGGTAGTGGAACAGGTCCGCGCGTCGGAGAGTTTGGAAATCGAGGAGATCGAACTTCCAAACGCAACGGCAGAACAGAAGGAATTGGTCCTGCGCGCGCTCCTCGACAAGGGCAATCTCCCCGGCTATGCGCTGGAGGAAAAGACCCGTATCATTCGGGTATAGATAAAAAAAACGGGCTCCGGCTGAATTGCCGGAGCCCGTCGGTATTCTTGAGCTCAAATTTTTTCGCGGATAATATCGGGATAAATTTCCGAAACGCTGTCCATGACCTGCGCGGCGTCACCGGAGGAGAGACAGAGGAGATGCGTTTTCATCTCGGAATCTTTCTTATAGATGACGAAAAACTCCTGTGTCTTGGCGCTGATGACGAATTTTGCGACCGCGGAGAAGGGAATGGAGAGGACGGGCACAAACCCGATGGTGACGCGGATGATGTTTTTGGAAATCCGGTACTTCGAGAAGAGGAGAATCAGGATGATTGCCGCAAAGAGAATCGCGTTGATGATAGTAAAGAGGACGCGGAGCGTCTTATTGATGTCGAGCCGGATCTGCGAAATCTCATAGATGTTGTACGCGAGCATGACCGCAGAGAGAATGCCCGCGGCGATGATGAGGACGGATACGAGTTTTCCGAAACGGAAGGGAAACTTTCTGATCATACGTTACTCCTTGGTTTGTCCCTATTTTAACATCATTTTGCGAATAATACAACAAAATCATTGAACATTTTGCGAACCCATGGTAAAATATAGGATATGATAACTGACAAATTTCGACCGATAGAGAGTGAAGACGAAGTCAAGTTCAACCAAATGATTGACAAAAATCCGGCGCTGTATTCGGATTTTTACGGAAGCGAGATCTGCTTTGACACGCTGTGGCAGTGGAGGAACGCGGAACGCATGACGATCTGCGACCTCGGCGATTCCCTAATCATCCGGGGTTTTGACCCCGAACTCCCCGAGGGGGAGCGGGGCAGGGTCTCTTACATTTTCCCCTTTGCGGAGAGCGAGGAGGCGTTTTTGCGGGCGGTGCGCCTGCTCGCGGAGGAGGAGGGCAAAAACCTTATGCTTACCTGTCTCTCCGACCGCATGAAGGAACTTCTCGCGCCCCTGTACCCGGACGCCCTGTTTGACCGTTGGAGAGAGTTGGACGAATACCTCTACCGCACCTCCGACCTTGCGGCGTTTCCGGGCAAGAAATACCACGCAAAGCGCAATTTCGTGCGGCAGTTTGAAAAGAGCTATTCTTACGAAATCGTTTCCTATGACGACTCCCGCCGCGCGGATGTAGAGGAACTTCTTCGGGTATGGTCGGAGGAGAAAGCGGAAATTCTCCCCGACGAAAACGGCGCAATCCGCGCCGCCCTCGACCGGCGGAAAAACCTTTGTGCGGAACTTTTGTACGCAAACGGAAAAATCGAGAGCTTTCTCATCGGTGGAAAGTGCCGTGACTTCGGGATTCTGATGTTTTTTAAGTGCAATACGGAGCTGAAAGGAATCTATCCCTTCATGCTTTCGAGCGTGGTGAAGAAGGATTTTTCGGACTGCGCCTACGTGAGCATGCAGGAGGATATGGGGCTTGAGGGACTGCGCAAGTCCAAGGAATCCTATCATCCCGCCTTTCTTCAGCAAAAGTATATTATGAGATTTGAATAAAACCCGGGAGGTGCGTATGGAGCGTATCGAACAGCTGAAGGAACTTTACAAGTCCTCCTTCGATGACAGCGACGCCTATGTGGATTGGTTCTTTGAGAACAAGTACCGAGAAGACCATGTGGTGAGCCTTGCGGACAACGCGGGACAAATCCTCTCTGCGCTTCACCTTGTGGAGCGGAGAATCGTGCTCGGCGGCAAGTCTCTGCGCTGTCCCTTTGTGGTCGCGGCGGCGACCCTGCCCGAATTCCGCGGACAGGGCAACTTCGAAAAAGTCATGCTCTCCGCGCTCTACGGCATGAACGAGCAGGGAATCGTTCTCACCGAATTATTCCCGGTGAATCACAAATACTATGTAAAGTACGGATTCGTCACCGCGGGAAAATTCCGCGTCCATAAAGTCCCCGAACGCAAGGTTTCGGAGGGGACGGGCGCGTGTACCGTCCGCGCCTGCGGGAAGGATGACGCCGAATGGCTGTATTGGCTGTATCACAGCTATGTGCGGGACGCAAACGCGGACGGCTATTGCTACCGCACGAAGGCGGATTTTGCGCAACGCCTCGACGAACTTGCCGCGGACGGGGGCTTTGGATGTCTTGTGTTCCGGGAGGAGAACGGTCTCCCCGTCGGATACTATTTTGAGGAGAGCGACGGAAATGTGCCCGAGTTGGTGCTGTCCGACTACGCCCTCCTTGGGGAAATCGGCGCGCTCGCGGGACATTCGGTGACCTTGCCGCTGTGGATAGAGCGGGGCAGGGAACTTCCGGGCAACCAAGCCCGCATCGTCAACGTCAAAAAACTTCTGTCCCTGCTCCGGTTCGACAAATCGGTGTGCGCGGCAATCCGACTTCGTATCCGGGACAGCGTGCTCTGTCACAACAATGTGACGCTCTCCCTCGTCATCGCGCAGGGCGAAGTCATGGTGGAAGAGTGCGCGGAATGGGATTACGAGGTGTGCGTCGAGGACCTGACCCGTTTCGTATTCGGCACCTACGCGCTGTACAAGAACGAACTGCCCGAAAAACTTTGTGAAGTTTTTGGACAAAAAAATAACATCTGTTGGGAAAAGTTTTAAAATAGGCGGGTCATTGGCTTGCTTTTTCCGAAACGGAAGAGTAAAATACTTGAAAGGTTTTGAAAGACGGGAGGACGCAGAATGAGCAATTTGCTGACGCTGATGGCCGATTTTTCGGAGCTTGGAGATTCCGTAGCTCCCGAAGTATATTTTTATCTCGGTCCGATCGCGGTCAACGAGACGCTCCGCAATTCTCTGATCGTCATTGCGTTCATTATTCTGCTTGCGGCGATTGTGCGTATCTTTGTGATACCGCGTTTCAAATTCGTGCCCCGCGGTTTCCAGTGTTTCCTCGAATGGATCGTATCGACCTTCGACACTATGGCGTCGAATATGACGGGAAAGCTCGGTAAATTCCTCGGTCCCTATACCTTCGGCGCGGCGGCGTTCATCTGTTTCGGGGTGCTGTTGGAGCTCTTCGGACTGCGCAGTCCGATAGCGGATCTGAATACCTGCGTATCCCTTTCGATGATGACCTTTATCCTTATTAACTTTTTCGGGATACAGAAACACGGTCCCATTGGGCGCATCAAGTACTACTTCAAACCCAGCGTCATCGTGGGTCCCTTCCGAATCATCTCCGATCTGATGGTCCCCGTCTCCATGGCGCTCCGTCTCTTCGGGAGCGTGCTGTCCGGGCTCATCACGATGGAACTCGTCTATTTGGTCCTTCCGATTTGGCTCTCCTTCGGAATTCCGGCGGTGCTCTCCGTCGTGTTTACGCTCTTTCACGCGTTCATTCAGGCGTACGTGTTCGCAATTCTGACCTTGACCTTTATTCAGGAAGCAACCGAATAAAACACGGGGGAATTTGAAATTTTACTTTCAATGGAGGTACAAAACATGTTATCTACAATTCTGACGTTATTGGCAAGCGATGTCGGCATGAAGGCGATCGGCGCGGCAATCGCGGTGCTCTCGGGCATCGGCGCGGGCGTGGGCATGGGCATTGCAACGGGCAAAGCGGTGGAGGCAATCGCACGCCAGCCCGAGGCGGAAGGCAAAATTCGCAGCACGCTGATGCTCGGTCTCGCTTTCGCGGAGACCACCGCGCTCTACGGCTTGGTCATCGCATTCATCGTCGCATTCGTCATTTAACACACCGAAGAACCCTTTGTATTGGAGTCGCTATGAACAAAATCACACTCCTGTCCGCAGGAATTTTTGATTTTAATATTTGGAATATGCTCATTTACCTCGCGAACTTCGTCATACTCTTTGTGGCGCTGTATCTCTTGCTGTTCAAGCCCGTCAAAAAGTTTATGAACAAGCGTCGCGAGGGTCTCGAGAAGGTCTCCGAAGAGAACAAGAAACTTTCCG
Source organism: uncultured bacterium (assembly GCA_905215695.1). Lineage (GTDB taxonomy): Bacteria > Bacillota > Clostridia > Christensenellales > HGM11417 > CAJMQN01. The sequence goes on from CAJMQN010000006.1 coordinate 34,380, forward strand.
AAGAGGTCGAGAGCATGAAAGCGGAGTACGACCACCTGATCGCGGACGCGAAACAGGGGCTTGCCAAAGCCAATGAACAGGCGAAGGCGGTTGCGGAAAAGCGTTCGCAGGAGATTGTCGAAGAGGCGAACCGTCAGGCGCGGAGCATTATGACCAAGGCAAAAGCGGAGATTGAAAGCGAGAAGGTTCGCGCCGAAAACGAAATCAAGGGTCAGGTGGCGGAACTCTCGATAGAGGTCGCCCGAAAGATTATCGGCAAGAATATCGACGCAAAGACAAATTCCAAGCTCATCGAGGAATCCCTCGAAAAGTGGTCCCATGAACAGAATTGAAGTGCGTTACGGCAGGGAGCTGACTCCCGCGGACCGGAAGAAAATAGAGGCGTTTTTCGGGGCGCGCTACGGCGAATGCGAGTTCGTCTATCTTTCCGAGCCCGAACTTATCGGGGGTTTTGTCGCGCAGATCGGCGATGAAATCTACGATGCGTCCGTGTCCTCTAAACTCGGCAAACTCAAGGAGAGTATCGTTTAGGGAATCGCGGACAACGGAGGTGAAACACAGGTGTTGAAAATCAATCTCGAACATATCACGCAGGACTTGAAGGAGAAGATCGAGACCAGCGATACCGACGTCAAGCAGGCGAACATCGGCAGGATTCTGTTCTGCGGGGACGGCATCGTCAAGATTTCCGGTCTCTCCGCGGTAAAATACAACGAACTTCTCGAAATAGAGGGGGGCGTGCACGCCATCGCCCTGAACCTCGAGCGCGAAGAAGTCGGCGCGATTGTCCTCGAGGACGAGGACCGAGTCCGCACGGGGCTCGCGGTGCGCTCCACGGGAAAAATCGTGCAGGTGCCCGTGGGGGAAGAACTTCTCGGCAGAGTGGTGAACCCGCTCGGAAAGCCCATAGACGGCATGGGGGACATCAAGTCCACGGAGACCCGTCCGGTGGAATATCCCGCGCCCTCGATTATGGACCGGGGCAAGGTGGACGAACCCTTGCAGACGGGCATTCTCGCCATCGACGCAATGATTCCCATCGGCAGAGGTCAGCGCGAGCTCATCATCGGCGACCGTCAGTGCGGAAAAACCGCAATCGCCATAGACACGATATTGAATCAAAGGGGCAAAGACGTCATTTGCGTCTATGTCGCCATCGGACAGAAGGCGTCAACGCTCGCCTCCATTCAGCACATGCTGATTTCCAAGAACGCCATGTCGCATACGATCATGGTGTGCTCGACGGCGAAGGATTCTGCGCCCCTCCAATATATCGCGCCCTTTGCGGGAAGTGCGATTGCCGAGTATTTCATGTACAAGGGCAAGGACGTTCTCATTGTCTATGACGACCTCTCCAAGCACGCCGTCGCCTATCGCCAAATCTCTTTGCTTTTGAAGCGTCCGCCCGGAAGAGAGGCATATCCCGGCGACGTATTCTATCTGCATTCCCGTCTCCTCGAGCGCGCGGCGAAACTCTCGCCCGAACTCGGCGGCGGCTCGATCACCGCGCTCCCCATCGTCGAAACCTTGGCGGGGGATATTTCCGCGTACATTCCGACCAATATCATCTCGATTACGGACGGACAGATTTACCTTGAGAACGAGCTTTTCAACTCGGGCGTGCGACCCGCGGTCAACGTGGGACTTTCGGTCTCCCGTGTGGGCGGCGCGGCGCAGACGCCCGTCATGCGCAAACTCTCGGGCAAACTCCGTATCGACCTTGCGCAGTACCGCGAACTCGCCATCTTCTCGCAGTTCGCCTCCGACCTCGACAAGGCGACCACGGCAATCCTGTCCCACGGTCAGAAACTCACCGAGCTTTTAAAGCAGAAACAGTACGTCAACCTCTCCGTCTCGGAGATGTCCGTCCTTCTCTATGTGGTATCCAACAATCTTTTAAAGGACGTGGATTTCCACCGCATCGGCGAATTCAAGGAGAGATTCCTCGAATTTATGCACGCGAGCTATCCCAAAGTGTTCGAATCCATCGAACAGAACAAAAAGATAGGGGAAGAGGAGGAGAAACTCATCGCGAAGGCGGCGGGTTCGTATGCTTCCTATTTTGCGGGAAACAGCGTACACGCGCCCGAGCATGCGCCGGATGAGCACGCGCCCGAATCCGAAGGGGAGAAGGCGTGATATGTTGAGCGTTTCGGATATCAAGCATCGGATCAAGAGCGTGCAGGACACCCGCCAGATCACCAAGGCGATGGAGCTGATTTCCATCTCCAAGATGCGCAAGGCGACCAAACGCTACGAGAGCAATCTCGTGTATTTCCAAAAGGTCCGTCAGACCATCAAGGATATCCTCACGCACAGCAAGGATGTACACCATCCCTACATGGTGCATCGGGAGGGCAAGCGCACGGCATATGTCGTCATTGCCGGAGACAAGGGCATGGCGGGCGGATACAACAAGAACGTGTTGGAGCGCGCCTGGGCGCACATGCAGACCCGCGCGGATTATGAAAAATACGTGTTCACCATCGGGCAGAAGGCGCGGGAGTTTTTCGAGCGACGGAACGTGCAGATCGACATCGACTTCCTGCATGCGACCTACGACCCAAAGCTCGCGGACGCGCGCCGGATTACGACGGACATCGTAGAGCTGTACCGCAAGAACCTCATGGACGAAGTGCTCGTCGTGTTCACGAAGATGAAGAGCCCCGTGAGTCAGTCGCCCATGATTATCAAACTTCTTCCGCTCGACCTGCACGACCTTGACGACATCTATCTCGACACGGAATACTCGGGCGAAATCGCCTACGACCCTTCCGCGAAAGCGGTGCTTGACGTACTCGTGCCGCAGTATATCATCGGGCTCATGTACGCGATGCTCGTGCAGTCGGCGGCGTGCGAGCACAGCGCGCGCATGCTCGCGATGGGCACCGCGAACAAGAACGCGGACGAAATGCTCGAAACCCTAAACCTCGACTTCAACAGGGCGCGGCAGTCGGCAATCACGACCTCAATCAACGAGATCAGCGCGGCGTCCATTCTGTTTCAGGGAGAATAAGGAGTGCTTATGCAGAATTACGGAGTCATATCGCAGGTCATCGGTCCCGTCATCGACGTGACATTCGAGGAGAACCTGCCAATCATCTATGAGCGTCTTGACGCGGAGCTCGACGGGCGGGACATCGCCATGGAGGTGCTCCTGCACGTGGACGCAAAGACCTGCCGCTGTATCGCCATGAGCCCGACGGAAGGGCTCTCCCGCGGACTGAAAGTCCGCGCCTCGGGCAAGCGCATCGAAGTCCCGGTCGGGGACGCCGTGCTCGGCAGAATTCTGAACGTTCTCGGCGAGCCTGTCGATAAGAAGGGCGAAGTCAAGGGCGACGCCATGTGGAACATTCACCGGAAAGCGCCCGAATTTTACGAACAGAGCAGCACAACGGAAATTTTCGAGACGGGCATCAAAGTCATCGACCTCTTGGCGCCCTACGCGAAGGGCGGAAAAATCGGGCTCTTCGGGGGCGCGGGCGTGGGCAAGACAGTCCTCATCTTGGAGCTGATTCGGAACATCGCCCAGCATCACGGCGGATATTCGATTTTTACGGGCGTGGGGGAGCGCAGCCGCGAGGGCTACGACATGATTTCGGAGATGACCGAATCGGGAGTCTTGAACAAAACCTCCCTCGTGTTCGGGCAGATGAACGAACCCCCCGGCGCGAGAATGCGCGTCGCCTATACGGGCTTGACGCAGGCGGAATATTTCCGCGACGTCAAGAAACAGGACGTTCTGCTGTTCATCGACAATATTTTCCGTTTCGTACAGGCGGGCTCCGAGGTCTCTGCGCTCCTCGGCAGAATGCCCTCTGCGGTAGGGTATCAGCCCACGCTTTCGACGGAAATCGGGCAGTTGCAGGAACGCATCACCTCGACGAAATCGGGTTCTATCACCTCGGTGCAGGCAATCTACGTGCCCGCCGACGACCTGACGGATCCCGCGCCCGCGAGTATCTTCACCCACCTCGACGCGACGACGGTGCTCTCCCGTAAAATCGTGGAACTCGGCATCTATCCCGCCGTCGATCCTTTGGAGTCCTCCTCGCGCATTCTCGACCCGGCGGTCGTGGGCGAAAAACACTACGAGGTCGCCAATGCCGTCAAAGAAATTCTCCAGAGATACAAGGAATTGCAGGACATCATCGCAATCCTCGGCATGGACGAACTCTCCGAAGAGGACCAAAAGGTCGTGTTCCGTGCCCGCAAGATTCAGCGTTTTCTGTCCCAGCCCTTCTTTGTCGCGAGCACGTACAGCGGCATGGAGGGCAGATTCGTGCCCCTCGCCAAGACAATCGAGAGTTTTGAGCGTATCCTTGCGGGGGAGGCGGACGAACTCCCCGAAAACGCCTTCTTCATGGTCGGCGACCTCGACGAGGCGTTTGAGAAGGCAAAGACGCTATGAAGACCTTTTTCGTGGAGATGATAACCCCGGAACGCATGTTTTTCAAGGGGAACATCGAACAGCTTGTCGTGGAAACCGTTGACGGTTACATGGGGATTCTCGCGGGACACGTCCCGACGGTGACCGCGCTGAAACAGGGAGCTATCCGCTTTTTCGCGGACGGAAAGTGGAACGAGGTCGCGAACTCCGCGGGTTTCGTGGAGATTCGCCCGGACGAAACGATTGTGCTCGCGCAGGCGCTCGAATGGTCTTACGAAATCGACGCGAACCGCGCCCGCGAGGCGGCGGAGCGCGCCGAAGACGTTCTGCGGCAGGCGCGGAGCAGAAAGGAGTACGAGCTGTCCAAAGCGTCACTTGCGCGCGCGTTTGCAAGATTGCGCGTAAAATCCCACTATCACGAATAGAATATAGTACAAGCGATCCTCCGCCCAAGCAAAGCGGATAAAAAACACAAGAGGAGTAGAGTATGAAACTGACCAGCGGCAAAGCGGTGTTTTTGGACAACGAACAGCTTTTCTGTTTTGAACCCAAGGATGACATTTCCGTCATTGGGAACGCCTTACCGAAAACTTTTACCCCCCCCGAACTTGCGAACGCCTACAAGGGCACGATGGCGTACCAGATTCTGTCCGCGCACAACGTCTCGGGCGACGAGAAAAATCTCCGCCTGAAATCCGACGCGCTGACCTCCCACGACATCACCTACGTAGGTATTATCCAGACCGCCCGGGCGAGCGGACTGAAGGAGTTTCCCGTGCCCTACGTGATGACCAACTGCCACAACAGTCTGTGCGCGGTCGGGGGCACAATCAATGAGGACGACCACCTCTTCGGGCACTCCGCGGCTGAGAAGTACGGCGGAATCTACGTGCCCGCGCATATCGCGGTCATTCACTCCTACATGCGGGAGATGATGGCGGGGTGCGGCAAGATGATTCTCGGCTCGGACAGCCACACGCGCTACGGCGCGCTCGGCACGATGGCGGTGGGCGAGGGCGGTCCCGAAATCGTAAAACAGCTCCTCTCCAAGACCTATGACATCTCTTACCCGCAGGTCATCGCGGTCAAGCTGACCGGAAAGGTCGGGCACGGCGTCGGTCCGCAGGACGTTGCGCTCGCCATCATCGGCGAAGTGTTCTCAAAGGGCTTTGTCAAGAACAAAGTTCTCGAGTTCATCGGCGACGGCGTAAAGAACCTGACCGCGGACTTCCGCTGCGGCATCGACGTAATGACGACGGAGACCGCCTGCCTGTCCTCGATCTGGACGACGGACGAGACCATCCGCGAGTACTATAAGACCTTCGGCAGGGAAGAGGACTACCGCGAGCTCAAGCCCGCGCCTCTCGCGCTGTACGACGGCGCAATCGAAGTGGATCTCTCCGAAATCCAGCCCATGATCGCGATGCCCTTCCACCCCTCGAACGTCTATCCCCTCAAAACGGTCATCGAAAACCCGAAGGACGTCCTGCGCGAGGTGGAGAAGAACGCCTCCAAACAGCTCGACAGCGGTGTGCTGAAACTGACCGACAAGGTGGAGAAGGGACGTCTGCGCGTCTCGCAGGGCATTATTGCGGGGTGTGCGGGCGGCACTTTCGAAAACCTTGCGACGGCGGCGAACATTCTCGCGTCCAAATCCTGCGGCGCGGGAGACTTTTCCTTAAGCGTCTATCCGGGCAGTCAGCCCATCTACCTCGACCTCGTCAAAAAGGGTATCGTGGGCACACTCGCGGAGGCGGGCGCGGTGGTCAAGACGGCGTTCTGCGGTCCGTGCTTCGGCGCGGGGGACGTGCCGGCGAACAACGCGCTCTCCATCCGGCATACGACCCGAAACTTCCCCAACCGCGAGGGCTCCAAGCCCGGACAGGGACAGATTGCCTCCGTCGCGCTCATGGACGCGCGGAGCATCGCGGCGACCGCGGCAAACGGCGGTATCCTGACCTCGGCGGCGGATTACGAGTACGACGAGCGCGTGCCCGAATTCACCTTCGACGACAAGATTTATCGGAACCGCGTCTATAACGGTTTCGGAAAGCCCGCGGATACCCCCTTGAAATTCGGTCCCAATATCGCGGATTGGCCGAAGATGATTCCGCTGACCAAGAATATTCTTTTAAAATTCGCGAGCGCCATCTACGACCCGGTCACGACGACGGACGAACTGATTCCCTCGGGGGAGACCTCTTCCTACCGCTCCAACCCCTTGAAACTTGCCGAATTTACCCTTTCCCGCAAAGACCCGTCCTATGTGCGCCGCGCAAAGTCGGTGCAGGCGGACGAGCTCGCGCGCAGGGAGACGGGTTGGCCGGAGAGCTATCTCGAAATTCTCTCAAACTTCGGCGACGCGGAGACCCTCAAGGACGAGACCTCGCTCGGGAGCGCGATTTTTGCGATTAAGCCCGGCGACGGGTCGGCGCGCGAACAGGCGGCGTCCTGCCAGCGCGTACTCGGCGGTCTCGCCAACGTGTGCAACGAGTACGCGACCAAGCGTTACCGTTCCAACCTCATCAACTGGGGCATGATTCCCTTCGTGAGCGAATTTTCGGACTTCGAGGAGGGGGACTACGTGTTCGTAGAGAACATTGCGGACGCGATAGAAAAGGGCAAAAACGAGATTCGCGCCAAGCACCTGCGCAAGGGTGTGGTGACGGAAATCGCGCTCAAGGTCGATTATCTGACCGAGGACGAACGAGAGATTATTCTCTCGGGCTGTCTCATCAACTACTACGCGAAACAGCTTACAAAATAGGAACGAGCCGCCCCGAAGGGCGGCTCGTTTTAACATTTGACGGATACGCGGTACTCCGAAGGACTCATTCCCGTGCGGAGCTTGAAGAGGCGGGAGAAGTAGTGCACCGAGGAGAATCCGAGCTCCTCCGAAATCTCCGTAAAGTTGAGGACGTGCTCTCGGATGAGTTCCTTGGCGCGCCGCAGCTTGCGGTCGTTATAACAGTCGATTACACCCCGCCGCGCGTAGAGGGAGAAGAGCTTTTTGAGCGCGCTCTCGCTCATGGAGAAAGCCTCCGCGAAATCCCGCACCCCGAGTTTTTTGTCGAGATTGCGGTCCATGTAGCCGAGCACCCGCCTGATCTCCTCGGGATAGTCCTCCTCGTCCATCGCTCCGACGCTCCGCGACTCCCTGCGGATACTCTGCTCGTTGCGGCGGGAGAGCGCGACAAGGAACTGTTCGAGCAGGTTGAAGGTCATCTGCCGCGCGCCGAAGGGGGCGTCCTCCCGTTCCCGCATGCCCATGACGGGCGGGCGCGGGGTGAGGGGAGCGAACGCGGAAAGCCCCTCCCGAAGCATGGCGGAGAGAATCTTTCGCTCCTCGCCGTTGAGCTTGAAAATCTTGTCCTCAAAGTATTTCATGGCGCGGGAGGTGCAGACGAAGGAGACGACGCTGATATTCGGGGCGGAAAGCCCCCGCGCCTCCAGCCTGTGGAACTCGTTGGGTTTATGAAAGACCATTTCACCCCCCTGCAAGAGAAATTCCCTGCCGTCGGCGGTGAAGATCATAGAGCCCTTGTCGATATAGGCGAACTCCCAAAAATCGTGGGACTCTCCCGCGAATACGAAATCGGGCGCGTACTCCATGTAGAGGACGGTGACGATTTTGGAGACGGAAATGCTCCTTCTGTTTTCCTGTTTGACAAATTCATCGGACATATTCAAATCCTCGGGAACGATCGTGCAAAAAACAGGTGCGATCGTTCAAATACTTTTGGGCGGTTTTAGTGTATCATAGAACCATCGGAAGGTCAACCTTCGGGAGGAATATTTATGAAAAAAGGAATCAGTATTTGGAGCTTTGCGGGGGGCACCCTCGCGGAAAATTTCCGTCTTGCGAAGGCGGCGGGATTCGAGGGCGTAGAGGTCGCGCTCGCGGAGGACGGGGAAATCAATTTATCTTCGACCGAAGCGGACATGGAGAAAGTGAAAGCGTCGGCGGACGCGGCGGGAATCTCGCTGTACTCGGTGGCGAGCGGACTGTATTGGCAGTACTCGCTGACCTCGGACGATCCCGCCCTGCGGGAGAAGGCGAAATCCTGCGTTCGGAAACAGCTCGAAGTCGCGTCCTGGCTCGGCTGCGACACGATTTTGGTCGTGCCCGGCGCGGTGTCGGTCTCCTTTGCGCCCGAGCTCGGCGTGGTGGACTATGCGGCGGCATACGACCGCTCCCTCGAGGCGTTTCGGGAGCTGAAAGAGGACGCGGAGCGCCTGAAGGTCTCCATCGGTCTCGAAAACGTATGGAACAACTTTTTGCTCTCGCCCCTTGAAATGCGCGACTTCATCGACAAAATCGGGAGCGAATACGTGGGGAGCTACTTCGACGTGGGAAACGTCTTATATACGGGTTATCCCGAGCAGTGGGCGAAGATTCTCGGCAAGCGCATCAAGAAGGTGCACTTCAAGGACTACCGCCGCGCGGTGGGAAGTCTTGACGGGTTCGTGGACCTCTTGTCGGGGGAAGTGAATTGGAAGGCTGTGACCGCGGCGCTCGCGGAAGTCGGGTACGACGGCTGGGCGACGGGAGAAATGCTCCCGCCCTACGCGCAGTATCCCGAGACGATTTTGTGGAATACGTCCAAAGCAATGGACAAAATTTTAGGGAGGTGCTAAAATGTTAAAGATTGGATTGATTGGTTGCGGATTCATGGGGACGATGCACGCAAACTGTTACAACGCGCTCGAGGGCGTTTGCGTGACGGCGGTCGCGGACGTGCGCCCGGAGAAGGCGGAAACGCTCGCAAAACTTTCGGGCGCGAAGGTTTACGCGGACGGTATGCGCCTGATTGCGGAGGCGGACGTGGACGCGATCGACATCTGCCTACCCACCTACCTGCACGCCTCGCACGCGGAAGCCGCGATGCGGAAGGTGAAAAACGTCTTTGTCGAAAAGCCCGTGACGCTGACCGCGGAGGAGAGCGAGAGATTGCTCGAGGTGCAGAAGGAGACGGGCGCGGGCGTTCAGGTCGGGCAGGTCATTCGTTTTTGGGACGAATACGTATGGCTCAAAGGTCTGATTGATTCGGAGAAATACGGCAAAGTCAATAACGCAATGTTCCGCCGTCTCTCGCCCCGTCCCGATTGGGCGTGGGAGGGCTGGGTGCTGGACGCAAAGCGTTCGGGCGGCGCGCTTCAGGACTTGCACGTGCACGACGCGGACTTCATGCTCTACGCCTTCGGCGAGCCCAAAAAATTTGAGACGGTGCGCGCGCATGGCGGGGACGAGAACAGCTACGTCATGACGGTGTGCGATTACGGCGACTTTGGGGTGAGCCTTGAGGGAAGTTGGGATTTCCCCTCGGATTATCCCTTTGAAATGTACTTCCGCGTGAAGTTCGAGCGCGCGGTCGCGGAATATTCGCATGAGGGACTGAAACTGTATGCGGACGGAACCTGCCGCGAGGTTAAGCTCGAAAAGAAACAGCTCGCGGTGTCGGGAGGCGGCAACATCTCCGACCTTGGCGGCTACTACAACGAACTCGAATACTTCACGGACTGCCTGAAGGCGGGGAAGACGCCCGAGAAGGCGGGGCTTGCGGACGCCGCGGCGTCGGTGCGGTTTATCCGGGAAGAAATGAAAAGATAGGAGAAGGACGAACATGAAGGAACTGCGGACGGCGATTGTCGGGTGCGGAAGTATTTTCACCATGCACGCGACGCCGATATCGGTGATGAAGGACGTGAAACTCGTGGGCGTATGCGATAGTAAGCCCGACCGCGCGGAGCGTGCGGCAAAGAAATTCGGGACGAAAGCGTACACGGATTACAAGGAGATGCTGACCGAGCTGAAACCGGACATCGTGCACGTGTGCGTGCCCCATTATCTGCATCCGATTATCACGAAATTCGCACTTGAGCAGGGGATCAACGTCCTCTCCGAAAAGCCGATGTCCATCAAGTACGAGGACGGCGAGGCGAACGTGAAACTTGCCAAAGAGAAGGGCGTCAATTACGGCGTCATCTTCCAGTGCCGGTACAACGACGCCTCCCAGCTCGTGAAAAAGACGCTCGATTCCGGCGAACTCGGCAAAATCCTTTCCGCGCGTTCGGTTCTGACTTGGTGCAAGCCGGACAGCTACTACAGCCAGTCGGATTGGAAGGGCACTTGGGACAAGGAGGGCGGCGGCGTCATCATCGATCAGGCGATTCACTCCATGGATCTTGTGAATTGGTTTGTGGGGGAGGCGCCCGCCAAGGTGGACGCGCACTACGCCAACCGCGGTCACGAAATCATGGAGGTGGACGACTCCGCGGAAGGGCTCATCACCTACAAAAACGGCGTGCGCTACGGCGTTTGGGCGATGAACAACTACGGCTGCGACGAGCCGATAGAGATTCGCCTGTGCTGTGAAAAGGGCAAAGTCGTCCTGACCTACGACGACGCGTGGATAACCTTTTCGGACGGCAGGGAACTGCACGTTCGCCAGAGCGCGGACGTCCTCGAATACGAGGGGGGCAAAGAGTATTGGGGCTTCCAGCACGTGCGCCAGATTCGCGAATTTTACGCGAGCGTGCGGGAGGGGCGTCCGCCGGAGATATCGGGCGAAGAGGCGCTGAAAATTCAGAAAATCGTGTGCGCCTTCTACGAGAGCGGCAGAACAGGCAAGCCCGTTCTCCTGTAAATTTTGAAGAAAAGAGAGGATTTTTCAAAAATCCTCTCTTTTTGTTTGCTTTTTCCTCAAAAAGTTTACATAATATAAATAGAGAAATTTGAAACAGAGGAAACCCAGAATGAAAGTACTTGCCTACAGCTACCGAGAGGACGAAGAGCGGTTCTTTGCGGAATTCGCCGAACTCTACGGAATCGAGCTGACGACCTGCCGGGACGGGGTCAGCCTTGAAAACGCGGACCTCGCAAAGGGATTCGACTGCATCAGCATCATCACGACGAAAGTGGACGCGCTGCTCGTGGATAAACTTGCGGACAACGGCGTCAAACTCATCTCGACGCGCACCATCGGCTATGACCACGTGGACGTGGCAAGGTGCAAGGAGCGTGGCGTGCGCGTCTCCAACGTATCCTACGCGCCCGAATCGGTGGCGGACTACGCCATTATGCTCATGCTCATGGCGTCGCGGAAGATGAAACATATCATGGAGCGTTTCGCGGTGCAGGACTTCACCCTCGCCAAGGTGCAGGGGCGGGTGCTCGCCAACATGACGGTGGGCATTGTAGGCACGGGCAGAATCGGGCAGACGGTAATCCGTCACCTGTCCGGGTTCGGCTGTAAAATTCTCTGCTGCGACATCTTCGAGAACGAGGAGTGCAAAAAGTACGCGACCTATACCGACCTCGACACGCTGATTTCGGAGTGCGACCTCATCTCCCTGCACGCGCCCTTAAACGACGAGACCTATCACATCGTGAGCAAAAAGAACATCGACCGTATGAAGGAGGGCGTCATCATCGTGAACACCGCCCGCGGCGCGCTCATCGACACGATGGACCTCGCGGCGGGCATCGAGAGCGGAAAGGTGGGCGCGGCGGCGCTGGACGTCATCGAGGACGAATCCCTGCTCTACTATACCGACCGCAAGTACGAGTCCCTCGACAACCGCGGTCTCGCCATTCTGCGCAGTTATCCGAACGTGATTCTGACCCCGCACACGGCGTTCTACACCGATCAGGCGGTGAGCGACATGGTCAAATACTCTCTCATGAGCTGTATGTACTACTACCAAGGCAAGAACATTCCTTGGGAGAAATAGGAGGAAGGCATGGATTTTTTACGCGACGTATGGGAAGTCGTCAAGACTTACGTTCCGACGGTCGGGCTGACCATTCTCGAAGTGGTCGCCGCGCTCATGTTAGGCATCGCGGTGGTGCGGGTGATCATGCGCCTCGTGCGCAATCTTTTGCTCCGCAGCAGATTGGAGAATTCGATTGCGAGTTTTTTGCTCTCGATTCTGAACGCTCTTCTCTATGTCATTCTGCTCGCGGTCATCATGTCCCTTCTGAATATCCCGCTCACGACCTTTGCGGTGGTGCTGTCCGCCGCAGGACTCGCGATCTCGCTCGCCCTGCAAAATTCGCTCTCCAATCTTGCCAACGGCTTTGTACTCATCTCCACCAAGCCCTTTAAAGAGGGGGACTATGTGGATATCGGCGGTGTGGAGGGCACGGTCAAGTCCATCAAAATGATGAATACCAAGATCATGACGGTGGACAATAAAATGATTACCGTCCCCAACAGCACGATAACGGGAAGCAACGTGGTCAATTACAGCGCGCAGGAAACCCGCAGGGTGGATATGACCTTCGGCGTATCCTACGCGAGCGACGTAGAGGAAGTCAAGCGCATCATATTGGGCGTCATCGCGGACAATCCCGCCATCATGACCACTCCCGAACCCTTCGTGCGCCTTCAAGAACAGGCGGCGTCCAGCCTCAACTTCCGCGTAAAGGTTTGGACCGCGAACAGCGAATATTGGAACGTCTATTACTATCTCAACGAGGAAGTGCTGAAAGCGTTCCGCCGCGAGGGCGTGGAGATTCCCTTCAATCAGCTTGACGTCAATATCCGAAACAGCGAAGGAGGGGAAGCGTAATGTTGTTTGAAACAGTGCTTGACGCAGAATTTTGGACCAAAGTCGTAGGTTGCGTCATAGCGATTCTGATTTCGATTCCCGTCCTCGTGTTCGTGCGCAAGAACGAACGCAACTTCGGGAAGGGCCTGAAAAAGAAATTCGACGGGATCGATAAAAAGTTTGAAAAGCTGTTGAAACAGGACACGCTCTCCCGTGGCGACCTGTTAGACATTGCGCGGCGGCTGAACGCGCTCTACAAGACGGCACAGCAGGCGGCGTACGAGGAGGACAACTACGGGTTCGACCGCGTAAAGACCCTTCTCGGGGACGCCCGCGAGGAATTTTCGGACTATAAACTTTTCAAGACGGGAGAGCCTTCGCTCATGCGCGAACGGCTCGCGGACGCGAAAAAGCTGACCTCGGACGCGGAAATCCAGCTTGAGCATGCGTTGGAGAACGCGAGCCGGGTTCGCAGAAAAAAATAGAGAGCGGGAGGGAGAATATGAAGAAACTCGTATCAATCAGCAGGCAGTTCGGCTCGGGCGGCAGGGAAATCGCGGCGATGCTCGCGAAGAAACTCGGCGTGGAGTTCTACGACAACGACCTCATCACCATGGCGGCGAAACAGAGCGGCATGGCGGAGGACGTGGCGAAGAGCGTGGACGAGAAGGCGACAAGCTCGCTCTTCTATACCTCTCCGGTGTCCGGCTACGTCTGGAGCGCGCATGTGGGCGCGTATCAGGACGTGTCCTTTCACGACAAACTCTTTTTGGTGCAGTCCGACATCATCAAAAAGATTGCGGAGACGGGCAAGGGCGTAGTCGTGGGCAGGTGCGGGGACTATCTGATGCGGGAATACAACAGTTTGAACGTCTTTATCCACGCGGATATGGCGCACCGCAAGGCGCGCGCGGTGGAGAAGTACGGCGTTCCCGAGAAAAACGCGGAATCGATTATCTCCAAGACGGACAAAAAGCGATATGCCTACTACAACTATTACACGGGCGAAAAGTGGGGAAAGTCGGACAACTATCACCTGTGCATCGACAGCGGACTGGGCTTAGAACCCGCGGTAGAGACCATTTACGCTCTGCTCTGTCAGCTATGAACGATTACGAACTCATGCGCCTGTCCGAGCGGATGGACGAGGACGCTGCGGATCTCCGCGACTACGATTTGAGGGAACTGACGGCGAAAAAGCCGAACCCGGAGCGCCTGCGGGAAAAGTACAAGGAATTCTATTCGGACATCAAGCTGTCGCAGAAAGAGGATTGGTAAAAAATCGCTTGACAAAGCGCTTTCGCGGTGCTATGATGAATACACAAAAGAAACCGTAAACGTTCGGACAAGTACGTTCGGAACCGCCGCGCAGAGAGGATTCGTTTTGGTGTAAGAATCCGGGCGGACCGACAGCGGAAACCACCGAAGGTGCGGGCGTTTTTCGGCGCGCGAAGACCGGAGCGAGGCGGGGGAATTCCCCGTGAAAAAAGGTGGAACCACGAGCACTTCGTCCTTTGGGAGGAAGTGCTTTTTTTATTGATCGGAGGTTGGTATGATAAAGATTACCTTGAAGGACGGAAGCACGAAAGAGGTCGAAAGCGGTCTTGCGATTTCGGAAATCGCGTCGGGAATCAGCGCGGGTCTCGTGCGCGCCGCTGTCGCGGCGAAGGTGGACGGAAAGGTCGTGAGCCTTACGGACAAAATCGAGGAGGACTGCGCGCTCGAAATTTTGACCTTTGCGGACGAGGAGGGCAGGGAGGTGTACCGCCACACCTGTTCGCACGTTCTCGCGCAGGCGGTTAAATCCGTCTATCCGACTTGCAAACTCGCCATCGGTCCCGCCATCGCGAACGGATTTTACTATGACTTTGACTTCAAATCTCCCATTTCGCAGGCAGACCTCGACAAGATTGAGGCGGAGATGAAGAAGATTATCAAGGCGGACTTCCCGCTCGAGCGATTCGAACTGCCCCGCGAAGAGGCTGTCAAGCTCATGCAGAAGTACAAGGAGACCTACAAGGTCGAACTCATCCGCGAGCTTCCCGAGGGGGAAGTCATCTCCTTCTACAAGCAGGGCACCTTCGTAGATCTCTGCCGGGGAC
Source organism: uncultured bacterium (assembly GCA_905215695.1). Taxonomy (GTDB): domain Bacteria; phylum Bacillota; class Clostridia; order Christensenellales; family HGM11417; genus CAJMQN01. The sequence continues at coordinate 49,425 of CAJMQN010000006.1, forward strand.
CGCACCTCGCCTCGACGGGCAGAATCAAGGCGTTCAAACTCACGCAGATTGCGGGCGCGTATTGGCGGGGGAACGAGAAAAACAAGATGCTCACCCGCATCTACGGCACGGCGTTCGACAAGTCCTCGGAGCTTACCGAATACCTTGCGCGTGTGGAGGAAGCGAAGAAACGCGATCACAACAAGCTCGGCAGAGAGCTCGGCATCTTCATGACCGAGGAGAACATCGGACAGGGACTTCCCCTTCTGATGCCCAAGGGCGCGAAGATGATACAGGTATTGCAGCGTTTTGTCGAGGACGAGGAGGAACGTCGGGGATACCTGCGCACCAAGACTCCGGAGATGGCGAAAAACAATCTCTACAAGATTTCGGGGCATTGGGATCACTACCGCGACGGCATGTTCGTGCTCGGCGAGGAGGGAAAGGACGAGGAAGTCCTCGCGCTGCGCCCGATGACCTGCCCCTTCCAGTTCATGATTTACAAGAACGGCTTAAAGTCCTACCGCGACCTGCCCGTGCGCTACGCGGAGACCGCGACCCTCTTCCGCAAGGAGAACAGCGGCGAAATGCACGGACTGATCCGTATCCGCGAGTTTACGCTTTCGGACGGACACATCGTCTGCACGCCCGAACAGCTCGAGAGCGAATTCACCGCCTGCGTGGATATGATAAAATACTTCATGACTGCGCTCGGCTTCGAGAAGGACGTGACCTACCGTTTCTCCAAGTGGGACCCGAACAACCGCGAGAAGTATATCGGGGACGCGAAGGATTGGGAGCACTCACAGTCGGTCATGAAACAGATTCTCGACCATATCGGACTCGACTATAAGGAGGCGGACGGCGAGGCGGCGTTCTACGGACCCAAACTCGACGTGCAGTTCACCAATGTTTACGGCAAGGAGGACACCCTCTTCACGATTCAGATCGACTTCGCGCTCGCCTCAAAATTCGAGATGACCTATGTGGACGAAAACGGGGACAAGAAAGTACCCTTCATCATTCACCGCAGTTCGATCGGGTGCTACGAGCGTACGCTCGCCATGCTCATCGAGAAGTACGCGGGCGCGTTCCCGGTGTGGATGAGCCCGACGCAGGTGACGGTCATGAGTCTGACCGACCGCACGGTGGAGAAGACCAAGGAAATCGCCGACACCCTGCGCAGAGCGGGAATCCGCTGCGAGCTTGACAACCGTTCGGAGAAGATCGGCTACAAGATTCGGGAGGCGCAGCTCGCCAAAGTGCCCTACATGCTCGTTGTGGGCGACCGTGACGTGGAGGCGGGCGTGGTGTCCGTGCGCGCGAGAAAGGCGGGAGACCTCGGACAGATGACGCTTGAGGACTTTATTTCGAGAATTTCCCGCGAAGTGGAAGAAAAGGTGTTGGATTGACCGAAAAACATTTGACAGCGCGCCTGCGGTCTGCTATAATGGGGTACGTTGAAGAAGAAACTATCCGTTTCTCACCCTGCGGCGTCGCTTAGCTCGGTTGTTTATGAAGTTTTTCATTGGACGGATAGGATTCTGCTATCCGTTCAATTTTTTTGTCTTGGGAGGACACAGCCATTTTTAGGGAGCTTCAAATCAATCAGGAAATCAGGGACAAAGAGGTGCGGCTCATCTCGGACACGGGAGAGCAGCTCGGCATTGTCAGCGGTTACACCGCGCAGACGCTCGCGGACGAGAAAGGGCTCGATTTGGTAAAGATTTCGCCGAGCGCGGTTCCGCCCGTCTGCAAGATTCTCGATTACGGCAAATATCGCTTCGAGGCTATCAAGAAGGAGAAAGAGGCGAGAAAGAACCAAAAGATCGTAGAGCTCAAGGAAGTGTGGCTGTCGATGACCATTGACACGCACGACATGGAAGTCAAGGCAAAGGCGGCGCGGAAGTTTTTGACCGCCGGGGACAAGTGCAAGGTGTCCATTCGCATGCGCGGTCGGCAGAATATCCGTTCGGAAATGGGCATTCAGGTGATGAACGAATTTTTTGAAATGCTCAAGGACGTCTGCGTGCTCGAGAAGAAGGCGAGCGTCGAGGGACGGAATATCAACATGATTTTAGGACCTGTAAAGGCTTAAATAAATACAAATTTACCGGAGGAATCGCAAATGCCGAAAATGAAGACGCACAGCGGCGCGAAGAAGAGATTTTCGTACACCGCGTCGGGCAAAATCAAGAGAAATAAGCAGAACAAGAACCATATTCTGACGAAAAAGACCACCAAACGTACCCGTCACCTGAGACAGGGCGGATTTGTGGACGAGACGAACCAGAAGGCAATCGAAAAGCAGTTGCCCTACGCGAGATAACAGGAGGAACCGACTATGCCGAGAATCAAAAGAGGCGTCAACGCAGTCAAGAAACGCAGAAAGATCATGAAACTCTCGAAGGGATACTTCGGGAGCAAATCCAAGCTCTACCGCATCGCTCGTCAGGCGGTGATGAAGTCCTTGAACTATGCTTACGTGGGCAGAAAGCTCCGCAAGCGCGACTTCCGTCAGCTTTGGATTGCCCGTATCAACGCGGCTGCGAGAATGAACGGACTTTCCTACTCCCGTCTCATGCACGGACTCAAGCTCGCCAACCTCGACCTGAACAGAAAGGTGCTTGCCGACATCGCCGTGAGCGACGCGGAGGCGTTCAAGTCCCTGTGCGAGACCGCGAAGGCGAGACTTGCCTAATTTTTGCGCGGGGGTAACCCGAGCCAAAGCCTTCCGAATGAGAGAAGGCTTTTTTTCATGAAAGAAATCGTATCGCGGAACAACGAAACCCTCAAACGCTACGCGGCGCTCGCGGACAAGCGGGAGCGCGACCGGGAAGGTCTGTTTCTTGCCGAGGGAGAAAAGCTCTTTTTCGAGGGTCTCGCCCGCGGAAAGCCGGACAGTGTCTTTTTGCGCGCGGGGGAGGCGCGGACGGAAGAATATCGCCTGCGCGCTCTCTCTGCGGGGATTCCGGAGGAAAAAATTTTCGTTCTCTCCCTGCCCGCCTTTGAAAAGCTCGCGGACGCAAAAACCCCGCAGGGGGTGATCGGCGCTTTCCGCAAGCCCGAAAGGGCTCTGCCGGAACGGGTTGCCGGTCACGCGCTCGTGCTCGACCGAATTTCCGACCCGGGCAATCTCGGCACGCTCCTGCGGACGGCGGCGGCGACGGAGATTCCGGTGTTTCTGATCGGTTGTACTGACCCGTATTCGCCGAAGTGCGTGCGCAGTTCGATGAGCGGAGTGTTCGCCTCCGTGTTTTACGAGTGCGGCGCGGAGGAAACGCTTGCACTTCTGCGGCGTTCGGGCACGGAGGTCTGCGCCGCGGACATGCGCGGAGAGAACTTTTTTTCGGCGTCTATCGAAAAGCCCTGCGCGGTGGTCGTGGGAAACGAGGCGAACGGAATTTCGGAGTATTGGCGGAAAAATGTGAACCGCGTTTTCTCTCTTCCGATGGAGAACGGAATCGAGTCCCTGAACGCGGCGGTCTGCGGTTCCGCGATGCTCATGTATTTAAAATATTCGAGGAGGTAACACCAATGTCAGGACACAGCAAATGGCATAATATTCAGATGAAGAAGGGAAAGACGGACGCGGCGCGCGGCAGGATTTTTACCAAGCTCGGGCGGGAGATCGCGGTTGCGGTCAAGTCGGGCGGAAGCGACCCTTCTGTAAACTCCAAACTGTATGACGTCATCGCCAAGTGCAAGGCGGCGAACATGCCCAACGACAACATCATGCGCGGCATCAAGAAGGCGGCGGGCGAGTTGAACGCAATCAACTACGAGTCGATTACCTACGAGGGGTACGGCATCGGCGGGAGCGCGGTGATCGTGGAAACGCTGACGGACAACAAGAACCGCACTGCGGGGGACGTCCGTCACTGCTTTGACAAATACGGCGGCTCGATGGGTACGACCAATTCGGTCTCGTACATGTTTGACCGCAAGGGCATTCTCGCAATCGAGCGCACGGTCAAGCTCTCGGAGGACGACGTCATGGAGATGGCGCTCGAGGCGGGCGCGGACGACGTGATCACGATGGAGGACGTCTTTGAAGTCTATACCTCTCCCGCGTCATTTTCGGAAGTGCGGAATTTCTTCGAGGCGAAGGGCGTAACCTTCTTGTCAGCGCAGGTGGACATGATCCCACAGACCCGCGTGACCCTCGAAGGGGATCAGCTCGCGCGCTTTTTGCAGATGCTCGAGCGTTTCGACGAGCTTGACGACGTACAGGAAGTCTATCACAACGTCGATCTTCCCGACGAGGAAGAGGAAGAATAGAGAAAATTTACCGAATTTCGGAGGAATGACAGGATGACGGTACGCGAAGTCTGCCGGAAGGCAAAAGAGCACAGCTATCGGCTTGCGAATACGAGCCGCAAAGAGCGGGACGAAATGCTCCGGCTCGTTGCGGACAGCCTGCTTGACCGCAAAGAGGAAATCCTTGCGGAGAACGCTAAGGACATCGCCGACTGTACACGCCCCAAGCAGTTTATCGACCGGCTTCGGCTGGACGAAAAGCGGCTCGTCGGTATGCGGGAGGGGATTTTGGAGCTGACCGAACTCCCCGACCCGACGGGGCTTGTCCTCGATCGTCATACCGCCAAGAGCGGGATTCGGATTGAAAAGGTCTCCGTGCCCTTCGGCGTCGTCGCGATCATCTACGAGGCGCGCCCGAACGTGACTGCGGACTGCATCGGTCTCTGTCTCAAGAGCGGAAACGCAGTCGTCCTGCGGGGGAGCAGGGACGCGATTCGTTCCAATAAGGCGATTGTCAAGGGCGCGAAAACCGCGCTTGTGTCCGCGGGATTCGACCCGGAATGTATTCAGCTCGTCGAGGACGTCTCGCACGAGGGGGCGGCGGAGCTCATGCGCCAAAAGGATCTTGTGGACGTTTTGATTCCGCGGGGCGGCGCCTCTCTTATCAAAAACTGCGTTGAAAATTCGCTTGTCCCCGTCATCGAGACCGGCACGGGCAACTGTCACGTCTATGTCGAAAAGAGCGCGGATTTTCAGATGGCAGTCGATATCATCGGAAACGCCAAAACTTCCCGTCCTTCGGTGTGCAACGCCTGCGAAAGTTTGGTTATCGACCGCGCAATCGCGCAAGAATTTCTGCCAAAACTTGCGGACGCGCTTCTCGCCGCGGGGGTGGAGATTCGCGGCGACGCGGAGTCCTGCAAAATCGACGGGCGGATTCAGCCCGCAACCGACGAGGATTTCTATACGGAATATCTCGACTATATCCTCTCTTTAAAACTTGTCGGCGGGGTCGAAGAGGCGGTCGATTGGATCAACGAACACAGCACCAAGCACTCCGAGGCGATCGTGACCGTGGACGAAAAGAGCGCGGAATACTTCCTGAAAAACGTGGATTCGTCCTCTGTCTATCACAACGCAAGCACGAGATTCACGGACGGATTCGAGTTCGGGTTGGGCGCGGAAATGGGCATTTCGACCCAAAAACTGCACGCGCGCGGACCGATGGGGCTGCGGGAACTGACTTCATATAAGTACGTTGTGCGGGGCGAGGGACAGATTCGGAAATAAAAATGTGCGGGTTTTTGCGCAAAAACCCGCACATTTTTTTGAATCAATGACCAAAATATCGGAATCGGTCGGAAAAATCTTGAAATCAGGCGTTTTTTCTGCGGATTTCGGCGATTTCCGCGCGTACCGCGTCGGGTGCGGGACCTCCGATACAGGCTCTGCCCGCGACCACGTTCTCGATTTTGACCGCATCGAGCACTTTTTCGTCGAAAACGTCCGAATATTCGCGGTAAATTTCGACGGGAATTTCGCCGAGCTTGCAGTTGTGTTTTTCCGCGTACAGGACGAGTTTTCCGGTAATTTCGTGCGCCGTGCGGAAGGGGATTCCCTTTTTGACGAGGTAATCCGCAATGTCTGTCGCGTTCAGAAATCCGCCCTCGGCGGCAGTCCGCATGACTTCTCTGTTGAAGGTGACTGCTCCGAGCATGCCCTCGAGTACCGCAAGCGACGCTAAAATGGTGTCTTCGCTGTCAAACAGACACTCCTTGTCCTCCTGCAAATCCTTGTTGTAGGCGAGGGGAAGTCCCTTTAGGACGGTGAGCAGACTGACGAGGTTTCCGTACACCCTGCCCGTCTTGCCCCGCAGAAGTTCACAGATGTCCGGATTCTTCTTCTGCGGCATGATGGAGGAACCCGTCGAGTAGGTGTCGTCGATGCGGATAAAACGGAATTCGTCCGTGCTCCAAAGCACCATTTCTTCGGACAGACGGGAGACGTGCATGGCGACGAGAGAACAGCAGAACAGAAATTCGCAGGCAAAATCCCGGTCGGAGACGGCGTCGAGGGAGTTCCCCGCGGGGCGGGAGAACCCGAGTAGTTCCGCGGTGCGGTTTCGGTCGATGGGGTAGGTCGTTCCCGCGAGCGCGCAGGCGCCCAAGGGCAGGACGTCCGTCCGCTTTTTTGCGTCGGCAAACCGTTCCTTGTCCCGCAGGAACATCTCGCAGTAGGCGGAGAAGTGGTGCGCAAGCGTCACGGGCTGCGCCTTTTGCAGGTGCGTGTAGCCGGGCATGATGGTCTCGAGATTCTCCTCCGCAATCGAGAGGAGCTTTTCGATGAGGGAGGAGAGCCGCCCCGAAATCCTGTCGCAGGCGCGCTTGACGTGCAGGCGGAAGTCCGTCGCCACCTGGTCGTTACGGGAACGCGAGGTGTGCAGACGCTTTCCCGCCTCGCCGATGCGGGAGATGAGTTCGGACTCCACAAACATGTGCACGTCCTCGGCGTCGTTTGGGAGAAGTTTTCCCGAGGCGATTTCCTCCCGAATATTTCGGAGGTTCTCGACGATGAGCGCGCAGTCCTCCCGGGAGAGAATTCCGCATTCGGCGAGCATGGTGCAGTGCGCGATGCTCCCCGTGATGTCCTCGTCATAGAGCCGGATATCGACGTCCAAAGAACGGTTGAACGCGTCCGCGAGTTTGTCGGTTTCCTTCTCGAATCTTCCGCTCCACATTTTCATAGCTGTTTTCTCCGTAATTTTTTAAAAGGGGGAAGGGAAAACCCGTTCCCGAAAAAAGAGGGAGACGAAACCCGTCTCCCCGTATTTTTTTACTTGCCGAGAACCTTGTCCTTGCCGAGTTTCATGGCGCGGACCTTGAGGGGCAGTCCGAAGAGGTTGATGAACCCTTCCGCGTCCTTTTGGTTGTAGATTTCCTCCTCGCCGAAGGTCGCAATCTCCTCGTCATAGAGGGAGAAGGGGGACTTGACGCCCGCGGGAATGATGTTGCCCTTGTAGAGCTTGACTTTCACCGTGCCCGTCACGGTCTCCTGCGTCTTGTCCACGAAAGCGGACATCGCCTCGCGCAGGGGGGTGTACCAACAGCCGTCATAGACGAGTTCGGCAAAGCGGACTGCCGCCTGCTCCTTGTAGTGCGCGGTCGCGCGGTCGAGGGTGATTTCCTCGAGGTTTTTGTGCGCGGCATAGAGAATAGAACCGGCGGGATTCTCGTAAACGCCGCGGGACTTCATGCCCACAAGGCGGTTTTCGACCATGTCGGCGACGCCGACGCCGTGCTTTGCGCCGATTTTGTTGAGCTCTTCGATGAGCGCGACGGGCGCGTATTTGCTGCCGTTGACGGCGACGGGAATGCCCTTCTCAAAGTCAATCGTGACATATTCGGGGGTGTTGGGCGCGTCCTCGACGGGCACGGAGATTTCGAGAAGTTCCTTCTTGGGCTCGTTCCACGGGTCCTCGAGATCGGCGCCCTCGTGGGAGAGATGCCAAAGGTTGCGGTCCATGGAATAAATCTTCTTTTTGGTGACGGTGAGCGGAATGCCGCGCGCCTCGGCGTAGTCGATCTCGTCCTCGCGGGACTTGATATCCCAAATCCGCCAAGGGGCGATAATCTTCAAAGAGGGGTTGAGCGCCTTGACGGTCAGCTCGAAACGGACTTGGTCGTTGCCCTTTCCGGTCGCGCCGTGGCAGATCGCGTCCGCCTTCTCGCGCTCGGCGATTTCGACGAGGCGTTTGGCGATGACGGGGCGGGCAAAGCTTGTCCCGAGGAGATATTTGCCCTCATAGACCGCGCCCGCCTTGATGGTGGGGAAGATGAAGTCGGTGACAAACTCTTCCTTGAGATCCTCGATATAAATTTTGCTCGCGCCGGTCTTGATCGCTTTCTCGCGGAGCGGCTCAAGCTCCTCGCCCTGACCGACATCACCCGCGACCGCGATGACTTCGCAGTCGTAGTTTTCCTTCAGCCACGGAATGATAATGGACGTGTCCAATCCGCCCGAGTAGGCGAGGACGACTTTCATCTTGCTCATACCTTTTTTACCTCCGAGGTGTCAAATCAAATTGACAAAATTTCTTTTTACCACTATTATATATTGGAAAGAAAAAATAATCAACTTTTTCGGAGCAGAACTTTTGAGAATATTGGGAATCGACCCCGGTTTTGCCATCGTGGGCTACGGCGTGCTGGACAGCCGCGGAAACAGTAAAAAGGCGGTCGCCTACGGCGCAATCACCACGCCGACCTCGGAGAGCTTTCCGGTCAGGCTTGCGATGATTGACGACCAAATGACAAAAATAATACGGGAGTACAAGCCGGACGCCGTCGCGGTAGAGGAGCTGTTCTTCGCAAAGAACGTCACGACCGCCATCAACGTGGCGCACGCCCGTGGCGTGATATTGAACTGCGCGGTGCGGGAGTGCGGACATCTCTACGAATACACGCCCATGCAGATTAAACAGGGTTTGACCGGGTACGGCAGGGCGGACAAGAATCAAATTCAGCAGATGGTCAAACTTCTCCTGGGGCTCAAGGAGATTCCGAAACCCGACGACGCGGCGGACGCACTCGCGGTCGCGATCTGTCACTCGCAGTCCAATCCGATTCTGACAGAGGCTTTCAGCATCAAGTGAGGGAAATATGTTTGCATTTATCAACGGAAAAATCGCGGAGGCGGGCGAGGGCTATCTCGTCCTCGAGAACAACGGCATCGGCTATGAGCTGACGGTATCCTCCTATACCTTGCAGAAGTACGCCAAGGTCGGCGCGGAGGCAAAGCTGCACACCTATTTACAGGTGCGCGAGGACGGCTTGAGCCTCTACGGATTTTCCTCGAAGGAGGAAAGAAATATGTTTGAAAAGCTCATCTCCGTCTCGGGAGTGGGCTGTAAAGCCGCGATTGCGGTGATGTCGGGAATTTCGGTCTCCGACCTCGCGCTCTGTATCGCGACGGGGGATGCAAAAAAGCTGACTTCGGTCAAGGGCGTGGGAAAAAAGACCGCGGAGCGCATCATTCTCGAACTCAAGGAGAAGGTAAACTTCGACGTCTCCGAAAACAGAAGTCTGCCCGGGGCGGAAATCTCCCTCGGCGGGGACTTCGAGGATGCGGTCACCGCGCTCGCCGCGCTCGGGATTCCCAAGAGCGAGGCAGGGAAAGCCGTCGAACGCGCGATTGCGGGCGGCGCGAAGGGACTCGAGGAAATCATTGCGAAATCCCTCAAGAGCTTATACTGACAGAGGATATTTAGGATATGGAAGAGGAAGAGGAGCGGCTGATTACCGGGACCCGGAGCCGGGGGGATGAGGAAGTCGATAACGTCCTGCGCCCGCGGTGCATGGAGGACTATATCGGTCAGACCAAGGTCAAGGAAAATTTAAAGGTGTTCATTCATGCGGCGAAGGGACGGGGCGACCCCCTCGACCATACTTTGCTGTACGGTCCGCCCGGACTCGGAAAGACCACGCTCGCGGGAATCATCGCAAACGAGATGGGGGTGCAGATTCGCATCACGTCAGGTCCCGCGATCGAGCGCGCGGGCGACCTGGCGGCGATTCTGACCAATCTCGCCGAGGGGGACGTGCTGTTCATCGACGAGATACACCGCCTCAACCGCTCGGTGGAGGAGGTGCTTTATCCCGCGATGGAGGACTACGCGCTCGACTTTATCATCGGCAAGGGTCCGAGCGCGAAGAGCGTGCGTTTAAACCTTCCCAAATTTACGCTCATCGGCGCGACGACAAAAGCCGGCATGCTCGCCTCCCCGCTCCGCGACCGGTTCGGCGTCATGTGCAGGCTCGAGATGTACGGGACGGAGGACCTCTCCGAAATCGTCTCCCGCTCGGCGGGAAAGCTCGGGATCGCGGTGGACGCCGACGCCTGCGCGGAGATCGGCAGGCGGTCGCGGGGCACGCCCCGGATTGCGAATCGGCTCCTGAAGCGGGTGCGGGATTTTGCGTTCGCCTTCGGCTCGGAGCGCATCACGGCGGAGACCGCCGACCGCGCGCTCAACCTTCTCGAAATCGACGCCTTCGGGCTGGACAATATCGACCGGCTCATTCTCGAAAATATCATCGACAAGTTCGGGGGCGGTCCTGTGGGACTTGACACCCTTGCCGCGGCAATCAACGAGGACAACAACACCATTGAGGACGTCTATGAACCCTTTTTGATTCAGCTCGGTTTCATCGCGCGCACCCCGCGAGGGCGAATCTGTTTGAAGCGCGCCTACGAGCATCTCGGAAAGCCCTACCGAAAGAGGGAGATTGAACAGCAGAACCTCTTTGAAGAAGTGAGAAAATATGAAGAATAGCGAAACCTTATCCACCCGGGATTTTTGGTACGACCTGCCCCAATCCCTCATTGCGCAGACGCCCGCAGAGCCGCGGGATTCCTCCCGGCTCCTCGTCTATGACCGGGAAACGGAGGAAGTGCGGCACCGGATTTTTCGGGAAATCGGGGAGGAACTCCGGGAAGGGGACGTCCTCGTCCTCAACAATACCCGGGTTCAGCCCGTGCGGCTCTTGGGAAGGAAGGAGACGGGCGCGAACATCGAGTTTCTGCTCATGAAACGGCTGGATCTCGAGACCTTCGAGGCGGTCGTGCGCCCCGGCAAGAAACTCCGTCCGGGCACGCGGGTGACCTTTTCGGAGGAGCTTTCCGCGGAAGTGCTTTCGGAGACGGACTTCGGGGGCAGGGTGGTGAAGTTTTCCTTTGACGGCGTTTTCGAGGACATTCTTGAGCGGGTGGGGAACATGCCCCTGCCGCCCTATATTCACGAGAGACTCGAGGACAAACAGCGGTACAATACGGTGTACGCCGCGCACAACGGTTCCGCCGCCGCGCCCACCGCGGGACTTCACTTTACACCCGCGCTCATGCAGTCCCTGCGGGAGCGGGGAATCGTCTTTGAGGAAGTCCTGCTGCATGTGGGACTTGGGACGTTCCGTCCCGTCAAGGTCGAAAACGTCACCGAACACAAGATGCATTCGGAGTACTACGAGGTTTCCGAGGAGACGGCGGCTCGGCTCAACGCCTACAAGCGGGAAGGACGGAGAATCGTCGCAGTGGGGACGACCTCGTTGCGCACGCTGGAGTCCGCGGCGGACGAAAACGGAATCCTGCACGCGGGGAAGGGGGAGACTTCGATTTTTATCTACCCGCCCTACAGATTCAAGTTTGCGGACGCGCTCGTGACAAATTTTCACCTGCCCGAATCCACGCTCATTATGCTCGTGTCCGCCCTCGTCGGGCGGGAAAAGACGCTTGCGCTCTACGACCTCGCGGTTCGGGAAAGATACCGATTTTTCTCCTTCGGCGACGCGATGATGGTCATATAACCGTCGAAATACGGTGTTGCGCTGTGGCAACCCTCAGTCATTTGCGTTTTAGTAAACTCCTTCGGGTTATCCTCGCGCGCCTTGTCTTTCTCGGTTCTATGCCCCTCATGGGAACGGGCTATATAGATTTATGAATAAGGAAACTCTATGAATTTTTCTTTTACGGTTGTCAAACAGGACGAAAAGACGGGCGCGCGCGCGGGGATTCTGCACACGCCGCACGGGGATATTCTGACCCCCGTGTATATGCCCGTCGGCACCTGCGCCACTGTCAAGGGGGTCTTGCCCCGCGACCTCGAGGAAATCCGGGCGCAGATTATTCTTTCAAATACCTATCACCTGTACCTGCGCCCCGGCGACGAGACCGTGGCGAAGGCGGGAGGTTTGCACGAGTTTATGCACTGGAACCGTCCCATTCTCACCGATTCGGGCGGGTTTCAGGTCTTTTCGCTCTCGGATATCCGCAAGGTGACGGACGACGGGGTGGAGTTCCGGTCGCATATCGACGGTTCCAAACATTTTATCGACCCCGAAACCTGTATGAAGATTCAGAACAACCTCGGAAGCGACATCATCATGCAGTTGGACGAGTGCTCGACTTACGGCGCGGACCGCGCCTACGCGAAGGCGGCTTTGGAACGCACCGTCAAATGGCTCGGGCGGTGTCACGCGGCGCAGAAAAACGAAAGACAGCTCCTCTTTCCCATTGTGCAGGGCAATATGTTCAAGGATTTGCGGAAGGAGAGTCTGGCGCGCGCGATGGAGTACGCGGGGTGCGGATTCGGCATCGGCGGTCTGTCGGTGGGGGAACCCAAAGAGACCATGTACGACATTCTCGAGGACATGTATCCGCACTATCCCGCGGACAAGGCTCGCTATCTCATGGGCGTCGGTTCGCCGGACTGTCTTTTAGAGGGCGTCATGCGAGGGGTGGATATGTTCGACTGCGTGCTCGCGACCCGTATCGCGCGGAACGGCACCGCGATGACCTCCGCGGGACGGGTGGTCGTGCGGAACAGTCAGTATAAGGAGGATTTTTCCCCCCTCGACCCGGAGTGCGACTGCTATTGCTGCCGGAACTTTACGAAGTCTTACCTTCGCCACCTCGTCAATGCGGGGGAGATTTTGGGCGCGGAATTGCTGTCCCTGCACAACCTGCGTTTCCTCATTCGGCTCATGGAGAACATGCGGGAGGCGATTCTCGAGGACAGATTTATGGAATTTCGGCGAAATTTTTATGAAAAGTACAAAATCTGTCAATAATATTGTTGCAAATTCGGGAAAATTAGGGTAAACTATTGAGTATCACGCAAGGAGATTTCCATATGTTGAGTTTATTGTTTGCTGAAGAAAATCCGACGAATTGGGGTTCTATCATTCTGATTGTCGTCCTCATCGTCGCATTTGTGGGTCTGATCTGGTTCTCGAGCTATTCGCAGAAGAAGAAACAGAAACAGGCTGCCGAGATGAACAACGCCCTGAAGGTGGGCGACCGCGTCAAGAGCATCGGCGGAATCGTCGGCGTCATCGTGGGCGTGGACGAGGAGAACGGAAACTTCGAAATTCAGACCGGCACGACCACTATGGTGCTCGACCGCAACGCCGTCTATCCGCTCGCGTACTTCGACGCGCAGAACGCCAAGCCCGCGGGAAAAGCCGTGCCTGCCGAGGAGCCCGCTCCTGCGGAAATTCCCGAAGACACTGCGGAACAGCCCGCCGAAGAGACTCCCGCCGAGGAGAAAAAGCCTGAATCGGAAGATGCTCCGAAAGAGGAATAATTGAAGAAGTAACCTCATAGCTTATGTATCAGGAATACAAAGTTGTGAGGTTTTTTTATGGAAAATATCAAGTCGAAGAGCGCACTCGAGGTATTGAAAACCGTCCTCATCGCGGTAATTCTAAACCTTGCGTTCGTTTTGCTGTTCGCCGCGCTCTTAAAGGTACTCACGCTTTCGGACGGGGCGATTAAGATCGTCAATCAGGTCGCGAAGGTTGTCATCATTCTCGTCTCCTGTCTCGTCTCCGTCAAGAGCGGAAAAGCGCTCTGGAAGTGCGCTGTTGCGGGTTTTGTCGTGATGGTGCTCTCCTATTTCATCTTCAATCTGCTCTCGCACGGCGCGATTGTGTTTCTGTCCCTGCTGACCGAGGCAATCTTCGGACTGGTCGTCGGTATCATCAGCGGCGTTATTGTCGCAATGATTCGCAAATAGTTCGGAAAATCGCTTGATTAACCGCCGCGAATGTTGTATAATGTTCTCAAGAAATGTTTGAACCCGAAGGGCTCAAGAACATTTCGACGGAACATTACACGAAGTATAATGTTTCCGTTAAGTAAAATTTAAACCTTTCGGAGGATATTATGAAAAAATTTGTGACGATCTCCAAGTCCTGTATCAGAAACGGCGCCGATACCGGCTGCGGCGAGTGCAGATCGAGCTGTCAGTCCGCCTGCAAGACGAGCTGCACCGTGGGCAATCAGTCCTGCGAGAATGCAAGAGCGACCAAGAATCAGGAAATCAAAGGCTAAATTCGAAAGAGGACGGTAGAGCAGTAACTTTGGTTACTGCTCTTTTTTGAGTGATGGTACATACTTTTACAATAGACGGAAAATATTTGGTATTCGACGTGGAGAGCGGAAGTCTCCACCTCTGTGACGAGCCTTCCTACCGCGTGATCCGGCATCTCTGCGGGCAGGGAGACTTAAAGGGCGTTTCCAAGAGCGACCGTGAGGCAGCGATGGAGGACATTGAATTTCTGAAATATCAGAAATGTCTCTTTAGCCCGCCCGTCAAGGCGGAGATGGACGTCGAACCCGGCGAAATCAAGGCGCTTTGCCTGCACATTTCCCACGACTGCAACCTCGCGTGCACCTACTGTTTCGCGGGGGGCGGAAACTACTGCGGAGAAAAGGGGAATATGCCCCTCGAGGTCGCGAAAGCCGCGGTCGATTTTCTCATGCAAAAGAGCGGGAAGATTAAAAATCTCGAGATGGATTTCTTCGGCGGCGAGCCGCTTTTAAACCTCGGCGTGGTCAAAGAGACGGTGGAGTACGCGAAAGCGCGCGCGGCAGAGCAGGGCAAGAATATCAAGTTCACGCTCACCACAAACACCCTTCTTTTGGACGACGAGACGACGAAGTTTTTGAACGAGGAAATGGACAACGTGGTGCTCTCCATCGACGGCAGACCGGAGGTGCACGACGCCGTCAGAAAGACCCGGAACGGAAAGGGGAGTTTTGCGCCCGTCCTCGAGCACTGCAAGAGATTCCGCGCGGTGCGCGGGGACAAGAGCTACTACGTGCGGGGGACGTTCACGGCGAAGAACCTCGATTTCGCGGAGGACGTGCTCTTCTTAAACGATCAGGGGTTTGACCAAATTTCGATAGAGCCCGTCGTATTGGACGCAGGGGATCCGCTCGCGCTCTCGGAGGAGCATCTCGAAAAGATTAAATCCGAATACGAGCGGCTCGCGATCGAATACGTCAAGCGGCGCAGGACGGACAAGTGGTTTAATTTCTTCCACTTTATGATAGACTTAAAGGGCGGTCCCTGTCTGAAAAAGCGTCTGACCGGGTGCGGTGCGGGCAACAACTATCTCGCGGTCACCCCGAACGGAAATATTTATCCCTGCCACCGCTTCGCGGAGAACCTCGAGTACAAGCTCGGAAACGTGTTCGAGGGGACGCTCGACCACGAATTGCGGGCGAAGTTCTCGCATTCCAATCTTTTGACAAAGCCGGATTGCGAGGGGTGTTTCGCCAAGTATATCTGTAGCGGCGGTTGCGCGGCGAATTCCATTTTCCAATGCGGGGACATCAACAAGCCCTACAAACTCTCCTGTGAGATGATGAGAAAGCGTACCGAATGCGCGCTTTACGTCTATGCGATGGAGCACAACGGAAACTGATTCGGAGGCGGAAATGAAGGAAGAGGCTGCGGGCTGTGTCCCGAAGATTGCAAAGACCGCGGCGCTGCATAAGCTGTGCTACGTTTCGGGCGAAGTGGAAATCTGCGACCGCGCGAGCGTTTGGCCCTTTGCGGTACTGCGCGGGGATGCCGAAAAGATTACGGTCGGCGAGTGCTCAAACGTACAGGACAACGCCGTCCTGCACGCGAGCGCGGGACATCCGGTCGTTCTCGGAAAATACGTTTCGGTGGGGCACGGCGCGATTGTGCACGGCGCGGAGGTGGAGGACTGCACCGTCGTCGGCATGGGTGCGATCGTTCTCGACGGCGCGCATGTGGGCAAGGGCTGTATCGTCGGCGCAGGGTGCGTGATTCCTTCGGGAAAGCGGATTCCCGACTACAGTGTCGTCGTCGGAAATCCGTATCGCGTCCTTCGGAACGCCGACGCCACCGAGGCAGAGGACAACCGCCGCAACGCAAAGCACTATGTCGAACTCTCCGAAAGTTTCCGCGGCGCGGATTTTTTGTGAAAACTCGGTGAATTTTTTGCGCGAAGAGGAAAATTTTGCAAAAAGTTCGCTGGAATTATTGACGAAAAAGGGTTTGTCCTTTATAATGATTAAGATACTGTTCAGGTGTTACTTTAAGGAGGTTGCGGCATGAAGAAGAAAAAGAAAGCAAGCCGGGGGAGGTCAATCTTCGGATTGGCTGTGATCGGCGTGCTTATCATCACCGCTTCGATTTTTACGTTTATCACATTTACCTTCGGCGCAGTGGGACAACACAAGTACGTTTCGGTCGTCGGTGCGATCAAGCTTGGCATTGACCTGAAGGGCGGCGTCTATAACGTCATGGAAGTCATTCCCGACGAGGATATGGACAACGACACTTTGGTCGCGAATATCGAGGGGTCCATGAAGATTATTTCGGACCGTCTCTCCGCGAAGGGCTATACCGAGGCGACCGTTCAGATGCAGCAGTCCGGCGGTACTTACTTTATCCGCGTGGAGGTGCCGGACGTGGACGAGCCCTCCGAACTATTCGACCTCATCGGAAAACCTGCGCAGTTACAGTTCAAATCCGGCGACGAAGTCATCATCAAGGGTTCCAACGTAAAGAAGGCTTACGCCTCCTACGACTCGGACGGCAAGCCCTGCGTACAGCTCGAGCTTGACGAAGAGGGAACCAAGAAGTTTGCGGACTTCACCACCGAAGCGGCGGGAAACAACGGAACGCTCGACATCGTTCTCGACGGCGAGACGATTTCTTCGCCGACGGTCTCCGTTGCAATCACCAACGGCAAGCCGCAGATTACCGGCAACTATACTTGGGAATCCGCGACGGACTTCGCCCTACAGTTGCAGAGCGGCTCGCTCGCAGTCAAGTTTAAGGACAGTGAGCCGGGCGTTATCTCCGCGACCCTCGGCGAGAACGCCATTCAGGCAGGTCTCTGGGCAGGCGTCATCGGTCTCGTGCTCGTCATGATCTTCATGGCGGTCTATTATAA
This sequence comes from uncultured bacterium, assembly GCA_905215695.1. Lineage (GTDB taxonomy): Bacteria > Bacillota > Clostridia > Christensenellales > HGM11417 > CAJMQN01. Next base: position 66,431 of record CAJMQN010000006.1, read on the forward strand.
GGGACTCGGGCTTGCGGCGGATATTTCGCTCATTATCTATGTGCTCATCGTACTGTTTTTGATGAGTCAGCTCCCTTGGGTGCAGCTCACTCTCCCGGGTATCGCCGGCGTTATCCTCGGTATCGGTATGGCGGTTGACGGAAACGTCATCATCTTTGAGAGAATCAAGGACGAATATAAGATCGGAAAGACGCCGAAAGCCGCGAGGCTTTCCGGATTCCGCAGAGCGAGCGCGGCGATTTGGGACGCGAACATCACCACGATGATTGCGGCGGTCGTCCTGTGGATTCTCGGAACGGGTTCGATTCAGGGCTTCGCGATCACGCTTGCGCTCTCCATCGTCGTCTCCGTGTTCTGTTCGCTCGTCATCACGCGCGGAATTACAAAGCTGTTCTATAATATCGGAAACAGGAACGTCAAGTTCTATGGCCTGAAGAGGGATCCGGAGGTGCTCGAAGATGTCGAATAATCCCGAAGTCAAGAACTTCAAGCTCGTAGAGAAATATAAAATTTGGTACTCCATCTCCGCGGCGGTGCTCGCGGTGGGAATCATCTTCGCCGTGATTTTTGCCTGCCTCGGGCAGGGGGTGTTCAACCTCGGTATTGATTTCACCGGCGGCACGAACCTCTCGATTACCATCGGGAGTGAGTTCAACGAGGCGGGAAACAAGGAAAAGGTGACCGAATACCTCGAGGACCAACTCGCGGAACTCGGCGTCACCAATCACGACGCCATTCAGTACACGGGCTCCGGGCTCTCTGCCGGACTCTCGGTGACCTTCGGGACCATCGAGGGCAAGGAGCTTGCGGACATTACCGATTTCTTCACCAACAGCGAGACGGAGGGCGGTTTCTATCAGGGACTTGTCGCACTGCTTGGGGAAAATTACGACACGGACAACTTGCAGATTTCTCCCCAATCCATCAGCGCGAAGGCGTCTTCAAACCTCCTACAGACCACGATTTTGAGTTTGGTCATCGCGGTATTTTTGATTCTTGTCTATATCACGATTCGGTTTGAAATGCTCTCGGGCTTTGTCGCGGTGCTCGCGCTCGTACACGATGCGCTCATCGTCTGTGCCTTCATGGCAATCCTGCGCATTCCCATCAATGCGCCCTTCATCGCCGCGCTGATTACCATCATCGGTTATTCCATCAATGCGACCATCGTCATCTTCGACCGTATCCGCGAAAACTGCAAGAAACTTTCTCTCAAGCAGTTCTCCGCGCACGACATTGCGAACCTCTCCATTAAAGAGACGATGACGCGCTCGATCAACACGACGATTACGACGCTGTTCACCATCGTGGTGCTCGCGTGCTTCCCGATTCCCGACATGCGGAACTTTGCGATTCCGATTATCATCGGTCTCCTTGCGGGTACGTTCTCCTCGGTGTTCCTCGCGGGCACGAGCTGGGCGCTCATCCGCGACTATCGGGATAAGAAGAAGGCGCGTTCGGAATATCAGCTCGCGAAAAACAAATAAGTCACACAAGGACAGAGCCTTCCGAAACCGGGAGGCTCGCCTTTTACGCAAGAGGAAAAATATGGACGCAAGCGAACTTGCCATGCAACTGAAAATCAGTCCGATTACGGCGGAACTGCTCCTCGCGAGGGGGGCGGACACGCCGGAGTCCGCGCGTGCCTTTCTCTATGCGGGATACGAGGACCTCTCCGACCCCTTCGAGATTCCCGACATGCGGGAGGCGGCGGCACGGATTCGCCGCGCCTGCGAGGCGGGGGAGAGCGTGGTCATCTTCGGGGATTACGACGCGGACGGGATTTCGAGTGTCTCGATTTTCTATCAGTACCTGACGGACAGGGGCGCGAACGCGCATTGGTATGTTCCCGAGCGGGAGGAGGGCTACGGCTTAAATACCGACGCGGTGGAGTACATCGCGGACACCTATCTGCCCGACCTCATCGTCACCTGCGACTGCGGCGTCTCCTCGCACGACGAGGTTGAGTACATAAAGGACCTCGGAATCGAGGTTATCGTCACCGACCACCACGAGCTTCCCGAACTTCTTCCGGACTGCCTTGTCGTCAATCCCAAGCGCGGGAACAATCCGGCTACGGCGATGCTCTGCGGCGCGGGAGTCGTGTTCAAGGTTGTGGAGGCGGCGGAGGGCAGGGAATATGTCAAACGCTTTTTGGACATTGCGGCAATCGCGACGGTGGCGGACAGCGTGCCGCTGTCGGGCGAGAACCGTATCCTCGTGCGCGAGGGACTCAAGGTCTTAAACTCCGACCTGCGCCCGGGAATTCGCGCGCTACGGGACGTCGCCGGTATCAAGGAATTCAATTCGAAATCCCTTGCCTTTTCGGTGGTGCCCCGCATCAACGCGGCGGGACGGGTGGGCGCGGCAAAGCGCGCGATCTCCCTCTTCTGCGGGCAGGACGAGGAGGAAATCCTTTCGACCGCGCAGGAGCTCGACCGCGCCAATTCGGAGCGGCAGTCGGTTTGCGACGCGATTTTAAAGGATATTTTTTCTTCCGAAGAATTTCGCACACAGGCGGGAACCCGTGCGCTGATTTTGGTCAATCCGCGCTGGCAGTCCGGAATGATCGGCATTGTCGCCTCAAAACTTGCAGAACGGTTCTGCCGTCCCGTCTTTGTCTTCACCGAGTCCGAGGGCAGTTACAAGGGCTCCGGGCGGAGCGTGGAGGGGGTAAACCTCTTTACCATGCTCCAATCGATGTCAGACCTCTTTGTCCGCTACGGCGGGCACTCGCAGGCAGCGGGCATGACTTTGCTCCCCGAACGCTACGAAGAGTTCAAAAGCCGGGTGGAAAGGTATCTTGCGGACTTCCCGCGCTCCTGTTTCCTGCGCGCGGCGAAAGGAGAAATGCCGATTGCGACCGCGGACATCACCCTTGCGCTCTGCCGAGAGCTCGCGCTCCTCGAGCCCTACGGCGTGGGCAATCGTCAGCCGACCTTTCTCCTGACCGACGACCTTCCGCTCCGTCCCATGAAAAAGCACCCCGCACATTTTTCGGGCAGTGTGGGACAGGCGGGATTTACCGCCTTCAACGCGGGTCCCCGCAGGCGCTGGCTGTGCTCTCCCTGCAAGAAGGATTACCTTGTCGATCTATCGGTAAACGAATACAACAACCGCTGTTCTCCCCGGGCGAACGTGCGCAGCTTTTCGATTCCCTTTGACCGCGCGCAAGCGGACAAGCGGGACGCTGTGTCCTGGCTCCTCGAAGCCCTGCGCGGGGAAGAATCTCCCGCGCCGCTCACCGCCGCGGAGGTCGCGGAAGCGCTGAAAACGGAGTACGGCGTTCTCGTTCTCTCCTATGACCTTGCGCACCTGCGCCGTTTCCTTGCCGAGACCGGACTTGACGCGCAGGTTTGCTGTTACGCGGGCAACCGCAACAACGACTCCAAGATTCTCTTTTCGCCGGACTCGGATTTCGAGGGCGAGGGATATTCCAAAATCGTCTATCTCGAGCCGCCCGTGCGCGGACGAAAGGGGAGTTTCGGACTCGCGGAGGAGAAGTACCGCCTGCATATTTCGCTCGAACGCGGGGTGTTCGGCGCATACTTCCGGGCGATTTCGCGGCACCTTGAACGGAGCGCGAAGTTTGAAGATGTGCGGGATCTGTATGATATGATCGGCAAGAGGGAAGAATTGGACGAGATTCAGTTTTTCGCATGCCTTTTGACCTTTTTGGAACTCGGTTTTTTCAAGCTCGAGGAAAATTCGCTATTTTTGATTCGCGGCGTGCGCGCGGAACTCGAACAGTCCGCCTTTTACCGGAGTTTGCGGGACCATCTCGCGGAGTGAGGAGAACATGGACAACCTGCTCGCTAAAATGAGACATTACTATCAGGACGCGTACTTCGACACTCTCGAGCGCGCCTACGAAATCGCCAAGCAAAAACACGCGGGGCAGAAACGCATGTCCGGTGAGGAGTACTTCGTCCACCCCTACAATGTGGCGGAGATTCTCGTCGATCTCGGACTGGATACCGCGACGGTCGCCGCCGCGCTTCTCCACGATGTCGTGGAGGACACGGACTTTACGCGGGAGGACATGCTTCGGGAATTTGGGGAGGAAATCGCCTCGCTCGTGGACGGCGTGACCAAACTCGACCGAATCACTTTTGCCTCCAAGGAGGAGGAGCAGGCGGAAAATCTGCGCAAAATGTTCTTCGCGATGGCGAAGGACGTACGGGTGATTCTCATCAAGCTCGCGGACCGGCTTGACAATATGCGCACGCTCTCCTATCTGCCCCTGCCGCGGCAGACCGCGATGGCGCGGGAGACTTTGGACATCTATGCCCCCCTCGCGGGCAGGCTGGGTATCTCGAGCATCAAGTGCGAGCTTGAGGACCTCTGCTTAAAGTACCTTGACCCCGAATTTTACAACTATCTTGCCGAACAGATCAACTTAAAGCGCGCGGAGCGCAACGAGATGGTGGAGCGAATTATCCGCGACCTCGAGGACATGCTTCGGGAGATGGGAATAAAAGGCGAGGTGTTCGGGCGTCCCAAACACTTTTACAGCATCTACAAAAAGATGATGAAACAGCACAAGAGCCTGGACGAAATCTACGACCTCATCGCGGTGCGTATCGTAGTGGACAGCGTCAAAGACTGCTACAATGTGCTCGGCACCATTCATACCAAGTGGCGCCCCATTCCCGGGCGAATCAAGGACTATATCGCCACTCCCAAACAGAACATGTACCAAAGTCTGCACACGACGGTCATCACCAACTACGGGCAGACCTTCGAGATTCAGATCCGAACGGCGGAGATGCACAAGATCGCGGAGTTCGGTATCGCGGCGCATTGGAAATACAAGGAGGGACGGGCGAGCGTCTCGCTGCTCGACGAAAAACTCTCCTGGCTCCGCGAACTTATGGAGTACGAGGGGGAATTTCAGGATTCCAAGCACTTTTACAACAACCTGAAGATTGACCTCGACCTCGGCGAAGTGCTGGTCTTTACCCCGAAGGGGGACGTCATCAGCCTACCCTCGGGCTCTACGCCCATTGACTTTGCCTACCACATTCACAGCCAAATCGGTAACAAATGCGTGGGGGCAAAGGTCAATTCCAAGATGGTTCCCCTCGACTATCAGTTGCAGGTGGGGGACGTGGTGGAGGTCATCACCAACCAAAACGCGAAGGGACCGAGCTGGGACTGGCTCAAACTCGTCAAGAGCTCGGGCGCGAAGGCAAAAATTCGGCAGTTCTTCAAAAAGCAGATGAAGGAGGAGAATATCCGAAAAGGTCGGGAAATGCTCGAACTCGAGGCGAAACGCCGGGGATTCAAGCTCGCGGACCTTCTGACGCAGAAGGGCTTGAACGTGGTCTATGACAGATTTTCCTTCGAGGACCTCGACGAAGTGTGTTCTGCGGTGGGGTACGGCGCGGTCACGACCAATCAGATTATCTTCCGACTCATCGAGAGCTACACCGAGGAGAGCCGTCGTCCCGATCAGCCGATTATCGTCTCCAAGAGCAAGACCTCCTCGCACGGCGTTCTCATCAACGGCTACGAGGGGATGCTCGTGCGCTATGCGGGTTGCTGTAACCCGGTGCCCGGGGACGAAATCGTGGGCTTTGTGTCCCGCGGGCGGGGCGTGTCCATTCACCGCACGGACTGCCCCAACCTGAAAAACGCGGAGCCCGAGCGGCTCATACCGGCGGCGTGGGACAGTCAGCCTGTCTCCGCCTACACCGTGACCATGCAGATTACGGCTTCGGACAAACCGGGTATCATCGCGGACATCACGCAGATTCTGACCAAGATGAATCTCAATATCACCGCCTTCAACGCGCGGCTTGATAAGCGCGGAAACGCGGTCATCAGCGTGAGCGTGCAGGTCAAGCGCAGGGAGGAATTCGAGATGATTCAGAAGAAACTTCTCGAGAATCCCTTTATCAACGACGTTTTCCGCACTACGAATTAGAGGAAGATTATGCAGATACTTTGCATGCGGACGGGACTTATCACCGTCAACACGTATATTGTCACGAACGACAGAAAGGAGGGGTTTATCGTTGACCCCGGCGGCAACTACAAGCGAATCCGTATGGAGCTTGACTCCCGCGGAATTCAGCTCAAAGCCCAACTTCTGACGCACGGACATTTCGACCATTTCGGGGCAAGTGCCGCGCTTCAGCGGGACGGGATTCCCGTCTATATCCACCGCTCGGACGCCGAAAAACTGCACTCTTCCGGCAATCTCGCCTCCTATATGAACGCGGAGGTGGAGGAACTGACTGCGGACGTTCTCGTCGAGGACGGACAAACCCTCGAAATTGCGGGGTTTGAAATCCGCGTCCTGCACACGCCCGGGCACTCCTCGGGGAGCGTGTGCTATCTCGTCGGGGACGTCATCTTTTCGGGGGATACCCTGTTCTGTCTCTCCGTGGGGCGCACGGACTTCCCGGACGGCAGTCCCGCCGCGCTCATGAATTCCATTCGCTACAAGCTCTTCACGCTGGAGGGGAACTACCGCGTTCTTCCCGGGCACGAGGAGGAGACCACTCTCGAATACGAGCGCAGGCACAATCCGCTCGTGGAGTTTTAGGCATGGTTTTGCTCGACCCCAAGTATCGGTATCTCGAAAAGGATTTGACCGACTATCTGCGCGTCTTTGACGGGGAAACCTCCCGCGAGGTCGGCGTAGAGATTTCGGAGGGGGAGGAAATCCGCGTGCGCGTCTCCGCGTCGGGGCGGAATTGGGAAAGCGTCTTCGCCGTACCGGGATTTTTCGGGAAATCGTTGCTCCACAGAAAGCGCATTCTCAAACGCTACGCGATGGCGTGCGTCTATCGCGCGCTCAAAAGTCTTTCGGGGAAGCGCCTGCCCTACGGCGCGTTTACGGGAATCCGTCCGACCAAGCAGTACTATCAGATTCTCGAGGAGGGGCTTGACCCCAAGGATTTCTTCCTGAACTTTTTGGACGTTTCGCCCGAAAAATTCGCGCTCGTCCGGGATATCGTGCGGGCGCAGTCCGGGGTGTATTCCCGAGATCCGCGAAATCTCGACGTGTATGCGGGCATTCCCTTCTGTCACGGGCGCTGTTCGTACTGTTCCTTTGTGTCCTGCGACATTGACCGCGCGGGGGAATGGGAGAATCCGTATATTGACGCGCTCACCCGGGAACTCGAGGCGGGGCAGCGCATTCTTTCGGAGTCCGACTTTTCGGCGCGTGCGCTGTACATCGGCGGCGGCACGCCCTCCGCGATTTCCAAAGCAAACATTCGGCGCGTGCTCGAGGGAGTGCGAGAAATGGCGCCCGAAGGCGTCGAATTCACCTTCGAGGCGGGGCGACCGGACAGTATCGACAGGGAACTCTTTGACCTTTTGGCGGAGTTCGGCGTCACGCGGGTATCGGTCAATCCGCAGAGCGCGAACGACGCGACTCTCGCCGAAATCGGCAGGCGTCACACCTTTGGAGAGGTGGTCGAAAAGGTGCGGCTCGCGCGCGAATATCCGTTTTCTCTCAACATGGATCTCATCATGGGGCTCGGCAAGGAGACCGCGGCGGACTTTGCGCGGTCGGTGGACGCGGTGATTGCGCTTGCCCCGGACAACGTGACGGTGCACGCGCTCGCCCTCAAGCGTGGCTCCCGGCTCAAGGAGGAGGAACGCGAACATCTTTCGCCCGAATCCGAGGAGATGTCCCGGCTTGCGGAGGAGAAACTCCGAAGGGCGGGGTATCAGCCCTACTATATGTACCGCCAAAAATACAGCGTCGGCAACCTCGAAAATGCCGGTTACGCAAAGCCGGGCAGGGTATGCGTTTACAACGTGGACAACATGGAGGAGACCGCGTCCGTGCTTGCCTTCGGGGCGAACGCCATCTCCAAGCGCGTCTATTCGGGAGAAGAATTTATCGAGCGGCTCGCAAGCCCCAAGGATATCCCCTCATACATTGCGAAAATACCCAAAATCATTGCGAACAAGTCCGTATTCCGTGGAGGAAACCGTGAAATTTAACCGTGAAATCAAAGATGAGAGCGGAAGAGCTTTTTCTTGGTTCTTCGCCTTCTTTTCCCTCTTTTTAATGGCGCTCGGATTCGGCGCGGGCATGCCCTGGTACGTCTGTTTCGTATTTATCGGGTTCTCGCTCCTCTGCGTCGGCTCTATCATCGACCTTCAGCCCTGCCGCTTTCGGGAGGAGGAGATTCTATATTTTCGACACTGTGTGCGACGCCGGGCGAAGGTAGCGGACGCGAATATTCTGCTTTTGACCGAATATTCCGGTCCGCTGCGCAAGAACGGCGCAAAGACCTATGAGGTCAAAGTGCGCCCCGGGGAGAAGGAGAAACGCAACCGCATGTATATTCTCCTTTTAAAGCTCGACGACGTCAAACTCCTCGGAAAGAGCGTGAATAGTTCGACCGCAAAGATTTATTTCAAAAAGTCAACCGTATTTTCGATGATGTATGAAAAAGAGGTGCTTGCGGAAACATTAAAGAGTGGCTTTGCCGGGGATATTTACGTCTTTCGCGGTCTGTACGAGAGTTATCGGGAGGACTTCGACGCGGTTTGCAAGGAGACTGGCTTCGACTATTCCCGCGTGCTCGTCATGGGTTAGAAAAAGAGGGCGAAAACAGTTTACAACAGAGGGAATTTGTGTTAAAATAATTAGGAATTGCGGCTTGGTTGGTCGGGTCTCCGCCGTCCTGCTCGGTTGCGATTGACATTTATTTTGGAGGAATTTATCATGGAGAAGAAGATCGACACCATCAACGCCTATGCAAGAAAGGAAGGCGACACCGGCTCGCCCGAAGTGCAGATTGCGCTTCTGACCGCGAGAATCAACCACTTAAACGACCACTTTGCTGCGAATCCCAAGGATTTCCACAGCAAGCGCGGCCTTCTCAAAATGGTGGGACGCAGAAGAAACCTGCTCGCTTACCTGAAGAAGACCGACATCAACAAATACAGAGAGTTAATCGAAAAGCTGGGCTTGAGAAAGTAACTCAAAAATGGAGAGCGGGCGAAGGATTTTTCCCGCTCTTTCTTTGTTTTTTCACGGATATAATTATGGAGGATCGATATGAAAGAAAATGTCAGGACTTTTGAGACAGAAGTCGGCGGAAGGAAGGTGACGGTCGAGACCGGCAAGTACTGCGGTCAGGCAAACGGCTCCTGTATCGTGCGTTGCGGGGACACGATGGTGCTCACCAACGTCACGATGAGCAAGGAACCCCGCCCGGGTATGGATTTCTTCCCGCTTGGGGTGGATTTTGAGGAAAAGATGTATTCCGTCGGAAAGATTCCCGGCGGCTTTAAAAAGAGAGAGGGGAGACCAAGCGACAAGGCGATTCTGACCTCGCGGCTCATTGACCGCCCGATTCGTCCGCTCTTCCCCAAGGGACTTTTCAATGACGTCGCGGTCGTCGTGACCGCGCTCTCGGTGGATACCAACTATCCTCCCGAGGTCTATGGCATGCTCGGCAGTTCGATTGCGCTTTCGATTTCGGACATTCCCTTCTACGGACCGACGGGTTCCGTGGTCGTGGGCATGGTGGACGGAGAATTCGTCATCAACCCCGACACCGAACAGCGCGCGAAATCCAAACTGCACCTCTCGCTCTCGGGCACCAAGGACGCCATTATGATGGTCGAGGCGGGCGCGAACGAGGTTGCGGAAGAGGACATGATCAACGCGATTCTCTTCGGGCACGAGGAAATCAAGAAGATTTGCGCCTGGATTGAGGAGATTCAGAAGGAAATCGGCAAGCCCAAGCTTCAGATGAACCTCTATACGATTCCCGAAGAGATTGACAAGGCTGTGCGCGAGTACGCGGACAAGATGCTGACTGAGGCGCTTCTGCCCTTCGACCGCAAGGAGCGGCAGGAGGGAGAGGACCGCGTTGCCGAGGACGTGCAGGCGCACTTTGCGGAGATTTTCCCGGACAAGCAGAGGGAGATTGCGGACGTTCTCTACTATATGACCAAAGAGAAAGTGCGCGCGCGCATCGTCAACGAGGGTGTGCGTCCCGACGGTCGTAAGCTCACGGATATCCGCGATATCTGGTGCGAAGTGGGAATTCTGCCCCGCGTACACGGCAGTGCGGTGTTCACGAGGGGACAGTCGCAGGCAATGACCGCGACCACTCTCGGCACCATTCGCGAGGCGCAGAAACTCGAAGGACTCGATGACGAGGAATTCAAGCGGTATATGCACCACTACAATATGCCCCCGTACTCCACGGGCGAGGCGAAACAGCTTCGTTCGCCCGGTCGCCGCGAAATCGGTCACGGCGCACTCGCCGAGCGCGCGCTCGAGCCCGTACTTCCGAGCGAGGATGAGTTCCCTTACGCAATCCGTACCGTTTCGGAGATTCTCTCCTCGAACGGTTCCACTTCGCAGGCGTCCGTCTGCGGCTCCACGCTGTCCCTGATGGACGCGGGCGTTCCGATCAAGGCGCCTGTCGCGGGTATCGCGATGGGACTGATTAAGGACGTCGAGAGCGGAAAGGTCGTCGTGCTGTCGGATATTCAGGGACTTGAGGACTTCCTCGGCGACATGGACTTCAAGGTTGCGGGCACCGAGAAAGGCATCACCGCGATTCAGATGGACATCAAGATCAAGGGTATAGACGAAAAGATTCTTCGTCAGGCGATTGCGCAGGCGAAGGCGGGTCGTTCCTTCATTCTCGGCAAGATGCTCGAAGTTTTGGACGCGCCCCGCGCGGAACTCTCGCCCTTTGCGCCCAAGATTACGAGTTTCAATATCGACCCGGATAAGATTCGCGAGGTCATCGGCACCGGCGGAAAGGTCATCAACAAGATTATCGAGGAGACCGGGGTCAAGATCGACATCACCGACGACGGCAAAGTCTGCATCGCGACCACGGATTCGGAGGCTGCCGAACGCGCAAAGGGAATTATTCTCTCCATCGCGCGGGACCCTGAGGTCGGAGACCTGTATATCGGCAAGGTCGCCCGAATCATCACCATCGGCGCCTTTGTCGAGCTTGCGCCGGGCAAGGACGGCATGATTCACATCTCCAAGCTCTCGAACAAGCGGGTGGAGAAGGTAGAGGACGTTGTCAATATCGGCGATACCGTCAAGGTCGAGGTCGTCAAAATCAGCGAGAAGGGCGTGGATTTGAAACTCATCGAAAAACTTTAAGATTCGCTGTCAAGGGAAGGGCGCGCAAAGTGGGTTTTGCGCGCTCTTTCTCTTGCGGAAGAGTTTAACGGGGACACACTGTCCGTATCAACTCGCGGGGTTCTCTGTCCGCATACTCCGCGCGCCCGCGGCATAAAATGTAGCAATACGGTTTTATGGAGCGGAACGATGAAAAAGAGAGGAGTCCTTGCGAGCATTCTGACAAATGTGGTCATCTTCGGGGTTTTGACGGTGGTGTTTGTTTTGGCATTTTCGGGCAGCGTGCTGACCGCAAATGTGTCGGTCGATGCTGCGCCCTACTATCACGGCAACACCGACCGAAAAAACGTCACGCTTATGGTCAACGTCTATTGGGGAACCGAATATCTCGAGGATATGCTCGCGACTTTCAAGGAATACGAGGTCAAGACAACCTTTTTCGTGGGCGGGAGCTGGGCAGAAAAGAACCCCGAAATGCTCGAAAAAATTTACGCGGACGGGCACGAAATCGGCAATCACGGATATTTCCACCTCGACCATAAAAAGATTTCCGATGAGAAAAATACGGAGGAAATTTTGGTATGCGAAAGCATGGTAAAGTCAATAATCGGTGTAAAGACCACGCTCTTTGCACCGCCCTCCGGTTCCTTTTCCAAACAGACGCTATCCATTGCCAAGGACCTCGGTTATCAGACAATCATGTGGAGCAAGGACACCATCGACTGGCGGGATAAGGACGAAAGTCTCGTCTTTTCCCGGGCGACCAAGAATTTGAAGGGCGGAGACCTCATTCTCATGCACCCCACCGAACACACAAAAAACGCGCTGAAAAAGATTCTCGACTACTACAAAGAGAATGGTTTTTCGGCGGTAACGGTCAGCGAGAACATCGCGGCTTAAATGACACGGGGAAACCCCGAAACAAGAAGGAAGGTTTTTATGCAACAAACAAAGACGATGAAAAATGGAATTCGTATCGTGACAAAGAGCGTCCCCGACCTCTACTCGGTCTCTATGGGAATCTATGTCGGGACGGGGAGCGCGAACGAGAACGAGAAGAACAACGGAATTTCCCACCTCATCGAACACATGATGTTCAAGGGCACGAAAAAGCGTTCGGCGTTTCAGATTGCGGACGAGATGGACAGCATCGGCGCCAAGATGAACGCCTTTACCACAAAGGAGATGACCTGTTACTACGCCAAGAGCACCGCGGACCACGCGGAGGAATGTTTTGAAATTCTCTCCGATCTCTTCTGCCATTCGGTCTTTCCCGAGGAGGAGCTGGAGCGGGAAAAGAAAGTCATTCTCGAGGAAATTTCCATGACGGAGGACAGCCCCGAAGACCTCGCGTCGGATATTCTCTCCGAACAGTTCTTCCGTGGCATTTCACTGGCGCGTCCCATCATCGGAACGCCCGAAAACGTGCTTGCCGCAACCCGACAGGATTTACTCGATTATATTGCAGAGTACTATGCAAACTCACATATCGTCATAGCTTTTGCGGGCAATATTACTATGCAAGAGGCAGAAAAACTCGTAAAAGAGCACTTTGAATGGGACAACCCTGCCGAGCGGTGCGATGTCTGCTACGGCACGGATTACACCTCGGGCGGCATCATCACGCGCGCCAAGGACGTGGAGCAGGCGAGTATCTGCATCGGCTATGATTTCGCACCCTTTGCGGACAAGGACAGCTATAAGTATCTGCTCTTAAATACCGTTTTGGGCGGGGGCATGAGCTCGCGGCTGTTTCAGGAGATTCGTGAAAAACTCGGCTATGCCTACTCGGTCTATTCCTACGCGACGCAGTACCGAAACGCGGGACTGTTTACCATCTATGTGGGAACCAACCCGGACAACACGAAGAAGTGTCTTGAGACGGTGGATCGGCTCCTCGAGGAATTTCAGGAGAAGGGAATCACGCAAAAAGAATTCGAGCGGGGCAGGGAACAGCTCAAGAGCAGTGTGGTGTTCGGGCAGGAGAACAACACGGGACTCATGAACGTGTTCGGAAAATACCTTCTGTTTACGGGCGAACTCTTCGACTTTGACGGCAAGCTCAAAGAGTTTGAGTCCTACACGCTCGAGGAGATGAACAGGCTTGCAAAGACCATGTTCGACCGCAGGCGCAAGACGATTTCCATGGTCGCAAAGGAGAAATTTTTGCTGTAAGGGCAGAAATTTCCGCTATCAGGTTTGAAGGAAAATATCTCCCGCAAAACATTGAAAAAAAAACGAGAATATGATATACTTGTAGCAATGGAAAAAATCGGAGAGATACTCTGACTTTGAATCGAGGAAATACAGTGGATAACGAAACACAGAAAAAACAAAAGGGATCGTTTTCGACCAAGCAGGCATTCGGCATCATTCTCTTCGTTGTGTCCTTTGTCGTCATGCTGTGTTTGATTTCGGCGGGAAAGCTGTTCGGAATGCTGGGCGTGGAGATTTTTCACTTCGTGCTCGGCGCTTTCGGCTACAGCGCGTACGCGGTCTTTCTCTTTCTCATCTATCTCGGGCTGTCGATCTTTGCCGACCTCAAGCTGAAGATTAAAAAGCGCACGCTTGCCTTTCTCTTTCTGAGTCTTTTGTTTCTCATCTTCATCGTGCATATCGCGACCGCGGCGGGCAATTTTGCCTATTCCTTCGGCGAATACTCAAAGCGGTGTTTCGAGCAGGGGCTCGAAGGACTTTCCACCTCCACGTTCGGGGGGGTGGTATTCGGCTTTCCCTGCTTTTTTCTCGCAAAGATGCTCTCCGTGCCGGGGAGCTACGTTGTCTGCTCCCTTCTGCTCGTCCTGATGCTCGCGCTCCTCTTCGACGTGAAGAAGTTCTGGAACAAGCATAAGACGGACGGATTCGGAAGGACCAAGAAGGTCAAAGCGGAGGGCGTGAAGGATTACGACCTTTCGGACGTGCCCCCGGAGGAGACCCTCGAGGTCGCGCCCGTTGCGCAAAAGCTCTTTGTGGCTGACGTGGACGATTTTCTGCCCAAGCGCGGGAGAAAGAAGTCCGAGGCGCTCGACATTCTCTTAAACAATCAGACGCCCAACGCCTCCGCGGAAAAGATTACCTTCATGAACGGCAAGATGTACACCGCGAAGGAGGACATCGCCGAGAAACTCGGCGCGGATATTTTCAAAGGGGAAACTTCGTACAGCGACGCCTATACCGATTCCCGTCCGACAAAAGAGAAGAAACAGGAGACGGTTTCCCGTCCGCCCAAGGACAGGCGTTCTTTGATTCTGACCCCGCCCGAGAACATTGACGAATACCTGCAAAACTTGAGCATTACGCCCGAGAGCCGCAAGGCGCGGGGCGCGGAACCGCCCCGGACGGACATTGTTCCGCCCGCGCCGGGCAAGATTCAGGCGACAGACCTGCGGGGGGAGATTCCGCCCGAAGTGCCGGAGGAGCCCCGCGAGGTCAACCGTTACGAAAATTACGCGAACGGAATCTTTATCGACAACACCGAAAAGGACCGCCGCAAGCGCGCCGCCGCGGAGCGGGCGGCAGAGGAGCCAAAACCCGCGCCCGCGGAGGAACCGCCCTTTGCGCCCGCGCCCCCCAAGGCGAACCTTTACGGCGGAAGCGCGGATATCTACGGGGACAGATTGGACGCCGTACCCGAACAGCGACCCATCATCAGTCAGCCCGCGCCAAAGGCGCAGGACCCGGCGACGCCCGATTTCGAGCGTTTGAAACCCGAACCGCAGCAGCCGCCCATCATCAGCGGGAGCACCCGTCCGGCGGAGGAGCGGAGAGAAGAACCCGTTTCTTCGGAAATCCTTTCCGACCCTCGGACGGCAAAACCCTCGCCGGAGTTCCGCTCCGACCCTCGCACGGCAAAGCCCGCAGAGGAGCGCACGCCCATTCTCTCCAATTCGGGGACGGGCGAGGTGAGTTATCACGAACAGAAGCCTGTCGATTTTGAATCCGAGGACGACCGCCCCGAGCCGAAGAGCAAATTCGACCTTGCCGGAACGTCTGCACCCGAAGAGGCGAAGATACCCGACGCGCCCGTCTATGACGATTCGACCATCGTCACGATGCCCAAGAAACCGAGAAAGTATATCTACAGCACGCCTCCCGTCGAGCTGTTGAATGATTTTTCCTTCAATCCGAACAGTGTGGAGGAGAATTTCGAGGAGCGCAAGGAAGTGATCGAGCAGACGCTCTCCAATTTCCGTATCGACGCGAAGGTCGTCAATATCGTGCCCGGTCCTTCGGTCACGCGATACGAATTGCAGATGCCCCCGGGAATTCCTGTCAACCGCGTCATTCAGCGCGCGGACGATCTTGCCATGGCGGTTGCGTCCTCTTCGGGCGTGCGTATCGAAGCGCCCATTCCGGGAAAGAGCCTTGTCGGTATCGAAGTGCCGAACAAGAAACGGCAGATGGTCGTTCTTCGCGACGTATTGGACAATCCCACATTCTTTGCGCATCAGTCGCCCATTGTGTTTGCATTGGGCAAGGAAATCGACGGCAAAAATATGCTCTGCGACATCGCCAAGATGCCGCACCTGCTCGTCGCCGGTTCCACCGGAAGCGGCAAAAGCGTGTGCTTGAACGCGCTCATTCTGTCCATTCTCTTCAAGGCGAGTCCGGAGGACGTGCGGATTATCCTCATCGACCCCAAGCGCGTGGAATTCACCGTTTACGGCGGATTGCCGCACTTACTCTTAAAGGATATCATCACGGACGTGGACAAGGCGATTTCCGCGCTGAACTGGACGGTCGGGGAGATGACCCGTCGTTTCGACCTCTTCAAGCAGGTCGGTGCAAAGGACATCACCTCATACAATCAGCGCATCGACCGCGAGACCACCGAAAAGCTCCCGCGCATCGTCGTCATCGTGGACGAGCTCGCGGAGCTCATGGCGACCAAGGCGAAAGCGGACGTCGAACTCAAGATTCAGCGAATTACACAGCTCTCCCGCGCGGCGGGCATTCACTTGGTGCTCGCGACACAGCGTCCCTCGGTGGACGTCATTACGGGCGTGATCAAGGCGAATCTGCCCTCGAGAATCGCCTTCCGCGTCTCCTCGCAGGTGGATTCCCGCACCATTTTGGACGCGGCGGGTGGCGAAAAACTCCTCGGCAACGGCGATATGATCTACACCACGCCGAGCGTGCAGACGCAGATGCGCTTGCAGGGTCCCTTCGTCTCCATGGAGGAGGTCGAGGCTGTCGTAGACTATATCAAGACCAATAACGAGGCATACTTCGACGAACTCATCGAGCAGACCATCTCCAATGTCAAGCCCCCGCAGTCCGAAAACGAGGAGAAGGGGGGCGGCTCGGAGGAAGAGGAGGACAGCGGCGTGGACAAGATCTTTGTGGACGCCCTGCGCCTCGCGATCGAGAGCGGACAGATCTCCATTTCCATGGTACAGCGGCGTTTCTCCGTAGGCTATGCCCGCGCGGGCAAACTCATCGACGAAATGGAGAAGATGGGCTTTGTCTCGCCCTTCGAGGGGAGCAAGCCGAGAAAGGTGCTCCTGACCATGGACGAGTTCAATCAGCGTTTCGGCGGTGACCTGTAATGGACAATGTGAACCGCGTCGCCTTCGTCTCGCTGGGCTGTGACAAAAACAGAGTGGATACCGAGTACATGCTCGGACTCCTTGCGCAAAACGGGTACAGAATCGTACAGGACCTGGACGAAGCGGATTTCGTCGTAGTCAATACCTGCGCGTTTCTGGAGACCGCCCGCGCGGAAGCAATCGACACGATTCTATCGCTGTCGGCGGGCAGACCCGCGGGGCAGAAGCTCGTGGTGTGCGGTTGTCTGCCCGAAAAGTATCTGTCCGAACTCTCCGCCGGTTTGCCGGAGGTGGACGCCTTTCTCGGAATCGAGGCGCGCGGAGACCTTTTGACCGCGCTCACCCGCCTGCGGCGGGAGAGCATGGCGGGGCGTCCCGCGCAGTCCTTTTCGATGGTGGGGAAACCGCATGAAGAGGACTTCGAGAACCGCGCGCGGGTGCTGACCACGCCCCCGCACCTTGCCTATCTCAAGATTGCGGACGGATGTGACAACCGCTGTACCTACTGCCTGATTCCCTCGATTCGGGGAAGATACCGTTCCGTGCCCATGGAGCGGCTTGTCGCGGAAGCGGCGGATTTGGTCGAAGAGGGGGTGACGGAACTTGTGCTCGTCGCGCAGGATTTGACCCGTTACGGCGCGGACCTGTACGGCGCGCCCCGACTGCCCGAGCTGATCAGAGAACTCTCCCAACTCGACCTCGTATGGATTCGACTGCTCTACTGCTACCCGGAGTCCGTGACGGAGGAACTGATTGCGGAAATTTCCCGAAATCCAAAGGTCTCCAAGTATATCGATATTCCTCTTCAGCACGTTTCGGACTCTGTCCTAAAGCGAATGGGGCGCCGCTCCTCGCGGGCGCAGATTGAAAAATTGATTCAAACGCTCCGCGCGCAGGTACCCGGCATTGCGATTCGCTCCACCTTTATCGTGGGCTTTCCGGGGGAGACGGAGGAAAACTTTTCCGAACTTTTGGAGTTTCTCGATACATACCGTCCCGACCACGCGGGTTTCTTTGCCTATTCGGACGAAGAGGACGCGCCATCCTTCCGGCTTCCGGACAAGGTTTCGGAGGAGGTCAAAGCGGAGCGGCTCTTCCGCGCTCTCTCCCTCTGCGAGAAATTGCAGGCGGAACGCTTGGACGCGCGGGTGGGAAAGACGTATCGTGCGGTATGCGACGGCGCGGACTTCGATGCGGACTGCTTTGTGGGCAGGACGGAGAGCGAAGCGCCCGAGGTCGATACCCGGCTGATTCTCTCCGGCGAAGGCGAGATCGGGAGCGGTGCGTACTATGAGGTCGAAATCACCGGGCGGCAGGGGGACGAACTCCTCGCAAAAATTCTTTGAGGGTGTAAGCATGAATTTACCGAACAAGATTACGATGACGAGAATCTGTCTGATTCCGGTTGTCGTCGCAGTATTCTATCTCGAGGTTATCCCATACAACCGGCTGATTGCAGCCGTGCTGTTTATCGTCACCGCGCTGACGGACTTTATCGACGGGCATCTCGCGCGCAAGCACAACCTTGTGACCAACCTCGGTAAATTCCTCGACCCGATTGCGGACAAAGTACTCGTCATCGTCATGCTCTTTCTCATCATCGAGGCGGGAATCATCCCCGCGCCCTACGGCGCGCTCGGCTGCTCGTTTATCGTGGCGCGGGAGCTTATGATCGGGGGATTCCGGCAGATTGCCGCGACCTCCAACATCGTCATCGCCGCGGACAAGACCGGCAAAATCAAGACCATTACGCAGGACGTCTCCATCGTCGCGCTTCTGATTCTGAAGGACGCGGTCACAATCGTTCCGTGGTTCGACATCGTCGCCTACGTCATCTTCGGAATCGCAGTCGTTTTGACCGTGTATTCCGGATTCAACTATATCGTGCGCAACCGTCAGGTGCTCTTCCCGAAACGGGAGGACAAAGAATAAAATTTTTACGAGAGAGGAAACCGTGAACGCTGTCGTGCTCTATCAGGAAAGAGATTCGGGAATTTTTCAGGAGGATTTCCCCAAACTTCGGGGAATCTTCCGTTTCCTTACGCTGTACGGTTTCGAATACGATTTTATTTGCAATCAACCGCCTAAGCGCGGCACGCACTACGACCTCGGTGTTGTCGTTTCGCGGGAGGAAGTGCGGGTCAAATGCGGACTCTATTTCCGGTTCGAGCGTGCGGACGAGGGAATTCCCGCCGCAATCCGCCTGCGCCTCGACGAGAAATATCCCGCCGTGCGCAGGGAGTTCAAGCTCTTCGGGCTTGCGCCCGAGGAAGCCTCCGCACTTGTCGGGGGAATCCCGCGCCCCGCGGACCTTTCCGTTACTTATCTGACCGAGCATCGGGACACCGCGGTCTATGCGCGGAGCGAAAACCCCGCGTCCGTGGAGCAATTCACTCTCATGCTCTACCAAAAGGCGGGCGAGGCGGTCTATTCGGATCGGGACGAGTCCCTCGAATCCTGCGCGCTCGAGCTTTTGCGCCTGCGCAAAAAGCGGGTTTGTGTGTCCGAGTCTTTGACCGGCGGACTGATTTCGGACCGGATTGTGCGCCTGCCCGGGGCGAGCGAGGTCTTTTTTGAGGGCATGGTCACCTATCACAACGATTCCAAGGCGGCGCGGCTCGGGGTGGAGGAGCGCACGCTCCGAAACTTCGGCGCGGTCTCCGAGGGAACCGCCTACGAGATGTGCCGGGGACTCATGGCGACGGGAAAAGCGGACTACGCGCTCTCGACGACGGGAATCGCCGGACCGGGTGGCGGAACCAACTTAAAGCCCGTGGGCACCGTGTTCATCGGCGTGGCGAACGCGGAGAATATCGTGGTCTTCAAGCACTGTTTCGCGGGAACGCGGGACGAGGTGCGACAGCTTTCGGCGTCCTATGCGCTTTGGTATCTCATCCGGCGCATTCAGAACAATTTGGACTATTACACGATCGTAAAATGAGTAAGGAGAATTCACATATGGCAGACGACAACAGGAAAAAGGCGCTCGATCAGGCGATCGCGCAGATCGAAAAGCAGTACGGCAAGGGCTCGATTATGAAGATGGGCGCGGGCGCGGCGAAGGACGTGGACGTGATTCCGACGGGCTGTCTCGCGCTCGACATTGCGCTCGGCATCGGCGGCGTGCCCCGCGGAAGGATTATCGAAATCTACGGACCGGAGTCCTCGGGCAAGACGACGGTTTCCCTGCACGTGGTCGCGGAGGCGCAGAAGATGGGCGGTACGGCGGCGTTTATCGACGCGGAGCACGCGCTCGACCCGATTTACGCAAAAAAACTCGGCGTCAATCTCGACGAACTCTACGTCTCCCAGCCGGACAACGGCGAGCAAGGGCTCGATATTGTGGACTCCTTGGTGCGGAGCGGCGCTGTGGATATCGTGGTCGTGGACTCGGTCGCGGCGCTCACGCCGAAGGCGGAAATCGACGGGGAAATGGGGGATTCGCACGTGGGACTTCAGGCGCGGCTCATGAGTCAGGCGCTCCGCAAGATTGCGGGTATCGCGAGCAAATCCAACACCTGTATCATCTTTATCAATCAGCTCCGCGAAAAAATCGGCGTCATGTTCGGCAATCCCGAGACGACGACGGGCGGAAAGGCGCTCAAGTTCTATGCCTCCGTGCGCATGGATGTGCGCAAGATCGAGACACTCAAGGACGGCACCGAAATGGTCGGAAACCGCACCCGTGTCAAAGTGGTCAAGAACAAGCTTGCCCCCCCCTTCAAGACAGCGGAGTTCGACATCATGTATGGCGAGGGCGTCTCGCAGGCGGGGTGTATTTTAGACCTTGCCATCGGCGCGGACATCATCGAAAAGAGCGGTTCGTGGTTCAGCTACAAGGGCGAGAAAATCGGACAGGGCAAGGAGAACGTCAAGAAATTTATTTCGGAGCGTCCCGAACTCTGCGCAGAGCTCGAGGCACAGATCAAGGAAAAGTACAAAAAAGAGGACGAAGTGGGCGGAGAGCCCGCAAAATCCGAGGAAAAATGAAATCTGCCGCCCACTTCGGGCGGCTTTTTTCCTGTTTTTAGGGAAATGTGCTCCCGCACTTGACAGAAAGACAAAATTTGTGTAAAATAATCTTGTTATCTAATGAATCAAAATCATTAAATATCCGACGGCGCTTTTGCTGCCGACTTGAAAAATCAAAAGTGAATAGGAGGACATGTATGTTAAGCAATTTGATGGTGTCCGCGGTTGGTGCAGGATTCATCGGAGCAGCTGTTGCCCTTGTTGCCGGCGCGGTTGCTACTTGGGTGTTTTTTTCTGTGAAAAAGAAAAAGGCAAAAAAGACGGTGGAGACGGCGAAGGAAATCGCGGATCGGCTGATCGAGGAAGCCAAACTCGACTGCAAAAATATGAGGAAGGAGGCGTCCATCGAGGCCAAGGAAGAGATCCACAAATTGCGAATCGAATTTGACAAGGAATCGAGAGAGAGACGCGCCGAAATCACGAAATCCGAACAGCGGATTTTGCAGAGAGAGGACCTTTTGGACAAGAAGGAACTTCAGCTCGACAAGAAGTCCGAGCAGGTCGATCAACAGCTCAAGAACCTTCAGAAGAAGGAGGCGGAGACCGACCGCAAGGCGCAGGACGTTCAGCAGGCGCATGAGAAGATGCTCGCGGAGCTTGAAAAGGTGTCGCAGATGACCCGGGACGAGGCGAAACAGATTCTCGTGGACGGCATGAAACTCGACGCGCAGAAGGACGCGGCGGTTCTCGTCCGCGAAATCGAGTCCGAGGCGAAACAGTCCGCGGACAAGAAGGCGAAAGAGATTGTGACGCTCGCCATTCAGAAGTGCGCGGCGGACCATGCGAGCGAGGTGACCGTTTCGGTCGTTCCGCTCCCCAATGACGACATGAAGGGTCGAATCATCGGCAGAGAAGGCAGAAACATCCGCGCGCTCGAGAATGCGACGGGTATCGACCTCATCATCGACGACACGCCCGAAGTCGTTATTTTGTCCGGCTTTGACCCGATTCGGAGAGAGGTCGCGAGGGTCGCCCTCGAAAAGCTCATTGTGGACGGACGGATTCATCCGGCGCGCATCGAGGAAATCGTGGAGAAGGTCAAGCGCGATCTCGAGAATCAGATCAAGGAGGCAGGCGAAGCCGCCGCGTTCGACGCAGGCGTCTATGGACTGCACCCGGAGATTATCAAACTTCTCGGACGTTTAAAATTTCGGACAAGCTACGGTCAGAACGTCTTAAAGCACTCTTTGGAAGTCGCGTTTCTCGCGGCGACCATGGCGGGCGAGCTGGGCGCGGACGTCGCGCTCGCAAAGCGCGCGGGGCTTTTGCATGACATCGGCAAGGCTGTGGACTTCGAGGTGGAGGGAACGCACATTCAGATCGGCGCCGACCTCGCGAAGAAGTACCGCGAGAACAAGGACGTCGTCAACGCCATTATGGCGCACCACGGGGATGTAGAGCCTCTGACTTTGGAGGCGGTATTGGTGCAGGCGGCGGACGCGATCTCGGGCGCAAGACCGGGCGCGCGCAGAGAATCTCTGGACAATTACGTCAAACGGCTCGAAAAACTTGAGGAGATTGCAAATTCGTTTGCAGGGGTTGAAAAATCCTTTGCGATTCAGGCGGGACGCGAAGTCCGCATCATCGTCAAACCCGACGCGGTGGACGACGCGGGCGCGGTCTTTATGGCAAAGGAAATCGCGAAGAAGATTGAATCCGAACTTGAATATCCCGGCATGATTAAGGTCAATGTCATTCGGGAATTCCGGGGAACGGAATTCGCAAAGTAACAGAATCGGAGAGGAACGAGAAAATCGTTCCTCTCTTTTTTTGTGCAAAAAAACCGTCTTTTTTTGCAAATGAAAACCGCGACAGGGCGCGGCGTTTTGTGGTACAATAGGAACAACGATAAGAGCGAGGTGCTTTTTATGGCAATGCAAGGGGCGAAATGGGTGTGGACTGCCGGTAATGACGGCACAATCAACGCATACGCGGATTTTGCGGTGGACTTCGAGGCGGAGAGCCGCGCGGTTGCGCGCGTCTGCGCATCGACGGACTATGCGCTGTACTGCAACGGCGTATTCGTCTCCGCGGGCGCGTATGCAAGCTATCCCGAAAAGAAATATTACGACGAAATCGAGCTCCCGGTTCGTCCGGGCAAAAATCGGCTCGCGATTGTGGGTTACTGCGTGAATTTTCCCTTTTCCACGAGCGTAAAGGACAGTCGGGGCGTGCTCTTCGAGGTGGAATCCGATTGCGCGCGCGTCTGTTCGGGGGAGGACACGCTCTGCCGTGTTTCCCGCGAATATAAAAGCGGTCTTGTCCCGCACGTGACGCCCCAGCTCGGCTACACGGTTTGCGCGGATTTGACAGCATACGACGGTTGGAGGAAACAGGATGGGAAACTTTCGGGTTTTGCGCCCGCGCGCGCGCTCGAAAATAAATCCGAACTTGCGCCCCGTCCCGTCTCGCGGTTGACCCGCGGCGCGCCCGCGTTCGGGCGGCTGCACGGACAGGGACTCTTCCGTCTCGGCGCGGGGGAGAGTCTCGGGGACAAAATTCAGAAATCCTATCTTGCCGCGCGGCGGCTCGGGGACTTTACGCAGGTGATTCCCGAGGACAAGACGCCCTATGTCTTTCAGCCGACGGGCGAGAAGGCTGACGGCGTATATCTCCTCTTTGACCTCGGCGGAGAGCGGACGGGGAGTTTTGCGGCGGAATTTGAATTTTCCGCGGAGACAGAGGTTGATTACTGCTGGGGCGAGCACCTCGACGACCTGCGCGTGCGCACGGAAATTTCGGGTCGGAATTTTGTCGGTTCCTATCGCGCGCCGAAAGGTCGGTCGCTGTATGTCGAGCGTTTCCGCCGTTTGGGGCTTCGGTATCTCATGGTATTCGTGCATGCGGAATGCTTTACGCTGTACGGCGCGGGAATCGAACCCGCGGTGTATCCCGTGACGAAAAAGCCGGGCAAGCTCTCCGACCCCCTGCACGAGAAGATCCGCGAGGTCGGCGTGCACACCCTGCACTGCTGTATGCACGAACACTACGAGGACTGTCCCTGGAGAGAGCAGTC
This sequence comes from uncultured bacterium, assembly GCA_905215695.1. Classification (GTDB taxonomy): domain Bacteria; phylum Bacillota; class Clostridia; order Christensenellales; family HGM11417; genus CAJMQN01. The sequence goes on from CAJMQN010000006.1 coordinate 90,126, forward strand.
GCAGTATGTCATGGACTCCCGCAATCAGATGCTTGCGGGGTACTATTGCTTCGAGAACCGCGAGTTTGCGCGGGCGAGCCTTCTGCTCATGTCCGACCGAATCGACGAAAACGGGCAGATTCCCCTGATGCAGCCCTCCGAATTTCCGACTTACATTCCCGACTTTACGCTCTGCTATCCGGCGGTAGTCGCGGACTATCTCGAATATACGGGGGACGAGAGCGTGCTCCCCGTGCTTCTTCCGCGGCTCGAGCGCATTGTCGCAGGCTTTGAGAGCCGTTTGGACGAGACGGGAATGATTCCTCGCAGTCACGACGAGAACGAATGGAACTTCTTTGAATGGACGGACGGCATGGCGAACGGGTGCGGGTATGACGCGCGGAAATTCGGAAAGGAGTACGCGCTCCCGAATCAGGCGTTTTTCGTCATAGCGCTCGAGGGCTATCTCGACTGCCTCGCGCGCGCGGGGAAGAGGGACGAAAAGCGCGAAACGCTGAAAGCATCCCTTATCGAACGCGCGGACGCGGCGTTTTGGCAGGAGCGGGAGGGAAGATACGCGACCTATCTCACGGACGGGGAGCTTACGCACGGCGCGGAATACACGCAGGTACTCGCGGCGTATGCGGGAATCGCGCGCGGGGAGCGCAGGGAAAGGGTGCTTTCTCTTCTGACCTCTTCGGACAACGGTCTTGTCGGACTTTCCCTGTCAAACTACCTCTATAAATACGACGTCCTGCTCTCCGAAGGGGGGAGATTCCGTGACTTTGTCAGGGCGGAAATCGAACGGATTTGGGGAGACATGCTGTATTCGGGCGCGACGACCTTCTACGAGGTTCAGGAGGGCGCGGACGCATTCTATTATGCGGGTTCGCTCTGCCACGGCTGGAGCGCGCTTCCAGTGTATATCTACGGCAAATACGGTTTGGTAAAATAGAAGAAGAGCGGCGGAACAACTCCGCCGCTTTTTTTATGCCAAAATCAGTTTTTGGTAGATTTCTCGGTCGCTGTCGAGGAATACGTCAAAGATAACCCGAACTTTCCGCGGAACCTCAGCAAGCCATTCCCGCACGGTGTCGAGGGCGAGCGCCGCGGCGTCCTCCTGCGGGTATCCGAACACGCCCGTCGAGATACAGCAGAAGGCGATGCTTGTAAGTCCCATTTCTTCCGCCTTGGCGAGGCAGGAGCGGTAACAGCTTTGGAGGTCTCTGCGGTTCTCGGGCGTGACATTTCCGCGGACGATCGGTCCCACCGTGTGGAAGATGTAGCGCGAGGGGAGATTATACGCGGAAGTGACCCGAACTCCGCCGTTCTTTTCGAGCCTGCCCTTCATCATCTTGTCGCAGTCCAACCGCACCTGCACGCCCGCAAAGGAGTGAATCACGTTGTCGATGCAGTTGTGCAGTGGCTGAAAACAGCCGAGCAGAGCGGCGTTGCAGGCGTTGACGATAGCCTCCGCGTTGAGCCGCGCAATGTCTCCCTGCCAGAGCGCGATTCCGTCCTGATACTCGAGACTGTTAACATCCATAATACCCCGCTTTTGGGTGAGGTCAGAGAGGTAGCGGTCCTGCAAACGCAGAAATTCCTCGGAGACAGGCGCGGGGGGACGCAGGTTGCAGAGTGCGCGGAAAAGCTCCGGCTTTCCCCCCGAATGCGGCAGAAAATAGGAATTCCACCCCTCGGCTTGCAGAATTTCAATCAGTCTGTCCAAAATTCGGTCGGTTTCATATTCGGTCGGCATGAAACACCTCGTTCATATTTTCCGAAAATGAGATTGTCCGCTCCCGCGTCTCGGGAAACCCTTCCGGTGCGTCCCGATTACAGCGTATGAGTGTCGCGTTCTCATTTTCATAGGTCATCTGTTCAAAGGGAAACCTGATGATGCCGGGGGTGTTGAATCCGACTCCGAGTTCGAGAAAGACCGTGCGCCCCTTTGCCGCCCGCCCAAGAAAATCTTCGTATCTATCCCGCATGCGCCGCCAGTCCGCGTTTTCCACGAAAAAGGCGTCCTTTCGGATATGGATTTCCATTTCTTCGCCGCAGACGGGGCATAGGGGAATCAGTTCCGAGGGAATCCGATAGTCTAGCGTCCTGCTCGCCATTTCCCTGACAAGTCCTTCGTCGGCGTAGAGTCGGTCGTGGCATCCCTTCGCGCACTGTAAAAATCCGTAATTGCCCTGCACCTCGAAGATTTTTGAGGAATCGAATCCCGCCTTTTCGAATTGGCTCTCGACATTGGTGGTGACGACGAAGTGCTCCCGCTCTTCAAAGAGGGAAAATAACCTGCGGTAGAGAGGCGAGGCGGGCTCTTCGAATCGGTTGACGAGGATATGGCGGGCGTGGTGCGCCCAACGCTCTTCCGAACTTCGGAAGGGATAGAACATGCCCGCATACATATCGGTTATCCCGTATTTCTCTTTATAATCCGAAAAATACCTTTCAAAACGTGCGCCGCCGTAGTCGAGTCCTGCGGCGGCAGAAAGTCCCGCACCGCCGCCCAAGAGGACAAAATCCGCTTGCGCGAGCGCATTCCGCGCCATTTCAAGTCTTTTCTCGAAGGGGAGCATACCGATTTATTCTCCGATCACCGAAAACCGTTTGCCGTCGTGTTTTCCGCTTTCTGCCTCGTCAATCATGGCAACGGCGTAATCCGCATAGCTGATTGCGCTCAATCCCCGAGCGTTTTCAAAGTATTCTTCCCCGCCCGAAAGATACCTGCCTGTCCGCGCGCCCTCCGCCCGGAAGTCTGCGGCGGGGGAAAGATAGGTCCATTTCACATCCCTGCGCTCGCGGAGCATATCGAGCGCACTACGCATACTTTCTGCAAGAGGCTTATAGGCTTCGGGAAAACTCGGAAGTTCCATGAGCATTTTTGCATGTGCGGGATTGACGAAAAGACTGCCCGCACCGCCCACGACGAGCAGCCGGGTTTCCGTTCCCGAAAGCGCGTCGCAGAGGTGCATAAGCGAAGTCGTGTGTTGGGGGAGCGTCTCTTCCGTCCAGGCGCCGAACGCATCGATCACGGCGTCGAATCCCTGCAAGTCCTCCCGGGTCAGCGCAAAAAGGCTTTGACAATTTTCTTTGCGCCGAGTGCAAGCTCTGCTTCCGCATTCCGCACAAAACCTGTCACCTCGTGTCCCCGGGACAATGCCTCGCTCACAAGAAGGCGCCCTTGCTTTCCCGCCGCACATACCACTGCAATCTTCATACTGTTGTTCCTCCTAAAAAAATTTAGTTGTAATCATTTCAATTATAACAACAACATAGCATGGTTTTGTTGTAATGTCAAGTGTTACAACAAAAAAATAAAAATTTCGGCGCTTCCGAAAGGGGAATGCCGAAACTTTCAGTTGTTTGCGAGAGGGGTTAGTTCGTCGAGAAGATTTTGAAGAGTGACCCCTTGAAGCTCGCGTTCCATGGCGGACTGCGCGTCCGCAAGGTGCGGAGTCAGCAAGTCATGCACATGTTTTCCCACAGGGCAGGCGGGGTTCGGGTTTTCATGGAAGTGGAAGAGCAAATCCTCCGCGCATCCCACCGCCCGGAAGATATCGAGCAAAGTGATGTCCGCCGGGTCGCGGGCGAGCTTTGCGCCGCCGCTTCCCGCCGCGACTTCGACGAGCCCCGCGGCTTTCAGCGCACCGAGGGTGCGCCGGATGACAACGGGGTTGACCTGTACGCTTGAGGCGATGAATTCCGAAGTGGTCTTATAGTTGTTCCCGAAAAACTGTACGGCAAGCAAGGTGTGAACCGCAACCGTAAATCTCGATGCAATTTTCATATCTGATATTATACACGTACATACGTGTAATGTCAACGATTACAACGGGAGGTCTTTTTTCTCGAACCGAACCACGGAGAGAACATAGGCGATGATACCGATAACGGCGAGGATTCCGAGTTTCCAAAGCCAGGTGAGAGAACCTGCGAGAATGGATGCGCTGTCAAAGAGGGAGATGAGCGTAACATAGTTAAAGTAGTTCATCGCCTCGATGCGGATTGCGCTTGGAATAACGTGAGAACCGAAGAGTCCGAGTATGGTTGCAACGAGGAAGAACATGGACAGACCTCCTCCCACGCCCATGGATTCCTTGCTCCGGTTGAACCAAGCGGACGCGAGGAAACAGATGCCTGAGATTGCAAACATGGTCACAAATGCCCCGAGATTAAAAAGAATAAGTTGTCCGTAGGTGATCGTGACGACACTTGTGTCAATGGTCGCGAGACAGACGATTCCGGTCAGTGTAGTAAACGAGAACATGGCGAGGAGGGAGAGAATGAGAAAACTCATCTGTGTGAGGGTGACCTGTCTGCGCTTGGTGGGAGTGGAGAGCACGTACGCCATGGAGCCGGAATCCACCTGTCCCGCAATGAGATTGTTTGCGACCATGATCGTATAGACAATGGGAAGAAGCAGACCTGCCATCTTGAAAAAGATAGAACCGACGATGAGCCCGAACATATCGAGGTCTTTGATTTCAACGAGAGAATTCTGCACATTTTCGGGGAGCTCATCGAGCATGTTTTTGGAGAGCCGTTCGATGAGCGCGGCGGTGTCCTGCTGAGGGTCGAGTGAAAGCTCGGCACGGAAACTCAGGATTGCGCTCCGCGCCTCTGCCGATATTTCTTCGGCGGTATATAGGAGACCTTCCTTCTCCAACTCGGGAGGCATTTGTTCCCCGAGCATGTCGGAGATGAACCTTGTCGCAAAAAAATCGGCATTATCTTCGGAGGTCACAAACTGTTCGATCGCAGTGGCGATGAGCATCTTTGCCTGTTCGGCGGACTCCTCGCCGTACTCGGCGAGCACCTGGTCATAGACCTCCGCGGCGACGCCATCGAGCACGTATTCGGTACGCTTCTCGTCGGAAAGGTCGTTCCCGTTTGAGAGATAGTATTCGATAAGAGAATCGACGACATTCCGTTCCAATCCGGTCGCGGCGCATACTTTTTGACGCGCGGTTTCGTCCGAATCTCCCGTGTCCACGCTTGCCGCGTATGTACCGGTTATCATTTCATAATTGTCACCCGTGCCCGCGAGCAGGGCGTCGAGACCGGCGCGCTTCTCTTCGTAGCCGGAGAGGGCGGTCCGGGTCATGTCATAGTAGGTCATGGCGTTCTTGTCGATTTCGGAATTGACGTAACTGTCCGTGAACATGTCAACCATGGAATTTCGTATTTCGCTCGCGTCCGAATTTCCCATGATGAGGAGAATGGCGGCGAGCATGAAACAGGTCGCAAAGGTCACAAGTGACCAAATGAGAATATTTGCCTTGCAGGACTGTTTGAAAAGCGGTTTACTGAACATTTTTTTTGAGCTCCTTTTCTCTCAAGAGTTTGTCTTTGAAGTATTTTTCAAGTGTGAACTTGACCTCTGCGATAAATTTGACGTCCAATGCCAAGAGGTCCGAAAAGAGTTTCCCGATATCCGTGCGGGGGAGGGAGATTGTGACCTGACAATATTCGGGCTGTTCCCGCAAGACGGCATATCCTTTTTTTCGGAATGTGAGGTAGTCCTCACGGTTGCGGAACTCGATTTTGAAATCGACAAAAGGACGGTTTCGTATGGCGTCTGTGACGGCGACATCGTCGATTCTGCCGCGGTTGATGAGCGCAACGCGGTCGCAGGTCGCCTCAAGTTCCTCGAACATGTGACTGCTCATGAGTACGGTCTTGCCCCGTGAATGAACCTCTCGTATGATGTCGAGGAACGCCGCCCGCATGAGGGGATCAAGTCCCGTGGTGGGTTCGTCGAGAATGACGATTTCGGGGTCAGCCATGAGCGCCTCGACCAGTGCGGTCTTTTGTTTCATGCCCTTGCTCATGCGCCGCAGGTTTGCGGAGGGGTCGAGCTGAAGCCGCTCAATGAGTTCGTTTGCATACTTCATGTCCGTTACGCCGAGGAACTCGGCTTGAGATTTCAGGAACTCCGTTCCCGTGGCGAGGTCGGGAAAAGCGATTTCCCCGGGGACATAGCCGATATGTCTTTTGATTTCGCTTGCGTCTCGCCAAGCGTCAAGTCCCTTGACCCGCACGTGCCCCGCGTCCGGTTTCAAAAACCCCATGATATGCCGAATGGTTGTCGTCTTTCCCGCGCCGTTGGTGCCGACGAACCCGAACATTTCGCCCTCTCGGATACCGAGGCTTACGTCAAAAACGCCGCGTCCGTCGCCGTAGTCCTTGGTCAGTTTATCGATTTCTATCTGCATGACAGCGCACCTCCGAAGTCCTTTTCTTCCCGGTAATAGCTCATAAAATAATCCTCGAGAGTTTCTTTTCTGTGCCGGAAATCCCGGAGTTCTGCGCCCGCGGCGGCGCGCACAAGCGCATTGATATTGCTGTCGTCCACATTGACAAGCAGGGTAAGCGCATTTTCGTCGGCATCCGCGACGGAGAAGTCCCGGCAGTCTGCGTACTTTGTTCGGAATGTTTCATATGAAGTTCTATTCCGGAAACCGAGCTCGTAATTCTTGTTGGATTTGTGCCGCAGGTCGTCTGCGATAAATTCGGAAACAATGCGTCCGTCCTTGATGATGGCAATGCGGTCGCAGGTCGTGTCCACTTCAGTGAAAATGTGGCTCGAGAGGAGAACGGTTTTGCCCCGCGCCTTCTCCCGTCGCACGAATTCGATAAAAATTTCTTGCATGACAGGGTCAAGACCGCTTGTAGGCTCGTCGAGAATGAGAATGTCAGGGTCGTGCATAAACGCCGCGACAACGGCGAGTTTTCGCTTGACGCCCAAGCTCATGCGCTTTGTCTCTCCCGACGGGTCGAGTTCAAAGAGTTCGATGAGCTCATCGATTTGGGCGTCGCAGTCATGTTTCCGAAGCCCTTTCATCATGTCAAGGAATTCCCAACCCGTAAGTCCTGCGGGGAGCGCGATTTCGCCGGGAAGATAACCGACCCGGTCCATCACTTCCGCATAGTGGGGGAAACTTTCCTTTCCGAAGAGCGTAACGCTTCCCGCGTCGGGTTTTGAAAACCCCATCAGGTGCCGAATTGTAGTGGACTTTCCCGCGCCGTTCGGACCCAAGAATCCGAACACTTCACCCTCGTTGACCTCGAAGTTTACGTCGAAAACACCGCGCCCGTGTCCGTAGTCCTTGGTCAGGCATTCTACGCCGATCTGTTTCAATATGTAGAACCTCCTTTTTGGAACAAAATAGTTTTTAGCTTTACACTTGTATAATTATATGCTATACTGTAAAAAACGAAACGAAAAACGCGCATACATGCGCGGGGAAGTGTTTGAAAAGCATACAGAGGAGGCATTTTTGTATGGAAAAGGAGCGCAGAGAGGACGTCCGTATCTTTAAGACAAAGCGGGACCTTCGGGCTGCGATGCTCCGGCTGTTGGAACGGGAAAGTTTCGGCAAGCTCAGCGTAAGTGATATCTGCGCCGAAGCGATGGTCAACCGCATGACTTTCTATAAGCATTACCAGGACAAATATGATCTTTTGAATGACCTGATATTGGAGGTCAAGCGTTCCATTGTGGCGCGCTGTGCCGAGACGGAACCCGGAGAAGCGATTGCGGAGGACCCTACGGGGTTTCTTTGCCGCATGATTGAAGCCGTAGCGGACGAGTGCTTGGAGCGCAAAAAGCTCATGACCTCGCTTGAAAACGACGAAGTAGTGCTCACTATGATTTCAACAACCATCGAAAAGGCGATGCGGGAGCTTTTGACCGCGCTTGACCGAAGGTACCCGCTCCGATACCCGATCGACGCCTTGGCGGCGGCGGTGACGGGAGCGGCGTCCTTTCTCATTCGGTTTTGGCTCAATCATCAGCCCGAGAAATCAAAAGAGACCTTCCTTCTCGAGACGGGGAACTTTTTTCGGGATCTCATGAAGGCGGACGTACTCTTTCTTACTCCGCCGCAAATATAAAAAAAGCCTTCCCAAGGAGGGAAGGCTTTTTAATTTATTGGTTCAGCGAATTTCGACCTCTCTGCCCATACGCGCGGACTCGTAGGCGGACTCGAGAATCTTCATGAGCAAGACGCCGTCCTCGGCGGGCGCTTTGACGGGCGCGCCGGTACGGACTGCGTTTAAAAAGTCGTCAATCTCCGCGCGGAAGGCGTCGTCGATGTCGAGCGCGGGATTGGGAACAGGGGAAACGTCAACAAGATAGCCGTTCTGTTCGGAGTAGAGGGTAAGTTTCGGTTCAAATTCAATACCCCCTTTGTCCCCGTACAGCGCGACCTCGGCGGAATCCCGTCCGTTTAAGCAAAAACTTGTCTCGACAGAGAGCACTGCACCGTTGTCGAATCGGATCAACGCGGTTGCAAAGTCTTCGACATTGTTGACCGTTTCAGACTCCTCAGTTTCGGAAAGATATCCCTTTTGAGAGAGTTTGAGCCCCGAACGATTGCCAAGCTTGTCAAAGGTTGCGGCGGAGACCGAGAGGGGGCGGGGGTTGCCCATGAGGTAGCGCAGAAGGTCGATGACATGGACGCCGAGGTCGATGAGAGGACCGCCGCCCGAGCGGGATCTGTCCCCGAACCAACCGCCGGGATTGCCGTCCCTGCGGATATATTTCGCCTTTGCGAAATAGACCTCACCCAGAGCGCCGGCTTCCGCAAAATCCTTGGCAAATGCGCAGTCGCGCCCGAACCGCCGCACGAATCCCATGGCGAGAATTTTACCGTTTCGCTCTGCGGCGCGCAACATTTCCTCGGCTTGCGCGGCGTCCGTCGCCATCGGCTTTTCACAGAGCACGTGCTTGCCCGCGTTGAGCGCGGCGATGACGCAGGGCGCATGCGCGCTGTTCCAGGTGCAGACGGAAACCGCATCCAGTTCGGGGAGCGCGCACATTTCTTCTGCGCTCGTAAAGAGCCGGGTGATTCCGTAGGCTTTGCCTTTTTCTTCGAGCCGTTTTTTGTCGATGTCGCAGAAGGCGTACAGTTCGGCGTTCGGGTTGGCGCGGTAGGCAGCGATATGCATCTGCGAAATTCCACCGACGCCAATGATTCCGATTTTTAGCTTATCTTTCGTCATTTCAGTTTCTCCTCCAAAAAGCAAACGGCTCTTTTGATGTCCTCTTCGGGGGTATCGCCGCACTCGCGCTCGATTGTCAGAAAACCGTCATAGCCGATTTCCTTCAGCGCGCCGATGTACGCGCTCCAATCGACGCCGCCCTCGCCGAGCGGAACTTCCCGGAAACAAGCTTCTGCATTCTCGAGGGGGGACAGTCCGTAGTAGTCCGGGCAGTACAGCCTGCGCGTATCGAAGGGCTTAAACTGAATACCGTCTTTGGCATGCGTGTGGACAATATAGTCCCGAAGGGTATAGACCGCTTGAACAGGGTCGTCGCCTGCGCACATAACGAGATTCGCGGGGTCGAGGTTGACGGATACGCCCCTGCTCCCGAGTTTGTCGAGAAAACTCTTTAAAAACTCCGCTTTTTCGGGACCTGTTTCGACGGCAAACCGTCCTCCGACGGAGTCCGCAAATTCCGCGAGTTCCCGGCAGACCCGGTGCATACTCTCGTACTGCGTCGTGTTTTCGTCCTCGGGGACGACCCCGATGTGCGTGGTCACGATGGGAGTGCCGAGCTCCCGCGCGGTCTCTAACATGCGTTTTTCGTCCTCGATGAGCGCGCGGCACTCCTCGGGCTTGTAGTACATACGGCACCCGACGTCCCCGCAGAGCGCGGAGAAGACCAATCCCTCTCCCGAAACAATCCGCTTTGTCTCCGCAATTTCCGCGGAAGTCATGCGCGCCCGCAACACTTCGCCGTTGGCGTAGGTTTGAATACCCTGCGCGCCGAGCTTTGCTGCGAGTTTGACCGCCTCCGGGAAGGGGCGCCGGAAACTCTCCGTCATCGCACCGATTTTTAACATCATAAACAAATCTCCTATCGGTCATTGGAAGGAGAAAAACCCCTTCTGCGGATATCATACCGCAAAAGGGGCGTCCGGTCTATGCAAAACACAAGAGATTCATCCCAAAAGTTAAGATTGTTCGTGCCGCCGCAACGCACGGTAAAAAGTATTGAGACTGTTAAAACCGCAGTCGGAAGCAATCTCAAGCACGGTTTCGGAACGGTTTGTGCTGTCGAGTCTAGCCTTGGCGCGTTGAAGCCGCAATCGGTTGACGTAATCCTTTAAGTGCATGCCGGTCACGCGGTTGAACATGGCGGAAAAATAATTTTTACTGTACCCGAACGCGGCGGCGAGTCCCTCGAGCGTGAGGCTTTCGGTTAAATGGTCCTCGATATATTGGAGAATAGGGGCGGCGGAGACTGCTTTGGGGTCAATTCTGCGCGTCGGCGGGTAAGCCTTCGCAAGCAGACCGAACAGAAAATTGATGAGTCCGTAATGCATGAGAAAGTCCGAATTTTCCCAATTCTCCTCGATGGTCCGAAACCATGCAAAAATGCGGTCGGTATAAGGTCCTCTCGGCAGGAAGTTCTCGAAGGTTGCAGAGTGAATGCTTAAAAATTTTTGGAGCGTGCTCTGTGAAATGGTGAGCACGAAATCCTCATTTCCGGGTGCGCAAAGGAAATCGTGAACATGGTAGCTTGGAATCACCGCAATTTCTCCCGCCGTGAGCACACGGGAATCGCCGTTGATAAAGACTTCGATTTGTCCCTGAATGACGCCTACGACTTCGGTTGCGAGGTGAAAGTGCGTATAACATTTTCCTCCGTAGCTGTGTTCAAAATAGAGATGGTCGGTCTCGTCTGAACGCTTGTCATAGACTATGCCGCTCGTTTTCATTCCCTCCGAACCTCCTTTTTTTTCATCATATCCCAAACTTCTCCTGTTGTCAACCCTAAAATCGTAATTATTGACATATTTTAGCTTGTTTTTGGGTAGATTTTGCTCGTCCGGCGCGTTATGATAGGAATAGAATCAAAGGGGAAATGGGAATGAGAGTCAACATTTCGGAACTGAACGGGGAATGCCTCGGCGCATTTTTTGAGACCTGTAGGTTCACGGGGCTCAAGCCTTCGCCGGAGGGTGTGGTTCTTCGTGCGGAAAAGAGGCTCGAACCCGGCGTTTGCGTTCGTCGGAGTGAAGAGGGGATTCTCATTCGCTATTCGGAGCTGTCTCTCTTTTGCCGTGCGCTCGGAAGACTTGAAGAGGAATGGGAGGAGACTCCGGACTTTGGAACGCGTGCGGTCATGTTGGATATGAGCCGGAACGGCGTCATGACTCCCGAAGCGGCAGAGGATTTTGCGCGGAGCGCGGCTCTGCTCGGTTTCAATCGGATACAGTTCTATCTTGAAGATATTTACGAAGTGCCCGAAGAGCCCTACTTCGGCGCCCTGCGCGGTCGTTATACGCCGGAAGAAATCTCCCGTATCGAAGAGGTATCGCACAGGCTCGGGCTCGAACTGATGCCATGTATCCAAACACTCGCGCATTTCAACGCCCCCTTCAAGTGGTGGAGATATGCCGAGCGTATCGTGGATTGCGAGGACATTCTGCTCATGGACAGCGAGGAGAGCGATCTCTTCTTGCGTCATCTTATTTCGTCGATTGCGAGGATATTTTCTTCCCGAAATATTCATGTGGGCATGGATGAGGCGTTCCGCATGTGCTGTGGAAAATATCGCGCATTGCACGGGCGGCAGGACCCGGCGAAAGTCTTTTTCCGTCACCTTGAGAAGGTTTGCGCGCTATGCCAAGAGTTTGGCTTGAAGCCTGCAATTTGGAGCGACATGGCGTATGAGAGTGCGCAGGGAGAGCGAGTGGAACTTCCGAAAAACCTCGCGCTCGTCTATTGGGAATATTCCTGCACCGAAGAAGAAAAGTATTTTGAAATTTTGAATCGGCATCGAATGCTCTTTGCAAATGAGGTGCGCTTTGCGGGCTGTGCGCTGACCCATGCAGGCGTTGTGCCTGACAACGGGAACGCCTTCCGAACCGCTCCGCCCGCCGTCGCCGCCTGTAGGCGCGCGGGAGTGCGGGATGTGACGGTGACAATGTGGGGGGACGACGGGCAGGAGTGTTCGCGTTGGGCGGCAATACCCTCTCTCGTTCTTTGGGCGCAATTGCTCTGCGGCGGGGAAACGGAAGAGTCCGTTTTGACTCTCCGCGCGGCGCGCAGTTTCGGTGCGGAGTGGAAAAACTTTTCCGCAATCGATAAAATCTGGCGTTTTCGTAAAGGTGAACCCTTCAACACCGCGGCAAAGTATCTCCTTTACAACGACCCTCTGTTGGGAATTTTCGATTCGCTTGCGGGGGATGGGAGTTACGCGAAACATTACCGCCGCACCGCCTCCGAATTGGCGGCAATCGTGGCGCGCGGCGGCAGATATTCCAAACTTTTCAACACCTATGCCGCGCTCTGCCGAGCGCTCGAGATGAAGTGCGACCTTGGCGTCCGTTTGAAGAATTGTTACGATGCGGGAAACAGGGTTGGTTTGGAGGCACTCCGCACGGAGCTTCCCGAGCTGCTCGACCGCTTGCGGGCGTACCGGGACGCGCACTATTTACAGTGGACGGAGGAGAATAAAATTTTTGGTTTTGAGACCATTGATTTGCGAATCGGGGGACTCTGCCGCAGAATTCAGACCCTCGGCGAACGACTGAACGGCTATTTGTCAGGCGCACTTGCGGAGCTTCCCGAGCTGAAGGAAGCGCGTTTAGACTTCACGGGGCACGGCGTTCCGAATACGTCAATGCCGACCTATCAGTATATGCCCACACCCGGCGTACTGTAAGCAATACGAAAATGTGTACCTTTTCAAACGAAGTACGAGCAACAAAAAAAAGGTTCGTTTTAAATCAAAACAGACCAATGTGACATCTTTGGTTGTGTTACGAAAAGGTACGCCTTTCCGTAACCGAAGAGACAAGAGGAGAAATTATGGGAGCGCAGTGGATCTGGCACAGGAACGAATTTGAGTATGACCTTTACCGTAAGGTCATGGCACGCCGTCGGGAACAGGACGTCCGAGCGAATCCGGGCTGGCTGATACCAGCCGTCTATCCGTACGTACGTTTTTTGAGGTATTTCAATTGCGAAGAGGACATTGAAGTATCTATCTGTGCGGAGGGAGAAATTTCTCTGCGCGTGGACAACGAACCGGACTTCCGTCATCATTTTTCGGGTACACTTTTTCTTCCCGCGGGCAGGCACGGCTTGCTTGTCGAAGTGTACAATCCAACCGGATTGCCCTGTCTGTTTGTAGAGGGAAAGGGCTGTGAGAGCGGTGCAGATTGGACGACCAACTGCGGAGCCGGTCCATGGCAGAAGGCGGCGTGTGGATTTTTCGACCCCGATCGGGGTCCTTCTTCCTACCGTCTCCCGATTCGTGAAAAAGATCCGGCGAGCATGGAGCGCACGCAAAATCTTGTTGGGGAGTCGGGCAGACTCTTTCTGTTCGACCGAGAAATCTTCGCCTATCCCGTGCTTCGGGAGGTGCGGGGATGCGGCGTTCTTTCGGTTACGTACGGAGAGAGCAGGGAAGAAGCGTTGGACGGCGAACATGCCGAACAGTCGGACCTGTTTCCCGTGCCCGAAAACGGAGGGAATATCATCGGTCCGCTCACCAAAGCATTTCGCTACGTATTTGTACCGGACAGAGAGAAAATAGAATTTTCGGGCTTCTCCTGTCTTGAGGAATACTATCCCGTTCCCAACCGTTCGAAATTTCACAGCGCCGACGAATTGTTGAACCGTATCTACGAGGTATCCCTCTATACGCTTGAACTGACCTCCCGAGAATTTTTTCTGGACGGACTCAAGCGCGATCGCTGGGTGTGGGCGGGAGATACCTATCAGAGCGAAATGATGTGTCTCTATTCTTTCTATGACAGAGAAATCATCAAGCGTACTCTGCTTGCGCTCGCGGGAAAGGACTTCATTCGTCAGCACGTCAACGGAATCATGGACTATTCTTTCTACGTCATACTCGCGGTAGGGGATTATTACCGCTATACGGCGGACCTTGATTTTGTGAACGTCATCTATCCTCAACTTTGTAAACTCCTCAATTTCTGTCTGCACCGCCGCAATGAAAGGGGATTTATGCAGAAGGTCGGAGAAGATTGGGTTTTTGTGGATTGGGCGGAATTTCCCACGGACGGTGAACTGTGCGCGGAACAAATCCTGCTCCTTGAGAGCCTGCGCCGCATGGCGGAACTTTCGGACCTGCTTGGCAAAGATGCCGAGGAGTGGCGCAAAACGGCGGAGACGCTCCGTCCGAAAATTGACGAGACATTTTGGTCGGAGAACGGGTACTGTCACGATGAGCGCCGGGACAGCGTGACGCGATACGGCGGCATCTTTGCCGTTCTTTTCGGGCTTGCGGACGAGGAGAAAAGAGAAGTGATTCTGCGCCGTACCCTTTTAAACGAGGACGTACAGGCAATCAAGACTCCATATATGAAGTTCTATGAGATGTCCGCGCTCGCGGAGCTTGGCGCGCGCGGGGAGATGCTCGACTATATCAAGTCCTATTGGGGGAGCATGCTGAACGAGGGCGCAACCTCGTTTTGGGAGGAATACGACCCCAACGTTCGGGGGGCGGAAAAGTATGCCATGTACGGTCGAAGATTCGGAAAGAGTCTCTGCCACTCTTGGGGCGCAAGTCCGGTTTACCTTGTGGGAAGATACCTCGTCGGTTTGTCTCCCTGCGGGGCGGGATACGAGCGATTTACGCTTTCGCCCTATTTGGACGGAAAGACGTTTTTCGAGTCCGAGCTCCCTGCCGGAGAAGGTTTTGTTCGGGTAAACTATTGCGCGGAATCTCTCGAAGTATATTCGGACCGCGCGGACGGCACGCTGAAACTCGGAGACGATACCTATGAAATTTGTGCGGGGGAACCCTTCCGCCTCACATTCGGAAAAGGAGAAAAAAGCCTATGCAAATGACCGCTGTCCGAAAGAAACCGGTGAATTGGCGGAGAGGAATCTTTTTGCTTGGAATGACCATTGTGCCCCTCCTGCATTTTCTTGTCTTTTACGTATATGTAAACTTCAATTCGGTGCTCATGGGGTTTCAGGTGTTGGAGGGCGGAGACCTCGTGTGGTCGCTCGAAAACTTTTCTCTCTTTTTCTCGCAGATTACGGACACTGAAACTATCATCTTTCAGGCGTTCGGCAACACGATGGTATTCTTTGCGGTACAACTTCTCGTCATCATGCCGCTGACCACCTTCATCGCGTACTTTATCTACAAACGCATACTCGGCTATCAATTTTACCGTATCATATTCTTTCTGCCGACCATACTTTCGACGGTTGTTCTGACCATTCTGTATTCCAATATTCTTGGCGTCAAGGGACCGATTGCCTGGCTCGTTCAGCGAATCGCAGGGACGCCCGTTCCACCGGAATTCTTTGCGGACAGCCGCTACGCACTCTGGGCAATCGTGTTCTATGTCATCTGGACAGGGTTCGGAACAAATTTGATTTTGCTCGGCGGCGCAATGAACCGTATTCCCGAGGAGACCATCGAGGCGTCACGGTTGGACGGAGCCGGTCTCTTCCGGGAACTTTGGCAGATCATTTTGCCCATGGTCTGGCCGACGATGACCACGCTCATCGTGTTCACCTTTGTGGGAATCTTCACGACTTCCGGTCCGATTCTGCTCTTTACCAAGGGCAAATGGAACACCTACACCATCTCGTATTGGATCTTCGAACAGGTCTATGCCAACAGCGGTCGCCCGGAGTACGCCTCTGCGGTGGGACTCGTGTTTACCGTGGTCGCGCTTCCCATCGTATTGGGCATAAAACGCCTCATGGAACGCTGGCAGAGCGCCATTGAGTATTAGGAGGAGGAAGTATGAAACACAAATCCGCTCCCAAATCCGTTGCGCAGAGAATTGTGTTTGGCATCGTGTTCGCGCTGTTCGCGCTGTATGCGGCGACCATGCTGTACGCCTTCCTGTTCGCACTCTTCTCCGCACTGAAAACGCACGAAGAATTTGTCAATCACATGTTCGACCTGCCGCGTGATTGGCTGTTCTCCAACTTCGGGAACGCCTTCACCAAACTCAAGGTAAACCGCACGGATATGATCGGCATGATATGGAACAGCGTGTGGTACACAGCGGGAGGGACGGTGCTCTCTGTGGCGTGCGCGACGACGCTCGCCTATGTCGTTTCCAAATTCAAATTTGTCGGTCGCAATCTGATTTACGCAATCTCCATCGTCATGATGGTTTTGCCCATCGTCGGAAGTCTTCCCGCCACCTACAAGCTCATCAAGGGTTTGGGCTTGGACAATTCTCCGGCGATTCTCGTGACTTTCTGCAACGGCTTCGGGTTCAACTTCATCGTGCTGTACGGCTTTTTCCAAAACCTCTCTTGGAGCTACGCGGAGGCGGCGTACGTGGACGGGGCATCCGATTTCAAAACCTTTGCGGGGGTCATGCTCCCGCAGGCGCTGCCCGCGGTGGTCTCTCTCATCATTCTTGCGGCAATCGGGATTTGGAACGACTATCAAGGACCGCTTCTGTACCTGTCGAACATGCCCACGCTCTCGGTCGGACTCTACGAATTTAACAACAATATGAAGTACAATTCGGACTATCCGACGCTGTTTGCGGGGCTGCTCATTTCTATACTGCCGATACTTGCGATATTTATCGTCTTTCAGGAAACCATCATGAGCAACACGGTTGCCGGCGGACTGAAGGGCTGAAATAAAGAAAAAAGGAGAAAAAATGATGAAAAAAATCAGAACCGTACTTTGCACGTTGATCGCCGTACTCCTGTGCCTGCCTCTCGCGACGGCATGCGGCAGAGAAAAAATCCTTGATTCGGAGGGGAACGAGGTCACCGACCCTTCCAAGATTATCGAAATCAGCGTATGGGATTCCGGACTCGGCACGAAGTTTCTCTACAACCTCGTCGATGCGTTCAAAGCGCAGAATAAGGGCATCGGCGTGACCGTTACGCCCTCGAGTTCGCAGGATACCTTCTACAACACGATTTCGGCGGGCGCGCGGGCAAACAGTTTTGACCTGTACTTTACCTACGGTCCGAAATTCCGTCAGTACTTTGAAGGGCAGCACAAGGACAAGAATTACCTCGAGGATCTGACCCCCGTGTTCCGCTCCACCGCAACGGGGGACACGCAGACCATCGAGTCCAAATTTCCCGAGGCAATGCGCGAGACCCTGAAGGTCGGGGACAAATATTACGCGGGGCTGTGGCAGGCGAGCGCAAACGGACTCACCTACAACGCCGCGGAGTTTGCAAAACACCCGGAATGGAAACTCCCCAATACGACCAAGGAGTTACAAAATCTCGCGCTTGCGATTGCGGAGACGGGGAAAACTCCTTTTGTACATGTTCCCGGCTATTGGGAATATGTCTGGGCTGTTTGGTGGGCGCAGTACGATGGCGCGACAGCGCATCAAGATTTCTGGACAAAGGACTTTTTCGAGTACTTCAACGCCATGTACAAGGCGGGAAATTGGAATCAGAGTGCGGACTACGTGACGCCGGGCGTCAAAAAAGCGCTCGATGCGCTGTATGCGCTCGTATCGCCGGAGGGCTACACGCTCAACGGCTCCAATACGACGGACTTTTCGATTTTGCAGACCCAATATTTGAGCGGAGACGCGATGATGATGGCGACGGGCGGTTGGTTGGAAACCGAGATGGCGAAAAATCAGTCCGCCGGCAGTCAGGTTTCGGACAAGGATATCCGCTTCATGAAAGTACCCGTTCTCTCCTCGGTCGTGGAGTTGCTCGAAATCGAAACCGACGAGGAACTTTCCGCAATCGTCTCCTATATTGACAACGGCGAGACGGGGGAAAAGCCCGCTTCGGACGCGGATATTGCCAAAGTGCGCGCCATGCGGAATATCACCTATACATCGGGACCCGAAATGAACGTCTTTATTCCCGCCTACGCGGAGGGCAAAGAGGCGGCGAAAGAATTTTTAAAATTCGTATATTCGGATGCCGGAACGAAGATTTATGTGGATACGACGCACGTCCTGCCTCCTTGGTATGCGGGGGACGCTTCCGCGCTGGACGTGTCGGAGTGGTCGGTATTCTCGAAGTCCCACCTCGAACTTCAAAAGTCCGCCAACTATATTTTCAAGGACTTCTCTCACCCGATCGTATATAACACGGCGCGTGCAAACGTATTTTACGACACGCCGGAGAGCAAATTTACCGCGGCATACGCCAACGACCGCGAGACGGTCACAGCATTTTTGAGCCGGGAGATCGGACAGCTTTCAAAGGATTGGGCGGTATTCCTGTCCGCATCCGGTCTGAAATAGAAAAGGAGGGAAATATGAAAAAGAAAAGGGGTATCTTGGCGGCGCTTATATTGAGCGTGGCGATGGGCTGTATGGGGCTGTCCGGCGCGGCGAGTGCGGGCACTGTAGATGTGACGCTCCTCGAGGAGGATTTTGCGGGGACGGAACTCGACCCTGCGGCGTGGTATTCAAGAAGTTCGACCGGAATCTCGCTGGAGCAGGACTACATTGCTCTGCGGGTCAAAGACGGATATACGGGTACGGGCGTCGCAACGAAGGCGAAGCTCTCCGGGAGCGCCGCAGTGGAAATTGATGTCAAGGAATTGGACTGGGCGGATACAAACGGAAGTTTCCGGATTGCCTTCGGACTGCCCACAAATACCGGGAATTTCCACAATGCCTATTGGGAGGACGGCAAGGCAGACGGAATCTACCTGACCTTCAACAAGGACTGTTCGGACCATGCGATCAGGCTTGCGGGGCTAAAATCCTCGCTTTCCGGTCTGGTGGACGGACAGGGGAATCCGCTTGCGACCCCGACGCCCTATGCCTTTACGGACGTGAAAGCGCTCGCCGACCCCGCATCTCCCGACAAAATACGCGACAAGACTCTGCGCGTCGAATATGGGGAGGACGGAAGCTTTACGCTGTCTGCCCGCCCGTTCGGCGAATCGGGAGATTTCACGGTTATCGCCCGCACAACAGGCTCCAAACTTCGTGCTTTTCCCGAGGGTTATCTCTCGGTTCATTGCATGGAGTCCGCAAAAGGATTTCCCTTCATCGACATTCGGGACGTTCGGGTGTACGACAAGGACGGGGGCGCGGTCGCTGCGTTCGGAGAAAACGTAGGCAAGGATTATCAGACCTTTCGGCATTCCTTTACCGGTTCGATGAGTGCAGGCGCGAAGAACGCGCTCACCTTCGGCGAGAAGTACGGGAACGCAAACCCGCTCTTCATGAGCAAAAGAATCGTCGCTACCGATCCAAAGGACAGTGTGGAAAGTCTCGCGCAGATCTCTTTCGGATTTACCGCCAAGAAGTGGCAGGGCAACAAAAAATTCGGACTTCTGCTGGGCGCGGAAAAACAGTCTTCGGGCAACGTGGGGCAGGCAGGAACCTCCTTCTTCTATCTGACCAAGAGCACAGAGGGCTGGCAGTACGGCATGGACGCTTACGCGCAGGCGGATGTTCCGACGGCGGTGATTCCCGAGCGGTCCCTACCGAAAGGAGTTCTCCCGAACGATTTGAATATTTCGCTCACGCTTGGAAGCAAGGGCACTCTCGAAGTGAAATTCAACGGGGAAAGCGCGTATTCCGCCAATGACGCGGCGTATGCATATGACGGCTATGCCGGCTTTGCGATGACGGGAGACGAGACCTCGGCGGAATGCGGTGTTTTGGTGACAATCGGTTCTTTCCTCGCGGAAAACAGCTATTACGACCGCCCCGAGAACGCAAACGTGCAGACGGATTTCTCGGGCGACTCCTACAATACGAATCTCTGGAATATGCGTTCGGAATCCTATATGCAGGACTTTTTGAACGGCATGTACGTGAGGGAAGGCGGTCTGGTATTCGACAACGTGGCGATGAACAGCTATATTTCGACCAAATTTCAGTATTCAAACTTTGAACTGAAATACAGCGTAACGGACTTGCGACGAGAGGTAGTGACGGACCCGGCGACGGGCGCGAAACTCTATCCTGTATCTTCTTGGATCGGCGCGATGTTCGGGGCGGCGTTCCCGCAGGACGAATTCGGCAGAATGGAGTCAAGCGTACCGCTCATCTATCTTGAGGCGCCCGTGGATGCAAACACCTGGGACCGTCAAAGGCAGGGAACAGGATATGCGCCCACCCAACTCGTTGTTTTAAATGTCGGCAGGAGCTTCATCACGCCTCTCCCGTCCAAGTATGATTTTTGGGACCCGAGCAAGGAGGGCTTGACCCTTGATATTCGCATCCGTGTGACGGACCGCAGGCTCACGGTGGGTCTGAAGTACCGGCAGGAGGAGGAATATACGGACTTTGTTGACGAGGAGATGCCCCGGGGACTCACCGGGTATCTCTACCTCTGCGGAATGGGAAACAACTACTATCTTGCCCCGCATTCGGTGGGCGCGAGTTGCGGACATTTCACTTTGGACGATATCAAAATTACGAATTTGGATGAGGGGGCAAACCTGACCGAGGTGAGTTTCGCCTCCAATCGCCCGGATACCGTTCCGGGAGACTATCCATACGTTGACAAAAACGACGACGCGGATTATCTTACAGGGGGCGGTTCCGGGTGCGGAAAGGGTGACGCGGCGTCCGCGTCCCTCTGTGCGGCGCTCCTTTGCGCAGCGTTTGTAATCGGGAGGAGAGGATGATGAAATTGAAAAAAATCGGCGCCTTGGTACTTGCTGCGGCAATGCTTCCGGCTGCGGGCTGCGGCAGAGTGGAAGCCGCGCCTGTACACGAGGCGCAGACGGTACATAGTTATACCTTTGACAAGCTCGGGAAAAACGTGATGCCTGTGGGCGGATATATCGGACCCTTCGGCGGCTACGGCTACAACGGAACGTATATGGAAAGCCTTATCACGGAAGAGCAGTATCAGACCGTAGCGGACTGCGGACTCAACTTTCTCATTGGAATGAAACAGGACTATAACCTCAACCGGGAAGAGACAATCGCATCGTTGGAGCTTGCGGACGACCATGAAATTATGCTCTTTATCAAGGACAGTTATCTCTATGATTTGAGTGCGTCCTACCGCGCCCCGGTTTCGAAAGCGGACTTTGAGGAACGCGTAAAGCTATATAGCGACTACGGCTCGTTTGCGGGACTGGTGGGCAGGGACGAACCTTTCGGCTTTGAGCTTCCCAACTGTCAGGCGGTTCAACAGCGTTTCGACGAGGTGTTTCAAAAAGAATCTTCGACGGCGCTCTACATGAACTCGTTGTCCTATCAGTGCCCGGAGGACTGGCTTGCCGGGGGACCGAACGGTGTCATTTCCGAAAAGTGGGACCTTGACAAGTACATGGAAGAATATTTCAAGGCGATGTCAGGTATGAAATTTTATTCCTATGATACCTATCCTTTCGTCAACGGCGGAATCCGCGGTACATACTTTGAGAATCTTCAGCTTGTGCGAGACATGACCTCGGAGGCTGGCATTCCGTTCTGGACATTCATTCAAGGCGGCGGCTACTTTGACAACGACCCGGGCTGGGACCACCCGACGGAGGGCGGACTTCTCTGGCAGGTCTCGACCTCGCTTGCCTACGGTGCAAAAGGGTATCAGTATTTTCCTTACTGCCATCCCGCGGAATTTACGCAGGCGCCCACAGGCGGTTCAAGTTTGATCGGAAGGTATGGAGAGAAGACGGCAACTTGGTTCTATGCGCAGAAGGCAAACAGACAGACCCAAGCGGTGGATCACGTCCTGATGAACAGCGCGCACATGGGCGTTATCTCAAACGGACAGAGTCCTGCGGGAATCCCCGAAGGCTCAACCATCGAGAGTTTCCGCGAACTTACGAAGGTTTCGGGCGCGGATTCGATTGTCGGCTGTTTCGACTACGCGGGCAAAACGGCGCTGTATGTCGTAAACAATTCTGTGACGCAGGACAAGGCAAAAGTCACGCTGGAATTTACGGGAAATTATGGTTATGAAGTGATACAACGCGCGACGTCAAGGGATTTGTCCGGAAAATCGATCACACTCACGTTTGCTCCGGGTGAAGGCGCACTCGTGGTGCTGAAATAGAAATGGAGGGAAGAGTATGAAGAGGAGAATCGCGGCGGCACTGCTGTCCGCACTGCTTGTGTGCGCGTGTCTGGGGCTCCCGAGCGCGGCACAGGAAGCGGGAAGTTCGGAGGACACGCCCGTCAAGTTTCACTTTCTCGACGTCAACAGCCTGAACAAGGGAGACGGTCCCATCGGAAGCGCGGATTGTATCGTCATTGAGGACCACGGCAAAATCACCATGGTGGATGCCGGAACTCCCTACGACGTATCCGTGCAGAAGATATTCGACTATCTCGACGGACTCGGGGTGACGAAGATTGAACACTTGTTTTTGAGTCACCCGCACGACGACCACGGAGGCGGTATGCCCGCCGTCATTGAGAAATACGACATCGGGACGGTATATTGTAAGGCGTCCGATTGGGATACGCTTCGGGACATAGAAATCGAATGGCGTACCCGTGAAATTTACGACGACGTGCTTCTCGCGGCGCAGCGCAAGCAAAACAGCGACGGCAGCACGGTGAAAATTGTGCATCCGGAGACGGACGGCGAGACCGTGACCGTGAGCGCGGACAGCAGTTTTGAAATCTGGAACTGCGAAGCGCCCTGGGAAAACAAACACTATCACCCGGAATTTAACGACTATTCCATGGTGATGAAGTACACTTACAAAGATGTCTCCGCACTTTTAATGGGGGACATCAACCGCACCTATGAAAGCTCGCTCCTCGGTCATGTGGGAAAGTGCGATATTTTCAAGGCGGCGCACCACGGCACAAAGGGTTCGGTATCGTCCTCTGCGCTGTTCGATGAAATAAACGCGTCTGTTGCGGTCGTTACCGGGCTCCGCGCAAACTTCAATGTCGGGGGCGCGGCGACGGACAAGGTCATCACGGAAGTCCTCGAATCGCGCGGAATTTCTTACAAGATTACCGAGGACGGCGACGTGGTTGTGACGACGGACGGCAGAACCGTCTCGATAGCGCAGACAGCGTAGGGAGGAAAAAATGGCAAAGAAAAAAATAGCGATTTTAGGATTATCGCTCCTGTTTCTCGTGTCAGTCCTTACCGGGCTGGGACTTGGCGTGAACCGCCCCGCGTCCGCGGCAGATACTCTTGAAATCGCCGGAATTTCGGGGTACGAGGCGTCTGGAGACCGAAACGATACGACCGCAATCGTGAATTTTTCAGGCACAGGCGCAGGCGCGGAGGGAGACGACTTGACGGATGTCGCCTCTGTCATGGACAATATTCTCGTCAACAATGCTTCGCTTTCGGCGATTCAGTCTGCGGGACAGCTCAAATCCGTGACTCGCGGACCCGGTTTCAGCGTAAAAATTGTGGTAAACAGCCAAGTGCACACCTTTTTGATGACCTTGAAAGCAGGGCTTACGTTGGACGGATTCACTCTTACCGCGGACGCGGTTTACGAGAAAGCTGCGGACAACAGCTTCTCCTTGCGCAGAGAAGAACCTGCCGCGGCAAAGGTGCTCTATATCGGTTCGCAGGCTTTCTATTATTCAAGTTTGCCCACGCCGGAGGTCGCAAAAGCGTTTTTTCTGGTATTTAACAAGCCGGGAACTGATACGGAAGCCGACCTTGTTGACATGCGCACGCGCATACTGTACAGTGACGGACAGGGGAACGAACAACCGGTTTACGACTTGTACAGAAACGGCGGTTACTTCAACGGCGAAGTGCAGTTCGGCATGATGCAGTACGTTGTTTATATGCCTTCCGCCTATCAGGTCGCAGGCGCAACTTTGACAGTCCCTGCCGGGCTGTCTCTCGCGGACGGCGTCAAAACGGCGGCTGAACAGATCTTTACTTTTGACGGGAACAAGTGGACGGAGACCACCGAACCCCCTGAATCTGCCGAAGAAGTGACGGTCACCAAGATTCAGAGTATCGGCGCGAACGGCGATTACTGGCGGGTCAAGGTGTTCTTCAGCGACCCCGGTGAAAATGCGGACACAGAGGGAAAGGCTCTCTACAAGCTCCGTCGCGAGGTGAAGTTGAACGGCGCGCTCGGCATACCCGAAGGGGATGCGGACAGCATCGTTAACTCCATTTATTTTGACGAAGTCGAAGGCGTGGCGACCGGAAATCTCAATCTCTATTTCAAGGGATACAAGCCGGGTGAAATGAACACCCTCGAACTTCCGGGCGGGCTGAATTTCGCAGGCGGAAAGGTCATGACGGAGTCTGCCGTGTTCTACAATCAAAGCGGCAACCTATGGTATGAAAAACAGAGCGACGCTCTCCCGCCCACGGCAACGAGTGCGGTCGAAGGCGGAACTTCGGAATACGACGGTGAAACGTACCGTCAGCTTCTCATCACCTTTGATTGGACGGGGAGCAACGGCGCCGCGCTGTACAGCAGTCTGTTTCCCTGGCTTCATAGGGTTACGCTCAACGGCGAACTCATCAATGCGGAATCTTACGCGGATTTGGACGCCGCGGGCAGCGGCGTGAAATACTATGGCAGTTCGTATTTTGACAGTCAGAATATGCGCGTGTTAAAGTGTTATTTCCCCGAATCCCTGCGTTCGGGCGGCATTGATGAACTTGTACTCCCTGCCGGACTCCGCCTCGACAACGAAAAGGATACGAAGGAAAAGACCTTTTACGGTTATCGCGGCGGCTGGTACAACACGCGGGAAGAGGCGGAAAACGCGAAAGCAAATATTTTGGGCGTGACGACCAAGAACATCTATGAGCTGAACCGGGACGGCGACCAAATCCACGATTCGGACGCATACATGGTGGTAGGCATCCGATTCGACCGCGCAGGCGCGAACGATATTTCGAGTGACGCAACCGCACTTTCTGTTCTGCGCGCGGGCGTCCTTTTCAACGGCAAACCGCTGACGGGAAATCTTGTGAATTCCTGCTATTTCGAGGACTCCGATTCTCAAATACTGAAATTTTGGCTGCCTTACTCGAACTGTAATTTTGACGGATACGACACACTGTATGTCCCCGGCGGATACACGCTTTCGGGCGGATATGTGGAGGAGGGTAAGACCTTCTACGGCAGGGCGGGCGTCTGGCAGGAGAGCGCAGAGGGACTGCCGCAATGGAACTTTGCGACCCTCGACAAACTTTATGACCCGGGTATCCCGCGCAACGCGGACGACGGTACTGTCCTGCGCGACGTCGAAATTTACTTTACGACGCCCGGCAATAACAGCGCGCACGAGAGTATTCTCACGCTGTGGTTTTTGCAGCGGAACATGACCCTGAACGGCGAAAAGATGTACAAAGCGGGAAACGGGTTCTATTTTGACGACAACAATCTGTACCGGTTTTTCGCGCGCACCGCGGATTCTCTCCGCAGGTCGGACGGAACCCCGGACGAACTCTATCTTCCCGGTCCTTTCATGGTCGGAGACAAGATTTTTCCGGGCGGCGTGACCTACTACGGTCGTTACGGCGTATGGAGCGAGGACGCGTCCGAGCTTCCCGCGGTTACCGAGACGGGCAAGGTCTGCGAGGTTGTCGAACAGGGACAGGAAGAGGGGTTCTTCCGGCTGGTCAAACTGAAATTCGATATTTCTGCCGCCGCGTCGGACGGACAGGCAAACGTTGACGTGCCGGGTTACGCGCTCTACGAACTGCGCAGAGGGATTCGGATCAACGGAAATCCGATTCGCGAAGAGGTGATGAACAGCGCATATTTCAACCCGGAAGCCGAATACAACTGGCAGTGGTTCGTGGTGTGGCTGCATCAATCCGACCGGAATTCCTCCGGCTACGACGAACTGTATATCCCCGGCGGGCTGTGGATGAAGGACGGCAAGCGTACGGGCGAGGGACAGACGCTCTATTTCTATGAGAATGCGTGGCATTTGGAAAAGCCCGCCTTAAAGCCTTCTTTTACCGAACTTGCGGGAGATGAGTTCCTCGAAGGAAGTATTCTGTTCAATCGTCCGGCGGCAGAGACCGGCGACGAATTCTCTGTGGGCGAAACGGCGCTCAAATTTAACGGAAAGACGGTCGCTGAGCTCAATGCGGTGGAAACGGTCGTAACTCTCGAATGGGTCTCTGTGACAGAGCTGAAATATACCATCGCAAAATCTGCGCTCTCCGACGGCAAACTCAACCTGAAAATCGAAAAAGGTTTTGTGTTCCCGAACGGAGAGAGCCTTGGGGCGGAAACATTGCTGTACTATGATTTCGGCGAGGCGTTCTGGCTCAAAAATTCTTCTCCGATTGAAAAAGAGGTTTGGGAGGGCGTGCTTCCCGACAGCGTGGAGAAACCTGTCGCGCAGGCGGGCGGAGCATACATGATTGCGGTCAACTTCAAGAGCAACCTTGTCTCGCCCGAAAATTCTTATCTGCGTCTCGCAAATGTTGCGTTGCCCGCAAATACTCTGTTGGCGAGGACGCAAGCGCATGTTCCCGGCTATTATTACGACGCGGAGATTCTTGAATTCATGATTCGTTTCGGAGTGCGCGACTCTGTCCTCGACGGAATCCGTCTAAATGGCAAAAGCCTGCGCGAGATGATGGCGGAAGAGACTTCCGAAGCCCTCGCAAAGGACTGCCTCCAAGTGGATTTCCGAGGGAGTCAGCTCCTCATCTTCGTGACAGGGGAGAGCAAGTTCAAAATAACAGACCCCGAGGGCATGGAACTTGAGCTTTTGAAAAATCTTTCCTTCCAATCCGGCAAGTGGCTGAACGCAGACTCGAAATACGTTTACCGTTCGGGAGAATGGAGGACGGAGGACAGCGAAGAACCGACGCCCGACCCGGATAAAACTGCGGCGGAAGCGGTGGTTGCGCTCATTGATGCGATTCCCGCAGACATAACGCTTTCGGATAAGTCCAAGGTATCCGCGGCGCGGGCAGCTTATGACGCTTTGACCGCCGCGCAGAAGGAGCTTGTTCCCTCGGCAAAGCTCAACAAACTCACAAGCGCGGAGACGGCGCTCCGCGCACTCGAGTCGCCCGATGAACCGAAAGGCGGGTGCGGCGGCTGCGGCAAGGGAGGAAGTTCGGCATTGCTGTCCGTTCTGCTCCTGCTCGGCGGCTTGGCGTTCGTAGGAAAAATCAGATAGAACAGAACAGGGGCGGAGGATTTCCTTCCGTCCCTTTCGTTTTTATCACAATGCGCGAAATATTTTTCAAAAGTTACGCATTTTGCGCGCAAACAAAAAAAAGGATTGACCTTGCGGTGGAGCACCGCTATAATAGAGAATGAATTTGCAGGGAGGAAAGAGATGAGAAAGGTAAAATGGGGCATCGTAGGAAGCGGCGGTATCGCGGAGCGCAGGACGATTCCGGGGCTGTTGAAGTGCGAAAACGCGGAGCTTGCCGCGTGTATGGACAGGGACGGGAACGCCGCCCGGCGGGTGGCGGATCAATTCGGGGCAAAGCTCGCATGCACGGAACTCGGCGAACTGCTTGCCGCGGAACTCGACGCGGTGTATATTGCGACGCCCGTATTCGCGCACGAGGAGCAGGCGCGCGCCGCGCTCGCCGCGGGCAAGCATGTGCTCGTCGAAAAGCCGCTCGCCATGAACGCGCTTTCGGCGGCAAGCCTTGTGGAGAGCTTTCGGGAGAAAAACCTGCTGCTGATGGCGGGGTATATGATGCGTTACCACAACCTGCACGGAGAGATGAAGCGCATTCTCTCGGAAGGCGGCATCGGTACGCCCGTGAGCGCGGATTTACAGTTCTCTTGTTGGTATCCTCGAGTGTCGGGGAGCTGGCGACAGGACAGGGCAAAGGGGGGCGGCGGCGCGGTCATGGACCTCGGCGTGCACTGCCTTGACCTGCTGTCCTGGTTGACCGACGCCAAAGTGAAAGAGGTAAAGGCTTTTTGCGCGAATCAGGTGCAGGATTACGAGGTCGAGGACGGCGCGAATATCCTTTTGACCCTTGAAAACGGGATTCTCGCCCGGGTGCAGGTCAACTTCAACGTGCCGGACGCCCTTCCCTCGCGGGTGGAGCTGAAGGGCACTGCGGGCGCTCTCGTCGCCGAGGGCACTCTCGGGCAGACGGAAAGCGGCAGTCTGACCTGGCTCTACGCGCCGCAGAAGAGCTACGACGCGGCGCAGAATAACCCCGAACCCCGAAAAACCGTCTTTCCCGGCGGAGGCGGGGATATTTACGCAAAGCAGGTCGCGGACTTTTCCCGGCGGGTGCTTGAGAAAAATTTTGACTGTTCATTTGCGGAGAGTTCCGTCGAGGTACAGCGATTGGTTCAGGAAATATACAGAAATTCGGAGGAAGGAAAATGAACAAGTGGCTGAAGGACGCAATTATCTATCAGGTTTATCCGCTGACCTTCTGCGACGCAAACGGGGACGGAATCGGCGACCTTGCGGGCGTGGAGAGCAAGCTTGACTATATCAAAGACCTTGGGGCGGACGTTATCTGGCTGAATCCCATCTATCCCTCGACCTTTACGGACGGCGGGTACGACGTGACGGAATTCTGCGATATCGACCCGCGCTTCGGCACGCTCGAGGATTTCGACTCCTTGGTTGCGGCGTGCAAGAAGAGGGGGCTTCGTCTCGTTCTCGACTTCGTGCCCGGACATACCTCTTACAAACATCCGTGGTTCGAGAAATCCGCGACCTTCGAGCCGAACGAGTATTGGGACCGCTACATTTGGACGGACAGCGTTTTCAATAAGTACGCGGACAAATCCATTCACGGCTTTTACGACCGCGACGGGGGATATGTGGTCAACTATTACGCCACGCAGCCCGCGCTGAACTACGGTTTCAATCGATTGACCGACCGTGCTCCCGAAAGTCCCTACGACTGCGGGGACAAGTGGAAGATGCACTACACGGACCCCCGACTCAAACCTCTGCGCGAGGGGATTGTTGCCGCGCTGAAATTCTGGCTGGACCGGGGAATCGACGGATTCCGCATGGACTGCGCGAATTCTCTTGTCAAGGAGTGCCTGCCCAATTCGCCCCGGGACGAGGATCTCGAGGGACTTTTGTGGGTGTGGAAAGAAATATTCGCCGCTCTGCGCCCCGCCTATCCCGACGCCATGTTCATCGCGGAATGGATTTGCCCGGAAAATTCCGTGGGTAAGGCGGGATTTGACCTCGACTACTTCGGGCACGACATGCCTTGGTACAACGCGCTCTTCCGCAACACGCCGGGTTCCAACATTCTGCGCGGACTCGAGCGCGGCGAAAACTATTTTTCGGAGAAGGGCGCGGGGTCGGTCTCGGAATTTCTGCGGTACTGCGAGAGCCTTTGGACAAAATTGGACGGAAAGGGATATTTCTCTGTGCCGAGCGGGTACCACGACGTCATACGGCTCGCAAAGAACAAGACCGAATCGGAATTAAAGACGGCGTTTGCCTTTCTTTTGACCTTCAAGCACGTACCGCTCGTGTATTACGGGGACGAAATCGGCATGACCCAACGCGAGAACATCAACCGTGACGGCGGATACGTCCGCACGGGTGCGCGCACGCCCATGCAGTGGACGGACGGAAAGAACCGCGGGTTCTCTTCTGCGCCCGAAAAAGACCTCTATCTGCCCGTAAACGGGAATGCGGGGGAATCCGTCGAGTCGCAAAAAGCGCGTCCGGATTCGTTGTACAATCTCGTCAAGAGACTGACAGCCCTTCGCAAGGCGCACGCCGCCCTGTGCGCGGACGGGTGTATCCGAATTCTCGCGGAAGGGTATCCGCTTTGCTACGAACGGTTTGACGGGGAAGAACGTTTTTTGGTCTGCGTCAATCCGTCGGCGGAGTCCCGTCCGATTGTCGGGGCGTATTCGGAAATCGTTTATGCAGAGCATTTTGACGAAAAAAATCGCGAATTGAGCGGGGGCGGAATCCTGATTGCGCGTTAAAACCGCTCGATAACCGCAAAAAAATACGTAAAAATCGATTAAAAACGCATCAAAAAACAACGGATTAGAATTTGATTCTAAAAAATGTGAGACTTTTTGGCCAAAAAGTCTCACATTTTTTTATCGAATCTGTTTTTCGCTGTCTTTGAGCGCGCGATAGTAACTGCTCAAACTGTTGAACCCGCATTCGGTCGCAATCTCGAGGACGGTATCTTTGCCGTCGTTTTTCTCAATCCGTTCCCTGACGAGCCGAAGCCTTGCGCGGTTGAGATACTCCTTTAGATGCATGCCTGTCACGCGGTTAAACATGGAGGAAAAATAATTTTTACAATAACCGAATTCGCCTGCGAGCCCTTCGAGCGTGAGCGGTTCTGCGGCATGTTCGTCGATATAGCGCAGAATCTGCGCGGCGGCGGCGTCCTTTGCGTCCGGTCTGCGGTCGGCGGGGTAAACGGTCGCGAGCAGTCCGAGAAGGTAGGTCGCGAGCCCGTAGCGCATGAGCGCGTCCGCGTCCTGCCATTTCACGCGCATGACCTCGAGCCAATCGAAAACTTCGGGCGTAATCTCCGAAACGGGCAGAAAACTGCGGAAAATTCCTCCGTGCATGTTGAAAAACCGCCGCAGAAGATTTTGGGAAATCAGCATGACATAGACCTCGTTCTCTTCGCCGCAGCGGTAGTGATGAACGTGGTAACTCGGAACAACGGCAATTTCGCCCGCCTCGAGAACTTTCGAGACGCCGTTGACAAAGACCTCCGCGCGTCCGGACTTGACGAAAAAGAATTCTGTTGTGAGATGAAAATGCGCACAGCAGTTGTCGCCGAAACTGTGCCTGAAGTAGAGATAGTCCGCGTGGTCCGCCTCGCGCTCATAGATACAATCCGCTTTCATAGAATTTATTATAGCATAGGAAGCGTGTTTTGTGCGCTATTTTCTTACAAAATAGGGTAGAAAATAATGTGTCAATCGAGAAATTAAGGAAAATATTGGTATCCTTGCGGAAAGTTAGGGATTTACAAGCGGTTTGCAATCGCTTATAATAGGGGGGAACTCGGACAGGGAAACAATCTTGGATTTTGTGGGGAGGACGAGATGGGAGGCGAAGGTATAGCGGGCGAAAAATGGTGTTGGATTGAGCTGATTGGATTTGACAGGGACAGCCCGGATTATGCCGTGGGAGAATTTTTGAAAAAGTTCGGCGGTGCTCCCGCGGGGGTATCCCTGCTCTTTGCGGACATCGGTTTTGTGCTGGGACACAGGAGTAACGGAGAGTATGCGTTCCGCCCCTGCGACTGTGTTTACGGAAAGAAGAATCGCAATGAGGAGCGGGAACGGCAGGCGTGGACCAGCCGAGACCTTGCGGAGTTGATTGCCCAACTACAGGCGCGGGGCATCAAGGTCTATCTCTCGTTTTTTAACTTTGCGAAGGATAATATAGCCGGAGAAATCGACCTTTTACCCCTTCGGGAGCGGGACCGATTCGGCAACTATCGGGATTCTATCTTTGTGCTTAAGCACACCGCGGACGGTAAAGCCTTTTCGCGCACGCTTTTTCCAAAACTTCGTCAGGTCGTGCGGGACTTCGGATTTGACGGCGTACAGATTGCGGACGGCATCTCAAGCGCGCGATACTCCGTGGAGGCGGGGGACTTTTCGGATGATATTGTCGGACGATTTTTCGCGGCAGAGGGAATTACGGGGCTACCTGTCCGCTGCGACGGTTCAGAGGAATACGGCGTTCGGCGGGAAAAAATTCTTTCGCGATATCGGCTTTCCTGGACAAAGTTTCTCATGGGGCTTTGGAAGGAATATTATGCGGATATGCACCGGGAATTGGCAGGCGTTCCGCTCCTAATCAACAGCTTTTGGACGCGCGACCCCTTTGAGGCGATGTACCGATACGGTATCGACTACCGGGACTGTATTCAAAAGGGAGACCGGCTCATGATTGAGGAAGTTTCCGCGACGAGAAGAATTCTCGCAGACGAGGACCAAGGGAACTTCTATTTGTCCCTTGCCGAGCGCGATTTCTTTCACTATGAATTTTACCTCATGCAGATGTCAATAAAATGCTGTTTGCCCCAGAACAGACAGCTTACTCTGACACCTATTAAGGATACGACAGAACAGTGGGATATTCTCAGGCATGCGCCCATGGAGCTCGCCCGGGCTATTTATCGCAGAAATAACGGGTTTGTTACGCGGAATGGAAAACTTGTCCGATATTCGGATGGACCGCTGTACTGCCTTTCGGATGGTGTGCCCGAGGAGAACTGGCGGTATCTCGAAGGGCTGGAGCGTATGCGGCTCGATACGCCGGACGCCGCCGAGGGAATGACTCTGCTTTGGTCGGATACGCGGTTGGACAGAGAATTCGAGGAATACGGAAGTACAAGAAATTATACAGCGACGGCGATTCACAATGCGCTGATTTCTGCGGGACTCAGCGTGAGTGCGATGGCGCGTGCGGACGAGTTGGAGGGATTGAAAACGCCGCTGCTCATTGCGAACCCCGGTTTTCTTTCCGAATCGGAACGGGACGCTGTGCGGAGATGCGGCGCGCCGGTTATGACAGTCGGCTTTGGAGAACTCGGCGGAGAGGCGGTGTGGACGGCGGAGATCGGGGATTTTTCTTGTCGGCTGTACGGCGGAAAACCGCCCGAAGAGGATTGGGAGAAACCGCTCCGAAGTGTTCTTGCAGAGTTTGATTTTTCGCCCTGCGAACAGTCGGCTTTCGACGCGGAATTGGGAATATGGACTTATCCACTCCGATATCGGAGACTCCCGAAAGATTTTTTCTCCGCGCTTTCGCTGTTTGCGAACCGGTATTTCGGATTTCCGCACACGGACTGCCCGAAAAAGCGGTGCAAGGTCACCGGATTTCGGCGGGGGGAGAAACTATTTCTGATTCTGAGCAACGACGACTATTTCTATATTATTCCCGAGGTGAAACTCGGGCGCAAAATCCGGTCTGCAAAATCGCTCGTTAAATACGACGGCTATGAGATTTTGTATGACGGCTGTACCTTCCGGGACAGAATCCCGCCGCGCGGCATGGATCTTGTTGAAATTATTTTTGATTCGTAAAAGCGTACCTTTCCGAAATTAAAAAATCACCCAAAAAAGCATAAAAAAAGCCCCGTTCCGAAGAGGAACAGAGCAAAATGTTTGGTACGGAAAGGTACACCTTTTAAAACGAGTAAGGGGGTCTCCAATGAACTGTAAGCGAAATTATAAACCGCTCTATCTCTGCTGTTCGGTCCTGTTCGGACTGTATGCGCTGTCACTTATCTTTCCTTTCGTCTATATTCTGCTCAATTCCTTTAAGACAAACGGAGAATTTATCGACAACGTTTGGTCGCTGCCTCAAAAACTATTTGCTCAAGGGGAGATTTTCAAAAACTACGCCGTTGCACTCACCGAGTCCGGACTCGTCGATATGATTATCAATTCCGTCGTTCTGACCGTCTTCGGAACCGTGCTCTCCACGCTCTTTCCCGTGATGGTCGCCTATATCCTCGCAAAGTACAGATTTCGGTTCAGCGGCTTTATCTTTACGCTTGCAATCGTCTTTATGGTCATACCAAACGTAGGCACTGCCGTCGCGACCTATGAACTTTTTAAGGAATTCAATCTCCTCGACACCTATCAGGGGGTCATTTTGCTCTATGCAGCACCCTTCGGCGCATTCTTTCTTCTGCTGTACGGCTATTTCAAGGGAATCGCCTGGTCGTATGCCGAGGCCGCTTTCATCGACGGCGCGAGCGACCTGCGGGTATTTGCGGAAATCATGATTCCGCAGGCATGGCCCGGAATCAGCGCGGTTCTTCTGCTCAACGGGATTAACACATGGAACGACTATTACAATCCGTACATGTTTATGCCGAGCGCAAAAACTGTCTCTACGGGGATTCAGAACATGTCCTTTAACGCTACGAGCACGGGCGCTTATACCGAACTCTTTGCCGCTATGATTGTTTCACTCATTCCTGTCGTCACGGTCTTTATCCTGACGCAGAAGGTTCTCATGAACAATACGATGGCCGGCGGACTCAAGGGATAGCCGACATCAAATATAAAATCGATAGGAGGGAACTATGAAGAAAAAGTTGGTTGGTCTGTTTGCTGCGCTCGTTCTCACGGTCACAGCCGCCGGGGGATGCGGCGGAGAAGAACGCAAGTTCGAGGAGTACGCGGATTCCGAGGAATTCCGTTTCTATGCCTACATGACGCCGCCGCCCGCTAATACCGGCACGGGAGAACTTTCGGGGAATCCTGATTTTATGACGGATGAACAGTACGGGTATGTGGCAGAATGCGGGTTCAATTACGCCATTCCCATCTATGAGGGGAGTCTCGAGAATAACCTCAAGGCGATGGACGGACTTGCTAAATACGGAATCAAATTTTTTCCGTACGACAATTCGCTCGCCGCGCTTGCGGGTATGCTCAACGAAGAGGAACCGGATTCCTCCGCGGTCGAGACGACAAAGGCAAATATCGCGGCAAATATGGAGAAGTATCTCGAACGGGAAAACTTCGCGGGAATCTATGCGTCCGATGAACCGAGCGCGGCGCTTTTTCCCGGTCTGAAGGCGGCGGGGGAATATTTCAAAACCTTTGGAAGCGGGGAGTGGTGGATCAACGTACATCCCAATTCCGCGTCCCTGACCATTTTAGGCGCGGAGAGCTATGTCGCGTATCTCGACGACTATGCCAAAAATTCCTCGATTCAGCGCATGAGTTTCGACAGCTACCCTCTCATGAACGACGGACTCAAGGAGGGACACCTCGCAAACCTCGGTCAGGTCGCCGCGGTGGCGAAAGCGAACGGTCTGGATTTTGATTCCTTTATCTTGACCATGGGGCACCATGATTACCGCACTACGGACAACTACGACGATATTGCCTGGCAGGTCTATGCGGCGATGGCGTTCGGCACAAAGGGGATCGAGACTTTTACCTACTGGACCACGCAGACAACAGGCGAAAATGTCACGCACGGACTTGTCGATTATTACGGCAACCGCACGCAGACCTGGTACTCCATGCAAGAGGTCATCTCGGAAGTCAAGAGCTTTGAGAAAATGTACATGAACGCGGAGTGGACGGGCGTCCTCGGTTATACCGCGGACCAGGACTATCCGAACTTTTCGCTCTCGGGTATTCCGCAGAACATCGAGACGCCGGATGGTACGAACGTTCCCGTTTTGCTCGCCTCGCATCCGAGGATTTCCAAGATGAAGGCAGAAAAGGATTTTCTGCTCGGAACCTTTCGGGATAAGGACGAGCGAGACGCTTTCCTGCTTGTCAATATCTCGGACCCGGCAGAGGACGTTCAAAACGAGGTCACGCTCACTTTTGAGGATTGCAGCAGAGTTATGCTCTACAAGAAGGGCAGGAAAATTCTTTTGGACGCGCCGAACGGGGTGTTCAAAACAACCATCGGTTCCGGGGAAGGATACTATATCATTCCGTTGAAATAACGAAAAAGGGAGGTTACATTATGAGAAAACATTTGCGCAGGTTTGCGGTGCTCTTTGCATTGGTTTTGGCGGCGCTTGCGTTCGCGGGGTGCAGACCCGCGGGAATCGAGGACGAGGACGAGTCTGACGGGCGCACGCGGCTCTATATTTCGGTGTACAAAGCGGGGTTCGGAATCGATTGGCTGGACGCCATTGCCGCGGAGTACGAAAAGGTACATAAAGATGTCAAGGTCGTCACGAAGGGCGACGCGAATATGGAGGGAACGGCGCAGTCCGCAATCGAGAACGGCGGGAGCGGAGTGCGGGATATTTACTCTTTGACTTCCTCTACAAACTATTACAATAATTCCGTCTATGACAAGGACGGGGACGGGCTCAGCGACCGCCTTGCTTGTCTCGACAACCTCTATGAAGAGGAAATCGAGGACGGGAAGAATCTCAAACAGCTCATTGACCCGAACTTCGAGGATATTGTCAAGATTGACGGGCACTACTACGGTGTGCCTTGGAACGCCGCCGTCACAGGCATTATGTACAATACCGAAATGTTCAAGCAGAAGGGCTGGAGAGTTCCGACGACAATGGAAGAGTTCTATATGCTCTGCGACCAAATCAGCGGCGCGGGTATAGCGCCCCTCGGTTACTGCGGCAATATCGCGGACGGTTACCTCTACAACCTCTTTGCGGGGCTGTGGGCACAGGACGCCGGACCGACAAAGATTAAGGAGTTCTATCGGTTCGAGAATCCCGAGGTCTATCAGCAGGAGTCCCGGAAGAGAGCCTATCAGACCATCGGAAAGATTCTCGGCACGAACAAATGGATTTTAAAGGGCTCGGCAGGACTAGACCATTTGGGCGTTCAGCAGGCGTTCATCAAGAGTGAGTGTGCCATGATTATCGGCGGGTCCTGGCTAAGGACCGAGATGAGTGAGTTCCTCAAAGATTATCCGAATTTTCAGTGCGCGATGATGCCGCTGCCCTGGATCAACCCCGATAAAACCAATCCCGACGGCACGAAGAACGGGAACGCAAGCGATTCGACCGTGCTCGTCGTGCCAAAAGACGCGCCGCATAGAGAACTCGCAATCGACTTTCTCAAGTTCATGTCCACCAAGGAGATGCTCAAGCTCTATACCGAAAAGACGGGCGGGAATCCGCGTCCCTTTACCTATGAGGGCGTGGACCTCTCCGGACTCGATACCTGGGGGGAGAGCCTCATGAACATCTACCTCAACGCCACGAACGTCTATAGCGTCAGTTACGTCGATAATTACCGGTTGGGCAATTTAAAGAATATCCTAGCGAGCGACGGGACAATCTGCGACGAATTCAAGGCGGTCGGTAGTCCCGAGGCGGGAATCAAGAAGGGCGAGGAGCTCTGGGCGAGCGATTACGAAATCGCAAAAAAGTACTTTCAGTAAGGCGGAAACATTATGTTCAGGAATTCTGTACAGAAGCGGAAGTTCAAGCGCGGGATATTCATCTTCTGCATGCTTCTTCTGCCCCTCGCGCAGTTCGCGGTTTTCACACTCTATACCAATATCAAGACCTTCGTGATGGCGTTCCAATCGCCTGTCGCGGGGGAGGGGGTTGCGCTGTTTGAAAATCTGCGAATCTTCGCAATCGAGTGGTCATCGAGCGGAAAATGGCTGCGTTCTATCCTGAATTCGCTGGGATATTTTCCGGTGTCCGTCATGATTACGCTGCCGCTCTCCATTGTTGTCGCATACTTTCTCTTCAAGAAAGTGCCGCTTGCGGGTCTGTATAAAGTCATTTTCTTCTTTCCGTCCATTATTTCTATTGTGGTAATGGGGCTGGCGTTCCGCAACATCTTTTCGCCGAACGGACCTCTTAACAGCGTATTGACCGCGCTCGGCATACCCTTCGAGCGGATTCCGCTCTGGCTCAACGATCCCGGCTGGACCATGCCCGTTCTGTATCTCTACGCGGTCTGGGCGGGCATCGGGTACAACTGTATTCTCCTCTTCGGCGCGCTTTCCCGCGTGCCGAAGGAGGTCACCGAGTCCGCCGCGCTGGACGGGTGCGGAACCTTTCGGGAGATCTTTTCTATCTACATTCCCATCATGTGGCCTACGATTTCCACGATGATTCTTTTCGGCGTGACGACGGTCTTTACCATGTTTCTGCACACGCAGGTGCTGACGGGGGGCGCGGGGGACTCTTGGACCATGGTCTCCATCGTGATGGACCTCGTAAAGAGCAACCGCAATCCCAATTATGCGGCGACGCTGAGTCTCCTTTTGATTCTCATCGGTGTGCCGATTACACAACTTGCGAAGTGGGGCTTGAACAAAATTTACGATACGGTAGAAGTTTAATATAATCAATCCATGGAGGGAGGAAAACGATGAGTATTTCAAAAAAAAGATGCTTGATTCTGCTGTGCGCACTGCTTGCGGCGATGATGACGGCGTTCTTTGTCGCCGCCTTCGGCTTTCGGGCGCGGGCGGCGGAGGTCACAGGTCGGCGGGAGATTGTCGGGTTCGACTCGGATAGTTTTGAGATTGTGAAAAACAGGGCGGACGGAGGAGAAACCGACCGCGTTCCGACGGACGGAATTTTCACTTTTAAGCAGGTACAGACAGAGAAGAGCACCGCGCTTGCTTTCCGGCAGAAACTTACCGGAGAATATTCGGTGGAGTTCTATCACGATGCCTGGCTCTCACAGCGCACACACCTGTTTTTGACGCTCGGGGCAAATTCGGATACATTGGGCGCATCCGGCGGGATTGGCTTTGAATTCAACAGCGTGGGAATCACCAACGTGCAGAGCGGCGTGTATGCCGTCAATGCGAGCCAAATTGGCTGGAACGATAAGGCATACGTGCGCTTTACCGTGAAGGCTGACGGAAATGTCGATATCTATTTTTCCAAAGCGCCGCTCACGGACGCGGACCAACCGGTCGTAACGCAGCCCTTTGCAAATGCGGATTTTTCGCTGACCGACGGCTATGTTCTCTTCTCGAACGGGGAAGCGCACGAGGAGATGAAACAAAATTACAACGTAGATGCCATGGATATCGGGCTGGACGACCTCAAAATCAAATGTGAGGCGCAGGAAATTGATTTCGCGGATGACTTTGACTTTTTGAATCCGCTGGACGCGGCGTGGAAGGTCAGCGGGGATACGTCGAAGGCGATTGTCGAATACGCGGACAGGACCGCGAGAACGAGCGCACGTGCCGAACAGACCAAGTTTCATACGGTTGACGATCAGAAATACGTATCTACGGAACCCGTCGTCGTCGATATTCCGCTTATGAAGAGCAAATTTGAAATTACCGACGAGGGCGTCGCCGACGGGGAGCAGGTTTTTGAGATGTCCTTTCGCGTGTCGCGTACTTTTGCGCGGGGCACACCTTGGGATTCGCTCTTCCATTGGGGGCTTGCTTTCGGTGTGGAAGGAGATACCATTCTTCCCGAGGACCCGAAGGTCGGATTTCAGTACAACAATTTCTATGTGGGGACACAGAATAACAATGTCTGCGTTTTTTTGAGCGACGGACATGAACTCTCTGTGACGGTTACCGGGTACAAGGGCGGTCGGCTTGTTGCGCGCTATAAATGCCCGTACTCGGAGTGCGCACAGGAAAACGGCGAGCATGTCATCGAAACGACGGCGGAAAATCCCGTCTCATTCAACGGGAAATTCGCCTTCGGGACCTTCAATGAGTCCAAGCCGGGCGCACTCTTTGACATCTGGGATTTGAAATTCTCGGGAAACGTCAAGGAGAGCGCGGAAGTCAAATCGGTGGCAATCGATGAAACTGCGCTTGAAAACTTCTGCAAGGGAGATTCCGTTGGACTTTCTGCGGCAGTGGAGGTTACGCCGCGCTCCGCAGTCTATGCGGGCGTAGATTGGTCTATCCTCTCGGGTGCGGAATCCGTTGCGCTGGATGGGAGTACGCTCCGCGCGCTGAACGCCGGTGAGGTTACTCTCAAGGCGGTTTCAAAGCTCGACGCGACGAAGTTCGACGAGGTGACCTTCCGCGTGCTCGACCCGCAGGACGTCTTTGCCTTTGCGGCGGAAAAAAGTCTTGCGAGAATACAGTTGGGAGGCTCTCTGCCGCTGAATATTTCCTATACCACGATTCCCGACGTCGGGTTTGGTA
Source organism: uncultured bacterium (assembly GCA_905215695.1). Classification (GTDB taxonomy): domain Bacteria; phylum Bacillota; class Clostridia; order Christensenellales; family HGM11417; genus CAJMQN01. Next base: position 129,497 of record CAJMQN010000006.1, read on the forward strand.
CGGGGGTCGCTTACTCGCTGACCGAAGGCGCGGAGAGTGTCGCGGCAATCGAAGGGGAAACGCTCAACGCTGTAGGGACAGGACGTTTCGTTTTGCGCGCGACCGCGGAGAACGGACAGTACCGCGAGTACGCGGGCAGGGTCTATGACAAGACGTACGCTTACGATTTGAAGGGGGAAACCTTTGCCGGAGGAATCGACACGCAGGTTTGGGGAAAAGTTTTGCCCGGTGCGGGAGAGATTGTCAACCGGGAAAGCGGATTCTTCAACCGAAACGGTATCGTGTTTTTGCGCACGGCGTCAGCGAACGGGTTAGACCCCAAACTCGTGCTGAAAGGAATGCCCTTCGGAAGGGTGAACGGTTCGGATACGGTCTTTGACATTACATTTACCGCGGCGGTCGGTCCCCGCAGTATGTCGCAGGAATTCGGCGTCGGTCTGCTCTTCGGAATGCCCGACGAGAGCGCGAACCTGACCACGCCCGGCGTCGGCGGTGTGCGGGTGACGACAACCGAGGTCGCCGTTTCGCTCGGGGGACAGCGGCTCACGCCCACCTATGTGACGACGGGGGACGAGTACTCCTACGGAAGAGAAACTTCCGCCGCGTTCACTTCAAACGCGCCCATTACGCTGCGGCTGGTAGGGAAGACGGACGGCAAACTCTATCTTTATCGCGGGCAGTCCTATGAGGAAAAGGATAACGAACCCTTCTTTACCATCAATACCGATATCACAAAGCTGTACGCGACCTATGAGGGATTCGATTTCAGCGGATATACCGCGTTTTTCTCCTCGGGCGACGGCGCGGATTTTGCCGGAATCATTGAAAATGTATCTGTGAAAGGCACTGTCTTGTACGACGAGGCGGAAATCGTCAAGAGCATCCGCGTGGAGACCGAACTCGACGGGATTCGCTATGCGCCCGGTATTGCGGATATCGAGCTCGCCGCTACCGTCAACCTCGAGCCCAACATTCACGGAAAAGAGGGGTGGACGGTCTCTGTCACGGAGGGAGCAGATGTTGCCGAAATTGTCAACGGAAAATTCCTGCGGCTCAAGGGCAAGGGGGATGTGACACTTCGGTTTGTCTCCGAAACCAACCCTGCGGTGACAGCGGAAAAGAGTTTTACAGTGCTTGCGCCCGAGGGAAAAATAGACTTTGGCGCGGGCTGTCTCGGCGGACTTGTCGTCGGAGATACAATTTCACTCTCCGCGAAGTACGTAACGGAACCGCCTACGGACTGGGATTCCTCGGTCAGCTATACGCTGACGGCGGGAGACAATGTTGTCAGTCTCGCGGACGGCAAACTCACGGCGCTCAATCCCGGTTCTGCAATTCTGCGTATTACTTCGGTCTATGATAGCGAGGTGTTTGCGGAATTTGAATTCGAGATTGCCGACCTCGAGCGATACAAATATCAGCTCACCGAAAAGTTTGACGAACTCACCGAGGAGACCTGGTACGTAAAACAGCACGAAACCGGTACGGTGATTGCGGACGGTGGACTTGCTTTTGTGGGTGCACACAACGATGCGGACGGAGTGAATCCAAAGGCTGTATTGCAGATTCCTTTCTACCGCAATCCGCAGACCGGAATTGTGTTTGACGTCACCTTTACCGCACAGCCCGGTTCGAGACAGGACCTGCCCTTCGGGTTCATGTTCGCTATGCCGGGGATGGATTCCAACGTGAGCGACGCGGGGGTCGGAAGCATCCGCTTTACAAAGACCTGGGCGCATGTCTATCGCGCCGGTGAGAAACTTACGCCGAATTACGTCACGCAGGCACAGCCCAATACCAACGAATGGTACGGGAAGGACGACGGATTTGCGTTTATGTCCGACAATCCCATGACCGTGCGTTTGGTCGGCAGAAACAACGGAACCCTCGAACTCTATCTCGATATGCATTACGGCGACTACGGTGTCAGCCTCGACAAACTCTTTGCGACTTACGACGGGTTTGACTTTGAGGGTTATGTCGGATTCTTTGCGGACGCGGCGCTCGATTTCGGTTCCTATACCGCGGCAATCCGCAATCTCTATCTCGAGGGGACTTATCTCTACGACCCTGCGGACGTGGAGGTCAGGGGGATTTCGCTGGACGAGAGCAATCTTGTGGATTTGTTCTATATGCCTGCTCCCCTCGAACTCGGAATCAAGGTTCGCGCGGTGCCGAATCTCGAACTCTTCACGGGGTATTCTGTCGAGGTCGTCAGCGGTCCCGCGACGGTTTCGGGCAATCTGCTCACGCTTACCGGCGCGGGGGAAGTCAAACTCAAGATTGTTTCGGCGTTTGACAAGAGCGTTTTTATCGAGAAGACGTTGACTGTCAGCGAACTCAACATTGAAAAGATTACCATTGATACATCCGTGTTTGAGAACGTCACCACGGATTCGCAGCCCATACCGCTCTCCGCGACGGTTCAGGCGAATACCTATTTGCCGCGATACCTGACGGTTACCTTCTCGGTGGTCTCCGGAAATGCCGAGATTGCGGGCGGACAGCTCCGCATCACAGGACCCGGTACGGTCGTCATTCAAGCGGTTTCGGACGCGAAGCCGGACAAATTTACAACCTTTGAATTCGTCGTAAAGGACAATGATGCGCAGTACGACACAAACGGCGCGTTTGACGAAAACGGGGAAGAGAAGGGCGGCTGTAAGAGTCCGTCCTACGAACTCATCGGCTGTCTGTCACTGCTCCTTGCCGGTGCGGCGGCATTCAGGAAGATTTCATAACCAAAAAGAAAAGGGTCGGGAAAATTCCCGACCCTGTCTTAACTGCGGTAGAACGGAAACGCACCCTCGCGCGGTTTGGCGGATTGGGGCGAGGGCGGCGACTGCGAGGGGATTCGCTCCGCGAGACGGGAACGGAACTGGACGGGCGTGGTGCCTGTATATTTCTTGAAGAGCGTATTGAAATATTTGGCGTCGGTCAGTCCGATGAGCTTTGAAATCTTTGCCGCGGAGAGGTTGGTCTCTCCGAGCAGACGTTTTGCCTCCGCAATCTTCAGGCGGTTGAAACAGGTGAAGAGGCTTTCTCCCGTCTGTTCTTTGAAGGTCTTGCAGAGGAAGGATTTGGAGTAGTTGACCTTGCGGCAGATTTCGTCAAGCGTGAGGCGTTCGGAGATGTGTTCCGAAAAGTAGTCCGTCACGATTTTGACGAGATTGGCGTAAAAATCCTCGTCGTCGAGGAAGATGACCTCCGCGTTTTCGTGCGAGGATACGCCCCGCAGGAGAGAGATGAGCAAATACTCGAGATGCAGGAGAATGACCTGCTGTCCGCCGAGGTTCGGGTGCTCGACAACGTCCAACAGCTCGCGATCGTTCATGCGGAAAGTCTTTTGGGTCTCCTCGATAATTTTAGAGACGATTTCCCGCTGTTCGGAGGAGAGGGGGAAGACATTTCCGCCGAGAATCTTGAGCGCGGGAGAGAGACATTCAAAGCATACGACAAATGCGCGGTTTTGGTTGCCCGCATCCGAGAAATAGCGATGCTTTGCGCCGGGCGGCACGAAGGCGAGAGACCCTTCGGCAAGCGCAAATTCGCGGTCGCCGATTTGGCAGAACAGGTGACCCCGCTCCGCGTAACACATTTCCCAAAAGGCGTGACTCTCTACGTAGTCCGCATACTTCCCGAGAAAGTCCAAATATTCGAGAGCCATCAGCTCTTTGACGTCCACCAAATTGACAATTCGATGCCGAAGATAGGTTTTCATGCTTTCATTATATCACAATATTTTTCCGATAGAAACAAAATTATATAAAAATATTGCAGAAGGAATATTGTGGAATATGAAAGCAATTTAGTGGGTTTACAGAGGGTGGGAGCTATGCTACAATGGTGCGGAAAGGAGAGAAAATCGAAATGATAACGACTGTCTGCGGCGAAATTCCGAAAGAGGCGCTTGGAAACGTGCTTCCGCACGAGCATTTGCTCATTGACCTGAAAGTTTTTACAAAGAAACCTGCGGGCGACCCGGGCGTATTTTATCAAAAACTTTCGCTTGACAATCTCCGGTTTGTGAGAAAGGACCCTTATTCCATTCTCGACAACGCGGTCATGGATGAGGAGGAAGTTGCCCGACACGAGGTCGAACTCTTTGGGCGCGCGGGAGGAAATACGATTGTGGACGCGACGCTTGATTCGATCGGAAGAGACCCGCTCGCGCTCAAACGAATCAGTGAGTCAACGGGCGTACATATCGTCATGGGGTGCGGTTTCTACGTTGCCGCCGCGCATCCGAAGGGACTAGCCGAACGCTCGGAGAAAGAGCTTGCGGCGGAGATGGTTCGGGACATTCGGGAGGGTGTGCGCGGAACGGGAGTCCGTGCGGGCGTGATAGGGGAAATCGGGACGAGCGCGGTCGTGACGCCCGAGGAATGGAAGTGCGTTGCCGCCGCGGGACTGGCGCATCTCGAGACCGGGAAGGCGATTCATGTCCATACAAGTCTCTATGAGACAAACGGCATTACGATTGCCGAAAAACTTCTCGCGATGGGCGTTGCGCCTTCAAAAATTGCGATTGACCACATTGACGTCGATATCCGGGAGGATTATATCGAGAGGTTGCTCGACTTCGGGGTGTTTGTGGAATTCGATAATTTCGGTAAGGAGTTCTATATCAGCAAGCGTGAAGGGGAAACCCTCAACGGGCGGTTTGCCTATGACCTTGAGCGCGCGGAGACCGTCGCGCGGCTGGTCGGAAAGGGATATGCCGGGCAGATTTTGCTGACCAACGATATCTGTATCAAAAATATGCTCTGCACCTACGGCGGATTCGGATACGCGCATATACTCGAAAATATCCGACCCATGCTCCGAGACTGCGGTGTGAGGGAAGAGGATATTTCGCGCATGATTTCGGACAATGCCGCAATATTTTTGGACGATAAGAATAGATAAAAAGTTTTGAAAGGAGTGAATCTTATGAACGAAGTTTTTGACGCAAACAATCCCGTTATCCCGGGTGAGGAGTTTTCCCGCAGAATCGCGGCGGTGCGCGGGCGCATGGCAGCGAACGGAATTGACCTTGTGATGGCATTCTCCAATCTTTTGGACCCTTCGGCGGTGCGCTATCTCTGCGATTTCGCCGCGGTCAACGAGAGTGCAGCGCTTATTATACCCCTCGAGGGCGAAGTGACAGTCTGTTCTGGGCAGGCGTCCTACGATTACGCGCTGGTCAAGAACCGGCTCGCGGACAGCGTTATCAAAGTGTTTCCCGAAATCGGCGAGGTGTCCGGGTTTGAATACGATTTCGGCGGACAGCTGGATTTTGCCGCCTACTTTGATGAGCTGAAACAAAAATATTCGGTGAAACGGATTGGAATCATCGGACGTTTGACCTTCCCTGCGATTATCTGGAATAAGCTTGCCAAAGTCTTTGACGGGGCGGAATTTGTCGATTTTGACGACGAGCTGTACGCGATTCGGTTAAAGAAGTCCGATGCGGAGATCGCCTGCATGAGAAAGTGCTCGGCGCTTGTGAGCGGCGTCTTTCAAAAGTCCGTTCCCGAGATTCGCACAGGGATGACCGAACGGGAGATTCAGGGCATTCTCGAGGGCGAAATTCTGCGCGCGGGGGCGGAGAGCTACGTGCAGGCTTTTGCGCCCATGGTGGCGACCGGACCGAAAAATTCTTATATCAGTATGTGCCGCAACACCATGCGTAAGGTTCAGGAATCGGAGATTCTCAACCTTGCCGCAGGCGTCTGCTACGAGGGATATAACGGGATTATCTGCACGCCCTACGTGCTTGGGAAGATTCCGCAGAAGATAAAAGATGCGGTCATGTGCGCCTACGACGCGCTGAACGTGGCGGCGTCCAAGATGAAACCCGGCGTGCCTGCGGCGGAGGTTCTGACCGCTTACACCGATTATCTGACCAAGCGGGGTTATATAGAGTTCTGTCCCTACGGAAGTCTGCACAGCACGGGACTGCTCGAGTGCGAGGCGCCTTCCTTCTCGCTGACCAACGGGCGTATCATCGAAGAGAACATGACCATGTGTATCGACGCCTATTTCAAGGGTATGGAGTGGGGTTCCTTCCGGGTAGAGGACTGCTACGTCGTCACAGCAAAGGGCGCGGAGCGCATGACCACGTATAACGACGAGGCGATTCCGAAGATTTTCGATTAGGAGAGAAAAATGGGGAACGGCAAAAAAAATTGGTATGTGGTGGACGGGTGGATTCCTACCCGCGAGGCGCGGGCGGAGAGCGGCTATGAAGGGCACGAATGTCTCATGATTCTCAACTGCAACGACAAATCCTCGAAGGTGTTTCTCGATATCTATTTCGAGGACAGAGATCCCATTGAGGGTTTGGAATTCGATGTGCCCGCGAAGAGAGTCAAGTCCATCCGCATGGATAAGCCCGAACAACTGAACGGAGTGGAACTTGGCAGGCTCTATCAGTATTCTCTGCGCGTGCGGAGCGAGTCGGAGGTCGTCGTGCAGTTCGGGAGAATGGACGTGACGCAGCCCAACTGTTCTTATATTGGGCTTATGGGCTATTCCGAATAGGAGAAAAGAGATGAAGCTGAAAGAAAAGCTTTGGAACTGGGGGCATCTCGAGGGCTCGCACAACGAGTGCGCGAAGTTGGATTGCGATATGACCCCCGAGGCGTTTGCCGAAGAGTACGGGATTCCGAATGCGTTTATCGTCTCCTACGGAGGTAATATTCAACCGCCCTTCGACGGATTTGTGGAGAGGTTTTCGGGGCTTCGTGAAATCAAGTGGTCGGTGCTCGGGGACAGCAGTACGCCCCTGCCTGCGCATGAGCTCGGCAACACCGAGGATATTCTTGCGGTTGCGGCGGGTTCCAATATTACGGGCGGGATTGTAGATGATTTTTTTGCGCCCGAACGATTGGAAAAGTTCCCGCCTGCGGTACTGAAAAAGATTCGGGAGCGGCTCAACGCCAAAGGATTGGATTTCTGGGCGGTGCTCTACGAGCATCAGCTCGGAATGGATATTTCCGAATATCTCGACTGTTTTGACGGCGTGACATTCTGGATCTGGAATCGGGAATCTCTGCCGGAGATGGATGCGCTCGTAAAGCGTTTCGGGGCGCTTGTCTCGGGAAAAAAGAAGATGCTCGGCATCTATCTCTGGGACTATCCCGGTGTGAGACCCATGGATACCGCGCTCTTTCAAAGGCAGATTGAAACGTATTTTGGCAGGCTTCGCGAAAAAAGCGTTGACGGCGTCATCTTCTGTTCGGGCGCAATCGGGGACGCGAAACTCGAGACGAACCGCATTCTCAAGGAAGCTGTGAAGAAGTACGGAGAACTCGAGGTTTAAAACGGAGAGGGGAAAATGAGAGAGAGAATCAATCGATTGGACGCGAGCCGTATCATCAACGGCTACAGTTACAACGACTACAAGGGGCTTGTCTTTGACCCGGAGGCGCTCGCCGCGGAGATTGACCGTCTCGCGGCGGACTGCGGCGCGGACGCCTTTGTATTCGGCTCGCGAGAGAATGTGCCCGATGAATCCGTCTGTGCGCTCGCGCGGCTCGCCGCCAAGCGCAAGTATAAGTTTGGGATTATCTATGCCTATCAGTTTCCGCCCCCGGGCAAACGGAGCCTGTTGAATGCAGAGTTGGTAGAAAAAATTAAAAATATTGCGGGAGACCTCTTTCTTGGAGAATATTTCGGGGAAACGGGCACCAACCTTGCCGCGAAGGACAGGGGATATTACGTCGAAGGGGCGGACCTTCTTGCGCTGCAAATGCCGCCGCAGAACTTTGCGGATATGCGGGAGGCGAAGGAGCACTACGTCGCGTTTGTCGGGTCTATGGTCGAATATGACCGCAAGTTTGGTCTTGACAAGACGATGCTCATCGAGCCGACCGCCTTTCAAAAGTACAATCTCGAGGCGGGTATCGGTACGGCAACTCTCGAAGTTATGCCCGGAAATCCCGAAAGTCTGGTTGCTTTTACGCGAGGAGCGTCCATTGGGTACGGGCGGGAGCAGTGGTTTGGATATATTGCAAACGAATGGTACGGCGGTTACTATCATGAGGACCCGATAAAACCCAAACGGCTCGCGCTCGCCTACCGCTGGCTCTATATGTCCGGTGCGAATATGACCAATCTCGAGAGCGGGGGCGGAGGGATTCATTCCTTCGGTTACGATTTGGAAGAGAACTCGCCCGAGTGTACGGAGTACCGCAGGATTCAGCGGGAATTTGCCGCATTTTTGCGCAAGGACAAACGCCCGCCCTGCGGTCCGCTCGCAAGGGTTGCCTTCCTGCACGGGAATCTGGACGGTTTTACCGAATTCCTCGGAGGCTCGTCCTGGTGCCAATTCGGACGGGAAGAGTGGGGAAAGGGGGCGCCCGAGCGCAGTTGGAATATTCTCGATGAGGTCTATCGCGCGCAGCCTTGGTTTGATTTTGCCGCACACGGCGAGGACGGGGACGACCTTTCGCATGCGCCCGCCTACGGTATGTACGACGTGATTCCCGCGGAATCGCCTGCGGAGGTCTTCCGTGGGTACGACTTGCTCATTTTTGCCGGGTGGCACACGATGACTGCGGAGATCCTGGAGAATCTCAAGATTTTTGTGCGGGAGGGCGGACACCTCGTATTGAGCGCTGCGCACCTGAATCCTTCCGCGAGGCGCGGTGCGGCGTTTGAGGCGATTGAGGGCGTTTCGGACTTGATCGGGTGCGAGATAACCGGTGTTTCCAGGGTCAACAGCGGCATTAAATTCAGAAGGAATACCCGTTCGCCCAAGACTTACTATCCGGGTCCGAAAAATCTGATCTGCGACGCCAATTTTCCCTGCGGGTTTGCGGATTGGGCTGACGTTACGCTCAAGGGCGGGCGCGTGGTGGGACTGTTCTCGGATACCTTCGATACGCCTTCCGGCGAGGGGGAAACGAGACCTTTTCTCATAGAAAATGATTTCGGAAAGGGACTTGTGTCCTTCCTCACAAATGCGGACTATCCCGGACACTCCGGCGTCTATCCGATCTATCGGACTGTTGTCAAGGAACTTTTGACGGCGTCCCACCGAGCCTGCGACTTAAAGGTGATTTGCGGGGATAAGGTGCGTTTCTCTCTCTTCTACGACGACAGGACGGGAGAGGAGAAAGTCTATCTCTTGAATACCGATTTCGGACTCCCGGCGGCGGTTGTCGTCAAGTACCGCGGAACCGAACATCACCTCATGCTCAAGCCGCTCGCCATGCGTGCGCTAAAATTCGAGGAAGAGAAAAAATGATTCTTTCGGTCTAAGGGTCAATCATCCGGCGAACTTTTCGGCTTTGATATTTCAAAGCCGAATTTCAATTTTTGGCGTGGGAAAGTTTAAGTGAATCCTCGCCCGGCAAAGAATTCGGATTTCGGATAATGCGGATTTTCGGTTCGGAAAGTGCGACGAGTCATTGCTTGGAAAAATTGAAATAAATCCAATATTTCCGTTCCCTTTTTGCAAATTTTATGATATGATAAGACAAGCAGAACAGGAGGGCAAAAAATGAAATTTATGGAAAAGCTGTCCCGAAAGAGCGCAGACCTCTTGGGGGCGGAATCCGCAACTGCGGTATTCCTCGGCGACAGCGTAACGCAGGGGTGTTTTGAGGTCTATATGAAGCGTGAGAATGCTTTGGAGACCGTCTTTGACTGGGAATCGTCCTATTCCAATAAACTCAAAAAACTGCTCTATCAAATTTTTCCGAATGCGCAGTGCAACATCATCGACAGCGGAATCAGCGGAGACAATGCGGTTTCGGGGTGTGCGCGGCTGGAACGGGACGTTCTTCGATTTTCCCCCGACCTTGTGGTCGTATGCTTTGCGCTCAACGACAGCACGCGCGGGGAGGAAGGGCTCGAGGACTATCGGAGAGCGCTTGAGGAAATCTTTTCGAGGGTGCTTGCGTCAGGCGCGGAATGTATCTTTATGACTCCCAACGCGATGTGCTTGCAAAAGAACTATGAAATCAAGGATGCGCCGATTGCGGGGGCGGCGGAGCTTTGCTCGCGGATCATGAAGGAGGGGGTTCTCGACCGCTATGTCGAGACGGCAAAGAAAACGGCGGAACGCGCCGGCGTTCCCGTCTGCGACTGCTATGCGCTTTGGAAAAAGATGTACGCCTATGGGGCAGACCCCGACGATCTGTTGTCCAATAAAATCAATCATCCAACGCGAGAACTTCATGGGTTGTTTGCGCATGAATTGCTCCGAACCCTGTTAAATGGCTGAAAAAGAGAGTGCTTTGCTGTGCAAAAATATAGAATTGCATAGTACTATGCACAATTTTCAACGCTGTGTGGGACGATTTGCGCCGACCCCGAGCGGGCGAATGCATCTTGGGAATGCGATGTGCGCGCTCATCGCCTATCTCTCCGCAAAGAGCCGGGGCGGGAAATTCCTGCTCCGCATTGAGGATCTTGATGCGGAACGGTGTCCGCGCAGATTTGCCGAGGACATCATGCGAGACCTTGAACGGCTCGGGATATTTTGGGAGGGAGAAGTGCTCTTTCAGAGCGAGAGGGCGGAAGTGTATCGGGAATATTTCGACCGATTGCGGACAAGCGTTCGCGTGTATCCTTGTTTTTGTTCCCGCGCCGCTCTTCATGCCGCGGAGGCGCCGCATCTTTCGGATGGAAGCGTCATCTATCCCGGAACCTGCCGCTCGCTCTCCCCGGAGGAGATTTCGGCGAAGGAAAAATGCCGCCCGCCCGCCTGGCGGGTGCAAGTTCCCGCAGAGGGAGAAAACGCAGGGAAGGAGAACACTGCGGAAGAGAATGCGGCAGAAGAGAACACAGAGGAAAAGGGCGCTGGGAAAGAGAATGGAGACGGAAGGTTTGGGACAGAGTATGGTGACGGATATCGCGTCGCCTATCTGGACGGTTTGCGCGGAGTATGTTCGCAGAATCTTTCGCGGGAGTGCGGAGATTTTGTCCTGCGGCGCGCAGACGGCGTATTCGCCTATCAGCTTGCCGTCGTCGTCGATGACGCGCTCTCCGGCGTTACCGAAGTCGTGCGCGGGGAGGATTTGCGCTCTTCCGCCGCGCGACAGGTTTGGCTCTATCGCTTACTCGGGTTCGAGCCGCCCGTCTTTTATCACATTCCGCTTTTGACGGACAGATTTGGGAGAAGGCTCGCAAAACGGGAGGGTGATTCGCTCTCGGACGCCTTAGAGACCTATTCGCCCCGCCAAATCGTGGGTGCGCTTGCCTTTGCCGCGGGTATTATCGAGGAGCCTGTTCCCGTTTCGCCCGAGGAACTCATCAAAATATTTGATTGGAAGAAAATCGGTGCGGAAAATCGAGGAACTTGGAGGGTTGATTTTTCGGGGTTTGGCGAGCAATAGGGCGCAAAGAATTTAGGCGTAGCAAAGTTTACACAAAAGCGAAAATATTAAATACAGAAGAAAAGGGGGATTGAGATTTTGGCTTGGAGGATGACGAAAATCGGGCAGAGAAAAAATGTAAGCGGAAATCGGCAGAGCGGAGCGGGGCGTCCGAAACCCGGAAAGGATCAAAACCGGACGGAAAAAACTTTTAAAAAATAGTGACCGAGAGGTCAAGAGGAGAAAATTATGATTGTCAAGGATTATATCAAACGGTTTGAAAAACTCGGCTTCGGCTTGTTCGTGCACTATGGGCTCTATAGCGTTCTCGGAAAGGGAGAATGGGTGCAAAATATTTATAAGATTTCCAGGGAAGAGTACGAGCCGTTGACCGGAAAGTTTTCGCCAAAAAAGGATTGGGCAGCGGAACTTGCGCGGACTGCAAAACTTGCCGGCTGTAAATATATTACGCTGACCACGCGGCATCACGACGGGTTCTCTCTCTACGACACGCGGGGGCTTTCGGATTACGACGCGCCCCACGCCTGCGGAAGAGATCTTATTGCGGAATATGTGGACGCTTGCCGGGCGGAGGGGATTGTGCCCTTCTTCTACCATACCCTCATTGATTGGCACGCGGAATCCCTGTTCCCGGACTTTGCATCGTACTTAAAGTACCTGCGGGACAGCGTAGAGGTGCTCTGTACCAAGTACGGAAAGATCGGCGGAATCTGGTTTGACGGCATGTGGGCGTATCCCGACGCCGACTGGCAGGAGGACGCGCTCTACGGCATGATTCGTAAAAATCAGCCGGAAGCGATGATTATCAATAATACGGGGCTTTCCGCACTCGGGGAACTCGGACATCCCGAGCTCGACAGCGTGACCTTCGAGCGCGGCAATCCCGCGCCCGTCAATCTCGAGGGATTCCCGAAATATATTGCAAGCGAAATGTGTCAGACCCTCAACGATCACTGGGCGTACGCGGCGGAGGATTGCGATTACAAGTCTTCCAAAGAGCTCATCGAAAACCTTGCTGATTGCCGCCGGTGCGGGAGCAACTTCCTGCTGAACGTCGGACCGCGCGCGGACGGAAGCCTCGGCGAGATGGAAAGGGGGCTTTTGGGACTTCTCGGACTTTGGGTCAAAAAGAACGGAGAGGCGATCTATGACGTTCGTCCCTCTGCAATCCGGACAGGGAATCAGGAAGATTTTGTGCTCGAGAGCGCGGATAACTATTATGTGTTTATACGAAACGTGCCCATGACAGCCGACCCCAATGTCGCAAAAGTCTGCGCAGAAAAGCAGGGATGCCTGCTTAAGACAGCGGAAAAACTTTCCGATGCGGTTTGGCTTGACAGCGGAGAGCCTGTCGAACTGAAGACGGAGACGGAGGGCGTAAGCGTTCCGGTGGTACCCTTTGCGTACGGTACAAGTCTCTGCGTGCGCGTGGCGAGGATTCCCAAATCGAAAAAATAAGAAGTTCGGGCGTTGGGTTGGAATGAGAGCGCCTCGGACATTGGGACGGAAACGAGCGCCTCACGGACGTTGGGACGGAAATGGGAGTGGTTCGGGCGTTGGGACGGATTTAGATCGGGTTCGGACATTGGAATTTTGGAGAAAATCCGAATTTGCTTGCCCTTTTGAGACCGAAGTGCTAAAATGGTTTTAACAAAACGCATGGAGGTTTGTGATGCAAGAGGACGAAAACAAAAAGCCGGAAAAGAACGACGGCGCGACGGAAAATCAGCAGCGGGAACAGCAGACCGCGGGCAATCAGGACGATACCACGAAGAAGATTATCTTTGCGCTGTGCTATCTTTGGGGCATTCTGTTTTTTCTTCCGCTCATCCTCTATAAGGACGACCCGGAGGCGAAACGGCACGCGAACGCGGGGCTTGTACTCTTGCTCTTTGCCGTAATCGGAAACGTCGTATTTGGCGTCCTGACCGTGTTCGGCGGTTTCATGCACACGTTGTTTTCCATTGTTGCATCTGTATATAGCCTGCTTTTGCTTATACTCGGCATTCTCGGAATCGTCAATGTCGTCAACGACAGGAAGGAAGACCTGCCGATTATCGGTTCCTTTAAGCTCATCAAGTAAGCAAAAATCCCCGGTGATTTATGCCGGGGATTTTTTATGTACATTTATTTACGATAAGATAAAATTTTCTGACGATAGAGCAACGACATTTTGCCGGTTTCGGAGTAAAATGGAGGCAAATACCGGATACGGAGGATTTTATCATATGGGTAACAGAATCTGTATTCCCGACGGGGAATACAAGGAGAGAATTGCGAGGGCGGCAAAGCTGATTGCGGAGAGAGGGCTCGACGTGATGGTCGTCTCGAGCACGGAGTCCGACTATGCCAACGCGAGATATTTTTCCGGCTTTTGGCCGCTTTTCGAGCGTGCGGGGGTTGCGATTTCCGCAAAGGGGGACGCGGCTCTCATGTGCGGACCGGAATCGAGAATTTTTGCGGCGGATTTTGCGAAAATTGACAAAATCTTCGTGCTCCGTGAATTCCGCGAGTCGGCAGACCCCGCCTATCCTGAATTGCAGGCGGATCATTTTGCGGACGTCTTTCGGGCGATCGGCGTGACGGGGAAGAAGATTCGCATCGGACTCGGGAGCTATATCGACTGCACCCTTCCCATTTTCGAGGGGCTGAAAAACGATTTTCCCGAGGCGGAACTCGTGCGGTGCGACGATATTATGGTCGAACTTCGCAAAGTGAAATCGGACGCCGAGCTCGCCTGTATCAAAGAGGGTTTCCGAATCATCGAGATTGCGACGGACGAGGTGCTCCGCGCGCTCAAGCCTGGTGTGACCGAACTTCAGATGGTCGGCGTCGCCCAAAAGGCGATCTATGAAAACGGCGCGGAATACGAGGGATTGCCCATGTACGTCTTTTCCGAAAAGTCCACGAGTCACGCCATCAGCCGTTCCCGTTACCGCGTGATCGGGAAGGGAGATATCGTTCAGCTGAATCTGTCCGCGAAGATTGACGGATATTCGCCGAGTATCGGTTTGCCCGTCTCTATGGGCAAACTCGAGGGCGAGAAAAAGCGCATTGTCGAATTCTGCCTTGCGGCGCACAACTGGACGACCGAACAGCTCCGCGCGGGAGTGATGGCGTCCGACGTCGCCAAGGGATTCTACAAACTCTTCAAAGACGCGGGAATGGAACAAAATTACGTCTACGGACCCTGCCACGGCACAGGCATGATCGAGGTCGAGGCTCCCTGGATGGAGACTTCCTCGGATTATCCTCTCCAAAAAAATATGACCTTCCAAGTCGATACCTTTGTGTCGGGACCGACCTTCGGCGTGCGCTGGGAGAAGGGAATCGTCATCGGGGAGAACAGCTGTATTTCCATGACCGATTACCTGAAAAAGCCCGTGGAGTTGGACGTTTAAAATGGCGATCGGAAAAAAGAATTGGCTCATTCCCGATTGTGAACTCCCCGAAGCCGGAGAGGGCGTTTTAAAGGGGCATGAGTCCGTGATTGTGGTCAACGATGAAGATTTGCCCGCAAAAATCAAGGTAACGCTTTATTTTACGGACAAAATGTGCTATGATAACATTGAGTGGGAAGTCGGCGCCAAGCGCGTTCGCTGTTTCCGTATGAACAACCCCGAGGATATGTGCGGGTATCTCGTGCCCTTTGAGACGCAGTACGCGATGAAACTCGAGAGCGACCGCAGAATCGTGGTGCAGTACGGAAGGTTGGACAACAGGCAGACAAATCTCGCGTACTATACGACTTTGGGATATTCGGAGGATTGAGATGAGACTCGAAAACTGCATGCCGCGGGAGCTGGAGAACGCCCAAGCGCGCCGTGTTCCGCTGGTGATTGCGGGCGGAACGGTGGAGTACCACGGACCGCACTGCGCGTTCGGCTGCGACGGGATTATCGTTGAAAAACTCCTTGACAGACTGCAATCCGAAAAGGAACTTGTGATTGCGCCCTCTATCTGGTACAGTCCGTCGAGCTATGCGGTGGGCGGAAAGGAGAGCGGTACGGTACACGTCGAGGAGGACGTGTTTGAGAATTACTGTTACTATGTGTTCCGAAGTCTGCTTTACAGCGGCTGGAGGAATATCTATGTCGTCATTCATCATCAGTTCGAACAGGAGAGTCTCATGCCCATGACGCTTTCGTACATGAAAGCCGCGAAAAAGGCGACCATGCGTTACCTCGAGGAGACAAAGGGCGAGGGCTGGTGGGGCAGCGAGAGTTACAAGGACTATTATGCCGAGCTCGAGGGCGCGGACAATCCCTTTGCCTGGATTCAGGTCATTCCCACGATGACGGCGGAAGTGCAGAACGCGACGGGGTACGACCATGCGGGAGAATTTGAAAGTTCGCTTTTGATGGCGCTTGCGCCCGGGACCGTTGACCTTGCGAGAATCGGAGAAAAAAAGCACTGGTTCACCGAAGCCGCGAGAAAGGCGAATCCCGAACTCGGGGAGAGAATGGCAAAGCTGACCGTCGAATCCCTCGCAAAGCGAATCAAATAGAGAAAACGTCCGGTTTGACCGGACGTTTTTTTGTTGGAAAGGACGGAAATCTGCCGGAGGAGCGGAGGAGTAAGCGTACAGGTTGGCGAATGCGCAAGGGAAACAGAGCAGAATCAGTCGAAAGCGCGAATCGAATTTTTATACTGTTTGGGGGTCATGTGGACGGTCTCTTTGAAGAGAAGATTGAAGTAACGCGGGTCTGAAAAACCGAGAATGTCCGAAATCTTCGCCATGGTGTCGTTGGTTTCCCGAATGAGCTTTTTTGCCTCGTCAATCTTTAAATCGTTGAAATAGGCGATAATGGTTTTTCCTGTCTGCTGTTTGAAAATCTTGCTGATATACGATTTGCTGTAGTTGACCGAGGCGCAGATTTCCTCGATGGAGACATTGGAGCGTACTCGCTCTTTGAGCTGGGAGATGATGAAATCGCACAGTCCGCTGTCAAATTTTTCCTCGCTCAAAAAAGTCCCGAATCTGCTCTCGCTCGAGCCGCGGCGGAGCATGGTGATGAGAAAGAGTTCGAGATAGAGTTTGACCGCCTGTTCACCCCCGAGATTGGGGGAATCAAGGGGTTCGAGCTTGCCCGCAAAGGGCATGCGGAAGGTGCCGCGCGTCTCTTCGGTCACTTTGCTCAAAAGATATTTTTCATCTCGGTTCAATTTTGATTTGAAATTCGAGAGCGCAGCCATGACGGGGGACGCGCAGTCAAAACAGAGCACAAAGATGTTGGAGGAGTTTTTTGCGTCGGCGTGGATTTCGTGGGTTTGGTTCGGGCTCAAAAAAATCACTTCGCCCTCGCTTACCATCATCGGCGTGCCCTCGACGACATATTGTATCTTTCCCTTATCCACATATACGAGTTCCCAAAAGTTGTGACTCTCCGGCTGGTGTTCGTATTCGACGCCGAGTTCGAGGTATTCGATGGTCACAACGTTTTTTACGACGACAAAATTTTTGATGTTATGCTTGAAATACTTTTTCATGGTTATATGATAGTCGAAAAATATGCGATTGTCAATCAAAATACAAAATTATGATAAGCGTCGAGAATATTTCCTTGCGGCGGGTTTTGGTTTGTGCGATAATAAGGGTATGAAAATAATTGTTGCATCCTTTCAATACGAAGCCTGCGGGAAATCCGCAATTTTGCCTACGCTTGCCGATTTCGAATGTGCGGAAGGGGAGGAAATCTTCCGCAAGCTCCCGGTTCGGGAAATTTTGGAGGAAATCGGCGCGGAGGTGGTTCCTGTGCTCTACGCGAACGCACTCCCCGGCGGCATTCTGCCCCGCGCGCTCTATGAGGGCTTTGCGGAAAAGATTCTTTCCGCCGTGCGGGAAAACCGGGACGCCGCGGGAATCTATCTTTGCTGTCACGGCAGTTCGGAGGTCGCGGAAATCGGAAGCGGCGAGCTCGAACTCGTCCGGCGGATTCGGGAGGAGGTCGGAGAGAAACCTTTGATTGCGGTTTCCTTTGACCTGCACGCGAACATCGATGTGCGGCTCGTCCCCATGGTCGATATCATCTGCGGGTACAAGACCGCGCCGCACACCGACCAAGCGGAGACACAACAGGCGGCGGCGAGACTGCTTGCGGACGCGCTCAAAGGGGGGTACAGACCCGTCGTCCGGCTCGTCAAAGTTCCCATGCTCTGTGCCGGGGATACCATGCTCACGGCGGAAGAACCCTTAAAGAGTCTGATTCCCGAAACCGTCGCCGCGGAGACAGGGGAGGTTCTTCGGGTCAATCTCTTCTTTTCACACATGTGGATCGACGCGCCGAATACCTGCGCAAGCGTCTCGGTCACGGCGAAAAATACCCGAATTGCGGAATCAACCGCAAAAGTATTTGCAAAAAAGTTCTGGGAGACACGGAAAAAATACAGCTTTCTCGTGCCCACCGGAAGCGTGGAAGAGTGCGTAAAGGGGGCGCTCGCGTCTCGGAAGGGACGGATCTTTCTGACGGACAGCGGGGACAATACGACCGCAGGCGCGGAGGGAAACAGGACGGATATTCTCGAGGCTTTTCTGGCGCGGGACACAAAAGGAAAACGGATTTGCGTGAGCGGAATTACCTCGCCCGAAATTCTTGACGCCTGCCGGGGCAAAGCCGTCGGAGAGGAGATCGAGGTTCCGCTTGCGTGCGGGGCGCGGAAGGGAAAAATTCTGCGGTTCGGGAAGATTCTCGGTTGGGCGAAGGATATCATCGGGGAGAGCGTGACGTTGGAAATCGGCGGAATTTCCGTTGTCTTTACCGAAAAGCGGAGCGCATTTATCTCGGAGGAAAACTTTCGGCTCGCGGGTGAAAGGTTGGAGGACTTCGATATTGTCGTCGTCAAGCTCGGCTATCTGTTTGCAGAGCTTCTCCCGTTCTGCAAAAAGCAGTATTTTGTATTCAGCGACGGTTCGAGCTGTGTCGATATAAGGCGGCTCGGGTTGAAACGGATTCCCCGTCCCATGTTCCCGCTCGACGAGTTTGAAACTGAATTTTGAGAACAGAGAGAAAATTGGCTACAATATTAGGATAAATGGAAACAATTTATCATTCAAAAATCCGGTAAAATGCGATATGATATTGACAACGAAATGATGCGGCGAAAAAGCCGCGCGCCGGAGGATAAATAGGTATGGCTTATTATAACAGACAGGAAACGGAGGCGAGAATTGCGCGCTTTCAGAAACTGCTCGAGGAAAAGGACGTTGACATCGCGCTCGTCTATTACGACGAGCTGAACATTGCGAACGGTTGGTATTTGACCGGGTGGTGTCCGCAGTTTGAAAAAGGTGCGGTGCTCGTTGCGCGGGACGGAACGACGATGCTTTTGGGCGGACCGGAGAGCGAACCCTTCGCGATTCAGTCCTCGGCAATCAACGACACGCGGTGCTTTAAAGTATTCATGGTGCCGGACGAGGAGTATCCCAACGCTACGATCATCGGGTTCCCCGAACTCTTCGAGGAACTGAATCGTAAGATGACGGTCAAGCGCGTCGGGCTCGTCGGCATGAGCGAAATGCCCTATGAGCTTCACCGTCAGTTGACGGAGGGGTTTGCGGGAATCGATATGGTCGATTTGACGGACGATTATCTGAAATTCCGCTATATCAAGAGCGATTGGGAGGTCGAGCAGGCGCGGAAGGCGACCCGGCTCTCCTATGAGGCGTACCTTGCCATGAAGGAAAAGGTCAAGCCCGGCGCGAAGGAATTTGAGGTCGCGGCGGCGGGCGAGGCGGTTTGCCGCGCAAAGGGCGCGAACGGATTTGCGTATCAGACCATCGTCGGGAGCGGCGAGCGCTCCAACGCGGTTGTCCCCACGGCGACGGATAAGGTGATGCGGGAGGGCGAGATGGTCATGCTCGGAATTGCGCCCCGGGTAAACGGCTATGCGGGAACCTTCGGGCACACGGTGCCTGTGAGCGGAACCTATACGCCCGAGCAGAGAAAGTGTCTCGTCGATATGATTCAGGTCATGAAGGACACCAAGGATATGCTGAAAATCGGCAATTCCGGTCGGGAAATCGACAAGGCGGGACGCCGTCTCTATGAAAAGGGCGGTTACCTGAAATATATGGTTTGTCCGTTTGCGCATACGATGGGACTGATGGAGGCGGAAGCGCCCTTCTTCGGACCCAACAGCGATGATATTTTGCAGAAAAATATGGTCGTCAATATTGACGTGAGTTTCTTCGGGCATCCGACGTTACACGGCTTGCGGGTCGAGACCTGCTACGTCGTGACCGAAAACGGAGCGGAGCCGCTCTGCCCGGAGATGGAAGAAGAACTCTTCAACTATATCAAGGACTAAAGGAGAACGGAGATGGAAAAGGGGAAAAAGAACTGGGTGTTCTGCGACGGCGACCTTCCGCCGCAGGGGGACAATCCCGAATTTGCCGGACATGAGGCGCTCATGATTACGAATATCGGAGAGGAGGATGCGACGATAGAGCTCGTGGTGCTCTTCGAGGACAGAGAGCCGAAACGCGGCGTGACGGTCGAGCTTGCGGCAATGCGGACAATGTGCATCCGACTCGACAAGCCCATCGGGAAAGAGGGCTATCGGATTCCGCACGGGCAGTACGCACTGTGGCTGAAGAGCGATGTGCCCGTCTGCGCCTGTTTCGGAAGGCTGGACGTCCGGCAGACGAATATGGCGTACTATAGTTTGAGCGGATATTCCTTTTAGTCCGCTCTCGATATTGGAATCTCGAAGATTGGAAAGGATTGAGGACTGTGATGAGTTCGGTAGTTTCTGCCGGACTCATTTTTTTTACGCAAAGGTTTTTGGGAAAACGCTTGAAATTATCTTCGTCATAGTATATACTGAAGATGATTTGGGAGGGAATACGGTGGAAGAAGAAAAGAAAACAACTGTGAGAGGACGGGACAATCTTATTTTGACAAAAACGCTGACGGCGGGCGGACTGTTTTTGTTCTGCGTTTTGCTCTATCTCTTTGTGGACGATACGAGGACGTTTGAAGTTTTAAAATCCTTTGAGATCGGCGTAGTCGCGATCTTCGGAATAACTGCGGCGGGGCGACCCGAAGGCAGGGCGCGTACGCTGTGGTTTGTCACGACGATCGTGATGGCTTGCGTTTTGGTTCTCTCTTTTTTTCTGCCGTTATCGTGACAATGAGCGGACTGATCGGCGCGGTTGCATCTGTCATCTCGCTGCCTGTTCTCTATTTTTTGTTGATGCTGCGGGACGGAGAATTGAGAAAGAATTTCTTTTGGCTGGTCTTCCTCTCCTATGAAATCTTTGCGCAGATTGCCGTTGTCGTCGTGTTGGTCACACAGAAAACAGGTCCTCTGTACGCGTTCAACAATCTTGTCTATTTTGCGCTCCTCTTCACCGCTTGCCTCACCGAGAAGTCGGAGTATTTTGAGAGCGGCGTGCGCGCCAAAAGGATTTGCGCGGCGCTCGGGATTGCGTGCGTTGCGGGCGGAGTCGTGTTGAACGCTTTTATGCTGAACGGCTTTTCTCTTCCCGAGATTCTCCGTCAGAACAAGCTCGCGCGAATTACGGATATCAGCGGGCAGACGGAAGTTTCGCTCGAGTCCAATCCGGATGCGCTGCGGTTTACGCCCGACGAGGACTCTAATTATTATTTTTTACTGACGGGGGAGGGGCGCAGGAGTCCCCAAATAGAGTTTTACGAAAACTACGGCGACGAATTAAGGTTATTCGGTCGTGAATGGGCGACTTTGGATTGCGGGATTTTTTCCGTAAGGTTGCAGGGCGGGAAAGAGTACATTCTCCGGTTGCAGCTCTCGGGAAATTATCAAATGCGGATTCTGCCCGAATCACAGATGAATCTCGACGAAAACCGGGCGCATGAACTGCTGCCCGATACCGAAACCGTCGCGCTGATTCTCGGGGCAAACGTCTATTTCCGATATACGCCTGACGAGGACGGTGCATATGAGATAGAAAGTTTGGAAACGGGGGCGCAATGAAAGTTCAGTCCGAAGACGGGGTTTTGATGCGTTTCAATTTTTCCTATGAAAAAGTGACGCAGGTTTTTGAGCTGGAAGGAGGAAAAACCTACTATTTCGTTTGCGGAGACAACGGAAACGGAACGTCCTCAAGCACTTATTTCAATTTTATCCTTCGACAAACTTATTGAACTCTATTCACAGAGCAATGTCAGCGTGAATACGGTACCCTTTCCCACGTCGCAGGTGAGCGTGCCGCCCATGGATTCCGTCTCCGATTTCACGATGAAGAGACCAAGTCCGGCGTTCGATGTATTTTCTTCCTCCGAAATATAGGGATTGAAGATTCCCGAGGGGTCGGAGATGCCCTTTCCGTTGTCTGCGACCTGCAAAAGAATTTGTCCCTTTGATTTTTTTGCCGTGACCGAAATTTCCGTGCATTCGGCGTGTTCGATTGCGTTGAATATCAGGTTGAAGAGCACGGAAAAGAGGGCTGTGCGCTTTGCGCGCACAGTCAGTTTTTTTGCGGAAATTGTGAGACGGATTCCGTTTGCCTCGCAGTCCTGACGCACACGTGAATCGAGTTCTTCGAGCAAAATTGCGAGGGGGAAGGAGGAAAAGGATTCGTCGGTAAAGCTCTGTTTCGTAAAGTGAAGAATTTCGGAGAAGGACTGGAGTAGAAGTGTATTCTTGGTTTCTATTTTTCGCGCGGCGCTCTTTACAGCGTCGTCCGGCGCGGTGCGCTTGAGTTCGCCCACCAAGGCGTCGATACCGAGCGCGGATTTTTTCATGTCATGGGAGAGAAAGGACAAAATTCTTTCGCGGTCGGAGAGCGCTCTGCCGAGCGCCGCCGTCTGCGCCGCGACTTCCGCCTCGAGGTTGTGCGTGAGCGCGGCGTTTCTGCGCTCGGTTTTGAAGATGTCAATAAAGATGAGTGCGAGTACGCAAAGTACCGAAATTGAACTAACCGCCGCCGCAGGGTGCATGCCGGAGAGAGGCACCTTGGAACATGCCTTTGAAGTGTCAAAATGAGGAAAAGTAAATCAGCAAACCACTAATTTGCAAAGTACTACGCAAAGTTTAAAGGGTGAGACATAAAAATTTTTTTAATCAGAAAAAGTTGCAAGTTGTCCCGTACCTTATCAACAAACTTGAAATGTTGACAACTTTCATTTTAAAAATCCGATCGATGTACAGACTCTCGAAAAAGATTTAATTCCGCATTTTTATGAGGAGCAAGGCCGCTATGAGTGCAAAGAATAAAGAATTAAACAGCGTTGAAAAACTTCATATCTTATTACAACCATATATTCGGAAACGAGAAATAAAAGCGGTTTTGCAATGCTCGGCAAAAAAGGCGGCAGATATTTTTGATTCCGTATTGCTTGAAATGAAACAGAAAAACTATCGTATTCTTGACTATAATGTGATTCCGACAAAATTATTTATGGCATATTGTCAAATTGAGATAGAAGATTTTATCAAGAGTGCGGATATAGAGCTACAATTGAATCGGAAGGCGCAGAAATGATAAAACTGTCCGCAGAACCTATTGTGTCCAAAGACAGCAAAACTGGTAAATGGTATTTTCGTATAAAATATTACGAAGATGGAGAGTATCACGACATTCGGAAAAGAGGATTCGGAACAAAAAAAGCCGCTCGTCTTGCTGAAGTAGAATTTGAATCAATACTGCTTAAAGAATCGGATACGTCGAACGAGTGCATTAAACATGATGCTCCGAGCGTATGTTTTTATCAAGAACAAGAGTTGCAAGCAAGAGAAGAACCTGTTTCTCATAAATTACTTGTCAAAGACTTGTATGAAGAATATGTAAAATATATCTCTTCGCGATTAAAAGCGGGGGAGTGTTCGTTCGGCGAGCGATGTATTACGGTTGTTTGTAGTACCAAACTTTGGTGATAGGGAAGTAGAATCCCTGATGCCGCAAGATATACGAGAATGGCAAGAGCGGATCATAGCAAAGGGATTCGGTTATAAATATAAAGCGAAAATCTATTGCGGATTTACCGCTATGCTGAATTACGGTATTAAATTTCACGACTTGAAGGAGAATGTCGTGAGTAGAGTAGGGAACTTCAAAAATACAGACCGCAAGAAAGAAATGCTCTTTTGGACAGAGGAAGAGTTCAAGCAATTTTATCGTTAAACGAGGGCGGGGTCATCTCCGATCGCGAAAGTTTCGAACGATACGATTGGACGGCAACGGATCCGACAGACTTCACGCCTTTGGAAACCGTGAAGAAATATTTGCCCGACGGAATGAAAATCATGTGTTACTGTCCGGACGGAATCCTCGAAAACGTAATCGGACTTTGCGGTTATGAAACGCTTTGCTATCTATTGACAGACGACCGCGCGCTCGTTCGGGATGTATTTTATCAAGTCGGGTTGAGAATCGAAACATATTTGCGGTATTGTGCGAGCGATCCGGACGTAGGCATTGTTTTTTGCAATGACGATTGGGGTTTTAATACCAGCACGATGATTTCGCATCGGGATCTGAAAGAGTTTATTTATCCGCATTACCGAAAAATTTGTGAAGATGCGCATCGCAAGCAGAAAACGGTTGCAATGCATTCTTGCGAAAATTTCGAGGGAATCTACGAAGATCTTTATGAAAAAATCGGATTCGACGGAAAACATTCCAACGAAGATACGATATTACCGGTGGAAAAGGCGTATGATTCGTATTCGGATCGAATTTCGATTTTGGGCGGAATCGATATGAATTTCTTATGCCGTGCGACAAAATCGGAAATCGAGGAACGCTGTAAAAAAATGCTTCGAAAAAGCGCCGAGCGCGGGGCATATGCTTTGGGGAGCGGCAATTCCATTGCTCGCTATGTTCCGTTGGAGAATTATTTTACAATGATTCGAGTCGTAAATCCGGAGTTTGTTGTTGGATAATTAATATACTATTTTTACAAAGTAAGAAAAAATATTGAAGGATATCAGTACTTCAAGAAGTTACGAGATTACAACGCCAAAAAACAAGTCGTCGTATCGAAATGTTTTGATGCCTATGAATTTGGTCAAAATGCTTTGGGAACATCAAAAACATTGTAAAGAGGAATATGGGTATCGACCAGATTGGTTCGTCTTTGGAGGAGAAGAGTCGTTATCCGATCAAACAATCAGGCGACGGCTGAATGAGTATGCCGATAAAGCAGGGGTTAAGAGAATTCGCGTACACGACATTCGCCATTCGCACGCTTCATTGCTTATCAATAAGGGACAGAACATACTAATCGTTTCGCAGCGGCTTGGGCATAGCGACGTAACGCAAACTCTGAATACATATAGCCACCTGATGCCGAATGTGCAAAAACAGATCATAAACGCTTTGGATTTTGAAATGTAAGAAAAGGAGAGGGCTCGCTTTTGTAAGCGAACCCTCTCCTTTTCACCATAAATATGGTTAAATGCAAATCGCCAAAATGAACGCGATTGAATTGACATTATCAGCCGATTACGCTAAAATAATATAGTTGCTGAAAAGACGCTGAAAGGCACTGCAAAAATAACTTTTTCAAAATTTTTAGGGTCACTTTTAGGGTCACTTTGGGGCCATTTTAGGGCGACTGTCAATATATTGTGTCAAAAAAAGGACCCAACCACAATATATTGTGGTTGGGAACCTATGGCAGGGGAGACGCGATTCGAACACGCAACCAGCGGTTTTGGAGACCGCTGCTC
>CAJMQN010000007.1 GCA_905215695.1 uncultured bacterium
TTCTCGTTTTAAACTAAGATCTTTCTTTTCCTATGCTGTTGTTATGGTGCAAAGGGCTTTTCGGAACGGCACACAGCCTCCGGAAAACCGCCGTCTCTTTTGCGACAGCTTATACATAATATCATTTCCCTTTTGAATAGTCAAGCGTTTTTTTAAAATTTTTCAAAATATTTTGTCTTTTTTTTCCATTGACTTTCAGTGGGTTTTCGCATATTATAATAAGGAAAAAAGGAGGGCGTTTTATCAGTGATGACTGACCGCGCCGCGAGGTTTTTATCCGCCTACAACCGAATCGACCAAACGCTTCGGAGCGTCTATCGCTACAAGCCGAGCATGTCCTTTACGGATATCGTGCGCAGGACTGCGCCCGTCAATTTCCTCGTGAGCAGATATGAGGACACGCTTTTAGACTACGGACGCCTTCGGAACGCGATTGTGCACAACTCCTACGAGAACGCCGTCATCGCCGAGCCCTACGAGGAGACCGTCGCCGAGTTCGAGAAGATTGCCGCCCTCGTCTGCGCGCCGCCGAAGGTCATAGACGTCTTTGATACCGAAGTGCGGTGTCTGCCCCCAAAAACTTCGCTGCGGGACGCCATTCTCATCATCATGGAGACAGGGTTTTCCAATCTCCCCGTCTTTGACGGAAACCGCACGCACGGCGTGGTCGGAAACCGCACCCTGCTCGGGCAGATCGCAAGGCTCATCGCCGCAGGCGAAAGCCTCGACGATGCGATAAAAACCCGACACGCAAGCCCCGTACAGGACAAGGATTACTATCTCACGCTCTCCGCGAAAGCGACTCTGCCCGAGGTCTGCGACAAGTTCTATCAGAACCGCAAACTCCTCGCCGTCGTCCTCACGCCCCGGGGCACCTGGAACGAAAAACCCGTCGCAATCGTCACCAATTCGGACGTTTCGCGCATGGAAAACATCCTCATCGGATATGAACAAAATACGCATGTTTGACAAAACCTCCTCTTTATGGTACAATTTTTCCCAACTACCATAAAAAGGAGGTTTTTTCATGACGGACTTTGAAGTCTTTTCCCGATCGGTTTCGGGCAAAATCAAATCCCTCTCCAAGCTTGCCGCAACAAGCGACTTCATCAGCGAAAAACTGTATAAGAAGTACGACGTCAAGCGGGGACTTCGGGATGTCAACGGCGACGGCGTGCTCGCGGGTCTCACGGAGATCTCGGATATCGTCTCCTTTACCCGCTCACCCGAAGGCGAAAAGCTCCCGTGCAGAGGCGAACTCTATTACCGCGGCATCAATATCGAGGACATCGTCAAAGGGTTTATCCGCGAGAACAGGTTCGGGTTCGAGGAAACCGCGTACCTGCTCCTCTTCGGACAGCTTCCCGACGCAAAGGAACTCGGGGAATTTACGCATATTCTGTCCGGATTCCGCACCCTTCCCAAAGGGTTTGTGCGGGACATCATCATGAAAGCGCCCTCCGCCGATATGATGAACGTGCTCGCGCGGAGCGTTCTCACCCTCTATTCCTACGACGCGCACCCCGACGATATCTCCATTCCCAATGTCCTTCGGCAGTGCGTTCAGCTCATCGCACTCTTTCCTCTGCTCTCCGTGTACGGCTATCAAGCCTATTCGCACTACATCACGGGGGGAAGTCTCGTCATTCACAAGCCCGACCCCTCCCTCTCCACCGCCGAAAATCTTTTGCACATGCTCCGACCGGACAACAAGTTTACCCCCCTCGAGGCGAAAATCCTCGACCTCTGTCTCGTCCTCCACGCGGAGCACGGCGGCGGAAACAATTCGAGTTTTACCACGCACGTCGTCAGCTCTTCGGGGACGGACACCTATTCCACCATCTGCGCCTCCCTCGGCTCGCTCAAAGGTCCGCGGCACGGGGGCGCAAACATTCGCGTCGTGCGCATGTTCGAGGATATGAAGGCGAACCTTCCCGACCGTTCGGACGCGGCGGTCAGCGATTACCTCGCAAAACTCCTCGACAGAGAGGCGTTCGACCGCTCCGGGCTCATCTACGGCATGGGACACGCGGTCTATTCTCTCTCCGACCCCCGCGCCGATATCATGAAATCCTTTGTCGGAAAGCTCGCCGAGGAGAACGGCTACGTCGAGGACTTCGAGCTCTATCAGAAGGTCGAACGGCTCGCACCCCAAATCATTGCGGAAAAACGCAAAATCTACAAGGGCGTCAGCGCAAACGTTGACTTCTATTCCGGACTCGTCTATTCCATGCTCAATCTGCCCGTCGAACTCTATACCCCCATCTTCGCGGTCTCCCGCATCGTCGGTTGGTCCGCGCACCGCATCGAGGAGATTTCCAACAACGGAAAGATTATACGTCCCGGCTACCGCTGCGTCGCGCACCGCAAGGAATATCAGGCGCTCGACGAAAGATAATTTACATAAAAAATCGCCCCCGGTATGTGCCGGGGGCGTCTTTTTATAGGGGAAGAAGGGGGATATTTTCCCTGCCCGCGCAGGCGGACAGCGCGTCGCGGTATTCCGCGCTCTTCTCCGGTTCCCGCACCGAAAAACAGAAGGAGAAAAATCCGCGGAGAAAAATTTTGTAGGTCTTGACCGGAAATTCGCCCGCCGCAACCGTCTGCGCGGAACAGGGAAGCGCCACGAGCCAAAGTTTTTCCACCCGGCGCTTGCCGCGCTCGAGCGGGGGCTGATAGTAGGGCGCGTCCAACCGCCGAAATCCGCCGCTCCGCCAAAAATGCAGGTACGCCAAATCCTCGCCTCGGGTCTCGGGATTGTCGATTTCGCACACGATCCAATCCAAATCCTTTCGCCCGCACTCCACCGCGTCCCGACGCAGGCAGTCCGTGACCTCCGAAAACAGGCGGCGACCAAGACCGCTCCTGCGGTGCTTTTCGCTCGAAACCACGAATTCCACCACGCCGCAGTTGCTCGCGTACAGATAGTCGAATACCGCGCCCGCCAAAATCTTGTTCTCCTGCTTGAGGAGCAGAATGTGGTAGCGGTCCTTTGTTTTGCCCTCTTGGGCGCGCTTGCAGTACGAAATCAGGTTTTCGAGGCTCTCCCGCTCGTCGTCGTCCGGGAAATTCGGGTACATGAGCGAGATATAGAAGTTTCCCAAGAGTTCGAGGTCGCCCTCCCGCGAGAGGTCGATGTTCACCGCCTCCACATTGTCCGCCGCGTTCGAGAAGTAGTGGTCGAGCGCGGAAAAGACCGCGGTGTCCGAAACCGTATTATGCGCGGGAATCAGCACGTTTTCGCGGAGCAGACCCGCAAAGGTGCTCTGCGCGTCCGCACGGCGGCGGAACTTTTCCAAAAACGCTTTCTCGAGGGGCGCGCTCATGGACAGGCAGTAGCGGTACTTGCGCTTTGTCTCCCCCGGACGGGAAAATGCACGCTTGAAAAAGGTGAAAATCTTTTCAAAGAGAAAGTCCGTGAACATGCGGCAGGTTTCCGCGTTCGCAAAGTTCGCGTGCTCGAAAAAGACGATGGCGTTTTGGGGCAGAAAGGGCGCGTCCGCGCGTTCCGCCGTGTCGAACATGATCCAAAGGTATCCCGTGCCGAAATACTGTTCATCCCGACACATCTTCTTGATGGGTTCTTCCGCCGTCAGATAGAAGAGAAGGTTGGAAGTGCCCGAATTCTTGCAGATGCGCTGAAAAAAGTAGGCGTTTTTGGGATTGATTTCGTTGATGTGCGACTCCACGAACTGACGGTTGTCGAAGAGCCGCCCCTCCACCGCGCACATGAGACCGCGGTTTCCGCCCTCGTGCAGACTGTCCCAGACGCGGTTGCCCACGCCGTCGCGGTCCATCACCACGTATATCGAGTTGTTTTCGTCCCCGAAGAGCAGTTGACCGAGACGCAGAGAGTTCTCCTGCTCACGAAGTTGATAGCTCGGTCCCCAGAGCATCCAGGCATAGGCGAGGTACATCTCCGAGAGCGTCACCGCACGGGAATCCTGACGCGCAGACGAAATGTATTTCTTGATAATCTTGTCCCAATTTTCGCCGTAGGTGGACATGAGTCCGGTCAGGAGCATGGTGTCCGTCAAAAATCCCTCTTCGATTTTCACGTAACTGAAAAATCCGATGGGCTCGTTTTCGGGAATGCCGAAGGTCTTGCGCACCTTCGGACGGGAAAAGTAGTCGAAATAGTTCTGCAACAGACACCCTTCGCCGCAAGAGTTGTCGATACGGGTCAAAAGCGTGCAGTTGCGCACGGAAATCGTATAGTGCTTGTCCTGAGAGGACGCAAGGAGAATCAAAAAGTCGCGGTAAAATTGTTTCCACTCCGCGCGGGAGAGTCTTCTCCCCTCCGTGCGAAGGAGCGCCGTCTCGAGAAAGACCCGGATCAGATACACCTTTCCGCCCCGCGAGCGGAAGAGCACTTTGACCTTGACGCCGAAGGGCAGTCCCTGACCCTTTAAAAGCTGTCGGAAGGGCTGTCGGTACTTCCGGCTCAACAGCGCGAGAATCGCGAACACCGAGACGAGCACCACCGCAAACCCAATCAGACTGTTGATCGTCTTGACCGAGGACACAAATTCCTTGAGAACTCCCCAAACCTTATTCAGAAACTCCATTCTTCCCCCTGTTAATCCTCCGTATTTTCTCCGATCATCTCTTCCATTGCATCGTGCAGTGCGCCGGCGATCCGACGTTTTTCCTCCGCGGCGGGCTTGCCCGGCTCAAAGGGGATTCCCTCGCCGATGGTGTAGGCGCGGCGCTTTTTGTCCGCGAAAATCGGGTAAAATATCGCTTTCTTGCCCGTTTCGCTGTAGAACTGCACCGCGATGTGCGCAAAGCCCGTATAGAACGAACTCGACAGCACGCTGTTTTTGTACCTACCCTCCTCGTTCCCCGAGGGATTTTCGGGAAATAACAGGATATTGTCGTCCGCCTTCAGAGCCTCCACACTCAATTCGAGCGTCTTGACAATCGCGCGCAGATTTCCGCGATAGACCGGAATCGGGTCAAAGCTGTTGAGCGCCCAAAGGCAGAATTTACTGCTGATTTTCGTGCAGAACCGCTTGAGCCATTTCGGCATCCACTTGATGTACTCGAAGGTGCCTTTGTACATGTGGTCGTATATCTTGTCCTTGTCAATCATGTTTTCGTCCACCCAAGGGCGGAAATGAAAGGGAAGATAGACGACCGAGACGAGAGGACCGTAGATTTCACCGTGGTTGCACACGAAGATTGCGGGCTGCGTTTCGTCCACGTGATTCTTGCCGTACACCTTGTGGTGCAGAATGGGTCGGAGCAGAAACATGATGATGCGCACGCCGTAACGCTTTTTATACTTCTTGACAAAGGTGCGGTCCATCTTTTCGCGGAGCTCTTCGCTCGCCTCGCCCGCCTTTACCTTGTTCAAACGGCGTTCATACTTGTCCTCCATGGGTTGGCGCGCCGCCATGACGATACTGACGACGAGGAACACGATGGGCAGAAGGGTCAGCGAGGAAGAGGCTATCCCGCGGTTAAATCCGCTCATGTCCGGCGAAAACCACCCCCACAGAATCACGATGACGAGAATGAGCGCGGAGGAAATCATGTAGGCGAGGGTCTGCATCTCCACGGTATTCTGCATGAGCGCGTCGTCCGAAATTTCGTAGTCGATGAGCGGACTGATGAGTTTGAAACGGCGCTGAAATTCGGTCGTGACGGCGAACATGCAAGCCGAGCCGCCCGCCCACAGCAGACTCCACCAGCCCCGGGAAATCGTACCCTTGACACGGAACATGAAGAACGCCGAGACCCCCCACACGAGCGCGCCCAAAATGAAGATTCCGAGTCCCAAGCCGCGCTTGACCTGCGCAAGCAGGCGGTAAATCGTGTAGGTGAAGAGCATCACCACGACGAGCCAGAGCGCAACGATCGAAAATACCGCGTTCGCGTCCTCCTGCGGCAGAGAAAACATGTAGAAGAGGTAGATAAAGGTGCTCAAAAATACCGCGAGATGGGAATAAAACGCCATATTCCGATAGAGTTTGAAACTATAGACGGAATTCAGCTTTTCGGAATCGACGGGCTTGATGAATTTGTGCGGGGAACGGATTTGGCGGGTAAAGAGCGCAACGGAGATCGCCGTTGCGGAAATTGCCGCCGTCCAGCCCTCCGCGGGCAGAAGGGTCAGAGCCATCGCGCCGAACAGGAGCACGAACAGAAGGTGCAACAGCGCGAGCGGAAAGAATCGGGCGTTGAAACTCCGGTTTTCCATCGAACAGGACAGCGCGTCCGTTGACATCGTGCGCGCAGTCATCACAAGCACGAACAGTACGAGAATCGCGCTGTCCCAGTCAAGCAGTTCGGGGAAAAAGAACACGGTCGCGACGTTCAGGCAGAGAACGACCACAAAGAGACAGAGCATGACAATCTTTGTGGACTTGCGCAGAAACGCCGCCCTGCCCCGCAGATTCAGACCGAAAAACGCAGTGAAAAAGCCGAACAGCACCGAAATCGCAATGCCCGCCACCGGGTCGCCGAGCAGTTGAATGCTCAAAAAGATGGCGAGAAAGCAGTCGAATATTTCGATGACGCGGTAGAACGCGCTGAAGTTTGTGAGATTCAGTTTGATTTCATCCGCTTTTGCCACGACGCTTTTTCTCCCGTACCGATGGAAAAATAACCGCTTTCCTTTGACAAAAAGCGGTTATTGCAAGTTTTCTTATTCTTCCGTACCCGAATTTTCGGGCGCGATCGGGGTCTCCTCCGGCTCGTCCGCAGGCTCGACGTATTGATGCTCGCGGAATGCCTGTTTCTTTTCCTCGAGAATTTCGCGCTCGAGAGAGGTGCGGGTGTTGCCGAGATAGGACCCGAATCCGAGAAAACTCTTCTTGGGCGCGGGACCTCTCGACCCGCCGCCTCTGCGGTCGTCCCGACGGTCGCCTCTGCGGTCATCCCTTCTGCCCTCCCGGCGCGCGCCCGAGCGATAGCCTTCGCCCTCTCTCCGCTCCGCGGCCTCGCCCTCCGGCGCGCCCTCGCGGGGACGGCGGTCGCGCGGTCCTCTGCGGTCGCGGTCGCGGCGGTCTCTCTTCATGTTCTTGGGTATAATGGTGAGGTAGCGGTTCGGCTCGTTTCCGACCGAAACCGTCTCAACTTCGGGGTTTCCCTGCAACGCCGAGTGAATCACGCGGCGCTCCGCCGGATTCATGGGCTCGAGCCGCACCTTGCGCGCGGTGCGCACCGCCTTTTCCGCAAGCCGCTCGGCGAGCTTTTTCAGGCTCTCCTCCCGCTTTTCACGATAGTTTTCGCAGTCGATTGTGACGCGCTTGTACTCCTTGTGCTCCTTGTTCAGCACCACGGACGCGATATATTGGATTGCGTCCAACACGTCCCCGCGGTAGCCGATGAGCTTGCCCGCCTCGTCGCCCGAGATGAGCACCGTCACGCGGTTCTCCGTCTCCGTCGCCTCGAAGGTGCATTCCGCTTCCAAAAATTCCGCGATGTCCTTTACGAATTTCACCACAGCGTCCGCCGCGCTCGGCTTCTTCTCGATAGAAACCTTTGCCTTCTTCAAAAATCCGCCCTGTTCCAACACTTCGACGACCGCCTGTTCGCGGGTCAGTCCCATCTCTTCAAGTCCGATTCGGATCGCCTCGTCCACGCTGGACGCCTTATACTCCGCCATCCCTGTTTCCTCCTTTACCTGCTGTAGCTTGTTTTCTTTTTCTCGAGCGCTTTCTTTTCAAACTTCTTTTTCAGCTCCTTGCCGGACAGCCAGTTGATGAGATAACTGCCGCCCAGCGTCGCAAGGGAGTTCGTGATGATATACAGCGAGAATCCCGACGTGTAGCTGACCGCGAAGAACAGCATCATGATCGGGAAAATCACGAGCATGACCTTCATCGCGCCGCCGCCCGCGCCCGGAGCCGCCTGACTGCCCTGCATCTTTTGGGACAGGAACTGCGTCAAAAAGGATACGCCCGCCGCCAAAAGGGGAAGAAGGAACCAACCGTTTAAATGCGTTCCGAAAATCTTGAATCCGTGTTCGTTGTATTCGTTGGCAATGGAGCCTTCCCGGGTCAGAAGCACGCGCTCGCCCTTGTCGTTTTCGCCCCAATAAAATCCCATGACGCGGTTGTAGTTTTCTTCCTTGTCCTCGACAGTATCGCCGGAAATGTAGTTGCCGATGCCCGGAGAACCGATTGCGTCCTTGTTCACGTCCGAAAAGGTCGGAATCGCCGTGTTGAATCCGTCCGGACGAATGGTGTTTTTGATCCACAGCCAGCGCGGGTTCAAAGACTTATATTTGTCCGCAAGGCGCTTCTGCACGAACTTCGATTCCATAAATTCGCTCGGGACGAGACCGTCCCCCACGACGTTCGGATAGGTCACTGTCTCGCCGTCGATTTCCACGGAAATTTCGTCCATAGCGTCGTATTCGGTCACAATCGTGTTGTACTCTTTGACCATGTTGTCATAGACGACGGCGTTTGTGTATGCCGTGTAGTTGCCGAGCGCAGAGAAGATATAGATAAAGAGTACGAGCGTAATGAGCGAGGGCAGACATGCGCCCGCCATTCGGTAGCCCTCCTTCCGCATCAGCGCCATCTGTTTCTGCTGGAATAGGGTCTTGTCCCCCTTGCACTGCTTTTCGAGCTTGGCAAGTTGGGGCGCGAGGCTCTCCTGAATCATCTGATTCTTCTTCATGGAGCGCCGGGACAGGTAGTCGAGGGGGAACAGCACGAGTTTCAGCATGAGCGTGAAAATAATCATCGTCCAGGCGAATCCGCCGAAGTTGCCGAACCAACCCGTCATCTGAACCAAAATCCAGTCGACGCCTTTATTGAGCGCGGGCAGGGTCTCCGTCACCGGAATTTGCGTGATGCCCTCCGCGAGTAAGGTCATTAAAGCACCCATTTCATCTCTCCTTTCATATTGTCGGGCACGGGATCGAATCCACCTTTCGAGAACCAGTTACAGCGCAGTATCCGCTTGATTCCCAAAAAACTGCCCTTGATCGCTCCATGCTTCTGGATTGCTTCCGCAGTGTACGCCGAACAGGAAGGGTAATACCTGCAACAGCTCGGAAACAGGGGGGATATGCATTTCTGATAGACCTTGATAAAAAACAGGAACACCCTTTTCACTTCTTATAATGCCCCGATTTTTTCAATAAATAACGCATGGAGTCGCCGATTGTCCGAAAATCAGCCTCTAATATGCTCGCTCTCGCCACAAAAATATAGTTGTAGCCCTCCTCGACGCGCGGGATCAAGAGCCGGAAATTCTCCTTTAACAGACGGCGCACACGGTTTCGGACAACCGCTTTTCCGATTTTCTTCGTCACCGAAAAGCCGCACTTTAAACTGCCCTTCGCGGGACAGCAAATCAATATCATGTGCCTGCATGGATAGCTTGTCCCCTTCCGATAGACATACTCGTAACTCGAATTTTTTTTCAGGCGATAGATTGATTGCATGTTGCCCCCTTTTCGGGCGTATTTTGGAAGTAAAAAAGAGCCGTATGCCAACGGATTCGGCATACAGCTTATCTTGCGTTCAAATTAAGCCGAGAGCTGCTTTCTTCCCTTCGCTCTTCTTCTCTTCAAGACGTTGCGTCCCGATTTCGACGCCATTCTCTTGCGGAAACCGTGTACTTTGTTTCTCTGTCTCTTTTTGGGCTGATAAGTCCTCTTCATAACGATATTTTCCTCTCTTGGTTTATTTTTGTTTGACGGAAGGTCCTCCCCCGCCGACCGCGGAAGCGCCTTTCGGCTTACAATACGGATTTATTATATATGGATTTTCAAGTTCTGTCAACAATCTTTGCGGAAGAATGCGGATTTTTCACTTGCCCAGACAGAATTTTTTGAAGATATTGTCGATGATGTCCTCGGTCGCCGTTCTGCCCGTGATTTCACCGAGCGCGTCCCACAGTTCGCGCAGTTCGAGGCAGAGCGCGTCGAAGGGTTTTTGCTCCAATCCCGAAAGGGCGGATTCCGCGAGCCCCTGCGCGCGGGCGAGCGCGTCGTAGTGCCGCTCGTTGGTCAGAATCAGACCCGAGGGAATTTCCCTGATCGTACGCGCGACGATTTCGGATTTCAGTTTCTCCACATTCTCTCCCGTCCTCGCCGATACGGGGAACGCGCCCGAAGGAATTTCTCCCCCGAGGTCGCACTTGCTCCGCACGAGCAGGGTCTCGCCCTTTGCGCGGGAGAGCAGGGTTTCGTCCTCGGCGGAGAGACCGCGTTCGTCGCACACGAGGATCGCCAAATCGGCGTTTCCGAGTTCCTCGAGACTGCGAAGAATCCCCTGCCGCTCGATTTCGTCCCCCGCTTCGCGCACCCCCGCGGTGTCCACGAGCCGGACTTTGACGCCCTTGCACTCGAACATGCCGTCCACGGTGTCCCGGGTCGTGCCGGGGATGTCCGTCACGATGGCGCGGTCAAAGGCGAGCAGGGCATTGAAGAGACTGGATTTGCCCGCGTTCGCGCGACCGCAGAGCACCGCCGTCACCCCTTCTTTGAGCTTGCGCCCCGTCGCGTAACCCGCGGTAAGGTCGCAGAGCTCGGCATGCAGGCTTTCGAGGGGAGCGCGGAATTCGGAAACGCGCTTTTCGGGGAGGTCCTCCTCGGGATAGTCCAAAAGCACCTCCGCCTCCGAGATGAGGTCGGTGAGGGAATCCTGCATGCGGGATACGGCTTTGGCAAGGTCGCCCCGCGCAAGCCTGCCCGCCGCCGCAAGCTCCGCCGCGCTCTCCGCCGCGATCATGTCCCCGATGCCCTCGCAGGAGGACAGGTCCTGCTTGCCGTTCAAGAAGGCGCGGCGGGTAAATTCTCCGGGGGAGGCGAGGCGGGCGCCCGAGGAGAGAACCGCCTTGAGTACGCCTCGCACGACTTCCACGCCGCCGTGGCACTGAATTTCCGCCATATCCTCGCCCGTGTAGGACTTGGGCGCGCGGAACAGAACCGCGAGACAGCGGTCCGAAAATTCGCCCGCGTCAAAGCTCCCGTAATAGAGCTTTCCGGGCTCGTATGTGGGGGGACGTATGCCCGAAAATGCGTGGAAACGCGAATCCAAAATCTTCGCGCTCTTTGCTCCGGAAATCCTCACGATTCCCACCGCGCCCGTCATGAGCGGCGTCGAAATCGCCGCAATGGTATCCGTATCCTTCATCTCTTCACCTCTTCGGCAAAATATGGCTCCCCATGTCTCCGTGCTCGCATCTATCTGTCTCCGTTCTCTTCACTTTTTCAGCCAAACCATCAATACCGCGACGTCCGCGGGGGACACGCCGGAGATATTGCTCGCCTGAAACAGGTTTTCGGGGCGGAATTTGGCGAGTTTCTGCCGCGCTTCGATACGCAGTCCCGAAATCGAGGCGTAATCGAGCGTTTCGGGGAGTTTGACGTCGTACATCTTCATCATCTTGGAAATGAGTTCGTTCTGGCGCAGGAGATAGCCCTCGTATTTGATCTCCGTCTCCACGTAGTCCGACACTTCCCGCGGATATTCACCCAATCCGAATGCGGACGCGCACGCCGGAAGCGAAACGCCCGCGCGCTTCACGATTTCGCGGAGTTTTGCGCCGCTCTTTAGGGGGGATTCCCCGCATTCCGTCAAAAAAGGATTGAGTTTTTCGGGGGAAAGGGAGGTTTCGAGCTTTTCAAACAGTTCCGCCGCCATTCTCTTCTTGTTCTCCATGCGGCGAATCCGTTCCTCGCCCGCGAGACCGAGTTCCGCACCCCGGGGAACAAGGCGAAGATCCGCGTTGTCCTGACGCAGGGAGAGACGGTATTCCGCGCGCGAAGTCATCATACGGTAGGGCTCCTGCGTGCCCTTCGTCACAAGGTCGTCGATCAGAACGCCGATATAGCCGTCCGCGCGGGTCAAGACAAGCGGAGATTTCCCCTCGAGCCAAAGCGCGGCGTTTGCGCCCGCCATAAAGCCCTGCACCGCCGCCTCTTCGTACCCCGAACTTCCGTTGATCTGCCCCGCGGTATAGAGCCCGTCGATTTCCCGAAAGCGGAGAGAAGAATCGAGCTGTTGGGGGTCGATGCAATCGTATTCGATGGCGTAGGCGTAGCGCATGATTTTGACCTTTTCGAGTCCCTCTACCGAGCGGTACATGCGCTCCTGCACGTCGTAGGGCATGGAAGTGCTCATGCCCTGCACATACATTTCCTCGGTGTCGTATCCCTCGGGTTCAATAAAAATCTGATGCCGCTCCTTGTCCGAAAAGCGCACGATTTTGTCCTCGATAGAGGGGCAATAGCGGGGACCCGTCCCCTTGATTCCGCCGCTGTACATGGGCGCGCGGTCGAGATTTTCGAGAATGATTTTTTTTGTCTCCGAAGTGGTATAGGTCAGATAGCAGGGGACACCCTTCGTCGTCGGTTCGTCCGTCAAAAAGGAGAAGGCATACAGTCCCTCGCCGCCGTTTTGGACTTCCATGCGCGAAAAATCAATCGAACTTTTGAGCACCCGCGCGGGCGTACCCGTCTTGAATCGACGGATTTCAAAGCCGAGTTCCGCAAGATTTTCGGAGAGCAGATTCGCGGGGGCAAATCCCGAAGGTCCCGATTTTCTGCGGTATTCGCCCGTGATGACCTCCGCCTGCAGATAGACCCCGCAGCAGAGAACCACGACGGGCGCAAAGAGCCTTTCTCCGTACGCCGTCTTTACGCCGGTCACCCGTCGGCGTCCCTCTTCGCTTTCCGTCAGAATTTCGACGACCTCCACCTGCCGCATTTCGAGATTGGGCGTGCGCTCGAGCGTTCTTTTCATCTCAATATGATAGCGGTTCTTGTCCGACTGCGCGCGCAGAGAATGCACCGCCGCGCCCTTGCCGAGATTGAGCATGCGGAGCTGAAGAAGCGTTTTGTCCGCATTCACGCCCATCTCTCCGCCCAATGCGTCAAGTTCGCGCACCAAATGTCCCTTCGCCGTTCCGCCGATGGAGGGATTGCAAGCCATAAACGCGATATTGTCGAGGCTCACCGACAACATGAGCGTTCGGTGTCCCTTTCTTGCGAGCGCAAGCGCCGCTTCGCAGCCGGCATGACCCGCGCCGACGACAATCGCCTCAAATGTTTCGTCCATTGTGAAAATCAAGTCCTCCGATGACCTTTTTTCCTTCCTTTTCATGAAAAACGGCAATCTTACAGCCGAAAAAAAATATTGAAAAAACAAGCTGTTTTTATATGATTTTTACATAAAAATACGCTGTTTTTTCGGTTTAACAGGTTTTTTCCGCTTGTATTTTGACTCAAAAAAACGGCGTAAGACGCGATGAGAGAATTTTCGCGCGTTTTTCGCCGAAAAAATAGAGTCAAAAAACGTTCAAATTTACAAACAAATGTTTATATTTCTACAAAATCGGCGCATTTTTCTCTTTTCCGCGCCCGCGTGGATATTTTTTCGGGGTCGCGCCGACTTTTCGAATTTTGACAATTGCACGATGTTGTCCACAAATTAACAACTTATCCACATGTTCCACATCTCCGCCGAGCACACGAATTGCATTTTTTGCCTCGATAAGCTCCTCTTCGCAGTTCGCCTTGTACGCGAGGAAACAACCGCCCGGTTTGACAAGCGGAAGCGCGTATTCGCAGAGGGTATTGAGCCGCGCAACCGCCCGGGAGGTCACAATGTCAAAGGATTCTCTCAAATTTCCCTGTCCCGCGTCCTCCGCCCGTGCGTGCAGACAGACAGTTTGACTCAAATGCAGAACAGTACAGACTTCCTGAAGAAAGACAACGCGTTTATTTAAGCTATCCAAGAGGGTTACATGAAGATCGGGGCGTGCAATTTTGAGGGGGATGCCCGGAAAACCCGCACCCGTTCCCACATCGCACAGCGTTGCATTTTGCGGAATATCTCCCGCAGGCAAGATACTGTCCGCAAAATGCTTGATTTCCACCTCGGTTTTATCCGTAATAGCCGTAAGATTGACCTTTTCGTTCCAGGAAATCAACATTTCATAATATTTTTCGAATTGCGACAGCATTTCGGGCGACAAGTCGATAGAATGCTCTTGCGCAAGTTTTTTCAACGTTTCCATAGCGTTTCCTATTATACCTTCGGTGTAATATCCGTCGAAATGCTCTTGAGCCCTGCGGGGTTAAGCATTTCTCGGGATTATTATACCATATTTTAAAACATTTGGCAAATTGGCTTTTGTTTCACGTGAAACAGCAGTTTTGGTTGAAATCCGGTGTTTCACGTGAAACATTGCATTGTTTTACAGACATTTTTTTGTTTCACGTGAAACAAAACCGCCCGGCGCATCGCGCCGGGCGGTAACCGATTTAGAGAGGAATAAAACTTGACAGCCAACCCGGGAGAGGATTCCATGAGTTGATCCATACCGCAATCTTGGAATCGAGAATATATTTCATGACGACGTTCTCGGGATTGGGGAAAACAAACGTCGCAATCGTCAGAAGTACGATGAGTAAGATTCCGACCTTTGCCACTCCGATAAAAATGCCCAATATCCTGTCAATCGTCTTGAGAGACGCCACATGGAGCACTTTGTCCAGCAATTTCTCAATAATGACGAGCACAATCCGCAAAAGAATGAAGAGAATCAGCCACGCCATGACCATGAGAAGGGGAGAAGCAAGTTTCGGGGCAAGTTCCGCCGCCACGCTGGTGGGATAGCTCAATTCGGGAGCCGCGGCGACAAGAGAATCAAACCAACTTCCGAAGATAGGCGCAACCAACCCCATTCCGCTCCGCGAACTCTCCACAGCCTGCAAAAACGCCTCGGAAGTCTCGCAGGAGAGGTCAAAACCGCTGATTTTGCCCAAAAGCGAGACGCACCAGCCGTTTACCATGCCCTGTACGTCCCAAAAGCTCTGCAAAAAGTTGATAAAGGGCTTTGCAAGGAAATATGCGCCGACCATGGCAACAAGGGTCGCGATAAACCCGAATATCGAGTTGACAAACCCCTTGACCACGCCGACAATCGCTCCGATCAACAGGAGCACGATGATAATAATATCTACAATCGGCATTTGTTTTTACTCCTAAAACACAAACATATGTTTACAATATGGTCTTTTTTCCTGTATCCATTATACAATATTTCGCTAAAAAAGCAAGATATTTTTCCCGAGGGTGCGGAAAATGCGAAAATTTTTTTCAATCGTTCGGAAAAAACAGAGGGAGGCGATTTGTTTTTGCTTTGATTGTATAAACCGACGGGGTTTTTGTCAATCATTCTCTCAAAAGAAAAAAAGGAAGGTTTTTCCATGGGACAGGTTTGTATCTACAGCGGGCGCTGTGAGGAAGAGCTCTCCGACCGGCTCTTCGACATTCTCGAGGAGGACCCGGTCTTTGTCTGTATCGGCAGCGACCGAATCACCGGGGACTGCCTCGGACCCATTGTCGGCGAACAGCTTGTCAAGCGCTATAACGTCCCCTTCTATGTATATGGCACCCTTGACTATCCTGTCAACGGAAAGAATCTCTCGGTTGCCCTCGAATTTCTCAAAAATGTGCACCGCGACAGCAAAATCGTCGCAATCGACGCGTCGCTCGGCAGCTACGAGGATATCGGCATGATCAAATTCGGCAGGGGACCTATACAGGCGGGGGGCGCCATCCGCAAGGACAATCACGCCGTCGGGGACTACTTTATCACGGGCGTCGTCAATTCGGGGAGCTTTGCGGACAATACCCGGCTCTTTTCCACCCGGCTCTACGTCGTCAACCGTATGGCGGAAATCATTGCCGGCGCAATCGGAAGATACGCAAAGCCCCAACGCTATGTGATGTGAACATTTAAAAAAAACGCCGTGCTGTCGCAGGGCGTTTTTATTCTTCGCGGAGCAATGTTCCGCTCTTGATTCTGATGACGTTGCAGTCGAATTCCCGGAGCAGGCTCTCGTCCACGTGCGCCGCCGAAATCAGCGTCTGCGACACGCAGAGCTTCAATAGATTCCGCTGACGCTCGAGGTCGAGTTCGGAGAGAACGTCGTCCAAAATAAGCACGGGGTATTCGCCCACGATTTCCCGGAAAAGACGGAGTTCGGCGAGCTTTAAGGAGAGCGCCGCGCTCCTCTGCTGACCCTGCGACCCATACATACGTACGTCCGTTCCGTTGACCGAAATCCGAATATCATCCCGATGCGGACCGACCGAAGTGAAACCGAGTTCAAAGTCCCGTTCGAGTTTCTCGGCGAGCTGCGCCGCAAACTCTGCGGGGTCGCGCTTTGAGGTGCAGGCATAGGAAACGGAAAGTTCCTCCTTTCCCGAACTCAAGGTCTTGTGAACTTCCGCCGCATAGGGGGCGAGCTTTTCCAAAAACTCCTCTCGGTAGCGCACGATGACGCAGGCAAATTTGGCGAGCTGTCTGTCCCACACCTCCACGGTGTCCCGCACCGACGCGAGCGAGCGCTTCTTTAAGAGATTGTTGCGCTGGAGA
This sequence comes from uncultured bacterium, assembly GCA_905215695.1. Classification (GTDB taxonomy): domain Bacteria; phylum Bacillota; class Clostridia; order Christensenellales; family HGM11417; genus CAJMQN01. Next base: position 16,363 of record CAJMQN010000007.1, read on the forward strand.
AGGATTTTGTTGTACCGGGTCAGTGCGTCGTAATACTGCTTGTATATCTGCGAGATGTCCGTATCCAAAAATCTGCGGCGGGACTGCGGCGCGTCCTTGATGAGTTTGAGCTCGTCCGGGGAGAAATAGACAACGTCGATATTTCCGAGAAGTTCCGCCGTGCGCTTGACGGATATGCCGTTTAAAAGAACGCTTTTGTTCTCCTTGCGGGAGAGACGAATGCCGATTTCCACCTCGCCGAAGGCATTTTTTCCCTGAAGAAGGAGCTTTCCCGCGGGCTTGTCAAAGGAGATGAGTTCCTTGTCCTTCGCGCGCTGGGATTTGCCGATACAGCAGAAATAGACGCCCTCCAACAAGTTTGTCTTTCCCTCCGCGTTGCCGCCCGTAATTAAGTTGATTTTCGGGAAAAAGGGAATCTCTTCGCGCGCATAGTTGCGAAAATCCCGCATTCCGATCTTCTCTACGACCATTCGGTTTCCTAAAATTGTTTCAAAAAAATCCGCAGGCGGCTTTACATCGACCCGGGATTCTGCTATAATAATATGGCTTTCCAAAGGGAAGCCTCTCCGCTTTTCTCCATTATAACACAAGATGAGAGATTGCTCAAATATTTTATTGAGGTACAGTCATGAGCCAAGATTTGAAAGAGCTCTGGAACCAAGTCCTCGAATACATGTCAAACAGTACGAACATGGTTTCCTACGAGGTTTGGCTGGAGGGTCTCGACCCCATCGAGCTCATCGATAACAAGCTCGTGATCGTCAGCCCCACAACCATGGGTCTCAACGTAATCAAGAAGAACTATTTGCACATGATTCGGGACGCGGTCAGAAAAGCCAATCCCACCATCACCGAAATCATGCTCCTCGGCGCAAACGAGGTTTCGGAATACTTAAAGACGCACGTCATGAAGTCCGAAACCGAAGAGGAAGCCGCGGCGGCGGAGACCGCGACCCCCATGTTCAACGAGAAATACACCTTTTCCAACTACGTGGTGGGCAAGAGCAATCAATTTGCGCATGCGGCGGCGCTCGCCGTCGCGCAGTCCCCGGGAAAGACCTACAACCCCCTCTTTCTCTACGGCTCAAGCGGACTCGGAAAGACCCATATCATGCACGCAATCGGCAATTACCTGCTCGAAAACAGACCCGAACTCAAGCTCGCATACGTCACGAGCGAGCGGTTCGTCAACGAGCTTGTAGATGCGCTGAAGTCCGGAAACGTCAAGGGCGGACCTTCCACCAAGAATTTCCGGGAAAAATACCGCAATGTGGATGTTCTCATGATCGACGACATCCAGTTCATCGAAAACAAGACCGCCACACAGGAAGAATTCTTCCACACCTTCAACGATTTATACCAAAACGGCAAACAGATTATCGTGTCCTCCGACCGCGCGCCCAAATATCTGACCGAACTTTCGGACAGGCTTCGCTCCCGCTTTCAGAGCGGACTCATCGCGGACATTCAGCCCCCCGAACTCGAGACAAGGCTCGCAATCCTGCGCAAGAAGGCGGAAAAGGAAAATTTCAACGTCGAGGACGCTGTCTTTAACTTCATCGCGGAGAGCGCGGAGTCCAATGTCCGGGAGATGGAAGGACTTTTGTATCGGGTGACCTTCTACGCCTCTCTCCTCGGGAGCCAAAAGGTCACGTACGACGTCGCCATCGAGGCGCTGAAGGATTACATGGATTCCAAAAAGGAACAGCTCACGGCGGACCGCGTGATCTCCACCGTCTGCGAATACTTCCACATCTCCAAAGAGGATATTATCTCCAAAAAGAAGAACAAGGAGATCGTGGAGCCCCGCATGGTGTGCATCTACGTCATCACGGATATGCTCAACATGCCACTCGCCGCCATCGGGAACATTCTCGGCGGAAGAGACCACACAACAATCATTCACGCGCGGGACAAGATTGCCGAACAGCTCAAAAACAACGACAGCATCGGCATCGCGGTCAAGGACATCAAAGACATGCTTTTGCAGATATAAACAAAAGGGAGAGCGGAATCCGCTCTCCCTTTTGTTAATCGCCTGTATAACCATATTCATAATAATTATAATCGTTATCATTCCATAGAGGATCCCATCCCGCGGGAATTTCTTCTCTCTTATAACGAATATATACGACTTGATCTCCTTTCCATCCACTAAACTGATATGCTCCCAATGAAACAACTGTTTTCGGAATAATCAGCTTTTTCAGGGAAGTACAATAGGCAAACGCAGCCTCACCTATTTTTTGAACCGTGTCGGGAATTTCAATAGAGGTCAGAGAATGACATGCCATAAATACTTTTTTTTCGATTTTCTCAATTCGAGTTCCCGATGCAAATTTTACTTCTCGAAGCGCTGTACAATGTCGAAACATATTTTCTTTCAGTTCCGTTATGCCATTAGGAATCGTAAACGAAACCAATTTTTCACAGTCTCCAAAAGCGCCTTCTCCTATTTCCGTAACGCTTTCGGGAATCTGATAGGTATCCCCCTCTTTTCCCGCAGGATAGGAGATCAGCTTTCCTTTTTTGTCAAACAGGACGCCGTCCTCGGACTTGTAGCGGGGATGAGATTCCGGAACGACTATTTTTTTTAGTTTATCTCCATTAATAAATCCTATTTCCTCGACATTGAGCGAAATTTCCACGCTCGTGGCGTTTCCGCAGGAGAAACTCCCTATGACCAAAATCGGAAGGTATTCTTTGTCCCCACGCCCTTTGTACGCGGAGGGAATAATCACTTCTCCTTCGAGCGAGGAGGGTTGAAACACACTATAAAATTTTTTATTTTCGGAGAGAGAATAGGATATATTGCCTGTATAGAGCGTCTTTCCGCAGTGATCGCACACCCCTTCGCTGTCCACGGATAGTTTGTGACCGGAAAAATTATCGGTGTTTTGTCTGTCCCTACAGGCGACCGCCGCCGCGCAGAGAAAGAGAACACAGAGCGTACACAGCAACACAGTCAACTTTTCATATTTCCCCCATTTTTTTGTTACCCTACGATTCTCACGGGGAGAATCAAAAAGAGAAATTCGTCCCCCTCAACGGGCTTGATGACACAGGGGGAGACCGCCGAAGTGAAGTTCATACGTACAAACTCCTCGTTCGTGTTCTTGAGCGCCTCGGAGAAATACCGCGCGTTGAAGGCAATCAAAAGGTCTTTGCCGTGCAGGGAAACCGGAATATTCTCCTTGATATTTCCGATTTCGGAATTGGAGACGAGGGTCAAAACCTTTTCCTTGACGTCGAATTTGACGAGATTGTTCTTGTCGTTCTTGGAGAGAATCGCCGCGCGCTCGAGACCGTTTTCAAACTGTTCGCGCTGTACCGTGATCTGCGAAGTGAACTCGCCCGGAATAATCTGCTCGTACCGGATAAATTCTCCCTCCAAAAGCCGGGAGATGATGGTCGTTCCGTCCACTTCTATCATGACGGAGTTCTTCTGAAGGTGTACCGTCACACTCTCTTCGGGTTCGTTTAACAGTTTCGCGATCTCGGAGAGCGTGCGGGCGGGCACGATGAGGCGCCCGTCTCCGCTCGAGGTCTCGACCTGCTTTTTGACGAGGGAGAGCCGGTATCCGTCCAACGCGACCGCCGTCATTTGCGTCTCTTTGATGTCCAAAAGCACCCCCTTTAAGATGGGGCGGGAGTCCTCCGTCGCCGCGGAAAAAACCGTCTTCGCGATGAGATCCTTGAATTCTTTCTGCTGTAAGGAGAAATATTTGCCCGTGTCCACGCGCTCGATGAGCGGATATTCCTCCGAATTCAGGCACTGCAAAAATCCCTCGCTGTCCATATAGCTGATTTTGAGCTGTTTTTTGTCGTTGAGGGTGATTTCCACCTGCTCCTTGTCAAGCTTGCGCACAAAATCCGCAAAATACTTTCCGGGGACGACGGCTTCGCCCTCGATACGGACGTCGGCTTTGATCTTCTTCTCGATGGAGAGCTCGAGGTCGGTCGCAAAAAAGCTCACCGTATCCTCGCGGGCGGTAATCTTCACACCTTCTAATACGGGGTTGGTCGTTTTGATTCCCACAGCCTTGGAAACTTTTAAAATGGCGTCACAGAGGTCGAGTCCGTTGCAGACAAATTTCATGGATGGTACTCCTTTTTTCTTCGTTACAAGAGTTAGATAGTATTGATTCACATTGGATAGTATTCGTAGTAGAAAGGTGGACAAGTTGATAAACGGATAAATCCCTTTGAATGTCTCTATTATACTAAATTTTCGGAGAAAAATCAATGGAAAGGGGGTTCTTTTTCAAATCGGTTGGGCGTGGACAAGCCCGGCGGGAGAGCAAAAACGATTGTGGATGATGTGGATAAGGAATCAAAAAATACGAGAAAAACGAACACTTATTCACTTATGCACAGAGTTATCCACAAATTAACCCCAAAATTGCCCACAGCGGCGTGTGGAAGGGATGTGGACAAGAAAAAGAGGGGCAGAAAACGGGAAGAGGGAAAAAGGCGGGGCGGGAGAGTGGACAGATGAGAGGGTTTGTGATATGATAAACGCATGATAAATTTGGAGTTGTACCGTGTGTTTGTGACCGCGGCAAGGTGCGGAAGTCTCACAAAAGCGGCGGAAAAACTGTATATTTCACAGCCTGCGGTGAGCCAATCCGTCAAACTGCTCGAAAATCAGCTCGGGGAAAAGCTCTTCCGGCGCACTGCGCGGGGCATGGAACTGACCGATTGCGGAAAGATGCTATACAAGGTGCTCGCCCGACCCCTTGAGGAACTCGAAAACGCGGAAGGGAAGTTTTCGGAATGGCGCATGAGTCCGGGAGGAACCATCCGTATCAGTTCGTCGGATACCTATACGAAGTATTTTCTCATGCGCGAGATCGAGAAATTTCATAAAAAACACCCGGAGACGAGTTTGATCGTCCTGAACGCGACGACGAGTGAGACCTGCGAGATGGTGAAATCGGGAAGAGCGGATATCGGCATCGTAAACCTTCCCGTGAGCGACCCCGAAATCCGTATGGTTTCCACCTGCAAGAGGTTTCACGACATCTTTGTCGCGGGACCGAAGTATCTTTCCATGCGCGACCGCATGATTCCGCTCAAGGAGCTTGAAAACTTTCCGCTCGTCATGCTTGACCGGAACAGCAACACGCGGAAATCTCTCGTGACCTTTGCGCACTCTCTCGGGATACACCTGCACCCCGAGATCGAGCTCGGGAGCATCGACCTTCTGAAGTGGTACGCAAAGGCGAATATGGGAATTGCCTGCGTGCCCGCCGAATACCTTAAGGAAGAGCTTGAAAGGGGGGAACTCTTCGAAATCCGCACCGATCCTCCCATACCCGAACGCGCCGGCGGGATTATCCGTTCCGAAAAGGGACAGCTCAATGCGCTCATGCGTGAGTTTATCGACGATATGTGTCGGGAAGAAGAATAAAAGAAAAGTTGTGCGGGCTGTTACGTCATGGCGCGGAATTCTGCGCTCGTAAGAGAACAGTTTGTCCGGGAAGCCGAGAAAATCTTACCGGGGCGCTGGATGCCGCGGAGGGCGCCGGAATGACCATTGACAAGGTGTACGGACTTTTGGATATTTTGAAGAAGGCAGAAAATGAATGACATTTGTACGCGCGGAAATACTCTCCAAATGGTTTCCGGATTTTTCGTCTTCGGTGCGCTGCTCTTTATCGGTTCGGTCTTGGTGTCGGAGGGAATGAGTGAGAGAAAACTTTAGAGGTAAAAATGTCGAAGTATATGACTTTTTGAGGGAGTGCGGGGTGTTTTTTTTATCCACAACGGAGGGAGACAAACCGCAAACGAGACCCTTCGGCGCAGTGATGGAAGAGGAGGGAATTTTGTACGTCTCAACTTCCAATCGAAAGGACGTCTATGCGCAGATGAAAAAAAATCCCGAAGTGCAGATTGTTTGCTTAAAGCCGGGTACTCGGGATTGGCTTCGCGTCGAGGCGAGGGCGGAGGAGGAGAAAAGCCGGGAGAGAAAGGAGAGAATGCTTGAAACTTGTCCCGTACTAAAAAAACGATTTTCCTCTTCCGAGGACGGAAATTTTGCACTGTTTGCGCTACATGTGCGGCGCTCTCTCCTTATGACGGACGAGGGCGCAAAAGAGTTGGAATAGAGAAAGAGCCGGGATTTCCCGGCTCTTTTGCTTACAACAGTTTTTGGACGGCAGTTTCGATTTCCGCCATCTGCGCGTCCGCGCGCTCTTTGTCCTCCGCGACAGAGGTCAGATAGACCTTCAGTTTGGGTTCGGTTCCGCTCGGGCGCAAGCAGACCCTGCCGCCCCCCTCGAGTTCGAAGTAGAGAATGTCCGACGCGGGAAGTCCGAGTTTTTGCTCGTTCCCCTCCGTATCCGTGCGCGTTCCGGCAAGATAGTCCCGCACCGCCGTCACCCGAATCCCGAGTTCCTTGGGGCGGGAAGTGCGGATTTTCTGCATGAAAGCGGACATTTTGTCCTTGCCGTCCGCTCCCGCAAAGGCGAGGGAGATGACCTTGTCCTCGTAAGTGCCGTACTTTTGGTAGAGAGAGGACAGTACGTCAAAGACTGAAGTTCCCTTGTCCGCATAGTAGCAGACGAGCTCCGCCATGAGCATGGAAGCGACCACAGCGTCCTTGTCCCGCGCGTGCGTGCCCCGCAAATATCCGCAACTCTCCTCGAAACCGAACAGAAAGGTTTGGTCGCCCGTCTTTTCCCATTCCTTGATTTTTTCGCCGATGAATTTGAACCCGACGAGGGTCTCGAAGAGCGCGACGCGGAAATCCTTTGAGATGACCTTCGCCATATCCGTTGTCACGATACTCTTGACGACCGCGCCGTTTACGGGGAGCTTTCCCTCCTCCTCGAGACGGGTGAGAATGTAGTGCATCAGAAGAATCCCGACCTGATTGCCCGTGAGCGTCACGAACACATTGTGCTTGTTGCGGAGCGCGACGCCGAGCCTGTCGCAGTCCGGATCCGTGCCGAACACCACGTCCGCGTTGATTTCGTTCGCGAGTTTGATGCCGAGGGAGAGCGTTTCCCCGAGTTCGGGATTGGGCACTTCCACCGTGGAAAAATTCGGGTCGGGCGCGATCTGTTCCTCGACCACCGAGGCGCGGATTCCGAGCTTTTTCAAAACATGCGTGACGGGCATATATCCCGAGCCGTGCACGGGAGTATAGACGAGCTTGATGTCTCTGCCCTTTCGCCGCACTTCGCGGGGGGAGAGGGTCAGCTTTAAAATCTGTTTGAAATACGCCTTATCTACTTTCCGACCGATGAAAGTGATAAACTCATTGGGGCGCTTGAAACGGAAATCAGCGTGTCGGGTCTTGAGCTTTAATCCGAAATCGGGGACTTTGCGGATAAATTCGACGACTTTTTGGGTGGCTTCGGGGGAGAGCTGTGCGCCGTCCTCGCCATAGACCTTGTAGCCGTTGTACTCCTTGGGATTGTGGCTTGCAGTGATCATGATTCCCATGAAACAGCCGAGATGCCGCACGGCAAAGGAGAGCATGGGCACGGGGCGCACGTTGTCGAAGAGCTTGACCGAAACCCCTTCCGTCGCGAGAATGCGGGCGGCGGCGTAGGCAAATTCCCTGCTCATTCGCCGGGTATCGTAGGAGATTGCGACTCCCCGCGCGGCGTATGCGCTTCCGAGGGAGCTTATGTAATCGGCGAGTCCCTTTGTCGCCTGCATGACCGTATAGAGGTTCATGTTTGCGGTTCCCAGCCCGATGATGCCCCGCATGCCCGCCGTGCCGAAGTCGAGGGGCGCGGAAAACCGCTCCCGGATTTCTTCGGGGGAAAGTCGCAGGAGCTCTTCCCGCTCCTCCTCGGTCTTGACATGCTCGAGCCAGTAACGGTAAGTCCTTTCTTCGTTCATTGGTACACTCCTAAACAATCGAATATTTTAAAACACCTTGCAGACTTTGAGAATGAGATAGAGAAGATACAGCGCGTAGATGGACAGAAGTGTCCAGCCCTGCCACTTCGCGGTTTTGCCCCGCCGCAAGACGAGGGGCAGAATGAGAATGACCACCGACGCCATGAGGCAGATACAGCCGAGCATGACGGTGGAATTCCACAGGGAACCCGAGAGCTGATACAGAATGTCCGAGCTTATGATGTCGCAAACTCCTTCCTTGCCCACGCCGATGATGCCGCAGAGACCCGCGAGAAAGGTGCCGTTGATGATGTTCGCGCCCATGACGTTGCCGAACGAGATGGCGGTCGAACCCTTTTTGATGGATTTGATGGCGGTGACGAGCTCCGGGAGACTGGTTCCGAGCGCGACCACGCTCACGCCGAGTACCGAGGTGGAGACCCCGAGGTACTGCGAGGCGACGATTTCGATATTATCCACGAGAAATTTCGCGCCCAACCCGATTGCCGCCGCGCCCAATACAAAGGTCAGAATCATCAGAGCCTTATTTTTCTGCCGCGCGGCGCGCTGGCGTTCGAGCACCTCTTCGCTGCTGTTCCCCGCCCTCATGACCTTGCGCGCCTCCATGATATTGAGCACCATGTAGAGGACGAAAACCGCGAGCAGGACGAGGGTTTCCCATAGGACGAGTTTGCCGTCCATGGCAAAGAAGAAGGTCAGAAGGGTGGTCAGAATGACGATCGCCATCTTCTGAATAAATTCCTTCATATGCAGGACGGTCACCGTCCCGGCGAGGATGACGCCGAGGACGAGCGCGATGTTGCAGTACATCGAGCCGACCGAATTCGTCAGCGCGAGCCCGTAGTCCCCCGCGCCCGCGGAGATGGTCGAAACCAAAATTTCGGGCAGGGTAGTGCCCACCGAGACGATGGTCGCGCCGATCAGAACCTGCGGAATTTTGGTGATTTCCGCAAACCAGACGGCGGAATCCAGAAACAGGTCTCCGCCCTTGATAATGAGGAAAAAGCAGATGAGGATGACGGCAAGACGGATAATCAGTTCCATATTAACTCCCATTCGGGTCGAATCACACCTAATTATAGTCAAATCGGGGGTGTTCGTCAATCCCTTTTCAAAGATTTTAACCGCTTTTGCGGGCGTTTCCGCCCAAAGAGGCAAAATTTCTCTTGAAACGCCAAAAACAGACCTGCGCTTTCGACAAAAGCTGAAACAGGACTCCCGCGCGCGGGTGTAAAATGGAGGAACCAGAAAAATCCGTTTGATTGGGGGTGCTCCATGTCCAAGCGCGCGAGAGAAATTCTCAAGATTATTGTATGCGCAATTCTCTTTGTTTTATATCAGTTTTCTTCCGTTTACGGAAATATCGCCGCCGCGGCGCTCTGCGCCTGTCTGCTCGCGCAGGGGTTCGGACTGCCCGTTCTCCTCGTCTATGCGGCGTCCGCGCTCGCCTTCGATTTCTCGGTCTATGGGCTTGTCTGCTACGTCGTTCCCGCTCTCGGCGCGTGGCTCTGCGCCCTTCTTTTCAAGCGCAGGGGCGGAATCAAGTTTGTCTATGTGTTCGCGGCTTGGGTCTTTCTCTCCTTCTTAAAGCTCATCTACGTGCGCGACCTCGCGGGCATCGGAACCTATTTTATAGAGCTCGCCGTCTTTGTGCTCCTTGCCCTCGTCTTTTTCGGGTGCGTGCGCTGTCTCGTCGAGCGCAGAAAAAAGCTCACGCAGGAAGAGACCGTCTCCGTCTGCGTGACCGTCCTCTATCTTCTCCTCTGTCTCGAGCCCTACGCGGTGTTCGGCGTGCCCGTCTCCCGCATTCTCGTCCTGTTTCTCCTGCCCTGCGTGCTCCTCGTGTTCGGCAGGGAGCGCGCGCTCGTCTTTTCGGTGCTCGCGGGCGCGGCGGTCTCTGTCTATACGCAGAATTCGGTCTATCTCGGCTGGTACGCCGCGGTGTGCGTGGTCGCCGCCGTCTTCTATCACACCAACGAGGTCGTGTACGGGTGCGCGGTGCTCGCGGGCGAACTTCTCCTGGACGTATTTTTCGACTATCCCGGACTGACCTACTTCCACGTCATCTTCTATGCGCTCGCAACGGCGGTGTTTTTACTGCTCATACGCCCCTTAAAGACCCTTCGGGCAAAATTGTCGGACGAGACAAAGATGTCCAAAGTTCTCCTCAACCGCTCGCGCTCCGACCTTTCCCTGCGTCTGAAGGACGTATCCGACGTCTTTCGGGAGATGTCCGAGCTCTTCGAGGACATGGCGGGACAGGCGATTCCCGCGGAAGAAGCGAAACTCATGCTCACGCGGGAGTGTTTCGATCGGGTCTGCCTCGCCTGCCCCAACGGGAAAAACTGCCTGCGCGAGGAGACGAGGCTGTACAATTCCATTCACGCGGCGGTGGATCGCGCCATCGAAAAGGGCAAAATCACCCTCATCGACGTGCCCGATTTTCTCAACGCGCACTGCGTCAAACTGAACGTCGTCATGTCCCTCGTCAATCAGCTTTCGATCTCTTACCGTCAGTATCAGACCCTCTCGAAGAACCTCGACAGCGGCAAACAGCTTCTGCGCTCGCAGTTCGACGGGGTTTCGCACATCTTCGACAGCCTCGCGGCGGAACTTCAGTGTACGGTTTCGGCGGACAATACGGGGAAGACGAGACTGCGCGAATTCTTCAGAAACAGCGGCGTGCGGTGCGCCGAGACCCTCATCTTCTCGGACAAGAGCACCGCCTGCGCCATCGTCGAGGGGGAGAACGACCAAGCCGAGCTTGCGCAGGTCGTCTCCCGGTTCTTCGGGACAAAGTACATAGTAGATAGGTATCAGGAGGTCGCCGCGGGGAGCTTTTGCGCGTACTTCAAGCGCGCGCCCAAATTCGACGTCATCTTCGGGAGCGCGCAGGCGGCGAAGACGGGGAGCGAGAAGTCCGGGGACGTCCACACGCTTGTCAAGATTTCGGACACCAAATTTCTCATCGCGCTCTGCGACGGCATGGGTTCGGGAACCCGTGCGGAAAAGATTTCCTCTGCGTCCATCTCCCTTGTGGAAAACCTCTACCGCGCGGGTTTCTCGAGCGAATTTATCCTAAAGACCGTCAACAAACTTTTGATCACCTGTTTCGAGGAATGTTTTACCACCCTCGACATCGCGGTGTTCGACCTCAACGAGGCGAGGTGTGACTTCATCAAATTGGGTTCGGCGGACAGCTACGTCAAGGGGCGGGAGTTCGCGCGGCGGGTATCCTGCTGTTCCATGCCCCTCGGCATTCTCGAAGAAATCAAGCCCGCGACGAGCACGGAGACCCTCGAGAGCGGGGACGTGGTCTTTCTCGCCTCGGACGGCGTGACGGATTCCTTTCACGACAGGGACGAGATGCTCGAATTCGTCAGTTCCATCGACTGCGCCAATCCGCAGGAGTGCGCAAAACTCCTTTTGGAACGCGCTCTATCCAACTACGGCGGCACGTCCAAGGACGATATGACCGTTCTGACCATGCGCGTGTTTTCGAGGTATTGAGCAATTTCCTTGACGAAACGAACAACACGGTTTATAATACTCATATTCTACAAAAGAGGGGATTAATATGAAAAATTTGAAATGTCACACGGTTCGCAAATTATGGTTTCCGGCGTTGCTTGTCGTCGTGCTGCTCGCAGTCTGCTGTTGCGGATGCTTTGAGGGCGGCGAAGGGGGAGACGCGGGCTCGGATTCCGCAACCGCCGGGGAGAAAAACGCGCTGCGTTCGGCAAAGACTTATCTTGCGGTTCAAGCCTTTTCGTATAACGGGCTTGTTGCTCAGCTGAAGTTTGAAGGGTTTACGGAGGAGCAGGCTTCCCACGGCGTGGACAACTGCGGCGCCGACTGGATGGAGCAGGCGAAAAAATCCGCGGCGCAGTATTTGAAACTTATGGCGTATTCGAAGGACGCGCTCATCGCACAGCTGGAATTCGATGGCTTTACCCACGAACAGGCGGTTTACGGAGCAGAGGTGAACGGATTGTAAAAATCGGCAAATTGCCGAAGGTCGGACGCAGAGTGTGGGTCCGACCTTTTTCTTTTGCGGAAAAACCCTTGTCAAACGCCGGGGATTCGGCTATAATATGGTTATGAAATCCAAACGGAACAAAACCGATCTTTCCGCTCTCGTCGAGGGCGGAGGGCTGTTTTCGAGAGGGGACAGGGTCGCCGCCGCCGTCTCGGGCGGGAGCGACTCCATGTGTCTTCTGCACCTTTTGGCGGGACTCCGAAAAAAACTCGGGTTTTCGCTCTCCTGCGTGCACGTCAATCATAACCTGCGCCCCGAGGCGGAGCGGGAGGAGGCGTTCGTGCGGGAATTCTGCGCGGAAAACGAAATCCCTTTCCGGTCGTTTTCGGTGGATGTCCCCGGGTATTGCGCGGAAAAGCGCGTTTCCGCCGAGGAGGGCGCGCGGGCGCTCCGATACCGGTGTTTCGAGGAAGTCTTTGCCCAAGGGGAATGCGACAAAATCGCCATCGCGCACAACAGCGGGGACAGTGCGGAGACCGTGCTTTTTCACCTGATCCGCGGATGCGGCGCGCGGGGTGCGCGGGGACTGTTGCCCCGGGTACCCGCAAAGACGCCGGGCAAATGGTACGTCCGTCCTCTGCTCGGCGCGTCCCGTGCGGAGATTTCCGCCTATCTGACCGAATTCGGCGTGCCGCACGTCGAGGATTCCTCAAACGGGGACACCGCCTTTTCGCGGAACAGGCTTCGGCTCGAGGCGCTCCCCGCGCTCGAGCGCGCGCACCCCGGCGCGGCGGAGAACCTCTGCGCGTTCGGCGGACGCATGGCGGCGCTCACCGCATATCTTGCGAAGCGGGCGGGGGAGTATGTGCTTTCGGGGGACTCCGTCGCTTTGGATACGCCGGAGGCGCTTCTTGCCGAGGCGGCGGGGGCTTGCCTTGCCCGGCTCGGCGCGGATGCCGACCTCTCTGCGGCGCACCTGCGCGCGCTCCTCTCCCTCGAGACGGGCAGGAACGGCGCGCGCGTGGATCTTCCGGGCGGCGTGACCGCCGAAAGGCGGTACGACCGCATCTGCTTTTTCCGCGACCGCAAGCGGGAATTTGCGTGCGCGGCGTTCGGGTTCGGAACCTTTGAATTGGGAGACTATCTCGTCGGGATTTCCGAACAGCCCCTGCGGGGGGGCAGACTGCTCTCCGCGGACCTCTCCGCCATTCCCGAGGACGCCGTTCTGCGCTTCCCCGAGGCGGGGGACACCTTCCGCAAGTTCGGCGGGGGGACGAAAAAGCTCTTCGACCTCTTCACGGATTGGAAAGTCCCGCGCTCGGAACGCGGGGGGATTCCCGTGCTTGCGAGCGGGAAGAGGGTCTTATGCGTCTTTACAAGGGACATTTCGGCGGACCTCGCCTGCGGCGAAAACAGCCGGATTATCTATTTCTGCACCCAAAAAAAGGAGACAAACCAATGAAACAGGACATCGAACGCGTGTTGATTTCGGAGAAGGAAATCGCCGACAAGGTCAGGGAACTGGGCGAACGGCTCACAGAGGATTACCGGGACAAGAATCCGCTTTTGATCTGTATTTTAAAGGGTTCGACCATCTTCTTCGCCGACCTCGTGCGGCACATCGGGACGCACGTCGAACTCGATTTTATGGCGACGTCGAGCTACGGAAACGGCTCTTCCTCCTCCGGCGAGGTGCGGGTCACGAAGGATCTCGAGCGCAGTGTGGAAGGGAGAGAGGTCATCATCGTCGAGGATATCATTGATTCCGGGCTCACGCTCAACTATTTAAAGCACATGCTCGAGCGCAGAAACGCGAAATCGGTCAAAATCGTCACGCTTTTGGACAAGCCCGCGCGGCGGAAGGTCGAGATCGTCGGGGACTATACCGGGTTCGAGATTGACAACTATTTCGTGGTCGGATACGGATTGGACTATGCGGAAAAGTACCGCAATCTTCCCTACGTGGGGATTCTGAAACCCGAAGTTTACGGAGAATAAGAGAGAGCCGCGCAAAAGACTTTTTGCGCGGCTCTCTTTTCAGGGACGATACATGCGGAGCAGGTCGGAAACGATTTTACACTCGAAAACGGGGGAGTTCCACAGTTCCCCATCCACGTTTACCACCTTTTTCGCGTCCGAGACCACCTTGACCGAACGGCAGGGGATACTCTCCACGAAGTCGTACTTTAAAAGGGTGCCCTTTTTAAAGCCGAGCAGGGGTCCGAGCATCTTGGACTTCGGGAGTTTGTTGACGATCACGAGGTCGAGTTTTCCGTCGTCGATCTGCGAATTCGGGGAGATGACCATGCCGCCGCCGAAGTATTTCCCGTTTGCGACGGAGGCGATCATCGCTTCCCTGTGCCCGAGCGGAACGCCGTCCACCTCGAGTTCGAAGTTCATCCACTTGAGCGCGACAAGCGCGCTGACGAGACACTGCATATAGGTGAATTTGGTGCGCACTTTGCGGCGGTTATAGCGTTCGAGAACGTCCACGTCGATGCCCATGCCCGCGACGTTCATGGAACGCTTGTCCCCGATTTGGATGAAATCCGTATAGCGTGGCGTGCCCGAAAGAATGAGTTCCATGGCGTCCTTTGGCTCCATGACGGGCAGGTTCGCGCTCGCGGCGAAGTCGTTGCCCGTGCCGCAGGGAATGATGCCGAGGGCGACGTTTTCAAAGCGGTCGATTCCGTTTAACACCTCGCTGACCGTGCCGTCCCCGCCAATGACGACGAGATCCGAGGGGACTTGCGAGAGTTTTCGGGCGATTTCAGTCGCGTGCCCCGCGCGTTGGGTAAAATGTACCGCGTATTCGACGGAACGAACCTTCAAGTAATCTGTGAGCTTGTCGAGAACCTTGAGGGTGCGCCCCTTGCCCGCGGTGGGATTCAGGATAAATTGAACCATTGTGCTTTCCTTCCGATTCGGAATGTGTTAGAATTATTGTATAATAAATCGGTAAAAAATGCAATGAAAATTCAAATCTCCGAAAAATTGAGCGCGGCGGCGCGGAAGTTTCCTTCTCCGCTCTACCTTGTGGGCGGATTTGTCCGCAATTCTCTCCTCGGCGTAACCGTTTCGGATCAAGACGTCGCCTCCGCCTGTTCCGCGGAAACGGCGGCGGCGCTCTTTGCGGAACAGGGCTGGACGGTGACCGCCGTCTATCCGCGCATGGGTACGGTCAAGCTCCGTGCGCCGGAGACGGGAGAAGAGGTCGAATATACGCAGTTCCGCACCGAACGGTACGCGCCGGGGGGCGGACACACCCCCCAAGACGTGCTTTTTACCCGGGAAATTGGGGAGGACGCGCGGCGGCGGGATTTCTCCGTCAACGCGATCTACTGCGACGCCGCGACGGGAGAGCTTGCCGACCCCTGCGGGGGACTCGTTGACCTCGAAAAGCGGGAAATCCGTACCGCGGATTTGCCCGAACGCGTTTTCGGCTCGGACGGGCTTCGGCTTCTTCGGCTCGTGCGGTTCTGCGCGGAGCTCGGGTTTTCTCCCGAACCGAATACGTTTGCGGCGGCGCGGGCGTGTCGGGACAATCTCGACGACATCGCGGAGGAACGGATCGCCGACGAATTTCGGAAAATCTGCTTTGCGGATTTGAAATATCCCGCGCTCACCGAAGAGAGCCGAACGCCCGCGCACGCGGCGGGACTGCGCATGCTGGACGAACTCGGACTTCTCGAAAAGATTCTGCCCGAGATTACCGCGGGCAAGGGGATTGCGCAGCGAGCGGACTATCACCGCTACGACGTATTCGGGCATACCATGGAGACCTTCCGCCTGTCTCCCCCCGAAGTGAGGATTGCCGCGCTCCTGCACGACGTGGGAAAACCGATCTGCTATCGGGAGACGGGCAGATTTTACGGACACGAGGAAGTCGGCGCGGAACCCGCATACAGGATTTCGATGCGCGCGTTCGGGTGTTCCAAGCGGGAGGCTTCGGAGATCTCGGCGCTCGTGCGGCTGCATATGTATGACCTCGCGGGGGTCACGCGGGAGAATAAACTCAAAAAATTTCTCGCCGAACATTCCGCACTCGTGCCCAAACTTTTGCTCTTAAAGCAGGCGGATTACCTCGGCGGAGGGCTTTTGGAAGGGGAGTGCCCGACGGTGACCCGATGGAAGACGTTGCTCCGAAGAATGGACGAACTCGGAACGCCGCGTTCGCTTGCGGATCTGAAAATCGACGGAAGGGACGTGCTCGCCGTGCTTCCGGAGCTTCCGAAAAACCGAATTTCGGCGGTACTCCGCGCGTTGTTCGAGGAGTGCGTCTGCAATGAGTCCCTCAACGACCGAGAAAAACTGCTTGCTCGGCTTGAAAAATTCGGGCGCGAATAGAAACGCGCATGCCGGCGCACAATATGCGTATCAAAAACGATTCGGACCGGTGAAAATCTATGACAGGCAGAAAAAAAACAATCATACTCATGGCAATCGCCGTGGGTATTTTTTGTTGTTTGGGGTTGGCAAATTTTACCGCGTCGGCGGAACTAGACATCTGCGTTTCCTTAAAGCTCGGCGACGAGGTTTTTCTCTTCCGCGAGCCGGACATCGTGTATGCAGGGGATCTCACCGAAGAGATTGCCGAAAAGGGTATTTTCGACGCAAAGGGAAGATTTTTCGGATTCCGCGCGCCGATCGCGAAAAAATACCGGCTGACGGACATTGACAAAAAACTTGCCGAAATCAACGCGCTCGTGTTGGTGGAACCGAAAAACGCTTCAGTGAAATTCAATCCTGCGAATCCCAAGGCGTCCGCAATCACGGATGACGAGGACGGCGTCAGTCTGAATCTCGAGCGGATCAAGCGGGAAATCGAGGAAAATCTGCTTGCGGGAAAGAGCTATATCGCGGAAGTCTATCCCGAACCGACCAAGGCGGCGCTGACCCGGAAGGACATTGAAGAGTCTTTGAATCTCTGCACAAAGTTTTCGACGGACATCAGTTCTTCCACCGAAAACAGAAAGAACAACGTGCGTCTCGCGCTCTCCAAGTTCAGCGGCAAAACCTTTTTAAAGGGCGAACAGGGTTCTTTCAACGAAATCGTAGGACCGAGAACGGAAGCCAACGGATTTCGGGCGGCGAAGGTGATTTTGGACGGAGAATTTGTGGAGGGAATCGGCGGCGGCGTGTGTCAGGCTTCGACGACGCTCTACAACGCGCTTCTGCTTTCGGGAAACAAGATTCTCGAAAAGCACAGACATTCGCTTCGGGTGAGCTACGTACCTCCCTCTTTCGACGCAATGGTGTCCTCCTCTGCGGACATGAAATTCGAGTGTGAAAAGAAGATTATGCACATCGTCACGCGCACGGACGGGGTGCGGGCGACCGTAGAAATTTACGCAAAAAAGGATGCGGTCGGCATTACGCGAAAGAGCGTGATTCTCTCGGAGGGCGAGCCGCCGGAGCCGGAGGTCGAGGTGGACACGGAGGGCAAGTATAGGGATAAGATTCGGTATCGTGACGAAAAAATCATCGTGAGTCCTTCCAAGGGTGAACTGCGCAGTGAAGGGTGGCTGTACTATTCGGACGGAAGAAAAGTGAAGATTCGCACGGACGTCTATAAGGCGCAAAAAGGCAAAGTCATCGTGGGTGCGGAAGAGCGCTGAAAAATTTTTTAAAAAACTCCCTCGTTTTCCTTTACAAAAGCGAGGGAGTTTTGTATAATAGTTTTACCATTTTGGGCAATTAACTCAGCTGGGAGAGTGTCTTCTTGACGTGGAGAAAGTCAGGGGTTCGAGTCCCTTATTGCCCACCATACGGGACTCACTCGAACCCTTTGTGTTAGACAAAGGATTCGAGCGGAGTCAAAGAGCGGAGACCGAAGGAATAAATCCTTCGGTTTTTTTAATGGCTCAGCATTTTAAGGTTTCCGAAGGGGCAAAAACCAATCATTATGAAACGGAACAATTTTTGATTTACGGGAGGACGAGAATGAAAGAGATCGAAATCAATCTCATGGATTCAGTACCGTATGTGCGGTATGTGGCGAAATATCGTTCGGAGCCGGGAATCAAATATCATGTTCCCTGGCGGGTCATCTACGACTTTGAGATTATCTTTGTCACCGACGGCGAAATGGTTGTGGAGGAACGGGGCGAGCAGGGCGAAAGCCGTTACTACCTGAAAAAGAGCGACTTTCATGTCATGGAACCCCTCGTGCGGCATACGCGTATCATTGAAGACGGGGCGCATTGCACGTACTATACCGTACACTTCGACTTTTTAATGAACAAGCTCGACAAAAATGTGGACGTGGACAAAGTATATCTCGCGCCTATTGTCGATTTTGTGGATGAGACCGACGTGGACAAAGAATTGAGTGAACGCAACGTCTATAAAATTAAAGATATTTCGCTCAAGAGAATCTTTCACGTAAAGGATGCCACGCGCATGGAGGTGTCTTTTGAGCGTATGTTTCGTCTCTTTAACCGCAAAGACGAAGTGCTTGATTTTCAGCTGCGCGGAAACTTCATCACACTGCTCGGCATTCTCTTTGAGGAAATGAGGGACGAAAGTTATATCTTTCGCATTCAGGACGCAATCGAACACTTCTGTCACTATGTTTACGAATATATTGCCACAGAAATCAGCGTGGAAAAATTCGCCCGGAGCTGTGGGTTCTCACCCGTGTACTTTCGCAAGGAGTTTCGAAAGCGAAAGGGCATCACCCCGGGGGAATACTTGCAGGACGAGCGCATGGGGCTGGCGAAAAAGCTGCTCCGAGAGGGCATACGCGTGACCGACGTCGCTCCCATGGTGGGTTATGCGGATATCTGTTATTTCTCCAAAGCATTCAAGAAACGCTGCGGCACATCGCCCTCCGACTATGCGAAAAAAGCGCAAGACAAAACAGTTTAACAAGAGCCTCGGTTTCACAACCGGGGCTTTTTTTTTGCGGAATTGTTGCGCACGTGTTTCGAAAAGTACAAGTTTTTGGCTAAAAATCTATCTTGTATAAGGGTCGGACGGGGAGATATAATAGATACAGTAAAACATAAGGAGAAGAATGGTGAAAAAATTTTGGATTGCAATTCTCGCCTGCGCGCTGATGTCTGTTTCCTTTGTCGGGTGCGCGCCCCGGGTTAACAACGTGAATCCCGGTACCGATTACGAAGTCAATTTGGACATAGATTATCAGGTCAGTGCCGAACTCCGGGTGGGATTGAACTCGGTAGTGGGCGCCGAAACCGACTATATTGAGGCGCTTGCGGCGGAATTTAACAAGCTCTATCGCAACGTCAAGATTACAGTGCAGCCCATGATTTCGGGCAGTTACGACAATGCTTTGCAGAACGCGCATCAGACGGGAAATATGCCGGACATCTTTTTTACGACGTCCTCCATGTTCCCGGGACAGGTGGAAAAGGGTTTGACGCTCAATCTGTCGCCCTATATTTCGGCGGAGACCGAGAAAAATTCGGAATGGGAAAAACAGTTTGTCGAATCGGGCTGGAAGCTCGGGCAAAAGGATATGGACGGCGATCAGATGATGGTGCCGCGCTCGACGGACCGCATCGTTACCCACTACAACAAGAAGATTTTTATGGATGCGGGCGTGGATATGTCAACGGTCAAGAACGGTTGGACGTGGGAGGATTTTCTGGCTGCATGCGCCAAGATTCGCACTTACTTCAACAAGACGAACAGACAGGACCAATACTTCCTGCAAGCGTCGCTCGGCTGGGAAGCGTTGTTTTCGCCCATGCTTGCGTCCTACGGCGGAAAAGTGTTCAACGAGGATAAGTCCATAGCCTTTGACAGTCCCGAAGTTCGGGAGATGCTGGAAGACATGAAATACCTTGTCGATGAACGCTATATGGCTCCTCTCAATCAGGCGGGCGCGGACTTTTTCACGGGCACCGGCGGCGCCATGTTCTTTCATTCCTCGCCGGCGAACCTCATCAAAGCCAATGTCGGCGAAGACTACGACATTGTCACGTTCCCGCTCATCGGCGATGACCCGCATATCGGCGCAGGCGCGGCTGGATATTCGATCTACGCCGGAAGCAAAAATCGGGATATTGCTTGGAAATTCCTTTCGTTTATGATTTCGAAAAAGGGACAAAATGCTCTCGCGCGGGCGGGACTGACGTTGGCGCCCCTCCGGGTGGACATGCAAGACCCCAACCTCAACGACTGGGGCAAGGGCAACGAGAACATCAATATGGCGGCGTACACCTGGCGTCCCGAACTCAACTATGCCACGAGTTGGCAGCTTCCCTTCCCCTCGGGTATGCATCAGGATCTTTTGGATACGATGGAAAATATGGTGTTCAACTATCTGCGCGACCCCGACGGCTTGACACTGGACGGTACAATCTCGCACGCCAAGACCGAGGTGCAGGCTATCATCTCAAGGTAGTGCTATGTTGAAGATTAAAAAATTTTTCAAGGAAAACGGCGCGGGGTATGTCTTCATGCTCCCGCTGGTTTTAGGACTTGCCATACTGACCGTCTATCCGGTTGTGCAGGCGCTCATAATCAGTTTTTACGAATACGACGGCTTTGCAACCGCAAATTACATCGGATTTGACAACTTTGTACGGGCGTTTACCATTGATACGCAGTTTTGGAAGGTGGTGGGGAACACTTTTCTGTACGCATTCCTCAACGTGCCCTTCACCATGATTCTCTCCTATCTCCTCGCGCTCTTTGTCAACAAGAATATCAAGGGAATTTCGGTGTTCCGCACGCTGTTTTATCTGCCCTGCGTCATTCCCGGCATTGTTATGGGCGTCATGTGGGGAGACTTCATGGCGTATCCTTCGGGAGCGTTTAACGAAATTTTTGCCGCGCTCGGCTTGCCTCGTTTTACCTTTCTTTCTGTGGCAAGCACCTCTATGGCGTCTCTGTTCATCATGGGACTGTGGGGAATAGGCGGAGGCATGATTCTGTGGCTGGCTGCCCTCAAAAATATCCCGGCTGCCATGTACGAGGCTGCGGATATCGACGGCGCGGGCAAGGCGTTCGTGCTCTTTCGCATCACGATTCCCATGAGTACGACCACCATATTTTATAACCTCATCGTCGGGGTCATCGGCACGCTGCAAATCAATTCCACGCTCATTTTTGCGCCGGGCGGCACGGGAATCGACAATTCTCTGTACTTCTTCTCGGTAAAGATTTACAAGGAAGCCTTCCAGCGGTCGAGCATGGGCTATGCTTCCGCGCTCGCGTGGATTCTCGCCGTTGTCATCGGTCTCATTACGATCGTGCTGTTCAAGACGAGCGGTTGGGTATATGCGGAGGATGAAAACGTATGACGCAATGCAAAAGTAAAACCCGTGGCGGAAAGGGCGCAAGAATCCTCCTGCGCTCGCTCAGATACCTTGCGCTTGTTGCGCTCGCCGTGTTCCTCGTCTTCCCCTTCTACTACATGCTGATCCGTAGTTTCATGCCGGTGGAGGAACTTCGTCTCCGTCCCATGCTCTTTTTTACCCTGAACTTCACCCTTGATTCCTGGAAGGAGATTTTCGGGGCGGGAAATTATCTGCTTTACACCTTCAATACGCTGAAGATTGTGGTGATCAACTGCATCACCATACCGCTCGCGGCATCTTTCACCGCGTATGGGTTTGCAAAACTGAAGTTTAAAGGGCGCAATTTCCTGTTCGCGTTTATGCTTGGCACCATGATGTTGCCCGGCGCGATCATGCAAGTGCCGCTGTACGTCATGTTTGCCGGCATGAATTGGCTCAATACGAGCCTGCCCCTCATCATACCGGGGATGTTGGGAGGCGGTGCGATGAATGTCTTTTTGTTCCGGCAGTTCATGCGGGGACTTCCCAAAGAATTGGAAGAAGCCGCTCGGGTGGACGGGGCAAATCCCTTTATTCGCTACGCAGTCATCACCCTGCCGCTGTGCGTGCCCATCATCATCTACACGATTGTGGGTACATTCGTCGCCGGATGGGGCGATTTCTACGGACCGCTGCTATACATGACCTCGGTGGACGAGAGCAAACTGACGCTCGCCTATGCCGTGTTCAAGAGCTCCATGTATGAAAACGTGGGCGCTTTGCAGGAAGGGAAGCGCATGGCGGCGGGCGTGTTCATGACGCTGTTTCCGGCATTGCTGTTCTTCCTGTTTCAGCGGCAGCTCGTGGACGGCATTGTGATGAACGGCATCAAAGGATAATGTGAGAGCAAATAAAAAGGAAGGGAGAAAATTATGAAAAAAGTCTTATCGTTGCTACTATGCTCGGCATTCATTTTTGCCGCCGGCTGCGGGGAATCCACACCGCCGGGCGGCGGGAATGAGCCGGGAACGGAGCAGACCGAAAAGCTCAAGTACTTTGAGGACGACGACATCATCGAAATTGTAAACGCGGAGGACGTAAGAGAATTGACTGACATCGAATACACATTGGAAAATACTGTTGCTATCGACATTTACGGTCGGAAGGTACTCACCTATGGAAACGCCAAAGAGGGGCGGGACGTGGGCATGTTCTACTTTTCGTGGCTGGGTCATTTGCCGGACGCGGAAATCTACGACATTTCCGAACTTCTTTTGAATCGTCCCGACGATCTTTGGAACCCGGAGGGGACAAAACACAGTCCGGTTGCCGTGGACTATTTCTGGACGGAGCCACTGTACGGCTATTACAATAGTTGCGACCCCTGGGTTCTTGAGCGGCAGGTGCAGATTTTTATCACGCTCGGCATCGACTTTTTGGGGTTTGACGCGACAAATACGGTGTTCTATCAGGATGCGTATGTCGCCCTTTTCAAGGTGCTCGAGAAGTACCATGAGCAGGGTTACAAGGTTCCGAAAGTCATGTTTTTGCTGAATGCACAGTCCGCCGCCCGCCTGCGTTCGGTGTACGAGGACTACTATAAGCCCGAAGCCAACATATACGAGCTGCCCGAATACCTGCGCTATGCTCCGAACGGCAAACCGCTCATCAGCGCGGACCTCGGCGAGCTGAAGGCTGCGGGTGCCGCGGTGGAAGATCTGACGTCCTATTTTGAAGTCAAGCACACCTGGTGGCCCAACGAGCCTGCGGAAAATTATCCCGATTCCTTCTCCTGGATGGACTGGGGCTGGCCGCAAACCAACTTTGAGGACGGCTATATCAACGTCAGTGTGGCACAGCACGTGTCCGGCAGGTTCAGCAACAAAGACGCGGGCAACTGGGGGCGGGGCTATAACCATAAGACCAACCGCAATGAGCGCTCGGGAATCCGCACGGGCACGAACTATCAGTCCCAATGGGGCAGTGTATTCGACCTGCTGGAAAAGGATTCGAGTGCCGTATCCAATGTGTTTATCACCGGATACAACGAGTGGGTTGCCGGCAAATGGGTGGATAACGGCGCCGCCTATTTCGTGGATCAATTCAACGAAGAGTATTCGCGCGACATCGAGCCGATGAAGGGCGGGTACGCGGACAACTATTTGTTGCAGACCGCCGCCAACGTCCGCAGGTTCAAGTATGAAAAAGGCAAGAGCTATCAGCTGCCGCAGCATACGGTAACGACGCTCACCGATCTTGCGGCTTGGGAAGGCGCAAAAAAATATGTAGCCTTTACGGACAACGTATTCGACCGGAATTTCTGCGGTTGGAACAAAAACAAAATTTACACCGATACGACGGGAAGAAACGACATTGCCGATATGCTGATTACGCACGACGCCGAAAATCTGTATGTCGCCGTCTCTACGGTTGATAAAATCAGCGACTACACAGAAGGCGACAAAAACTGGATGAATCTGTGGCTCGGCGCCAATTCGGACGGAACGTTCGACTTTGTGGTGAACCGCACCCCGGGCAGCGGCAAGACGAGCATTGAAAAGCGCACCGCAGGCGGCTGGGAAAATGCGGGCGAAGCGGACTATGCCGTCAGCGGAAACCGTATCTTCTACCGCATTCCGTTGTCCGTCATCGGAGCGGACCCGGCGCGACCGGCGGTCACAATCAAGGCGAGCGACAACGTGGACGGGGCTGCCGATGTCATGAATTTCTACGTGCACGGCGACTGCGCTCCGATCGGGCGGTTTGCCTACAGTTACGGCGTATAAGGAGGGATAAAATGATGAGCAGTGTCGGAAAGAGGGGCTTGCTTGCCGCCTTCGCCTGCCTTTGCGCGGTATGTATGGCAATCGGGCTGTGCTTGCCGCCGGCAAAGGCGGCAGAAACCGGCGCGTGGACGGCGGGAAGCGGTTCTTCTCTCGAAGGGAGCATTCTCACGGGAGGAGAGGACGGAAGAGCACAGGTTACCTATGCGGGCGCAGATTTTGTAGAGGGCGGACAGCTCTCCTATCAATTTGCCTCGCGCAAAGATTTTTCGGTGGGCTATGAAGTGAACGCGCTGGACGAAGCCGGATTCCCCAAGGACAACGCGCGGATCTACGACCACAGTTATGTGAAGTTTACGGTTCTCAATGAGAAGAACGAGGGGTTTGAAGTCAAGTTCTATCATCAGAATCCGGACTACGAAGTCGAACCCAATAAACTCGAAATCAACCTGACCTGGCTGTCCCCCGCCATCGCTGCGGACGCGGCGCAATCCAAGGAGACGGGGCGGCACTATGTGGAGACCGTTTATTCGTTTGTGAACAATTTCGGAGCTCCGCACACCCTTTCGTGCTATCGGTATGCGGGCGCGTATCGCATTTCCGTGGACGGCACGACTTTCATGCCCGTACCCGAATACGGAGAGTTTGATCTGTCAAATGTTTCCGTGACCGTTGACTTTATGGCGGTGGATAAGAGAGTGCGCGCCGAGCTTGGCGCCGGAACGGATTTTGACCCTTCGCACGCGGGCGTGTGGAGCACGATGGGAGACAGCGTCATCACGGAGAACGAGGACGGCACGACAACCTTTTCGGTCGAGGATGCGACGGAAAAAATGCCGGTGTCAACGCCGATCGTTCAGCTCCGCGAAAAAATTATCTCTACCGAAGGGCTGGACGTGAGAAAACCCATCGTGTTGCAGGTCGCTTATTCGCGTTATACAGGTTTAACCTGGTTCTGGGGTTTGGGTCTCGCCAAACAGCCGTACGACACCTACAAGTTGCAGTTTGAGGATTTCGGAAGAGGAGAGAACGAGACAAACACCTACCGCAACAACGGATTTGTCGCGGACGGCAAGGGACTGTTTATTCAGCCGGAGACGGGAAAGATTGAAAATACGACGATTCCGGGCGGTACGGACCTCGTTTCCTACCGTACCAACGACTTCATGGGCGCGGGATATACCGGACTCGAATGTCTCGATACCGTTCGATACGAAATCGGGGAGACCGACACCGATATTTGGTACAACGGCGAAAAGATTTTTGATCACTTCGCCATGAAACAGAGCGACTTTGCCTCGAGCGATTACAGAGCGTATCCCGGATTTGCTTTTCTGGAACTGCCCTCGGCGGTCAACCAAAGCCGTTCCAATACGCTCACAATCAAGGGCGCAAACGCCCCCTATCGGGAGGAGACGAGCGGTATCCGTTACAGTGAGAGCGCGGAGGGGTGCAAGATTGACATAGACTGCTTCGGCGAATCCCCCGCGTTGTCCTATGACGCGGCGGGTACCGAAACCGTTTCCGCAGAGAACTATTCTTACGACGACGGCTCCAAGGAGCTCACGCTGAAACCCGCATTTTTCACGGATTTCGGCAGCGCACCCCGCCATGTGTTCGTTTCGACCAAAAATGGTACTGCGCGGTTGCAGGTTCGATTTGTTCCGGAAGGGGAGGTCATAGAAGCCGCCGAGGTTTTGGACAAAGAATTGCGTTTCGAGCTCGGCAAAAAGCGGGACTTTACCTTCAAAATCGACTGCAAGGGGCAGACCTTCTCCCGCGTTTTTGGGCTGGGTCTCTTCTTGAGGGACGTCGAGTTTGACGAAAGTACGGGTACCGTTTCGATAAACGCCCGTGCTCTCAACGACTTGGACGTCGGCGAATATGTGATCAACATCGAAACGATTGATTTGGACGGCAATTATCTCGTGACGACCGTTCCCTTCTATGTGGACAAAAACCCGTACGAGGGAATGCAATCAAACGGCTCTGCGTCCGGAGAGACGAAAGCGGGCTGCGGAAAATCTTCGGCGTCTGCGGGCGGTTTGGCTGCCCTTGTGGCAATTCTCGCCGCTGTCGGCGTGATTCGTAAATATTAAAGGAGAGGTAAGGGAAAATGAAGACGAGAACAAAATGGTTGTATTCTCTGTGCTGTGCCCTCATAGCGAGTCTGCTCGCGCTGTTTTTGGTGTGCGTTGTGCCCCTTCAGAGGGCACACGCGGAGACCGAAGAAAAAGTTGCGGCGTTCGACCCGAACATTGCGGGGCATTTAAGTATCACATATGGGTGGGCAAACGTAGAAGTCAGACTGATATTTGCCCACCCCGTTGCGGAAGGAAGCAGCTACAACAATTTTTTACAGCCCATTTCATGGCATACGGGCGCGGGCGCAAAGCCTGCCGAGTGGGTGGAAAAGGTGCAGTCTGACGGGTCGTATGCAAGCGCGATGGACGAAATTCTCTTCGACGGAAAGTCTGTCCGCTATCATCTCGAACACACGACGATGGCGGGCGGAATCAACCCCGTTGACGCGACCTTTGTGGACAAGACGGTTCTTTTTATGATTGACAAAGGTCATTGCCCTCAAACGACTTCGCACACGATAACGTTTACCAAAGATTACGTCTTTCCCACCGGATATTCGTTTGCGAATGACACGACGATTCTTGTGCCCGCAGGGGGCGGCGATCTTGCAACGGTTGTCAACACAGGCGTTGACGTAACGCTTTCGAGTATCTCGAAGGTCACGGAGGACGGGGAGTATTATGCCTTCGACGCGGCATTCAGCAACGCGCTCAATCTCATAGCGGCGCAGGATGTGACGGAGGCGCTCGCCGACAAGGTTTCGATCGGGAACAAGACGGTAGCGGAACTCAATGCAACTGCGGCGGGGAACGTACAGATCACCGCGGAGGGCACGACCCTTTCCTTCCGGGTGAAAAAGAGTGCGATAGACGCGCTCAAACTGACTTTTTCGGCGGGAATCGAGTTCCCTTGCGGCAACAGACTGGCGGAGGGCGTTTCCAAAAGCTATTCCTTCGGGTCGAACTACTGGGTAGGACAGGAGTACGCCAAGGTGGAAAAAGTTGCGCCCATCGCGTTCAAGACCGACGAAGCCACGCACCTGACAATCTATACTAACGGCGCCAACGTCAATATCATGTTGCAGTTCGCTCACCCGGTGGTGGGAGAGGCAAATCCCGATAAGTACAATAACTTCCTTCAGCCGATGAGTTGGCATACGGGCGCGGGGGCGAAACCTTCCGAGTGGGTTGACCGAGTGCTTACCGACGGAACATACGATTCGGTCATGGATAAGATTCTCTTCAACGGTCAGCCTGTCCGCTATCATCTCGAACACACGACGATGGCGAACGGAATCAACCCCGTTGACGCAAATTTTGTGGGTTCGGCAATCGGATTTATGATCAATACGCCCTACTACGGTCAAGGCGCGCATACGCTCGTTCTCAAAGAGGGACTCATTCTCCCCAGCGGCTATTATGTCGAGGAAGACATCGTCATTCTGTGTACGGCGGGAGCCAACCTCGTGTTGAATCAGACGAGTTCCCTTTCTCTTGCCGAGACAGGCAAAGGCATCGCGTTTGCGGAAGCCTCAAAAATCACGGAAGAGGGCGATTGGTATTCCTTCGACGTATCTTTCAGCAACGTGCTCTTTATGGGCATGGGGCATAACGTGACGGAAACGGAGGTTTTGAGTCAAATCAAAATTGCCGGCAAGACAGCCGCCGAACTCGGCGCGGACGTTGAACTCTCTGCCTCCTATGCGACGCTCTCCGTGCGGATCAAAAAGACTGTCTTTGACAGCAATATGCGTATTTCCTTTTCGGCGGGGATTCCCTTCCCGAGCGGTAACACGCTGTCAAGCGCGGCGAACCGAACATATTTGAAAGATAAGGGCATTTGGTTTGCCGCGGTAGAGGATATTGAAGTTTCCGGACTCGAGGACGGCGGAATGAAGATGTCCTACGGGGAGACCCGGGATGTCGTCGCGTCCGCATTGCCCCAAGACGCCGCCGTCAAAAAACTGAGCTATTCCTCCTCGGACGAGTCCATCGTCGAAATTCTTTCCAACGGAAGAATGACGGCGGTCGGCGTCGGCACCGTCACAATCACCGTCGCTTCGGTGGGAAATCCGGAGGTGAAAGTCTGTTTCCCGGTGGTCGTCACCAAGATTCCGCTGACGAATATCGTGCTCGGACAGACTGCAAGCACGCGCCGGATCGGCGTAAATTTTGACATCGTCGTCAACTACCAACCCGCGAATGTCTCCGTAAAGGGCGTGACGTTCGAGTCCTCGAATCAGGCTGTCGCGGTTGTAGATGCAAATGGAAAAGTCACCACGGTCGGACCGGGCACCTGCACGATCACAGTCACCTATACGGACGATCCCTCCAAGACCGCGACCTACACGCTTACCGTCGTGAAGAGCGTGGCGAGTCTGGAAATCACCGAGCCGACGAAAGTCAGCTATGAGAGCGGCGAGTCCTTCGACGCGGCAGGACTCAAAGTCACCGCCGTGTATGACGACGGAAGCAAAAAGGAACTTTCCGCATCCGAATACACTGTTACGGGCTACTCGGCTTCTACACTCGGGGAGCAAATCATAACCGTCAGCTATGAGGGCGTGACCGGCGAGTTTGTGGTAGAGGTAAAGCCGGCGACCGAAAAACCCGAAGAGAAGAAGGGATGCGGAAAATCCGCGGACGGAGCAATGGCAGCTATCCTCGCACTGGGCGTGGCATTGTTAACGAAAATGAAATTGGTTTGAGGATAGAGGAAAGCCTCACCGACAAAGGAGAGCAACATGAAAATTTCTTACAGGGAACTCAAAGACAAGATTTTGGGCTGCTGGTGGGGCAAGACGGCAGGGGGTACGATCGGAGCGCCGTTCGAATGCTATCGCGGGTGCAGGGACCTTGACTTTTATGTGCAGGACGACCCCAGCGGCGTGCCCAACGACGACCTCGATTTGCAGCTGATGGTTCTCCGCGCGGTGGAAAAGTACGGAAATCGTATCGACGCGCACATTCTCGCCGAATATTGGCTGACCTACGTCTCCACAAGCATGGCAGAGTACGGCGCGGGCAAGAACAATTTGCGGCATCAGCTCCCGCCCCCGCTCTCGGGTTCGTTCAACAACGTGAACAGGAACAGCTGCGGTGCGTTCATTCGCAGCGAGATGTGGGCGTGTCTGTGCCCGGGGAATCCCGACCTTGCCGTTCGCTATGCCATGGAGGACGCGATGATAGACCATGGCGAAGAGGGCGTCTATGGGGAGGTGTTCTGCGCCGCCGTCGAATCGCAGGCGTTTGTGGAGAGCGATATCCGCAAACTCCTCGAAAAGGGGCTTGGCTTTATCCCGGAGGACAGCGGAATGGCGCGGGGCGTGCGCTGTGTCATCGACGCTTACGACAGCGGGTTGACGTGGAAAGAGGCTCGCAAAGTCGTATTGAAGACAGTGCCGGGCAGTTTCGGCATGTTGTGCGGCACATACCCGGGCGAGGCTCCCGAACCGGATATTCCGCCTGCCGAGCACGGCTATGACGCGCCGAGCAACGTCGCTTTGGGCGTCTTGGGACTCCTGTACGGAGAAAAAGATTTCGGCAGAACGCTCTGTCTGTCGGCAGGCTGTATGGAGGACGCCGACTGCACGGCGGGCTTTGCCGCGGCGGCGCTTGGAATCATCCTCGGTCACGAGAATCTGCCAAAAAAATGGATTGACCCCCTCGGACACAAAATCGTTACCTGGTGTCTGCGTATCGACAGCGACCTCTTCGTGCCGCAGACGGTGGAGGAACTGTCCGCGCGTGTGCTGCGCCTGATTCCCGCCTTTCTCGGTGAAGAGATTGTCCATTACGGTGCGGAGGGGTTTGAAGTCGAAATCGTGAGTGCCTATACGCTCTTCCGTCATCCCGGCATGAGGCAGATTGGGGAAGGGGATTTCCCAAAAGTACTTGCGCGCGTACCCGATACTGTTCGGTATCGGGGTGTGCCCTTTGATACCTATGTACAGTACGAAAACGGTCCGACGGCGGCGGCAAATTCCCGCAAAAAACTGAAATTCTGCTTTTATAACAACATGCGCGAACAACAGTCGTTGGAGATGAAGTGGCATGTGCCGGAGGGCGTAACGATTTCGCCCGCGTCGTGCTGGGTGTCGCTGGATCAGGCGCATGGCGGCTATCCGGTGGCGGAGAGGGAAGTTGTCTTGGAGTTCGGGGAACTCTCGAGCGCAAAACTCGATCTGTCCGTTGAGGTCATCACCAACGGTCGCTACACCAAAACCTTTATCCCGATTGTTTTGCTTGTCGAGTAACTTTGCGAAGTTACAGTTTTATATTGCTCCCCACCCTATGGGACTCGTCCCCTTGTTTAGGCAAAGGGTTGGAGCGGAGTTAAAGAATAGAGACCGAAGGATTTTATTCCTTCGGTCTTTTAATATTATAGTGAAAATTGCTGTCAGTTCCGCTTATGGAATACGTTTTGTGAGCCGATATTCGACGGGGCTCAAGAGGCGGTAGCGTTTAAAGACTTTGCTGAAATAGAGCGCGTCTTGAAACCCGACCGCTTCGGCAATCTGTTTGACGCTCAAATCCGTCGATTCAAGCAATTCGGTCGCTTTTTTGATTCGCTCATAATTGACATACTCTTTAAAATTTGTGTTGATATTTTTTTTAAACAGGGTGGAGAAGTAGCAGGGGGAAACAAAGAATCGTCTTGCGATTTCGCCCGCACTGAGCGAAACTTCGAAAAGGTGTTCGTGGATATAGTCGTAAATCTGTTCAAAGAGTTCTCCGCTCTCATGCATTTGACTTTGCGGCAAACTTTTTTCGGCAATCGTCGCGAAAATTGCGTAAAGGCAGTGCGTGACCGTAAAGACCTGCGAACGCTTGCTGCCTTTGGCGGCAAGCGCCTCTTTAAAGTAATGCAACGGGCTGGAATCGGGAAACCGAAGAAAGTATTGTTCCGGGGAAAAACCCAGCCGATTCAGAATATTTTTTGCGGCGATGCCGTTGAAGTTGATCCAATAATACTCCCAATTTTTTTCTGCAAAGTAGTGAATATCTTTCTCGGAAGGAAGAATAAATAGAGTATTCCGTGTCATTTCGGTTCTCGTGCCGTCGAATTCGATGGAGCCTTTTCCCCGTTTGACAAAGTGCAGAAGGTAATACGGATATTTATTCGGGAACACTTTTTTTTCGCTGTGGTGCTCATAACCTACGTCGATGGGGAAGAGGTCTTTGGAAATCGTACTATTGATGTGAAAAAAGTCCAGATTGCCCTTCTGTACTTTTTCATAGCTCTCCCTGTTGTTGCGCAGAATGATTTTTTCGTCGTTTTTCATGAGATAATTATAGATGAGAAGAGAAGTTTTGTCAACGGAAACCAAAATTATTCCATAACGTGTGAAAGTTTTTCCATTGTATTTTGTTTCGGCTACCGCTATAATGAACACGTAACATGAAGATGGTGAAATGACAACAAGGAAGGTTGGACAAAAATGGAAAAATTAAAAACAGTTTTGGTGGGATGCGGGGACAGATCTTGCGTATATGCGGAAGAGGGCGTCCGCAATCTCGGTCTCATGGAAATTGTTGCGGCGGTTGACCCGGACGAAGTGCGCCTCGCCTACGTACAGGAACGTTTCGGCGTAAAACCGGAGATGTGCTTTCGCTCCCAAAATCCCTTGCTCGAAAAGGGACGAATCGGGGATTGCGTCATCAACGGCACTATGGATCAGCTTCATATGGAGACGGCGGTCCCCTTTTTGAAACAGGGCTATCATATGCTTCTGGAAAAACCCATCGTAAATAACCGCAAAGACCTTCTCGAACTCTACCGCATATCGAGGGAAAACGGCTGTAAACTCATGACCTGTCACGTCCTGCGCTATGCTCCGTTCTATCGCAAAATCAAGGAGTTGATTCTCCAAGGCGAACTCGGCGAAATCGTAAACATACGGACAGATGAACGTGTGGGCGTTTTTCACTCTTCCGTATCCTTTATTCGGGGGAAATGGAACAGGGAGTCGGAGTGCGGTTCCTCCCTTCTGCTTGCCAAATGCTGTCACGACATTGATTTGCTTTGCTGGCTCAACGACGCGTCGAAGCCGAAGGAAGTGTACAGTCAGGGCGGCAGAAATTTTATTGTATCGGAAAAGGCGCCGAAGGGCGCGGGAACGCGCTGTCTTGTCGATTGTCCCGAAGAAGTGCGCAAAAAGTGTATTTACGACGTACAGTCCATGTATCTTGACAACTGTATGCTTCCTTGGTATCCTTGGCAGTGCACGGGAAAAAATTGGCAGGACGTCACCATGGAAGAAAAGGTCGATTCTCTCAAGACCTACAATCCGCACGGCGTATGCGCGTATAAGGCGGGGGGAGACCTTGTTGACCATCAGAATGTGTCGGTAAAGTTTGAAAACGGCAGCACGGCAATCCACTCGTTGATTTTGGGATGTATGAAGGCGGGACGGAGCATCTTTATCAGCGGAACGCTGGGCGAAATCGAAGGCAACGTGGAAGACGGTATCTTTTATCTCCGCAAATACGACAAGAAGACTTCGACCTATCTTGAGGAGAGCTACAATTTCAACGACACCAAGGGAGAGACGGGGGGGCATTTCGGCGGCGACCGCGGATTGGTTTCGGACTTCTGCGGCATTCTGCTCGGGCAACAGCCGTCGGTGTCTTACACATCGATCGAAAATTCGGTCACAGGGCATCTGTTGGTCTATGCGGCGGACGAGTCGCTGAAAGAGGATAAGACGATTTCAATGGAGGTATGAATATGGGAACGAAAGCAAAGAAACGGACGATTCTGATTCTGCTTGCGGCATGGTGCGTCGCGGCGCTGTTTCTCCCCGCTCCGGCGCGGGCGGAAGAGTTTCGGGAAGTACCGCTCAAGTTTGCCGAACTGAAGAATTGGGCGGACGGCGGAGACGGAAAAGAACTCAAAGTCTGCGATCTCTATTTTTCGAGGGACGTTCTGATGAAGGCGAACGGCGCCGCTATCGACTATCGGATCAACGACGGCGCAAAGTATCCCGATGAGGATTTCAGCTATATTCAGGACTATATTTTGCTCAACGGCAAGAGCGTAGCGGAAATCAACGAGAAAACGGATACGGCGGATTACGAGTTCAAGACCTTCCCGAGCACCGTCACCGGCGGGGACGCGAAATATTACGCCGTACCGGTTGTCATGTATGCGAATGCCCCCGGTCACGTTCAGATCAGAATTCACAAAAAGTATCTGGAAGATTCGAACGCGGGCGGGGAAATCACCCTACAGTTTAAGGAAGGATTGCGCGCGAAGGCGCAGGTTCCGAACGAGGGGGCGACGGAATACGAGACCGTCGAGTACGTGCTCGGGGAGACGACGACCTTTACGAAGGCGGCAAACGACGTCTGGAGCTGCGACAGAGAGTTGGAGCCCTACGAAGCCCCCGAAGAAGTGATTGACCGCGCGGACATTGATTTTTCCAAGATTGAATACAGCGCGCTCTATCTCTCGAGCGTTTCGGACATTATCGAATACGGCTCGGCGGTTCCGGTCGGCGGACAGGCGCGAAAGGCGCAGTACTTCTGCGTTTACTTTGACCGTCCCATTTCCTATCAGTATATCCCCTATGCGAGCATGGGAAAAAAGGATTTGAGCAATCTCGCGAAAAACCCGGGCAGCGGCGTCAGTCTGACGCAGGCGCAGGTGGACGCGATTTTCGACTATCGCATCGACCTCGCGGTCAACGACCATGTGAAGATTGACGGAAAAACGCTTCGCGAACGCAAAAAAATGGAAATGACAAGCCCGGATTCCAAGATTTATATCTGTCTCGAGAGAGATTTCTTTGTACTCTATCTCACCGCGGACAGCGCGAATTGGCTCGACCCCGCTCTTCCGCATACCGTCGAAATCACCCAAGGATTCCGGACCCCTCTCTTCGGGGAACTGAAGGAAAGCGTCACCTTCTATTTCAATCCCGAAACGCGGAGCTGGAACGAAACGGATTATGATTCCCTCGAGGAACCCGTCTATGACTGGTCCGAACAGCAGACCTCGAGCGGCTGCGGAAAGGCGGACGCAACGGCGTCTCTCGTACTGATCCCCGCGCTCCTCGCGGCGGCATTCGTCATCAAAGGTTAGGAGGACGACATGAAGAAAAAAATATTCCGAAAGATTCTGTGCGCCGCGGGCGCGTTGGCAATCGGCGTCTGTTCCCTGTCGGGCTGCGGCGGCACGCCCGCGGCTTATGCGGGCGACGTCGTGCACTATTCCGCATCGGACGCGGGGCTTGCAAATTTTTTAAACGATTTTACCCGCCGCAATCTGCGGTTTGACGAGGAAAGCGTCGGAGATTCGTCCATGGGACTCGGGAGCGGCACGGGCTTTGCGAAGAATTGGGAAACCATGTCCCTCGTCTGGCACAATTCCACGGGAAATGTGCTCGGCGAAAACAAACTGGAACGAATCGAGCAGTTCCTGCGCACCATCACGCAGGACGGTCAGGGCATGATCTACAACACCCACAACAACCTGATGGGCGGGCGTTCGCAGGCGGGGGACGGAATCTCGCAGGGGTGGCCCTTCCCGACGCACGGGAACAGCGGCGGACGGAACACGGCTTTTGAATTCAATTACGAGAGCGAAGCGAAAAATTGGAAGGCGAGTACCGGCGGAACGTTTACGGTGGGCACGGACGGATACGGAAGATTCACCTACAGCGCACCCTCTACCGGGAGCGCGTTCCGTTTGGTCAACGAGAACGTGACGACCCCGAATGCGGGAGGGATCGACACGAAACACGCGCCGATTGTGGAGATCGAGCTGTCCTATGTGGACGCAAATCACGCCATCGGGTCGGGGACGGACGTCGCGGACGTCTCGCTGATTTTTCAGACGGAGGCGGGCGGCGATGAATGGTTCAAAGCCCCTCAAAGCCTGTATGCGACGACTCCTGTGGATTTGAGCTATGCTTTGTCCGAACGCATGTATTTCTCCATGTATCTCAACGAAGATTGGGAGGGACAGATCGTCACCGCGCTCGGGGTAGAAATCACCCCCAAGGAAGGGAAAAAACTCAAACTGACGGACGGCAAGATCAACTATATCCGCCCCAATTACGACACGAGACAGTCCAACGCCACCTATCAGTTCCTGCTTGCGCTGGGGAATTACGTCGCCTACACGAACGACAACGCGTTTCTCGAAGAAATGCTGCCGAAGGCGCGGGGCGCGATTCTGTTTCTGACGCACGCGCTCGAGGGGGAGAGCGGACTTCTGGACATCTCCTATCTGTACGGACACAACGGAATCGGTTCTTCGTCCGAGGACGGCAAGATCGTCCGAAACGTCGGGGACGGCATCGGAAACGGCTATTGGGATATTCTGACCGCGCCCGAAAAGAACGTGGAAGCGAACACCTACTTCTATCAGGCTCTCGGGGTCATGGCGTCCCTTGAGCGTCGGGCAGAATCCGCAGGAATCGAAACCGCAGGAACTTCGGTCAAGAACCGCATGCCCGGCGAACCCGACGTTGCCTACGAATACACCGCGGAGAGTCTGGAAACGCTGCAAGCGCAGGTCAAGACCAACATGGAAAAAGAGGTTCAGCCGGTGCAGCTCGCGGACGGAAGCTGGGAAAACCGCGGCGGGTTCTGGAGCGCGGATACAGAGCGTTTTGTGAGCGGAATCCGCAAGGACAGCGGCGATGTGATTGATTACGGATTCGTGTACTGGAATGAGGAGGCGATTGCCGCCGGAATCGGCACGCAGACGCAGCGCGAAAAAATCATGGCGTGGATCGACGGCGCGCGAAGCGTGGGAACGGACACGAGTCAGGGCGACGACATCTATTTTTACGAATTCGCCCCGCGTTTTTCGACCAAGGCAAACACGCTCGACTACGGCTTTTACTATTCCTCGCCGGGATACAGCAAACAGGTACAGGACGGGGGCGCAGTGATCTGCTGGAGCTACTATGACCTGCTTTCGAGAATCGAAGTGCTCGGCGCGGACAACGCCTTTGACCGCCTGAAGGAAATTCAGACCTGGTACAACAAAGTACAGAACGCCGGCGGTACGGGTATGAACTTTTACAACGACTACTATATGTATCTTGAGACGGGTTCGGGAATCTATGTCTTGCAGCAATCCGGCGCGCAGAACGGCGCAATGGGTTTGGATACCGAATTTTTGGAGAGTATCCTCCTGCATGCGTCCGTTCCCTTCGGATTCTTCGGCATGGACGCAACGCTGAACAATACGCTTCGCTTCACGAACCGACTTCCGTCCTCTTTGAATTGGTGGCAGATTGACAACATGCTCTACGGCGGAGTGGGGTACTCGGTGCGAATGGAAAAGAACGCGCTTTCGATTCTCAACACGAAAGGAACCGTTCCCTCGGACTATCGGCTCGAACTCTGCTTTGCGGAGCCGGAGGGAAATTACTCGGTGAAAGTGAACGGACAGAAGACGGAGGATTACACGGTATCGGACGGAATCGTCACGGTGCGCGTTCCCTTCGGAGACGTAGAGGTCCGCGTCGGCTGAATCTGAAAAAGCACACCTTCGCAAAAAGAAAAAACCCTTGGATTTTTTTGCAAAATCCAAGGCGTTTTGAGAGAAAAACATGAAAAAAACGGATACGGAAAGGTGTACCTTTTCGTATCCCGAGCAAAAGAGGCGTTGCCGGGTTTCAAACCCGAATCCAATCAACGCGTCAGAGGGAATATGAAAATTCTGAAAAAAACCTTATGTCTGCTGCTTGCGGTCGCGGTATCGGCGGGGTGCGTTCTGCTTGCGGGCTGCGGCAGAAAAAAGGACGATCCAAACACGATCACCATCGGCGTCGCGAACAACACGAGCGAGATCAACATCCTCAACACCTTCCGTCAGGCGTACATGAAGGCGAATCCGGGCAAGAATATCGAAATTGTCCGCATTACGGGAAGTTTTGACAACGCGCTCGTCAAACTGAACAACTCCAACGACCTGCCCGACATCGTACAGGTTTACGATTTTTCGGCGGAATACTGGACGGAGGCGGGAATCTACTATCCCATCAGCGATTTCATGGCGCGGGACGGTTTGCAGGAGTCCGACTACTTTGATTCGGTCATTTCTCTCGCCAAGAGCGGAACGGACGGCAAGATGTACTGGGCGCCCCGCGACTACAACAAAGTCGTCGTCTGCTACAACAAAGAAATCTTCGACGCGGCGGAAGTGCCCTATCCCACGGACGATTGGACGTGGACGAAGTTTCAGGAGACCTGCGAGGCGCTCGCCGCCAAGAGCAGCGAGATTATGGCGGTCACGGGACAACAGATTTTCTATCCCGTGGACATGAACCTGAACTGGGAATCGGTCTATTATCCGGCGATCCGTTCCTACGGCGGCGACCTCTTCGACAAGACGGCAGGCACGGCGATTCCGGACGCAACGGTCGTAAAGACCGCGCTTGACAGTCTTTTGAGCCTTGCCGACGAGGAACTCGCGGTCTCTCCCTCTGAGACGGGGTCGCCCTTCCCGGCGCAGCAGTGCGCGATGCACTTTACCGTCCGTCCGAATATCGTCTCTTTCGCGAATTCAATCAAGGACGACGCGGGCAACCCCGCAATCGACTTTGCTTCCGTGCCCGCCTTCGAAGGCGTGGAGAAGTCCTATATCGGCATGGGGTGTACGGGCTATGCGATCACGGATCAGTGCGCTGAGACGAAGAGAGAGGACGCCTGGAATTTTCTGAAATTCGTCATGACCGAGGCGGGGCAAAATGCGTTTTGCGCGTCCGGCGCGGGCGTGCCCATTCTCAAAGAAATGGCGGAGGACGAAAACGCGGCTTTCCGGCAATACCTTCCGGACGCCAATCATGACGCGTTTATACAGTTCACCGACAGGGATCTCCCGATGAACTATATGTCAGGACTCAATCCGAAGAAACACCTTGCGATCCGTTCCGTGCTGGTCACCGAACTCACCAAGAATTACTTTGCCGCCGCGAACCGTCAGGATTATCTTACCGAGCTGAAGGAAAAACTCGAAAACGCGTTGCGTTAAAGGGGCGCTATGAAGAAACTATCCGCAAAGACCAAAAAAAGCGTACTCACCAATGTGACGGGATACGCATTGATTCTGCCGCTGTTGGTCGGACTGGTCATCTTTACGCTGTACCCGCTGCTCGTCTCACTCTTCAACAGCTTTTTTCTCAACTACGACGGATTCAGCGACTACGGCGAATTTGAATTCGGATTCGGAAACTATTTAAAGGCGTTTACCGGGTACGAGAGCAAAATCTTCTGGAAATCGGTGGGAATCACCTTTTCCTATGCGGCAATCATGGTTCCCTTGGGTCTCGCGCTCTCCTTTATCGTCGCGCTCTTTCTCAACCAAAAGACGAGGGGAATCGGCGCGTTCCGCCTTCTCTATTACATTCCCTGCCTGATTCCCGCCATCGTGGGGGCGATGGTCTATCGCTATATCTTCAACCCGAGCTACGGGCTGATGAACACCATCTTTGCGTCTCTTGGGTTAGAGCCGAGCAAATTTTTCGATTCCCCCGATTACCGCGCGGTGCTGACCTACATGTTCATGAGTCTGTTCGGCGTGGGCGGTTCCATGCTGATATGGATTGCCGGATTTAAATCCGTGCCCGCAACCTATTACGAGGCATGCCGGATTGAGGGCGGGGGATATTTCTACGGACTGTTCCGAATCACGATTCCGCTCTGTACGCCCTACATTTTTTATCTGTTGATCACCAATGTCATTTCCACCCTGCAAATCTGCGGAAACGTCTATATGATTTCATCGACGGGGGGCGTCGGCGACAACCTTCTGTTCTTCGGGCTGTATATCTACCGAACCTTTATGAACAACAATTTCGGCTATTCCGCCGCACTCGCGTATCTGCTGTTTGTGGTGATCGGTCTGCTTTCCGCGGTGCTCTTCCGATTCAACAAGTACGTGTATTACGAGGGGGAGGACTGATATGGCGAACGTTACGAGGCGATTGAATCCGAATACGAAAAAGATCCTGCTGAAAGTTCTGTCCTACTTCTTTCTCGTGCTGTTTTCCTGTTTCTTTCTGTTCCCGCTCGTGGTGATGTTTTTCCGAAGTTTTTTCACAACGACGGAGAGCCTGAAAATCGGCGCGGGACTGTTCCCGACGGACGGCTGGAATTTCGGGTCCTATGCGCAGGCGCTGGACGCGGAGTTTCTGCGGTATTTCGGGAATACGATTATCGTGATTCTCGCGAACATCGTCGGACAGCCGCTGACCGCGGCAATGGCGGCATACGCCTTTACCAAAGTGAAATTCCGGGGACGCAAAGTCGTCTTTACGACGGCGATGTGTACGATCATGCTCCCGAGTATTCTGACCATGATTCCGGTCTATAAGATTTTTGTGGACATCGGCTGGACGAATACGCTTCTTCCGATCACGGTTCCGGCGTTCTTCGGGGGCGGGTTTCTGAACATCTTTCTGATCATGCAGTTCATTCGCGGACTTCCCAAGGAGATGGACGAGGCGGCGGTCATCGACGGCGCAAACACATTGCATCTCATGTTCCGAATCACTTTTCCGCTCATCATGCCGGTGATTGCGCTGGTGGCGGTGCAGTCATTCTTTTTCGTCTGGAACGATTTCATGGGACCGCTCATGTACATCACGGATGAGGAACTTCTGACGCTTCCCGTGGGAATTTACAATAAGTTCTTTACGGCGCTGACGCCCGAAGAGTCCATGCCGAACGTGCAGATGGCGACGGGAATCCTGATCCTGATTCCGCCCATGATAGTGTTTATGATATTCCAAAAACAACTCGTCGAAGGCGTGTCCTTCACGGGATTGAAAGCATAGAAATTTTAAGGAGGAAAGGAAAATGAGAACGGTAGCAAAGAAATGGGGAATCGGTCTGCTCGCGTTGATCCTGACGGTTTGCGCCTTCGGGTTCGTCGGAACGGCGGGATCCGCCCGAGCGGAGGAGAAGACGGATATTACCGGGAAGATTGTCGTTTGGGACGATGCCAACCAGGCGGAGCATGACTATACGGAGATTCGTCTGCTTTTAAATTCGGGGGCGCTTGATTTTCAAGGTTATATCAATGACGGCGTAGAAACGAAAGTCACTGTGGACCTCTGCGAGTATCTCTATATCGGGGTCGGCGAGGGCGAGAGCTATGTCGAGCACAAAGTCAGAGATTTGCTGAACGCGAACAACAACGGAGAGACGTCCTATAAAGGCGCGGACTTTCCATTGAGCATGGGCGGAGAATTTGCTCCTGTTATCGTTCAGTATGCCGGAGGAGATATTGTCATCCGTATCCTGAAGGAGTTTGTACCCTATGGAGAATTTAATCTGCGGCTGAAAACTGGTTTTGAGGTTGACGTTGCCGAAAAAGCGTGCGTCATCGGCGAGGACATCGTTTACGGTTATGCCAACGGAAACTGGACGCGCAAATACGACATCACTTGGGTTGTCGGCGACAGGGAGACCAAAGAAATCCATCCCGCCGGCAGTCTTGTACCTGAGTTTACCGGAAGCACGGACAAGGAAAGTACCGTAGATAAAGTTTTCACTTTTACGGGATGGTCTCCTGAACCCGGATCTGTGAACGCGCACGCGACCTATACGGCGCAGTACTCCGAGGCGACGCGGCAGTACGACGTGACGATAGGCGACGCCGCGCCGGTCAAAGTGGATTACGGTGCGAAACTCCAAAAACCCGAAGATCCGACCAAAGCCCCCACGAACACCGAAGTTTTCACCTTTGACAAATGGGTAATCGACGGAACGGAAACCGCCTGGAATTTCGAGACGGATACCGTGAAAGGCGACACCGTTTTAAAGGCGGTATTTACCTCGGCGGAACGCAAATATTCGGTCACCTTCGACGGAAAAGACGAACAGAAGGTTTCCTATGATTCTACGATAACCAAGCCTTCTTCCGATCCGACCAAACCGTCCGACGCGCAGTATGACTACGTCTTCGACGGCTGGTACAACGGCGATACGAAGTGGAATTTTGAAACGGATAAAGTGAGGGCGGATCTTGCGCTGACCTCCAAATTTACCGGGACGCTGCGCTCTTACGAGATCACGATTGCGTTTGAAGGAATCGAAAAAGAAAGTGTGACGCTGACCCTCGACTACGGCACGCAAGTGGATTTCATCCCCTATAAGGTGGCGGGATACGACTTCAAGATTATGAACGGAGAGGAAGAGATCACCTCGCTGACGGTAACCGGCGAAACCTCTTTAAAACTCGTCTATGCGCCGCGAAAGATTGCGGTTTCCTTCGACGCGAACGGCGGAACGGGCAGTATGGCTGTCATGGAAATTCCCTACGGCGTGGAAACCGCGCTGACGAAGAATTCTCTGACCCGTACGGGCTACACCTTTGCGGGCTGGGCGACGAGCGCGGCGGGCGAGGTCGTCTATGCGGACGGAGCGAAAGTCAATCTGACCTCCGAGGAAGACGTGACGCTGTACGCGGTCTGGACGAAGAACAGCTATCGGGTGACCTATGAGGACGAGAACGGCGAGACGGTGAAAGAGTCCGCGACGGTCGCGTTCGGCGACTCGGTGGATTTGACCGCGCCGACCGCACCCGAAGGCAGGACCTTTGACGGCTGGTACTATAACGGAGAAAAGGTGACTTCGCTCACAATGCCGGCGGGTGACGTCGTCCTGGTTGCGAAATTTGCGGACAAAGCGCCGGAAAAGGGCGGCTGCGGCGGTTGCGGCGGAACTTCCTCCGCGGGAATGGCGGGTCTTTTGACGCTCGGTCTTGCGGCGGCATTTGCAATCAAGTGGAGATTCTGATGAAATGAAAGGCAGAAAAATCATGCGTCGGGTGTTGATTGCGGCACTGTGTCTCACCTTTCCCGTGTTGGCGACGGCTTGCGGAGAACCCGAGGGAGCGCTTCCCGAGGTGAAAATCCTCGCTCCCTCGGGGGAAGTCTGCTCCTATACGGACGCCGCGGAAAGGTATCTGAAGGCGAACGACCCGAACGTGGGTGACTATTACAACCCCGAACTTTTGAACGCGGACAAACCCGTTACGA
The DNA here is from genome assembly GCA_905215695.1 of uncultured bacterium. Classification (GTDB taxonomy): domain Bacteria; phylum Bacillota; class Clostridia; order Christensenellales; family HGM11417; genus CAJMQN01. The sequence goes on from CAJMQN010000007.1 coordinate 58,345, forward strand.
TCGAATGGCAGTGCGGCGGAGAGAACGTCGTCGGCTACGCGGTGGAGTACGGGACGAAGGCGGACTATTCGGACGCGATCCGCGTGGAGACGTCCGCCGACGTTTTCGAGACGGACCTGTATAATCTTTGGAAGGGAACGAAATATTATGTCCGCGTGACCGCGTTGCTTGAGAAAGGAAAAACCGCCGTGGCGGAGAGCACTTTTACGACTTCTGCGCTCGGACCGAGGGTCATGAAGATAGAGGGCGTTTACAATGCGCGCGATCTCGGCGGTTATACGGCTGAAAACGGGAAGACGACGTTGCAGGGAATGGTTTATCGGGGCGGCGCGCTCAGCCCGAGCCGGGACTATCAGACAATCTATATCACCGACGCGGGAAAAGCCTTCATGAGCGAGACCATGGAAATTCGTCTCGAAATGGATCTCCGCAGTCAGGGCGAAAACTTAAATGTTCCGGCGGGTGCGAGCGTGATTCCGGGCGCGAGAATGGAGTATTTTCATGTGGACGGTTATCTGTCCGCGTTCTCCGACGACTTCAAGGGCAATTTCCGAAACGTGTTTTCCGCCCTTGCGGTGCGGGACAATTACCCGGTGTACATGCATTGCACCGGCGGAGCGGACCGCACGGGAACGGTGGCATTTCTGTTCAACGCGCTTCTGGGGATTCCCGAAGAGGATTTGATTCACGACTATGAATTTACCTCCTTCTCTTTCTACGGCGAGCGGAACAGCAAGACGGGGTACTACGCGGACTATTTTATTCCGTTCCGGGCGCAGCTCGAAACCTTCCCCGGGGAAACGCTTTCGGAAAAAACGGAAAACTATCTTCTGTCTATCGGCGTAACGGAACAGGAAATTCAAAATATCAGAGCGATTATGTTCGGCGAATAGAGCCGACCGCAAAAAATAGACCCGGTGAATGTATCCGTTCATCGGGTCTTTTTCAGTTCACGAGCCGACGTTCAGCGCACCCTTGCGTTTGTCGAGAATGCGCGGAAGCATCACAAAGAAGCAGGTGGCGGTGACAATCCCTGCGGCAATGTCAGCGATGCCCTCGCTGTAGAACACGCCGGCAACGCCGAACGCATAGGGGAGCGCAAAACAGAGGGGAATCAGCAGAATGACTTTTCGGAGGCAGGCAAGAAAGATAGAAATTTTTGCCTGATTGAGTGCGACAAAGACATTCTGCAAAGTCATCTGCGCAAAAAACATAATCGTACCCATCATAAAGAAGGGCGTATAGGTGCGCACGATTTCCATGACGGAAGGCGTCGCGCTGAAGAGATATCCGTAAACCTGCGGCAGGGTCAAAGACAAGAGCCAAACCGCGGTACTGCAACAGAGCGCGACAATCGTGACGATTTTGACGGTCTGTCGAATGCGTGCGGCGTTTCCCGTGCCGTAATTGTAACTGACGAGAGGCTGAACCCCCGTACCCAGCCCGTTGAGGGGCAGACAGGTCATCTGAATCGCAGAGAGCATGATGGTGAGCGCGGCGGTATAATCGCTGTTGCCTCCCGACCAGCGTGTCAGATTGATATTGAAAACAATTTGAATAGCGCTTTCCGTCACACTCATGATAAAGGGCGAAAGCCCCAGCAGGAGAATGCGAAAAACAATCCTTGCCCGCGGGAGAAAGAATTTGGGTTGAAACCGAAAAGCGGTCTTTTTGCGAAAAAAGAACGCCGTCACCCAAATTGCGGAGACACCCTGCGAAAGAATGGTGGCGAGCGCCGCGCCTCGGACGCCCAAGTCGAAAGCGTAGATAAAGAGCGGGTCAAGCGCGATATTGAGCACCGCGCCGATCGTCACCGTGAGCATGGAAGTGACGCTGTAGCCCTGCGCCGTGATAAAGGGATTCAATCCCAAAGAAAACATGACGAAAATCGTTCCTGTTCCGTATAAAAAGAGATAGTCCGACGCATAGGAAAAACTCGAATCGGGCGCACCGAAGAGCCGGATGAGCGGGTCGCCCAAGGTGAGAAGGAGAACGGTGAGAAGAATCCCGAACAAAGCGAGCAGCACCGCGCCGGCATGAAAGACTTTTGCCGCATCATCTCTGCGGTTTTCACCGAGAAAAATGCTCGCAAGCGGAGCGCCGCCCATGCCGACCAAACTGCTGAATGCGCTCACAATGAGCGTAATAGGGAACACGACCCCAAGCCCGCGAGCGCATCCGTGCCGACCCCCTCCATTCCGCCGACGTACATGCGATCGACAAGGTTATAGAGGAGATTGATGATCTGCGCGACGACAGCGGGAACGGCGAGTTTGACAATCAGTTTTCCCACAGGGTCCCGACCGAGGTCGAGCCCTTTTCCGTTTAAAGCCATAGTTCCGCTATTATACCATAAGCCGCCGCCGAAGTCAAAGCGCGTCCGTTCCCTCTCCAAACAATCGCGCTATCCCTTCCTCCGTCGCTCTGCTTTGCCCCTTATCCTTGTTGCCCACCCGTTTTCCGCAATCTTTTCCACGTTGCCATCGCCTCGCCCGCCGCAGCTTCCAAAAAAATTGGAAATATTTGTCTTTTTCCCATTGACACGAACAAATGTTTGTGTTATAATTTGGTCGAAATCGAAAAAGGAGGGCAGGACGGGAGACTTTTTGCCGAAAGGGGATTATGAAAGAAAGCGAACGGGAGACGGCGGTGCGGCTGTACTGTCCCAACTGCGGGCACAGGATTACGGCGTACAGCGGGGCGGACGGGGCAGTCCGGACGGAATGCCCGAGGTGTCGGGTCGCTTTGTTCAGCAAGCGGAGAGGGGCGAGAGAGATCGACATCAAAATGAAAGCGGCGGTTTTCGCCGGAACGTATCGGAATTCGCAAGGGAACACCGGGTCGTCCTGAAACAGCGGACGGGTAAATCCCGGGAAAGCCTTCCCTGCGGATAGGGTTTGCAAAGCGCGGTAACGCCGCGCCAGAGCGGGAGCTATTTTAAGGTATCCCGGCGAACCGGACAGAAACTTCAATGTTTCGGTCGGTTTGCCGGGATTTTTATTTTGAAACGGAGGATTATGTTATGAAAACGGTGTATTGGAGGGACGCCGAGGGGCGTCGCGTGGAAACGGAAGTGCGGGAAGAGGTCGCAAAGGCAATGGAGGAATCCCGCCGCGAGGCATGGCGGGGGGAAGCGAAACGCAGGTATTACGGAGTTTCGCTCGAAAACTTGCGGGAAACGGGTTTTCCGTTCCGCGGCGAACCCGGACCGGAAGAACTGCTCATCGAGCGGGAACGAAAAAGAGAGGAGCGCACGAGCTTGCGGAACTCGCTTTCCCGTCTCACCGCGGAGCAGAAAACGGTGATAAAACTGCTGTATTTCGAGGGGCTTTCCCTTCGCGAAACCGCCGCGCGGCTCGGAATCAGCTATCAGGCGGTACAGCGCCGCCGAGACCGCATTTTGCAGAAATTAAAAATTTTGTACGAAAAAGGGTTGTATTTTGACCCGAATTTCTCTGTAAAGTGTAGGGCGGAAACGAGGACGCGGCGCGGGCGTCACAAGCGGACCGTTTCAAATTTCAAAAGACAGGGAAGTTAGGGGAAGAGCCGCCGCGGCGGCGCCCCGCCTTGAAGACGGAGGAGACCATGAATATTTTGGAAAAGCTCTGCGCGCTGCTCACTGCCGAAGGGCGGCAGATCAAGTACGGCGTGCGGACGGAGGAAACGGCGGATTGTCTGATTACGATCAGGACGGGGGAGAGCGGGACGCCCGCGGCGCATCTGCGGGATGCGGCGGACGTCTCCTATCCCGTCGTCATTCTGTCCGTGTATGACGGCGATTTTATGAGCGCGTATCGGCTCTTGGAAACGCTGAAAGCGGAAATCAAAGCCGCCGTCAAAGATTCGGTGCATATTCTGCACCGACGGGACAGGGAGACGAAGTACGACGCCGCGGCGGGCAGATACGAGCTCTCGGCGGAATTTAAAATCATTCAAATTTAAAGGAGAAAAAAGACATGGCATATACGGGATTGACCGCAAGTTTGAAAATTGGCAATAACGATACAATCGCCTATATCAGCAATTGGAGCGTAGAGGAGACCAAGGATACGATTGAACTGACGAAATTGGGAGTGGGATATAAGGAAAAAATTCCGTCGCTGTACTCTTGGTCGGCAAGCGCGGACGGAACGGCGGACTTTACAAGCGCCGCAAACCAAAAAACGCTGCGAAACGCTATGATTTCGGGCGAATCGGTGACCGTTAATTTTTATCTTGATTCGGCGACCTACCTGACCGGCACGGCGATTGTGGAGTCGATGAGTCTCGACATCTCGGCGGAGGACAAGGGGAACATTTCCATCAGTCTTTCGGGAACGGACCAACTTCAGCTGATCACTTCGGAATCGGCGCAGGCATAACTTTTGCTTTCGGGGCGGCGGTCCGCCGCCCCTTTCTTTTTTGATTGGGAGAATCACGATGTATATCAAATTGGACAGGGACTACGAAGTCAAGTGCACGCTCGGCACCATCAAGGATATCGAAACGAGCTTTCAGAAACCCTTTTTCACGCTCGCGTCCGCGCTCGACAAACTGACGACGGACGAGCAAATCCGGTTTCTCTACGCCGGCGTCCGTCGGGCTGACCCTTCGGTGACGCGGGAGCGTTTTACCGATGCCTGCGAGGAGATGCTCGGGATCGGCGATTTGGTGGAATATCTCGAGAAATTCGTGTTGCAGCTCCAATATCCCGGGCTGTCGCAGGAGGAAATTCGGGAGAAGATTGAAAAAAAACTGCAAGCGGCGGAGAGAATCAAGGATTTGACTGGAGCGAAATCCTGAAGGCGGGCGCGGCATTTTCTCTCAAGCCGCAGGAAATTTACGAAATGGAGCTGTGGGAATTCAACGCGTTCATGCAGGGGTGTGAAGTCCGCAGAAAAACAGATACCGCAAACTGCATCCTGACGGGTTACTACGGCGCGTACTACGCGAACGGCGGAAGGAAGGCAAAGAGCCCGGACGAGCTGATTCGTCGCCTGTTTCAGAAAAAGCAGAGCTTTGAGGAAGGTTTGCGGGAGATTCAGAGAATCAAAAACCTTGAGAGGGGAGGAAACTAATTTTGTCAGAAATCAATACGGCGGCGGCGGAATTGCAGACGCTTCGCGGCGAGCTGTCGGAGACAGACGCGGCGGCGGCGGGGCTTTCCGCTTCCTTTTCCAAATATTTTAAGGAGATGACCGCGGCGGTAGCGGGCTTTGCAAGAAACGCGGCGGGTTCGCTTTCGGGCGTGACGGGCAGGCTGAAGGAACTGAATTCGGAGATGTCCGCGCTCGGCAGTCAGGGCGGCTCGGCGGGCGCGAATTTTTCCAAACAGCTCGGCTCGGGTATCGAACAGGGGCTTGCAGGCGTGGGCGGCGGGCTTGAGAACGTGGGCGCGGGATTCGGAAATTTCGGCGCGGGCGTCGCCTCCGCGGGCGAAGGCTTGTCGTCCTTTGGCGCGGGCTTGTCCGGCGCGGGCGCGGGTCTGTCGTCGGCGGGCGAAGGTCTCGCCGCGCTTGCGTCGGCGCTTCCGCTGACCGCAGCGGGCTTTTCGGCGCTCTTGGCGGTTCTTCCGGATCTGCTCGCGAATCTGCCCCAAATTCTCGTATTCGTCGGAATCATGGGCGCATTTTCTCTGCTCGGTCCCGGACTCGCCGCGGCGGGCGCGGGAATCCTCGGAATCGGACAGGGACTTCTCGCAATGGCGCAGAGCCTTGTGACCGCAACGTCGGGGCTTGTGTCCCTCGGCGGGGCACTCCCGCTCGTGAACGCGGGCATGCTCGAGCTCATCAACGGACTCATGAACACGGAAATCAACATCGGGGGAATTCTCACCTTCGTGCTCCTCGCGGCGTCCATGTTTGTCATGGCAGAGGCAATCAAGAGCATGAACGAGCACCTCGGACCCATGGTGGCGAATTTGGGAACGCTCGGCAATATCTTCACCACAGGACTCATGGTCGGTATCACGGTCTTTGCGGTCATGATGCTCCTGTTGAGCCTTGCGATGGGAAAGGTCGCGAGCGGCGTGGATAAGGTCACGAAATCCTTTGCGGCGCAGTACAGCCAGTTGCAGAAGAATATCCCTCTTTTGGCGACGGCGGCAATCCTGTCGAATCCGATTGTCGGCGCGATTACGGTCGCAGTGGCAACCGCGGCGGGATTCGCAATCGGCGCGATTATCCCGCAGATGGCGAAGGGCGGCGTCGTCGCAAGTCCGACGGTCGCAATGGTCGGCGAGGGCAGATACCCCGAGGCGGTCGTGCCGCTCGGCTCGAGCCCGCAGTTCGCGGAAATGAAGGACGACATCGCCAACGCCGTGATACAGGGCATCTTTGCGGCGAACAGAGCGGGCGGCTCGGAAAAAACCGAACTCGTCCTGAACCTTGACGGGGAAAAACTCGCCCGCGTCATCATTCCGCGAATTAACAAGGAAAACAACCGCCGGGGCTACGCGCTCCAGCTGAAGGAGGTTTAATATGTCGCAGATTATAAAAGTCAACGGGCAGGAACTTTCAACCCTTGTCCCCTCCTCGGTGCGGCAGGGCGATCAGGTGACGCGGACGGCGGAACGTTCGCTCAACGGTAGTATGCACGTGGATATGTCCTATCGAAAGGCGACGCTCGAAATCACTTGGGACGTTTTGGAGGACGCGGAGCTCGACGAGGTCAAAAACATTTTTCCGAACGACGGGGAAATCTCCGTTGAGCTGTTCGGCAAGACGTCCTCGCAGGCGAAATTTTATCTCGACAGCTTGGACTATATCCCCATGTTTTTGGGCGGTCAGCTCTATTGGCGCAACGTGACCGCAAAGCTTGTACAGATGTAGGAGGGAAAACGCATGTCGGCAACAAACGGTTATCAGTCCGCGATTCGCGAAATCGACGGCAAAGTGACCATGCAGTTTTATGAGAACAGCTCGGACAACGACGCGGATCTCTCCCTCGTCGAAACAGGGAAAACGCCCGTCACGGACACCGGGACGGAATGGCGTTCTTACGCGCTCAAACAGACCGTTTCGGCGGGTCTGCGTCCGGAGAAAAAATACGCGACGCTCGACGGATTGAGCAAACTCAAAGATACTGTCTATCCCTATCCCGAAACGCCGGAGACAATCATGGCGCTTTGGAGCAGGGAACTGTCGGGGACGACTGCGGTGGCGGGAAATCCGGGCTATGCCTTTGCAAACCCGCCCGTACTCCGTCAGGAGTACCACGCCCTGCGAAAAATCGGCTTTTTCCGTCTCGTCGGCGAGGAACAATGGGCGCAGGGACCGACGGCTTACAAAATCCGGCTCTATGTGCCGGCGGAGGAGTTCTCGGCGGAATCCGAACCCGTAGAGACGATTCCGCCCGCGGATTACAAGGCGTTTCTTGCGCAAACCCCCGCCGTAGAGGAGAAAATCATCTCCGGCAAATCGTATAAAATCGTTTCGGTCAGTATCAGCGCGACGGAAGAGAATTGCGTCAAACATTATATCGGCTTTGACCGCTACTATCAGGTGACCAAGGCGGAACTCGAGATAACGGCTTGGAGCGCCCCGGGCACGCCCGCCAAAATCATGTTTTTCTCAAACAGCCTGACCGCGGAATTTTTCTCGGACAATCTTTCGATGATCAAAGTGCTTGAGGAAAAGACGGACAGCGTGGAAGAACTTTCCTACGGCATTTCCTCCAATTACTGCGAAGTCAAAGTGTTCAACGAAAACGACCGCTTTTCCCGCAATCCCGATTTGCTCAAGAAGAACCGCATTGTCAAACCCTTCATTCGGGGCGGACAAGGGGGAGCGTGGGACTCTCTCGGCACGTTCTACAGCGACTCGTGGGAAGTCTCGGCGGGGACGAGCGTCGTCTCCTGCAAGGCTTACGACGTCCTGTATAACCTTCAGAAACTCTACGTCACCTTCCCTTTGAAACAATCGGCGAACGGTACTTATGCGGTTTCCCAAAACGTGACGATACGCGAGGCGTTCGAGGAGTTGGGCGCGCTCATCAACGCAAGCAAAAACGCCGCCGGAATTTACGGCGACGACCTGACCTTTGTGTTTGACAGCCGGCTCGCAATAGACTCTTCAAATATCGCAACCGCGGATAAAGGCTATGACAAAAAGGTCTTTCCCTATGTGTTATTGGGGCATGACACGGCATGGAATCTCTTGAGCACGCTCGCAAACGCCGCGAGGTGTCACGTCTATGTCAACCGTTCGGGGCAGATTTGCGTGGTTTGGGACGAACCCGACGGCGAGAGCCAATACTGCGATTTCAAAATTGACGAAAGCAATGCCTTTTCGTACAATCTGCCCACAATGAGCCGGACGATTGCAAACCGCATTGTCGTGCCCTATTGCTACCTCGGTGAGGCGGGGAAGATAGAGGACAGTCGATTTACTTTTGAAAAGAAAGATTTTGAATATGAGAACAACAATATCGTCGTAAAGATTGAATTAAAGAACTTTTATGACTTAATAACGGGAATTGATAGGCATGATAGTAAAAATTTTGATTCATATATAACAACTAACATCAAAGAAATCCGCTATTCTTTCAATCAAATAGAAGTGGTATTCAACGAAGGTGAAACCGCGGAAACAATATATTTGGAAGTAAACGGAACAAATCCGCGCGTTTTAAAAGAGGCAAATTATACCTACGAAAATCATGCGAGCCAAAAGCGAAACGGGATCGTGGAGTTTACGTTGAAATCCGGCAAAATGATTTTTGAAAAGGATTCCGCGGCGAGCCGGGATTGCGCAAAAAAAGTCGCCGAAAGAATCGGCGCGATATACGGCGACGGAAAGAGTTATATCGAAACATCATGGACAGGCGATTCCCAACTCGACCTCGGCAGAGCCGTACAGAGCCGGGGGAGTGCAGGTGACGATTACGCGGATTACGAAGTGGTAAGCAACGAAATCATGTTGCGGCAGGGATTGCGCTTTACGACGAAAGCGCGAAAAATCCCGTAAAATGAATAAGAGAAACCGCAGTTCTGCGATTTCTCTTGTCCAATTATGAAAGAAATATCCCCAAACACAAGTTGAGTGAGCAACTTGTTATCGGCTAAAATTTTAACTTGAATATAGAATAACATAAACCGAAACGAAAAGCAAGTATTTTTACAAAATAATTTTAAATTTGTACAAAATTTATTTGATATGCGGCAAATAATGTAGTTCCCGAAAAGAAATATGTTAAATATTCAGTTTTTTCGTTAGGATAAAATGTAATAGAATATTGTCCAAAATAATTTATATTATCAATATTTGCATTTTTTCTTGTTGCATATTTCTCTTCGAATTTGTCGGTAGTAGGGTTATAAAAGTAAGCTGTTATATTTAAGAAATTTATTAAGTCATCGCTTGTGAGGGGCGAATCTAAATTAAAGTCAACAGTGCTAACTTTGGCACGTTGAATTCCTTTCATCACCTGAATCTCAAACAATTTAATACCGTTACTGACAAAGGTAGCAGTATCACCAACCTTTAAATACTTAATAGGTTCGCCGTTAATTTTCCCTTCGAGGGTGGCGAGTTTAGCGGTAGCCTGATTGAGTTTGTTTTGCAGTTCGGTGTTGTTCCCTTCCGCGGCGGAAAGCCTATCTTCCAAAGCCGAAATCGTTGCATTCAGTTCATCAATCTGACTTTGCACGCCGGAAAGGTCTGTTTCCGAACACCCGCCGAGCATTCCGACAGAGAGAAAACAGGCGAGACACAGAAAGAGCGAAAATACTTTTTTCATTTGTAGAAACCCCCAAAGTTATATAAATAAGTATAACACAAATATCTGTGCAATGCAAGCATGAAAAAAGCATTACAAATGTAATGCTTTAAATTTAATAGGGGACAGAGGGAGTAAAAATTAATTTATAAGCAGCAATAAATGTTGTCCCCGAAAATAAAAAAACAGTATCAGCTATTGTCGTATGTTCAGAATAGCGAAAAGTGTATTTACCAAAATCGTGAATTTGGTCAATATTGGAGTTAATAAGCAACTCTACGGATTTTCTGATAGAACCAGTCGATGAATCGCATACAAAACTATTTATTCCAAAAGGACTTTCATTAGGCAATAGTGCGGGAAATTCGGTATTAAAATTAAAATCTATGAAATCGTCAGAATCAGTGTATTGTCCCTTCATAACCTGAATATCGAACAGTTTTATACCATTGCTGACAAAGGTAGCTTTTTCGCCTTCATTTAAATACTCGATAGGTTCGCCGTTGGTTAATTTTCCTTCGAGAGCGATGAGTTTAGCGGTAGCCTGATTGAGTTGGTCTTGAAGTTCTTGATTGTTTGTATCAATTTGTGACTTTAAAGAATTGATTTCATCTTTGAGTGCCTGAATTTCCGCTTGACTTGCCTTGAGCTCGTCAATTTGCTGTTGCAGTTCCGTCGTGTCCGTACATCCTGCCGCGAAAAGGGCGCACAAAAACACGAAGGATCCCAAGAGTAACGCTCCGATCCTTTTCATTACATAACCCCCAAATAGTTATTGTACCAATTATAACATATATTTGTAAAAAATTCAATCGGAGGGTCCATTATTTTTGAACAAAATTCCTTTCCTATCTTTTTTTCGGAGTTGCCCGGCAAAACAAAAAGGAATCAAACATCTTTGATTCCTTGAGCCGTCCGCTCTTTTCTATATCAATTCAAATCAAAAAGGAGAAAAACATGCCAAACAAAGAAATTTACACTGCCGAAAGTCCGATTTCGGTCAAGATGCTGAATGGGTTTGTTCAAGACGGTCAAATCGAGCACCAAAATGAAGGTGAGATTTGGTTGCTGTCAAAGGAAAAAATCCAAAATCTATTGACGACCAAGACGGACAAAACATATTTTACAAAATTTATTTTCAATGAAAGTGTAACAACGCTAAAAGACGGTTATACGTATTATGGGAGCACGATTGACAACGCAACGGTTTCGTCGGGTACATATTATTTTTACAACTGTACCGGAGCTGTTACCGTTTCGGGAACGAGTGCCAAAATATATGCGGTGAATTGCCCGAACCTGACAATTAACGGAAAAACAGCGAACAACTGGAAGAATATATTTGTTGACGGAATAGCGAGTTATAAAGCAGATGCAGAGCGGTGGCGTATTCGCTCGTTGAAAACGGGATTTCAGTTTTTTAGCGAAATAGTGCACATTAGGGGAGAAGGCGAGAACCAAACCTGGACTTACCCGATCAGTTTCTCAAGCGACCCGGTGATAGTACTTACTCCCTTGTTTGGTTTTGGAGTTTTCTGTGTTGAAGAAAGAACAAGCTCAAGTTGCAAAATAGTAAAACAAAGCGGAAGTTCTTACGCGCTTATGTTGGCAATAGGTCTAATGTGAGGTGGAAATAATGAAGTGGAAAAATGGATTTTATTTTGACGAGGAAGCACCTGAAGGCGCAATAGAGCTGACAGATGAAAGATACGAAGAACTCCTTGCGGGACAGGCGCAGGGTTTGACGATTGAGGAACGCGACGGAATTCCCGTGCTTGTAGATTATCGTCCGTCAGAATCCGAACTTGCGTTGATTCGTCTGCGTTCCCGCCGTGCGTCCGAATGTTTTCCGGTGATCAACCGCGGAACGCCGTGGTACAATCGTTTGACTGCGGGGCAGGTGGCGGAACTTGACGCTTGGTATCAATCGTGGCTTGACGTTACGGAGACGAAAGTCATCCCCGAAAAACCGCAGTGGTTGGAGTGAGTGCTATGACAACGCTACAGCAGATTCTGACGCTTGCGAGTTCCGTCCTTCCTTTTCTCGCGGCGGCGCTGACCTTTCTCGTCAAGTTCGTGAAAAATGAAAAGGCAAAACGCGCTTTGCAGCAGGCGGCAAAACTGACGGAGGCGCTCGGACCTCTCGTCGTAAAAGCCGAACAGTTTACGCACTTTTCCGGCGAAGAGAAGAAGGAATACGTCCTGACCCTTGCCAATCAGTTTGCGATTGAACAGGGAATTTCCTTTGACCGGGAACGCGTTTCCTCGCAGATTGAGGAGATCGTCGAAACGACAAAACTCGTCAATACGCAGAGTAAAACTTCCGTTGCAACAATTTAATAGAAACAGTTTAGCAGAGAAAACCTCGGTTGTCAACCGGGGTTTTCTTTTTTTTGCCAAAATCGTTTTGTAAAAAAATAAACCTAATATATTACGAAAATCCGAAACGCTGTATGATTAAAGTATGAAATACAAAAGGAGGATGTTGCAATGCACAAAATTCAAAAGTTCAAATTTGGTAACAGGTTGAAAGAGGTGTTAAGGGAGAAAGGACTCAATCCCTACCGTTTGACCGAACTGACGACGCTCTCAAAGGACACTGTGAGACAGCTTTTGGTGAAATCGACGCGAAATCCGCGTTTGGACACCGTTTTAGAGGTGCTCGACGCGCTCAAAATGAATGCGCAGGAGTTTTTGGGGGATGGCCCGTACACATTTTAGTACAAAAATAAATTTCGTACAAAAATACGGTCAAATTCCCATTTTAGTATGACGGTTTGCAACAGCGGTTGAGTTAAGATTTCAATGAATACCGAGGAGGAAGATTTATTATGAAATTACAATGGTTAGAGAAGATTTTGAACTTTGACCATGAAAAGCGAATCGGCGAACTGTTGAAAATACACAATATGACGATGGCGCAGCTCTGTGAGAAGTGTGCGGATCTCGGCGACAGCACGCTGCCTGCGCTGTTTAAGAATAAGGAGAGAATTCCCAATCTTCGCACGATTGCGTACGTTTGCTTTGCCTTCGACATGACGCTCGACGAGTATTTTGAAGAGCCGGGATACGAATCTCTCTCGCCTTTCGAGCAGGAGTTGTTTGAACTTCTCCGCCGGTTGCCCTCGGATATTCTCATGCACCTTTGGTTATATTTAAAATTTACTCTCGACCCAAACAGAAAATAGGCAAAAAAAAGGGCGTGCAAACGAAATTTTGCGCGCCCTTTTCTCTTTTTAAAAAAATATTCAAAAAAAACCGAAAAAAGAATTGACAAGTCTTGCAACTTTTAGTATCCTATATAAGCTGTGCAATTATGGGTTGAAGCAGGAGGTTACTCTTTTTTGCCCGTCCATTGGGAAAAAAGAGAAAATTTCTGCGGACAAGTCCGGCAAGACCCGGGCGACGGAAACAAAGCCGTGCAGCGGAGCAAAGAGATTTGCTCATTTTTAAGCGAAGCGCCGCGACACACACGGGTGCGTGTCAATACGGTGTTCAGCGGGAAAGCGGCTTTCCGAAAATTTTATGGAGGACTGTTATAAAATGGCAGGACAGAAAATCAGAATCAAGTTGAAAGCGTACGATCACAACCTCGTTGACCAGAGCGCCGAGAGGATTGTGGAAGTGGTCAAGAAGACCGGAACCAAGGTCAGCGGACCGATTCCGCTCCCGACCGACCGCGAAGTGGTCACGATTCTTCGTTCGCCCCACAAATACAAGGATTCGCGCGAGCAGTTCGAGCTCAAGACGCACAAGCGTCTCATCGACATCTACAGCCCGAGCGCAAAGACGGTTGACAGTCTCATGAAACTCGACCTTCCCGCGGGCGTAGATATCAACATCAAGCTGTAAACGCTTTTCCGTATATAATATATATTCCTCCCATGAACCGTAAACTGCGGAATCTTCCGGCTGCAACGGCGAAGCGAGGAAACCAAATTCAGACAGTAAAAAACGAGAGTAAATATTTAGGAGGATGAACTTTATCTATGAATAAAGCAATCATTGGAAGAAAGCTGGGTATGAGTCAGGTCTTTTTGGCTGACGGCACGCTGGTACCCGTAACGGTAGTGGAAGCGGGTCCTTGCAAGGTTACCCAGGTCAAGACCGTCGAAAACGACGGCTATGAAGCTGTCCAGCTCGGATTTACCGAACTCAAGGACAAGCACGCGACGAAGCCCGAGGCGGGGCACTGCAAGAAAGCGGGAGTTGCGACGCAGAAATATCTCAAAGAATTCAAGCTCGAAGGCATGACGCTGGGGCAGGAAATCAAGTGCGACGTGTTCGCCGAGGGCGACGTTGTCGATGTGACCGGCACCACCAAGGGTCGCGGGTTCTCGGGTGTCATCGTGAGATGGAATCAGCATCGTCTGAGAAAGTCGCACGGTACCGGTCCCGTTGTCCGCGAAGTCGGTTCGATGGGCCCGATTTCGACGCCCAGCCGCGTTCTTCCCGGAAAGAACCTCCCGGGACACTACGGCTGCGAGCAGGTTACCGTCCTGAACTTGAAAGTGGTAAAAGTCGATACCGCGAGAAACCTTCTGCTCATCAAGGGAGCGATCCCGGGCGCGAAGGGCAGCATCGTCACCGTCAAGAGCGCGGTCAAGACGCAAAAGTAAAGGTTTTAGGGAGATAAATTATGCCAAGCGTAAAAGTATATAACATCAGCGGCGCCGAAGTCGGAAAAATGGATTTAAGCGACAGCGTATTCGCCGCGGAGTACAACGAGTCCCTGATCCACCAGGCGGTGGTGACCAACCTCTGCAACATGCGGCAGGGCACGAAGAGCGCATTGACCCGCGCGGAAGTCCGCGGGGGCGGGGCGAAACCTTGGAGACAGAAGGGCACAGGCCGTGCGCGGCAGGGCTCCATTCGTTCTCCTCAGTGGAACAAGGGCGGCGTGGTGTTCGCGCCGAAGCCGAGAGACTTCTCCAAGAAGATGAACCGCACCGCGCGCAGAAACGCCTTAAAGAGCGCGCTGTCCTACAAGGTCAGCACGGACGAGTTCATCGTTCTTGACGAGCTCAAGCTCGCGGCGCCCAAGACCAAAGAGATGGCGCAGATTCTGAAGAACTTCAAGCTCGACAAGCAGGTATTGCTGGTTGCGGGCTACAACGAAGAGATTTTGAGAGCGTCCAACAACATTCCCTTCCTCACCGTGGTGCAGCCCGAGCTGCTGTCCGTGTACGAAGTGGTGAAGAGCGCGAAGATCGTCTTGACGAAGGACGCGGTCAAAAAGATTGAGGAGGTACACGCATAATGGCTGCGTCGGATATTGTGATCAGACCTCTGCTCTCCGAGAAGAGCTACAACGGCATCGCGAACAAGAGATATACTTTTGTCGTCGCGAAGACCGCGAACAAGACCCAGATCAAGGACGCAATTGAGTCCATGTTCGACGGGGTGAAGGTCGAGAAAGTGAACACTGCCAACTATCTTGGCAAGCTCAAGAGAATGGGCAGGAACGAGGGCATGACGTCGTCCTATAAGAAGGCGATTGTCATTCTGAAAGAGGACAGCAAGTCCATCGCGCTGTTCGACAGCTTGTCCTAAAGGGAACAGGAGGAAAGAAAAATGGCTTTGAAGAGATACAAACCGACTTCGCCGGCGCGCCGCGATATGACCGTTCTGGACTATAAGGCGGAAATCACGCGCACCACTCCCGAGAAGTCCCTTTTGGACACGGTTGAAAAGAGCGGCGGAAGAAACGCGCAGGGCAAGATTACCGTCCGTCACATCGGCGGCGGCAACCGTCAGAAATACAGGATCATCGATTTCAAGCGCAACAAGGAGAACGTTCCCGCAAAGGTATTCTCCATCGAATATGACCCGAACCGCACGGCGAACATCGCGCTTCTGCACTACGCGGACGGCGAGAAGAGATACATTCTCGCGCCTGTGGGTCTGAACGTGGGCGACACGGTTATCGCTGGCGACACGGCGGACATCAAGGTGGGAAACAGCCTGAAGATTCAGTTTATTCCGGTGGGCACGATGATTCACAACATCGAGATGAAACCCGGACGCGGCGGACAGATCGCGCGTGCGGCGGGCATTTCGGCGCAGCTCATGGCGAAGGAAGGCAAGTACGCGATCGTGAGAATGCCCTCGGGCGAGATGAGATATATTCCGGTGGTGTGCCGCGCGACGATCGGTCAGGTCGGAAACGTGGAGCACGAGATCGTAACGGTCGGAAAGGCGGGCAAGACGAGACACTTCGGCATCCGCCCGACGGTGAGAGGTTCGGTCATGAACCCCTGCGATCACCCGCACGGAGGCGGCGAGGGCAAGAGCCCCGTCGGACGCGCGGCTCCCGAGACACCTTGGGGAAAGCCGGCTCTCGGATACAAGACGAGAAAGAAGAAGAGCGTCACTTCGAGATTTATCATCAAACGTGTCAACTGATCGGAGGGTATGATTCACTATGAGTAGAAGTGTAAAGAAAGGGCCTTACGTAGAGGCAAGGCTGATGCAGAGAATTCTGAAGATGAACGAGGCGAACGAGAAGAAGGTTGTCAAGACTTGGTCGAGAGCCTCGACGATCTTCCCTGATATGGTGGGCCACACGATCGCGGTCCACGACGGCCGCAAGCACGTGCCCGTCTATATCACCGAGGACATGGTCGGATGCAAGCTCGGAGAGTTCGCGCCCACCAGGACGTTCAAGGGACACGCCGGCGAGAAGACGACCGGCAAGAAATAGGAGGCTTTGGTAAAATGGCGAAGAGAATGAAAGAGAAGGCGGAAAAGCGCCTTGCAGAAAAGGATAACCGTCCCAGAGCCGTTGCGAAGTACATTCGTATGTCCCCCTTTAAAGTGAGAGAGGTTCTGGACATCATTCGGAACAAGGACTATTACGAGGCGAGCGCAATCCTCGCGAACACGCCGAGAAGCGCGGCAATCGTGGTCAAGAAGGTCATGGATTCTGCGGCGGCGAACGCGGAGAACAACCTGAGTTTGTCGAAGAGCGACCTGTATGTCGCAGAGACCTATGCGGATCAGGGACCGACGCTCAAGCGCATGCAGCCGAGAGCGCAGGGCAGAGCGTTTAAGATTTTGAAGCGTACCACTCACATCACCGTCGTGCTCGATGTGAAGGCGAAGTAGGAGGAAGTCAAAGTTATGGGACAGAAAGTAAATCCGCATGGTTTGAGAGTCGGCGTCATCAAGAATTGGGACACGCAGTGGTATGCCGACAAGAAGAACTATTCCAAGAACATTCTTGAGGATTATCAGATCCGTACCTTCCTGAAGAAGACCTACTTCTCCTCAGCGATCTCGAAGATCACCATCGAGAGAGTGGCGCAGAAGATCATCGTCAACATCTTCACCGCGCGCCCGGGCGTTCTGATCGGAAAGAGCGGCGCAGGCGTCGAGCAGATGAAGAAGGAAATCGCAAAGCTCACGCCTGACAAAGCGGTCGTTCTGAACGTCAAGGAAGTCAGAAAGCCGGACGCGGACGCGCAGCTTGTCGCGGAGAGCATCGCGGCAGCGCTCGAAAAGCGTATTTCCTTCCGCCGTGCGATGAAACAGGCAATGGGCAAGGCGATGCGCTCGGGCGTCAAGGGTGTCAAGGTCATGGTCGCCGGACGCTTGGACGGCGCTGAAATCGCGCGGAGCGAGCACTACAGCGAGGGATCGATTCCGTTGCAGACCCTGCGCGCCGACATCGATTACGGACTTGCCGAAGCGCACACGACATACGGCGTTCTGGGCATCAAGTGCTGGATCTATCACGGCGAAGTGCTGGGCAGGAAGAATCTCGCAAGAGAAGGAGGCAACGCTTAACCATGTTAATGCCGAAGAGAGTCAAGAGAAGAAAGGTGCAGCGCGGCGTCATGAAGGGCACGGCGCACCGTGGAAATAAGATTGCATACGGCGATTACGCGCTGGTCTCGTTGGAGAGCGCGTGGGTCAACTCGAATCAGATCGAGGCAGCCCGTATCGCGATGACGCGTTATATCAAGCGCGGCGGCAAAGTTTGGGTGGACATTTTCCCGCACAAGCCGATCACCGCAAAGCCCGCCGAGACCCGCATGGGTTCGGGAAAGGGCGCGCCCGAGTATTGGGCGGCGGTAGTCAAGCCGGGCAGAGTGCTGTTTGAAATGGCGGGGATTTCGGAGGAAGTCGCGCGCGAGGCGTTGAGATTGGCGAGCTATAAGCTGCCCGTCAAGACGAAGTTCGTCAAGCGCGAAATCGAGGCTGCCGCCGAGTCCGTAACGAAGGAATAGGAAGGTGAGCGAAGATGAAAGCGAAACAGATTCACGAAATGTCGAATGCCGAATTGCAGGCAAAGCTTGCCGAGCTGAAGAGCGATTTGTTCAACCTTCGTTTCCGTCTGGCGACGGGACAGCTCGAGAACCCGATGCAGGTATCCGCCTGCAAGAAGGACATCGCGAGGGTCATGACGGTGATTCGCGAGAGAGAGCTGAACATAGTGAGAAAGGCGAAGGCGTAAGGAGATAGGATATGGAAAATCAGAATATCGAGAGAAATCTCAGAAAAAGCCGGACCGGCCTCGTTGTCAGCGATAAGATGGATAAGACGGTCGTGGTACTGATCGAGACGAAGGTAAAGCACCCGATTTACAAGAAGACGGTCACGAAATCCAACCGTTTCAAGGCGCACGACGAAAAGAATGAATGCAAGGTGGGCGACAAGGTTCTCATCGAAGAGACCCGTAAGCTTTCCCGCGACAAGTATTGGAGAGTCGTGGAAATTATCGAGAGAGCGAAGTAAGCGCTCTTCCAATTACGTAAGGAGATTACACGATTATGATACAACCACAGACGAGATTGAAAGTTGCCGATAACACCGGCGCGAAAGAGATCATGTGTATCAGAGTGCTTGGCGGTTCATTCAGAAGGTACGGGAACATCGGCGACGTGATCGTCGCCAGCGTCAAGACGGCGACGCCCGGAGGCGTTGTCAAGAAGGGAGACGTCGTAAAGGCGGTCATCGTGCGTTCGCACAAGGGCATATCGCGTCCGGACGGTTCGCACATCAAGTTTGACGACAATGCCGCCGTGATCATCGACAATCAGAAACAGCCGCGGGGCACGCGTATCTTTGGGCCAGTGGCGAGAGAACTGCGGGAGAAGGACTACATGAAGATCATCTCCCTTGCACCCGAAGTACTGTAAAGGAGGCTCGGATTTATGAATTCGTTGAAAGTAAAGAGGGGCGACCAGGTCGTCGTCATCGCCTCCGCAGACAAGGGCAAGAAGGGCAAAGTCATCACGACGGACGCCGAGAACAACAAAGTGCTGGTCGAGGGAGTCAACCTCCAAAAGCATCACAAGAAGCCGCGCTCCGCAAAGGAGACGGGCGGCATCGTCTCGAAGGAAGGTTTCATCGACGTATCCAACGTCATGGTCGTCTGCCCCAAGTGCGGCAAGGCGGTCCGCGTGAAGTATTCGATCGACGCGAACGGCAAGAAAGTGCGTGTGTGCGGGGATTCTTCCTGCGGCGCGGTGCTTGACAAGGCGGTAAAGCGCGCGAAGAAGGCGGACAAGACCGCGGAGGAAAAGCCGGTCAAGAAGGCGGCGAAGAAGTCCGCGGATCCCGACAAGAAGCCCGCCAAGAAAGCCGCGAAGAAGCCTGCGGCAAAAGCGGAATAGGCATTGGAGGTAGAATACAGTGGCTGAAAAGAATCAGGTCGCTAAGGCAACTGCGACCGACGCAAGAGAAATCAGGCTAAAAGACCGCTACAGAGCGGAGATTATTCCCGCTCTCGTCAAGCAGTTTCAATACAAGAACATCAACGAAGTCCCGAAGATGGAGAAGATCGTCATCAACATGGGTCTCGGGAGCGACAAGGACAACGCGAAGTCGGTGCAGAATGCGGTCGAAGAACTCAAGACGATCAGCGGACAGAAGCCCGTCCTGACCCGTGCGAAGAAGTCGGTTGCGAACTTCAAAGTGCGCGAAGGCATGAACGTGGGCACGAAGGTGACCCTTCGCGGCGACCGCATGTACGACTTTTTCGACAAATTCGTATCCATCGCGCTTCCCCGCGTCCGCGACTTCCGCGGCGTTCCGTCGAAGAGCTTTGACGGACGGGGCAACTACTGCATGGGCGTCAAGGAACAGCTGATTTTCCCCGAAATCACCTACGATCAGGTGGAGAAGATTCGGGGTATGGACGTATGTTTCGTCACAACCGCAAAGACGGACGAAGAGGCTTTCGAGCTGTTGAAGCTACTCGGCATGCCCTTCAAGGCAAATTAAGGCAGGAGGTAAGGAATTATGGCAAAGAAATCTATGATCAACAAACAGCAGAGAGCGCCGAAGTTTTCCACCCGCGCCTACACGAGATGCAGCATTTGCGGCAGACCCCACGCTGTTTTGAAAAAATACGGTATCTGCAGAATCTGTTTCAGAAATCTGGCGTACAAAGGTCAGCTGCCCGGCGTCAAGAAGTCGAGCTGGTAAGAGGAGGATAAAATCATGGTAGTAACAGATCCTATCGCAGATATGCTCACGAGAATCCGGAACGCCATCGTCTCGAAGAAGGAGACTGTGGATGTTCCCGCGTCGAATATGAAGAAGTCCATCGCGGAAATTCTGAAAAACGAGGGCTTCATCGCCGGCTACGAAGTCAAGGACGACACGGTGCAGGGCACGATCTGCATCACGCTCAAGTACGGAGCGAAGAAAGAGACGGTCATTTCCGGTCTGAAGAGAATCAGCAAACCCGGTCTGCGCGTATATGCGTCGGCGGAGGAATTGCCGAAGGTTCTCGGGGGACTCGGCGTTGCGATCATCTCGACGAACAAGGGCGTCATGACGGACAAGCAGGCCCGTTCGGCCAACGTCGGCGGCGAAGTGCTCGCCTACATTTGGTAAGGACGGAGGGTAGAAATTATGTCAAGAATCGGAAATCATCCCATTGCGGTGCCGGCGAACGTGACGGTCAGCTATGACGACAAGTTCGTGACGGTAAAGGGTCCGCTCGGACAGCTTGTGCAGGACTACGACAGCAAGGCGGTCGTGCTCTCTCAGGAGAACGGACACGTCATCGTCAAGCGTACCTCCGAGGACAAGGCGGTCAAGGCGAAGCACGGACTGTACCGCGCGCTGATTGCGAACATGATCGAGGGCGTGACGAAGGGCTTTGAAAAGGGTCTGATCGTCAACGGCGTCGGTTACAAGGTCGTAAAGGCAGGAAACAAGATCACTCTTTCCATCGGATTTTCGCACACAGTGGACTTCGAGGCGCCCGCAGGGGTCACCCTCGACTGCCCGACGCAGACCGAGATTACCGTCAAGGGAATCGACAAGGTCGCGGTGGGACAGACCGCAGCGAACATCCGCGCCATCAAGAAGCCCGAGCCCTACCACATCTACGGAATCCGTTACAAGGACGAAGTGATTCAGAAGAAGGAAGGCAAGACGGCCGGTAAATAAGGAGTGAATTATGATTAGTAAGATCGATAAGAATCAGGACAGGAAAAAGCGTCATAACCGCGTCCGGGCGAAGATCAGCGGAACTCCCGAAATGCCCAGAATGAACGTCTATCGTTCCTTAAACAACATCTACGTCCAGATCATCGACGACGTAGCCGGGGATACCCTTGTGAGCTGCTCGACTCTTGAGAAAGAGATCGCTGCGCAAATCAAGGATAAGACCAAGAAAGAGGCGTCGCGCGTGGTCGGAGAGGCTGTCGCGAAGAAGGCTTTGGCGAAGGGAATCGAGAAGGTCGTGTTCGACAGAGGGGGATACCTCTACACGGGACGCGTGCAGGAAGTTGCGGAAGGCGCGAGAGCTGCCGGACTCAAGTTCTAACAGGAGGAATGAGATATGGCAAGAGACAACAGATCCGCAAGACGTGAAGAAGAGAACGACGGATTCATCAAAAAGCTAGTGGCGATCAACCGCGTCACCAAGGTCGTAAAGGGCGGCCGTCATATGCGTTTCTCGGCTCTGGTCGTCGTAGGCGACGGCATGGGCAAAGTGGGAATGGGCACCGGCAAGGCTGGCGAAGTTCCCGAGGCGATCGAGAAAGCGACCGCGGACGCGAAACGCAACATGATCGAGGTGAAATTGGTGGGGACGACGGTCCCGCACGAGACGATCGGCAGATTCGGAAGGGGCAGCGTACTGATGCTCCCCGCCGAAGAAGGTACGGGCGTTATCGCGGGCGGTCCGGTGCGTGCGGTCATGGAGGCTGCGGGAATCAAGAATATCCGCACCAAGTCCCACGGCACGAGCAACCCCTACAACTGTATTCGCGCGACCATCGCCGGACTCGAATCGATGAAGACGATCGAAGATTTCGCGAAACTCCGCGGCAAGACTGTGGAAGAGATCTTAGGTTAGGAGGCTTTGAAAAATGTCTGAAGAAGTGAAAGTGACCGAAACGGAAGAGAAGCCTGCCAAGAAGACCGCCGCGGCGAAGAAACCCGCAGCCCCGAAGGCTGCTGCGGAAAAGAAACCCGCTGCGAAGAAGGCGGTAGCTCCCAAGGCTGCGGCAAAGGCGGACGCTCCCGCGGAGAAGAAACCCGCTGCGAAGAAAGTAGCCGCTGCCGAAAAGCCGGCTGCGGAGAAGGTCGTCGCAAAGAAGGCAGTCGCTGAAAAGCCCGCTGCCGAAAAGGCTCCCGCTCCTGCGGAGAAGAAAGCCGAAGTCAAGAAGCCCGAGCCCGCGAAGAAAATCCGCGTGACGCTCGTCCGCAGCACGATCGGCTGTCTGAAGGTTCAGAAGGCGACGGTAGCGGCGCTGGGACTGCGGAAGATTCGTCAGTCCAAAGAACTCCCCGACAACGCTGCGATCCGCGGAATGATTTTCAAGGTCAAGCACCTTGTTTCCGTGGAAGAGATTTAAGGTTTGGAGGCAAGAGATATGAAATTACACACTTTGGCTCCCGCCCCGAATTCCCGCACCGACGCGAAGCGTCTGGGCAGGGGAATCGGCAGCGGACTCGGCAAGACGAGCGGCAAGGGACACAAGGGCCAGTGGGCGAGATCGGGCGGCGGCGTCCGTCCCGGATTCGAGGGCGGCCAGATGCCTCTCGCGAGACGTCTCCCCAAGCGCGGCTTCAACAACAAGTGGAAGAAAGAATACCTGATCGTCAATGTGGGCGATCTCAACAAATTTGACAACGACACGGTAGTGAATGCGGAACTGCTCATCAACTCCGGCTTGGTCAGCTATGACGCCGACAACCGCGGACTCAAAGTCCTCGGCAACGGCAAACTCGAGAAGAAACTGACAATTCAGGCGACGAAGTTTTCTGATTCCG
Organism: uncultured bacterium; assembly: GCA_905215695.1. Lineage (GTDB taxonomy): Bacteria > Bacillota > Clostridia > Christensenellales > HGM11417 > CAJMQN01. Next base: position 81,283 of record CAJMQN010000007.1, read on the forward strand.
CGAAGGAAGCAATCGAAAAGGCTGGCGGAAAAGTCGAGGTGGTATAATGTTTGAGACATTGAAGAACGCCTGGAAAGTAAAAGACATCCGCATCAAGATCATCATCACGATCCTCCTTCTCTTGGTCTATCGGATCGGATGCTATATTCCCGTCCCGGGCGTCGATTTCGCGCAAATCAACACGGTATTCGGCGGCACGGGTGCGGACTTCCAAACGATCATGAACGCATTGACGGGCGGCGCGCTCGCAAACGGCGCGCTGTTCGCGATGGGCATCGGACCCTACATCAACGCGTCCATCATCATGCAGCTTCTGACGGTCGGAATCCCGCGGCTGGAGAGACTCTCCAAGCAGGGCGAGGACGGCAGAAAGAAGATTGCGCAGTACACGAGATACGTGACCATCGTCCTTGCGATTATTCAGGCGGTGGGAATCATCTTCAGTCTGGGCAAGGTCAACGGGAGCAGCGGCGTCATCGATCCGACCCTTTTCTTCAACGGCAAAGCTCAATGGCTCGCATATACGATTATCATTGTCATCTTCACGGCGGGCAGCGCGCTGACCATGTGGCTTGGAGAGCGGATCACCGAGAAGGGAATCGGAAACGGCATCTCGCTTCTGATCTTCGTGGGCATTCTCTCCACCGCGGCGAACGCGCTCGTGACCGAATTCGGAAAGGTCTTTGCGGGTGGTGCGGACAGTAACACCGCGCTCTGGAGCATCATCGGATTTTTGATTGCGCTCCTTGCGATCTTCACGCTCATCGTGTTCTTTGACCTTGCGGAGCGCCGCATTCCGGTGCAGTACGCCAAGCAGGTCAAGGGGCGCAAGATGTACGGCGGACAGTCAACGCACATTCCGATCCGTCTCAACGCCTCGGGCGTCATGCCCCTGATCTTCGCTTTCGCGCTGGTTGCGTTCCCGCAGCTCATTGCGAACATGATCAACGCAAACGGCAGTTTCACGCTCTGGTGGGGGCGCGTGTTCGGCACGGGCACCATCGGTTACGCGATTCTGACCTCCGTATTGATTCTGTTCTTCTCCTTCTTCTACGGACAGATTCAGTTCAATCCGGAGGACGTATCCAAGAATATTCAGCAGTACGGCGGTTTCATTCCCGGCATCCGTCCGGGCAAGCCGACCACCGAGTATCTCGCGAGAGTATCCAACCGCATCACGCTGTTCGGAGCAATCTTCCTCGCCTTCATCGCGCTGGTTCCCTCGATCATCTTTATCGCGGTCGCCGGAGAAGGTTCTTCCCTCATCAACGCGTTCTCGACCACGGGACTTCTCATCGTCGTCTCCGTTGCGCTCGAGTTCGACAAACAGCTTGAGGGACAGATCATGATGAAGCACTACAAGGGATTCCTCGATTAACCGACAGCCCCCGGCTCGCCGGGGAAGGGAGCAGATATGAATTTGATTTTGTTGGGCGCTCCGGGTGCAGGAAAGGGCACTCAAGCGGTCAAGATTGCGGAGGAATACAAGATTCCGCACATTTCGACCGGGGATATTTTCAGAAAGAACATCAAGGAACAGACCGAACTCGGCAAGCTCGCCAAGACGTATATCGACAAGGGCGAGCTTGTACCGGACGAGGTGACCATCGCAATCGTAGCCGACCGCCTGAAGGCGGCTGACTGCGCGAACGGTTGGCTGTTGGACGGATTTCCGCGCACGGTCGCGCAGGCGGAAGCGCTCGCGGGCTTTGCAAAGGTGGACACCGTCATCAACATCGACATCGATCTTCAGCTCCTCTTGCGCCGGCTCACGGGCAGGCGGGTGTGCGGGGACTGCGGCGAAAGCTATCACGTGGATATGCTGGACGGCCGCATGACCTGTGCCAAATGCAAGGGTGCGCTGTACCAGCGCGACGACGACACCGAAGAGACGGTGCAGTCCCGATTGGACGTCTATGTCAAACAGACCAGCCCGCTCATTTCCTACTATTCCGATCAGAACATACTCAAAAACGTCAACGGAAACGACAGCATCGAAAACGTTTTCGCTGAAATCAAGCGTGTATTGGCATGATCACGATTAAATCCGCAAAAGAAATCGAGAAGATGGAGCGCGCGGGCGGTGTTGTCCGCGACCTCCTCGAACTTCTCGGCAGCGAGGTGCGCCCGGGTATCACGACGGGCGAACTCGACCGGATTGCCTTTGATTATATCAAGACGCGGGGCGGCGTTCCCTCCTTTCTGCACTACAACGGCTACCCGAAGAGCATCTGCGCTTCGATAGACGACGAAGTCGTGCACGGGATTCCCTCCTCCAAGCGCAGGCTTGAAGAGGGGCAGATCGTCAGCATCGACGTGGGCGCGGTCTTGGACGGATTCCACGGCGACGCCGCGCGAACCTTCCCTGTGGGAAAGATTGACCCCGAGAAACAGCGTCTCATCGACGTGACGCGGGAGTGCTTTTTCGCGGCGGTGCGCGATTTGAAAGAGGGCTCGCGGCTCTCGGACATCGGCAGGGCTGTGGAGAACACGGCGCACGCGGCTGGCTATTCGGTGGTGCGCGACCTTGTGGGTCACGGCATCGGCAGGCAGATGCACGAAGATCCGTCCGTTCCGAACTTTGTGACGGCGGGCGCGGGACTTCGGCTGAAAGCGGGCATGACGATCGCCGTCGAACCGATGATAAACGCCGGCGTTTGGCAGGTCAAATGGTGTTCGGACGGGTGGACGGTAAAGACCGCGGACGGCAAGCCGTCTGCGCACTATGAGAACACCGTGCTCATCGAGCCGGACGGCTGTCGGCTGTTGACGCTGTAAAAGAGGTCCGTTATGGAAGTAACAAGCGGAAGCATCGTATTGTCCAAAAGGGGCAGGGACGCGGGCAGATACTTTATCGTCGTGCGGCGTGAGGGCGAATTTGCCTTCCTCGCGGACGGCAAGGTGCGACGGGTCAAGAGCCCCAAGAAGAAGAAACTGAAACACCTTGAACCGACGGGCGAGACCCATGAGGGAATCGGCAAAAAATTCGCGTCGGGCGCGACGGTGTTCGACAGCGAAATCTACAGCGCATTGAAGAGTTTAAATCTGGAAAAGGAGGAAGTTTGAGTGTCTAAAGACGACGTGATTGAAGCGGAAGGCGTGGTCATCGAGGCTTTGCCCAACGCGAATTTCAAAGTAAAACTTTCGAACGGTCATATCATCAACGCCTACATTTCGGGCAAGTTGCGGATGCACTACATCAAGATCATCCCCGGCGACACCGTGAAGATAGAGATGAGTCCCTACGACCTGACGAAGGGTCGCGTGATCTGGAGAAGCAAGTTTAACGCTTAAATTTCTTACAAGGTAAATTTTGGAGGTTTGTCATGAAAGTAAGACCGTCTGTAAAGCCGATGTGCGACAAGTGCCACGTCATCAAGAGAGAAGGCAAAGTCATGGTCATCTGCTCGAAGAACAAGAGCCACAAGCAGACGCAGGGCTGAAAAAACCCCGCAAAAAATACGGAAACGTCCGAAAAAGTCTCAAATTCGTTTGAGATTTTTTGCGCTGTCTGATATAATAATAGGATAGCGGACTTTTCCGCGCCGCCGAAATTCGAGGCGGTCCGAAGTCCCGGGCGAAGAGATTTGCCCGGCGGAATTTGGAAAAATATCTCGGTTTCTCCGCGTTCTCATTCCAACTTACAGGGCGCGGGGGCAATATGAGTCCATATAGATCAATTTAATTTAAAATCCAACGGAGGTGCAACAATGGCGCGTATAGCCGGTGTTGATTTGCCAAGAGAGAAGAGAGTGGAGATCGGGCTGACCTACATTTACGGAATCGGCCGCGTAAAATCCAACGAGATCCTCGCCGCGACGGGAATCGATCCCGACACCCGGGTGAAGGATCTGACCGAGAGCGACGTCAGCAAACTGAGGGAATACATTGACAAGAACCTGCAGGTCGAGGGCGACCTCAGGAGAGAAGTGTCCCTGAATATCAAGAGACTGATGGAAATCGGATGCTACAGAGGCGTCCGTCACAGAAAGGGTCTGCCCGTCCGCGGACAGTCCTCCAAGCGCAATGCCCGCACCCGCAAGGGACCCAAGAAGACGGTGGGCAGAGGCAAGAAGTAAGAGGGAGGTAAGGATCATGGCTGGAAATCAGAAAAATACGGCTTCAAAGAAGCGCAAAGTATCCAAGAACGTGGATAAGGGAGCAGCCCATATCTACTCCTCCTTTAACAACACGATTGTGACGATCACGGATACGAAGGGCAATGCTCTGTCGTGGGCGAGCTCGGGAAACATGGGCTTCCGCGGATCGAGAAAGAACACGCCTTATGCCGCGCAGATGGCGACGGAGAAGGCGGCGCGCGCCGCGAAGGAGCACGGACTCCGGAGCGTCGAGGTGTTCATCAAGGGACCCGGACAGGGCAGAGAGTCCGCAATCCGCGCTCTGCAGAACGTGGATATCGAAGTGACGCTCATTCAGGACGTTTCGCCGATTCCGCACAACGGCTGCCGTCCCCCCAAGCGCAGAAGAGTATAGGAGGAATCGCTTAAAATGGCAAAATATACCGAATCTGTCTGCCGTCTCTGCAGAAGAGAGGGCGCAAAGCTGTTCTTAAAGGGTGAGAGATGTTATTCGGCGAAGTGCGCGATGATGCGTTATCCCGCCGCTCCGGGTCAGCACGGCGCCGCGAGAAAGAAGGTCTCGGAGTACGGACTTCAGCTTCGCGAGAAACAGAAGGCGAAACGCACCTACGGCGTTCTCGAAAAGCAGTTCAGAAAGACCTACCGCACGGCTGAAAAGCTGAAGGGTCAGACGGGTGAGAACCTCCTGCAACTTTTGGAGCGCCGTCTCGACAACGTGGTTTACCGTCTGGGACTCGCGTCCTCGCGTTCGCAGGCGCGTCAGATTGTCAACCATGCGCACATCACGGTGAACGGCAAGACCGTCAACATTCCCTCCTACACATGCAGGCAGGGAGATGTCGTCGCGGTCAAAGAAAACAAGAAGGCAAAGCCCTATTTCAAGGCGCTCGCCGAGACCAAGAAACTGAACCTGCCGAAATGGCTCGAGTACAACGCGGATAAAATGGAAGGCAAGCTTATCGCTCTGCCCGAAAAAGAGGATCTGGACATCACCATCGCCGAGAATATGATCGTTGAGTTGTATTCCAAGTAATAAGGAGGGTGTATTCTTATGATGGAAATCGAAAGACCGAAGATTACGGTCGAGGAGAGCGAGGACAAGAGATACGCAAAGCTGACGGTGGAACCTCTGGAGCGCGGCTTCGGAATCACCTTGGGCAATGCGCTCCGGAGAATCCTTCTCTCTTCTCTGCCCGGCGTCGCGCCGGTCGGAATCCGTATCGAAGGCGTCAAGCATGAGTTCACGACGGTTCCGGGCGTCAAGGAAGACGTAACGGAAATCGTACTGAACGTCAAGTCGCTGGCGGTCAAATGTCTGAGCCAGGACAAGGCGTTCCGTAAGACTCTTACCATCAACAAGGTGGGCCCTTGCAGCGTCGTCGCGGGCGATCTGTCCAGCGACGCGGAATTGGAAATCCTGAACCCCGATCTGCACATTGCGACGCTGGACGACGGCGCGGTGCTGAACATGGAAATCACCTTCGGAAGAGGGAGAGGTTACAAGAGCGCGGACTTCAACAAGAGCGACAAGAACCCTCTCGACTTCATTGCGATGGATTCGATCTTCACCGCCGTCAAGAAGGTGAGCTACACCGTGGAGAACACGCGTGTCGGACAGAGCATCGACTATGACCGCCTGATTCTCGAGGTGACGACAAACGGCGCATTCACGGGCAGCGAAATCGTGAGCTTGGCGGCAAAGATTCTCGAGGACCACGTAAAACTGTTCGTCGAGCTCTCCGAAACCATGAGCGGAGTAGATATTCTCGTCACGCCCGAGGGTCCCTCGGAGTCCAAGATTTTAGAGATGAACATCGAGGACATGGATCTGTCGGTGCGTTCGTACAACTGTCTCAAGCGCGCGGGAATCCACACGGTGGAGGACCTGACCAAGAAGACGGAGGACGACATGCTCAAAGTGCGCAATCTGGGCAGGAAGTCGCTTGACGAGGTCATTCAGAAGATCCACAGCTACGGTTTGAGTTTATTAAATAAGGATGAGTAAGGAGAACATACCATGCAGTACAGAAAGTTAGGAAAAAGCACGGACCACAGAACGGCCATGCTGAAAAACCAGGTATCGAGTCTTCTTTGGAACGGTAGGATAGAGACGACGGCGGAAAAGGCGAAGGAAGTCAGACGGCTTGCCGAGAAACTTGTGACGCTTGCGGTAAACACCTATGAGGACACCGTGAAGGTGACCAAGACCGTCAAGGACACCTCGGGCAAAGAGCCGAAGAGGGTAGCCCAGGAGTTTGTGAACGACGGACCGAGGAAGCTCTGCGCGAGAAGAAAGATTATGGCAAACACCTACGATCTGCAGGAGATCAAGGGTGCGAAGGAATCGAAGGCGGCATACAAGGAGCGCACGAAGGACATTCGTCACCCGTTGGTGGAGAAGATTTTCAACGAATACGCGCCCAAATACGCCCAGAGAAAGGAAGACAAGGGCTGCGGCGGCGGATACACCCGCATCGTCAAGCTCGGGTTCCGCAAGGGCGACAACGCCGAAATGGCGATTATCGAAATGGTGTAAAAAGCAAAGACCGCGGAAGAAAATCCGCGGTTTTTTCTTTTCCCGAAACGCAGAAATCAACCTTTTTCCGCGCGGATTCTCGGAATCGGTCGAACCATTTTAAAAAATCGCTTGGCATTCAATGGGATTCCAACCTTCGGAGGGATTTTTGCGCAAAACCGCAACCAAAAGTTTTGCGTTTTGGATAAAATCGCTTTTTCAACGTGTCGGGTTTTGGTTGACCCGCCCCGCGGATTGGGATTATAATAGTAGCGAAAAGGGAAAAATTCTCAAAAAAAGAAGGAGAAAAACATGCTTGACATCAGAAACAAAAAGCTTGCGGAGCTGCTCGTGAACTATTCGGTGCACGTCGCGCCCGGCGAAAAGGTGCTCATCGAGGCGACGGGCGTGGACTACGAGCTTGTCTGCGAGTGTATCAAAGCGGTCTATGCCGCCAAGGGATATCCGTTTGTGGACTATCATGACGCGCGAATTCAGCGCGAGCTCCTGATGGGAACGGACGAAACGCACGCGGGGCTTTGGGCAAACTATGACAAGTACCGCATGGAGGATATGGACTGCTACATCGGGATACGGGGCGGCAACAATTCCTACGAGACCTCGGACGTACCCTCCGAGCGCATGAAGGTGTACAATACGGACTATTCGCACCCCGTGCACCACGAAATCCGCGTGGCAAAGACCAAGTGGGTGATTCTGCGATACCCGACGAGCGCGTTCGCACAGCTTGCGGGCATGAGCACGGAAAAATTCGAGAACTTTTATTACGACGTCTGCACGTTAGACTATTCGAGGATGGACCGCGCGATGGACAGTCTCGTCAAGGTCATGGACCGGACGGACCGCGTGCGGATCGTCGGACCGGGGACGGACCTGCGCTTTTCAATCAAGGGTATCCCCGCGATCAAATGCGCGGGCAACATGAACATTCCGGACGGAGAGGTCTATACCGCGCCGGTGCGGGATTCGGTAAACGGCGTCATCACCTACAACGCGCCCTCTATCAACAGCGGAATCAAGTTTGAAAACGTCAAACTGACCTTCAAGGACGGAAAAATCGTGGAGGCGACTTCGAACTTTACCCAAAAGTGCAACGAAATCTTCGACACGGACGAAGGCGCGCGGTACGTGGGAGAATTCGCGCTTGGCGTCAATCCCTTCGTGACCGAGGCAATGGGTGACATTCTGTTCGACGAAAAGATTTCGGGTTCGATTCACTTCACGCCCGGCGCCTGCTACGACAACGCGCACAACGGCAACGTGTCCGCGGTGCATTGGGATCTCGTGCTGATTCAGACGGCGGCGCACGGTGGCGGCGAAATTTGGTTTGACGATACGCTGATCCGCAAGGACGGACTGTTTGTTCCCGAGGAGCTGCACTGTCTGAATCCCGAAAATCTGAAGTGACGGGTTCGTCAAACATTTCACAAAAACGCGGGAAGGCTTGTCATTTGCTTGCTATTTGGCGGTGAAATTGCTATAATAGTTCAGGAAAACGAAAAAAACAAATTTTGGAGGACTTAGGTAACATGGTTAAGATTGGTATTAACGGCTTCGGAAGAATCGGACGTCTTGTGTTCCGTGCTTCTCTCGAGCACAAGAACGTTCAGGTCGTCGGAATCAACGATCCCTTTATCGACCTGGATTACATGGTTTATATGCTGAGATACGACTCGATTCACGGTCAGTTCAAGGGTGAGATCGGGACGAAGGACGGCAAGTTGGTCGTTGACGGCAAGGAAATCACGGTCTTCGCGGAGAAGGATCCCGCGGCGATTCAGTGGTCCTCCTGCGGCGCCGAGTACATCGCGGAAGCGACGGGCGTGTTCACGACGATGGAGGGCGCGTCCGCGCACTTTAACGGCGGCGCGAAGAAGGTTGTCATCACGGCTCCCTCGAAGGACGCTCCGATGTTCGTCATGGGCGTCAACCACAAGACCTACAGCAAGGACATGAAGATCATCTCCAACGCGAGCTGCACGACGAACTGCCTTGCGCCTCTCGCGAAGGTTATCAACGACACCTACGGGATTGCGGACGGCTTGATGACGACGGTACACTCGACCACCGCGACCCAAAAGACGGTGGACGGACCCTCCAAGAAGGATTGGAGAGGCGGCAGAGCTGCGGCGGGCAACATCATTCCCTCTTCGACGGGCGCGGCGAAGGCTGTGGGCAAGGTTATTCCCGAGCTCGCGGGCAAGCTGACGGGCATGAGCTTCCGCGTTCCCACGCTGGACGTATCGGTTGTTGACCTGACCGTCAACCTGAAGAAACCCACGACCTATGAGGACATCTGCGCGACGATGAAGAAGGCTTCGGAGTCCGCCGAGTGGAAGGGAATTCTTGGCTACACCGAGGACATGGTTGTCTCGTCGGACTTCATTTCGGACAGCCGCACCTCGATTTTCGACGCGAAGGCGGGAATCATGCTGACCGACACCTTTGTGAAACTCGTTTCGTGGTATGACAACGAGTGGGGTTATTCCAACAAAGTCGTTGATCTCATCGAATATGCGGCGAGCGTTGACGCGAAGTAATTTTTAGTTGAAATCTCTCTGTCCGCAAAATGCGGACAGAGATAAGCACCCGTATTTCAGCGGATAGAATGCAGGACTCCGACTCCTGCGACGTGAGTTCGATTCTCGCCGGGTGTACCAAACGAAACCCCAGCCGAACATTCTTTGTTCGGCTGGGGTTTTTTGCAAAAAGAAAGGGCACAGCAATTTTGCTGTGCCCTTTTTGTCTATCCTTGTCTTGAATTTTTTGCAAGAAGGAGCAATTTTCCGTATTCCCGACAGATTTGCAGGGTGTGCAGGGAGACAACGGAGTTCTTTCGTACAATCTTTTCGCCGCGCTGATTGAAAATATCCGCGGCAACCTTGCGCCCGATGAGATAGGAGAATGTCGAGGAGACCTTTTCAACGTCCGATACCGCGGGCGGGGGAGTTGTCTTTCTCTTTGCGGCGGCGAGTCTGCGCCGCTCCTTTTTGAGCGTATCTTCGTCCGGACAGACCACAACGGCATTTTCGCCCGCAGAGAGCATGAGATTGCGGGGCACTTCGGCGCCTCCCGCGACAAAATGCGTGAGCACAAGTTTTTCATCAAAGACAAGGTCGGTAATCGGTCCCGCCAGAGAACCGTCCGACCCGAAGAGGTCGAGATAGAGCGGGCTCATTGCCGCGCCCGCGGGAAGTTCGGCGGAGACGGCATCGGCGGACTTTACAAGCACCGCGCTTTCGCCCACCTGCGCGTCCTTTGCCAACACCCAACCGTCGCCGGTATCCAACGCAAGGAGGCGGGTCTTGTCCTCGTTCAAGAGGCAGCCGCGAACTTTTCCGACAACGCTTCCCTCCGAGAGGGAAAGGAGTGGTTTATCCAAAATTTCAGAGAACTTCATGGTTTCCTCCACAAATCGACAATCGCTTTACTATACTACTATGCGCCGCCCGGAAAATTTAGAACTGCCCGCAAAATCCTTTGCGCGGAAAGGGCGGAGAATGCTATAATATCTAATAGATAAAAAGGAAGTTGTGCCATGTTGAGCGACGGAAAAACTCGAAAGACCGTGTATTTGGATACCGAGACAACCTCTGACTTGCCGGGCACGGCGGGCAGAATCTGTCAGCTCGCCTATCTCGTCGAGGACGGGGGATTGCGGTTTCAAAATTTTTATTTCTCCACATGCCCGCTCTCCGAACTCTCCGCCAAGGTGGTCGGACTGACGGACGCGGAAATTCAGAGCCGCGCTGCGGGCAGGACTTTTTCGGATTGCGCGGCGGAGATTGCGGAAGATTTTGCGGGCGCACTGCTTGTCGCGCACAACTTTCGTTTCGACTATTGGTTTTTGCAGTACGAATTTTCGGCGTGCGGCGTGCCCTTCCGTTACCGGGAGGAACTCTGCACCGCAAAGACTTTCCGAAAGGCGCTCGGGATTCCTCGGGAGAGGGGCGGAATCCGCAGACCCAAACTCTGCGAAATCTGCGTTTTTCTGGGAATCCGCGAGGAGGAAATCCGCGCGGTTGCGCAAGAGTTCGGCGAGCCGCCCGTCGGGGGTTGGCACGACGCACGTTTTGACGCGGCGGCGGCGTATCTTGTTACGAGGCGGGGGAAGACGATGGGAATATTGCCGGGGAGGCTGTCATGAAAAAAGTTGCGACGCATGTCCATACTGCGCCCCTGTCGGGGTGCGCGCAGGTGCCCGCGGAAGAGATTCCCGCGCTCTACAAGGCAAAGGGGTATTCGGCGATCGTTGTCACCAATCACTACATGAAGTATGTTTTTGAGCAGTATTACGGAATTTCGGGAGAACGGCAACAGCTCGAGCATTTTTTGAGCGGCTACCGCGCGGCAAAACACGCTGCGGAAGGTCTCGGCATCTCGGTCTGGCTGGGCGCGGAGTGCAATCCCGACCGCTACAACCGCCCCGGGCACACCTATCCCGTGCGCGACTTTGTTGCGGCGCTCCGCGCGGGCAGGACGAAGGCGGTTTCGCTGGTATGAATATCGGTTTTTTGGACGTGCTCATCAACGTCGCGGTGCTCCTCGCGCTCGCAGTGCCCGGGTTTATCTGCCGCAAGGCAAAGCTCTTCGGTGAGGGGAGCGTGGGCACGATGTCCGTCATTCTCATGTACGTGTGCGCGCCCTTTCTCACGATTACGAGCTTTCAGGGGACGCCCTATTCCCGCGAAATCCTCTTTAACATGCTCTGGACGGTGCTCTTTTCCTTCGTGATACAGGTTCTCGTTTATTTTATCATGCTTCTCGTCTTTCGGCGGAGCGAGCGTCCGCGCGCGGAGAAGGGGGTCTATACCTACGCCTGCACCTTCTGCAACTGCGGCTATATGGGGATTCCGCTCCTCGTCCTTCTCGGGCTGTCCGAGGCGGTCATCTATGCCGCCGTCTTTATTGCGGTGTTCAATATTCTGTCCTGGACGCTGGGCGTATTTGCAATCAGCGGAAAACGCGAATATATCTCCCTCAAGAAAGCGATTCTCAATCCGCCCACCGTCGCGCTCGCCGTGGCGATTCCGCTCTTCTGTCTCGGAATCCGCATTGCGGACTTTTCCGCGCCCCTGTACAGCGGCATCGAAATGCTCGGCAACATGACGACCCCCGTCGCGATGATTATGCTCGGCGTGCGCCTTGCGGAGATGTCTCCCCGCGAGATTCTCGGCGATAAAAACAGCTATCTCTTCTCCGCGGTGCGGCTCGTGGTTGCGCCCCTTCTGATGTTTGCGATTCTCCTCTTTCTGCCCTTGAGTCCTACGCTCAAGACCGCGCTCTTTCTGATTGCGGCAATGCCCTCGGCGTCCGCGTCGGTGGCGTTTGCGGAAAAGTTCGGCGGGGATACCTTCATCGCGGCGAAAATGCTGCTCGTGACCTCGGTGCTTTCGGTCCTGACAATTCCCCTGCTCTCCCTGCTCCTGCAATTCTTTTAAAGAACTTGTCAAGCGTTTGAAACCGTGTTATAATAGTTTATATATGTGCGTACACTGAATTTTAGGGAGAAACAGTAATATGGCTTTTAATTTTATCAAATCACAGCTTCTGAAGGTCATCGAATACAAGGATGATTCGCAGAATCAGCTTGTCTATCGTTTCCCGATGGAAGGGCGGGAGATCATGAATGGTTCCGCGCTGACGGTGCGCGAGAGTCAGGTTGCGATCTTCGTGCACAAGGGACAGATTGCGGATATTTTCGAACCCGGCTATTATAAGCTCAAGACCGAAAACCTGCCCGTTCTGACTAAACTGCTCTCCTGGAAGTACGGATTCAACTCCCCCTTCAAGGCGGAGTGCTATTTCGTCAACACCAAGCAATTCACCGACCAAAAGTGGGGGACGATCAACCCCATTATGATGCGGGACGCCGATTTCGGTATGGTCCGCATCCGCGGGTTCGGCAAATATTCCTTCCGCGTGGACGACCCCGAAGTCTTTTTGAAGGAGCTGTTCGGCACGAACTCCACCTTCAAGACCGAGGACATCAACGAGTACCTGCGTTCGATGGTCATTCAGGGGATTACGGACGCGATTGCGGAGAGCAAGATTGCGGCGCTGGACCTTGCGGCACAGTACCGCGAGCTTTCGCAGTTCGTCACCAAGGAGATGAACAAGGACTTCAATAAGATCGGTCTCATGCTCACGAACGTGGTCATCGAGAACATCTCCCTGCCCGAGGAAGTCGAAAAGAACATGGATACCCGTACCTCGATGGGGGTCATGGGGGACAAAATGGGAGAGTTTATGCAGTTCCAAGCGGCGCACGCCATGCGGGACGCGGCGCAGAACGAGGGCGGCGGTCTCGCGGGAGCGGGGGTCGGACTCGGCGCAGGACTCGGAATCGGCAACGTCTTTACGCAGGCGATGCAGGGCATGACCCAACCGCAGACGCCCGCGGCGGCGCCCGCCGCAAATACAGTTCCCTGTCCCAAGTGCGGCGCGCAGGTGCGGGAGGGCGCGAAATTCTGCCCCGAATGCGGCGGAAAGATGGTGCAGACGCAGAAGTGCCCCAAGTGCGGCACCGAGTGCAAGGCGACGGCGAAGTTCTGCCCCGAGTGCGGGGAAAAGCTCGCGGCTGTCAAGAAGTGCCCGCAGTGCGGACATGACTGCAAGCCGAGCGCGAAATTCTGTCCCGAGTGCGGAGAGAAATTCTGATTTTTTGCAAATAATAGAGAGAAAGGAGATAAAAAAACAAATGGAAATTCATGCGGATATGACGATTATGGAAGTGTTGCAGGCAAAGCCCGGCGCGGCACAGGTGTTTCAGGAGATGGGCATGCACTGTCTCGGCTGCGCAATGGCGCGGGGCGAGACGGTGGGCGAAGCCGCCGAAGTGCACGGTCACGACGTAAACGAAATCATTTCCAAGATCAACGCGATCGAGGAATAACGTTTCAAGACGGATACCCGGAAGTCTGCCGGGTATTCGCCTTTTCGATTTAGGGAAAGAAAGAATGAACGAAGAGGTTGTCAGGGCGGAGGAAAAGGAGACCGAAGTCTATAAGTGCCCGAACTGCGGCGCGAACTTGACTTTTTCGCCCAAATTGCAAAAATTGTACTGCGAGCACTGCGAGACGGTCATTGACTTCGAGCAGAACCGCAACGTCGTCCCCCTCGATTTCGTCACCGGCGGGGAGAAGGGCGAGGACTGGGGGGAGGACACCGTCGTCTATCGCTGCAACAACTGCGGCGCAAAGGAGATTATCTCCAAGACCGATATTGCCCGCGTGTGCCCCTTCTGCGGCACGACGAACATCGTGGAGACCCACGAGCTCCCCGGTCTGCGTCCCACTGCCGTTGTGCCCTTTGCGGTGGACGAAGCGACCGCACGCTCCGAGTTTAAAGGTTGGGTCAAGAAGAAAAAGCTCGTTCCCAAAGCCTTTAAAAAGTCGGTTGCGGACGATGGGGTAAAGGGGATCTATAACCCCTGTTTCGTCTATAATTCCAACACGCTCTCCAATTATCAGGGCAGAATGGGCAAGTACTATACGGTTACGGTGGGTTCGGGCAAGAACAGGCACACCGAGACCCGCATTCGTTGGTTCAATGTCAGCGGCAACTATTCGCTCGACTTCGAGGACTATATGATCGAGGCGAGTCCGTACCTCGACCAAAAGACGGCGAACAAGCTCAAGCCCTTTTCCTACGAGCAAGCCGCGCTGTATGACAAGAAATTTCTTTCGGGTTTTACGGCGAGCGGCTACGACAAGGACATGGAGACCTGCTGGACCGAAGCCCGCGCGGGCATGGAACAGATTATCCGGCAGAGAATCAAGGACAGCTATCACGCGGACGTGGTGGACTATCTCAACGTAAATACGGGACACTATCACGTGACCTATCGGTATCTTTTGCTGCCCGTATGGTTCTGCAAGATTCCCTTCAGGAAAAAGAAATACGACTTCTACATAAACGGTACCACCTCGAAGATCGTGGGCAAGGTTCCGCGCTCGCCGGGCAAGATCAGCGCGCTCGTATTCGGCATTCTCGCGGGGCTTGCAGGGCTCGGGTGGCTCATGTATTGGCTGGGTTCCGTGCTCTAAAAATACTTTACAAAAACCCGTCTCTGTGCTATGATAGAGACGGATAACAGAGAGGTCTTTCGCAACTGACGGATTGACATAGGAAACTATGGGGAAGCGAAGAACCGGAAAAAGCCGACCGTCTGGGCAAGCTCGAAACAGGGTTGCCCGGACTTTTTTTGTGGAGGAAACGCAAATGATTTGGGAAGATTTCAAGGGCGCCGATTGGCGCGAAAAGATTGATCTCCGAAACTTCATCGCGGAGAACTACACCCCGTACGGGGGAGGCGCGGACTTTTTGCAGGGACCGACCCCGCGCACTTCCTCGCTGTGGGGAGAGGTGGAAGAACTGCTCGCGGAAGAGCAGAAGAAGGGGGGCGTTTTGGACGTGGACACCGAGCGCGTGTCCTCCATTCTCGCCTATCCCGCGGGATATATCGACAGAGAAAAAGAGCTTGTGTTCGGTCTGCAGACCGAGGCGCCCCTTCGCCGCGCGGTCAACCCCTTCGGCGGAATCCGCATGAGCAGACAGGCGTGCCGGGAGTACGGCTATACGCTTTCGGATAAGGTGGAAAGAGCGTTCGAGTACCGTACCACTCACAACGACGGCGTATTCCGGGTGTATTCGGACGAGATGCTCAAAGCCCGCCACGCGGGTCTCATTACGGGTCTGCCCGACGCCTACGGCAGGGGGCGCATCATCGGCGATTACCGCAGAATCGCGCTGTACGGCGTGGATTTCCTCGTGGAGAAGAAGCGGGAGGACAAGCGCCGTTTGCAGGAAAGGAACATGACCGCGGAGACCATTCAGCTCATCGAGGACGTCGAAAAGCAGATCAGCTTTTTAAAACAGCTCGTTGATATGGCAAAGGAGTACGGCTGCGACATCTCCCGCCCCGCGGAAAACGCGCGGGAGGCGGTGCAGTGGCTGTATTTCGGGTATCTCGGCGCGGTCAAGGAGCAGAACGGTGCGGCGAACTCCATCGGCAGGATTTCGACCTTTTTGGACATCTATTTCGAACACGATATTTCGAGGGGGATTCTCGACGAGAGCGGCGCGCAGGAGCTCGTGGACGACTTCGTCATCAAGCTCCGTCTCGTCCGCCATTTGCGCACGAGCGACTACAACGAACTGTTCGCGGGCGACCCGACCTGGGTCACCATGAGCGAGGCGGGCATGTCCGAGGACGGACGGCACATGGTCACCAAGACCGCTTACCGCGTCTTAAATACGCTCTACAACCTCGGACCGAGCGCTGAGCCGAATATCACGGTACTCTGGAGCCAAGCTCTGCCGCAGGGCTATAAGGACTTCTGCGCCAAAGTCTCGATCGACACGGATTCCATTCAGTATGAGAACGACGACGTCATGCGCCCGGCGTACGGGGACGATTACGCGATTGCGTGCTGTGTTTCCGCCATGCGCGTGGGAAAGCAGATGCAGTATTTCGGCGCGCGGTGCAACCTCCCGAAGGTTCTGCTGATGAGCCTGAACGGGGGAAAGGACGAGATTTACGGCAGTCAGATTGCGCCCGAGGGCAAGATTTTCGACGAGGGCGTACTCGACTATGAGAAGGTTCGCCGCGCCTTTGCGAAATATCTGCGCTGGACGGCAAAACTCTATGTCAATACCCTCAACGTCATTCATTACATGCACGACAAGTACGCCTACGAACGCCTCATGATGGCGCTTCACGACACCGACGTTGAGAGGCTGATGGCGTTCGGCGTTTCGGGGCTTTCGGTGCTCGCGGACAGCCTGTCCGCAATCAAGTACGCGAAGGTGCGCGCGGTCAAGGACGAGCGCGGGCTCGTGACCGACTTCGTGACCGAGGGGGATTTTCCCAAGTACGGAAACGACGACGACCGGGCGGACGAAATCGCCTGCGAGGTTTTAAAGCAGTTCTACGAGGACCTTCGGGCAGTTGCTCCCTATCGCGGCGCGAAACGCACGCTGTCCGTTCTGACCATCACCTCGAACGTCATGTACGGCAAGAAGACGGGTTCTACGCCGGACGGACGCAAGAAGGGCGAACCCTTTGCGCCGGGCGCGAATCCCATGCACGGGCGGGACGTCTCGGGCGCGCTCGCGTCCCTGAACAGCGTCGCGAAGATTTCCTACGACTACTGTCGGGACGGAATCAGCAACACCTTCTCCATCGTGCCCGCGGTGCTGGGGGCGGACGAGACCGCCCGCGTCTCCCGGCTGACCGCGCTCCTCGACGGCTACTTTGCGCAGGATGCGCACCACCTAAACGTAAACGTCCTGAACCGCGAGACCCTTTTGGACGCGATGGAGCATCCCGAGAAGTACCCGAATTTGACCATTCGCGTGAGCGGCTATGCGGTGAACTTCAATAAATTGAGCCGCAAACAGCAGGAAGAGGTGGTTTCGCGCACCTTCCACGAGAAACTGTGAGCACCCTGCGCGTTCATTCTTTTGAGAGTTTTGCGACGCTGGACGGCACGGGAATCCGCTGCGCGGTGTTCTTCGCGGGCTGCCCATTGCGCTGTCTGTGCTGTCACAACGCGGACACCTGGACGGCGGCGGGCACCGAATATACACCCGAGGCGCTCGCGGAGAAAATCCTGCGTTTCCGCACCTACTTTGGGAAAAACGGCGGCGTGACCTGGTCGGGCGGGGAACCGCTCCTACAGGCGCGCGCCCTTTCGGAGCTCTCCCGAATCATGAAACGGGAGGGGATTCACGTCGCGCTGGACACTTCGGGGTGTCTCTGGAACGCGGACGTTGCGGAGCTTTTAAATTCCGTCGATCTCGTCATCGCCGACCTAAAGCGCCCGACGGAAGAGGATTACCGTACGTTTGCGGGGGGAAGCCTTGCGAGCGTTCTGCGCTTTCTTGAGGAGGTCTGCGCCCGCAGGATTCCGCTTTGGCTCCGCACGGTGGTGGTTCCGGGAATCAACGACACCGAGGGGGACATCGACGCGTATTACGAAATCGCAAGGCGGTTCCCCGCGGAGAAATACGAACTTTTGGGATTTCATACGCTTGGGTTTTCCAAGTACGAGGCGCAGGGAATCGTCAACCCGCTCGCGGGAACGCCCGCGCTGGACGCCGGGAGACGGAAGGAATTGCAGGCGTATCTGGACGGAAAGTATGAGAGAGAACGTGGATAAGACGAACGCAATGCGGCTGCTTGACCGCGCAAAGATTCCCTATCGGGTGCACGCCTACACAGCGGAGGACGGCAGAATCGACGGCGTATCCGTCGCGGAAAAGGTCGGACTTCCGGCGGAACGGGTGTATAAGACGCTCGTGACCGCGGGGCACAGCCGCGCGTATTATGTCTTTGTGATTCCCGTAGAGCGCGAACTCGACCTCAAGAAAGCGGCGAAGAGCGTGGGCGAAAAGTCGGTGGAGATGATTCATGTGGCGGACATCAACCGCGTGACGGGGTATGTGCGGGGCGGTTGTTCCCCCCTCGGCATGAAGAAGGCGTATGTGACGCGCATCGACGGGAGCGCGGAGAATTTCGCGGCAATCGCGGTGAGCGGGGGGCGGATCGGGACGCAGGTCGAACTGAATCCGGACGCGCTGAAAACGCTTGCGCGCGCGGAATACGCCGACCTCGTGCAAAAGTAAAAAATCCGCGCGAGAACGTTTGACAAAGTTGCCGGAATGCTATAAAATAAGAGTGCTTTTCAGAAGAAAGGCAATTCTGTCCGCGCCGCGGGCGGAAACGGCGGGATGTAGCGCAGCTTGGTAGCGCGCTTCGTTCGGGACGAAGAGGCCGCAGGTTCAAATCCTGTCATCCCGACCACAGAGAAAGACAGTTGCATTGCGGCCGTCTTTTTTTTATTGTAAGGACATTGGGGAAATTTGATGATTACGGACAAGCGCTACAACCCGGCGAGATACGGCTGCTATCTCACCAATCTCTCGATGGCGGCGGTGATTATGCTTTCACCCTTTCTTTTCGAGACCTTCCGGGAGACCTACGGAGTCTCCTACACTCTGCTCGGGCTGTTGGTGCTCATCAATTTCTGCACACAGCTCCTTGTGGATCTGCTCTTTTCCTTCTTTTCCAAGCATTTCAATATCAAGTTGACGGTGCGGATGACCCCCGCGATCACCGTATTCGGACTCTTCGTCTATGCGGGTTTGCCCGCGCTCTTTCCGCAGCACGCCTATCTTTGGCTGGTCGTGGGCACGGTAATTTTTGCGGCGTCCGCGGGTCTCTCCGAAGTTCTCATGAGCCCCGTCATCGCCGCGATGCCCTCGGACAATCCCGAACGCGAGATGAGCAAACTGCACTCGATTTACGCCTGGGGCGTGGTGGGCGTGGTGCTCGTCAACGCGCTCTTTCTGCGCTTGTTCGGCAGTCAAAACTGGATGTTTCTCGCCTTCGGCTGGACGGTTCTGCCCCTTCTCGCCTTCGTTCTGTTTTTGAAATCCGAACTCCCGCCCATGGAGACGGCGGCAGAGGAAGAGGGTTCGGGCGGTCGCGCTCCGGCGGAAAAGGCGCGGAACCGCCGCGCTCTGCTTGCGGGGATTCCGCTCTTTTTCCTCTGTATTTTCTTGGGCGGCGCGGCGGAGAACACCATGTCGCAGTGGATCTCCATCTACTCCGAAAACGTCCTCGGCATCTCAAAATTCTGGGGGGACGTCTGCGGTATGGCGATGTTTGCGGCGATGTTGGGACTGGGCAGGACGCTGTATGCGAAATTCGGAAAAAATATTTCGACCGTTCTCATCGCGTGTTTCGGCGGCGCAACGGTGTGCTATCTCGTTGCGAGCCTCTCGGGGATTCCGATTTTGGGACTTGCGGCGTGCGCTTTTACCGGGTTCTGCGTCTCCATGCTCTGGCCGGGCAGTCTGATTGCCGCGTCCGAACGGTTCCCAAAGGGCGGCGTGGTCGTCTATGCGCTCATGGCGGCGGGCGGAGACCTCGGCTCTTCCCTCGCGCCGCAGCTCATGGGCATTCTCTCCGACAGCGTGGCGGAGAGCGGTTTTGCCGCGGAGCTTGCCCTGAAATATTCGATGACGGCGGAACAGGTGGGAATGAAAGCGGGCATGCTTGCCGCCGCAATCTTTCCCATTCTCGGTCTCGTCACGGCTCTGCTTGTCAGGCGCTCGCTGAAAAAAACAAAACCTGTCTCCGCGCCCTCCCCCCTTCCGCCCGAGAGCGGTCCCGAACTTTAACATTGACATGCCGCCGGGCGTATGATACAATATCTTCAGACGGCGGAAAACCGCCGCAAAAAGGGGAGAAAGATGAAACAAGCGGTTCATCATGCGGCGCTTTCGGTTCTGCCCCTTCTGCTCGTGCTGATTTGGGGAAACAGCGTCGCGCTTTGTAAAATCGTGCCCATTGTCGGCGGCGCGATCGGGGGACTGATCGGCGGCATTTTTGCCTGCGCCAATCTCGTCGTTATCAAGGGTTTTTCGAGACTGTGGCTAAAAATTTTGGTTTCCGTGGGAATGCTCGGCGGGACGTTTGGGGTCTGTTACGGCATCGCGCTCGCGATATTGAGCGCAGTATAAAAAAATGAGTCTCTTTTTGAGAAAAGTGAGCAGGCGCGGAAGCGGCGGGGAGGAATACCCGCTGACCGCGGAAGTGATACGGACTTTCGAGGAGTTGGAATTCCGCGCCCCGGTCACCGTTCTGTGCGGGGACAACGGGTGCGGAAAGTCCACGCTTTTGGAGATTCTTGCGGCGTGTCTGCGCGCGAACCGCATCGGGCGACCCCTCGAAGAGGATGAGAAACGCAGAAAAATTGCCCGGCACGCCGAGGAGTTCCGGCTCACTTACCTGCACCCGAAGAAAAACTTTTTCTTTTCCGCCGAGGACTTTATCAAGTATATCGACTGGGTGGAAAGCGCCAAACAGGAGGCGCGCGCGGCGATTGCGGAGGTGGACGAACGGCTGACGGGATATGCAGCCGCCCTTGCAAAGTCTCCGCACTATCGCACCATCGCGGAGCTTGAGCAGCTTTACGCGAGCAGTCTCGCGGCGCAGTCCCACGGCGAGGGATTTTTGGACTTCTTTCGCTCCCGCATTGCCCCTGACGGTCTCTTTCTCATGGACGAGCCCGAGGGCGCTCTCTCCTACGAGAACCAATACCTGCTCGCCCGAATGATTATGGAATCGGTCAAGGAGGGGTGTCAGTTCGTCATCGCGACGCACTCTCCGGTGGTCTCGGCGATTCCGGGCGCGGAGATCTACGAAATCCGAGGGGGCAGGCTCTGTCCCTGCGCCTACGAAGAGGTCGAAAACAACAGTTTTTTGCGCATGTTTCTCTCGCATCGGGAGAGCATGATGCGGGAATGAAAAGAGAGCGGAGGATTCTTCCTCCGCTCTCCTATTTTTTTCTCTTGATAAAATTGTAGATGATTACGGAAAGCCCATATACGAACAGGAGTCCCGCGCTTACGGCAAAGACAATTTGGATTGCCCTGTCCCCTTCCCAGTTGACAAACAAGGAAATGCAGACGAATAAAACCGAGAGGACGAGGGCAGTGACTCCCGCAGCGGGGGAGAGATTGACATAAAAATTGGTCGTGTCCTTCGTGAGTTCCTCCCCTTTGGCGAGGCGGCGGAGGTTTCGGAAGACTGTCGCGATTCCGTATATCACAGTGTAGAGTCCGACGAGCGCAAAGATACCCGCGCTCGCATAGAGCAGCACGCTGTCGATCGGATGCAGCTCCTTTCCGCGGATAAGCAGAAAATAGAGGAGAAATCCACCCCCGATGCCGAGAAGTCCGCCAAAGAAACTGGCGATGCCGTAGCCGAGACTTTGATTTTTTTCGCGCTTCACTTCGATTTCTACTTCGCCTTGCAGGCGCGGTTGACCGCGGAAACGAGCGCGGAGATGGAGGCGTTGATGATGTCGTCCTGAATGCCCGCACCCCAGAACATGCCGTCCTTGGCGGCGATACCGACGTAGGCGACCGCCTGCGAGGAGGATTTGCCCTCGAGCGCGTGCTCCGTGTAGCTCTCAAGGCTGAACTCAAACCCGAGCAATCCACGGAAGGCATTGCAGACAGCGTCCAACCGCCCGTTTCCGGCTGCCTCGACGACCCGTTTTTCGCCGTCCTTGACAACGGTCACGCTCGCGCGGATTCCGTCCTTCTGCACAAAATGGCACTCGGGCACGGCAAACGGCGTCTCGATGTTTACGTAGGTCTCCCGGAAGATTTCATAGACTTCTTCCGCTTTCAGCTCCTTATGGTTGACGTCGGAGACATGCTTGACCGCGTATCCGAAGTTCTCTCGCATCTTGGGGGGGAGATTGAAACCGTATTTCTGTTCGAGAAGGTAGCCGATGCCCCCCTTGCCCGACTGCGAGTTGATGCGAATGACGTCGCCGTCGTACTCTCTGCCGACGTCCTTGGGGTCGATGAGAAGATAGGGGACAGTCCAATATTTCTCGTCGTGCGTGGTACGGTACGCCATGCCCTTTGCGATGGCGTCCTGATGCGAACCCGAAAACGCCGCGAACACGAGCTGTCCCGCGTAGGGCTGGCGGTCATACACCCGCATGCGCGTCATCTTTTCATAGACGGACACGACCTCGGGCATATCCGAGAAGTCCAACCCCGGGTCCACGCCCTGCGAATACATGTTCATGGCAAGGGTCACGATGTCCACGTTGCCTGTGCGCTCCCCGTTGCCGAAGAGCGTGCCCTCTATGCGATCCGCGCCCGCGAGCAGTCCCATCTCCGCGTCAGCCACGCCGCACCCCCGATCGTTGTGCGGGTGCAGGGAGACGACGACGTTTTCGCGGTACTTGAGGTTGTCGCTCATGTATTCGATCTGCGAGGCATAGACGTGAGACATGGACATGGAAACCGTCGCGGGCAGGTTGATGATGACCTTGTTGTCCGGGTCGGGTTTCCAAATATCCAAAACGCGGTTGCAGATTTCGAGCGCAAATTCGGGTTCCGTGCCCGTAAAGCTCTCGGGGGAATACTCAAAGAGAATCTTTCCCTTCGCCTTCTTCCGGTACTCGTCGCAGAGTTTTGCCCCGAATTCCGCGATGCCGATGATTTCCTCTTTGGATTTCTTGAAGACCTGCTCCCGCTGCGCGACGGAAGTCGAGTTGTAGAGGTGCACCACCGCGCTCTTGCAGCCCTCCACCGCCTCGAAAGTCTTTTTGATGATGTGTTCCCGGCTCTGCGTGAGCACCTGAATGGTCACGTCCTCGGGAATCAAATTCTGCTCGATGAGCGCGCGGCAGAAGGCATATTCGGTCTCGGAGGCGGCGGGAAATCCGACCTCGATCTCCTTGAACCCGACCTTGCACAGGAAGGCGAAGAACTCGAGCTTTTCCTCGAGGGACATGGGCACGATGAGGGACTGGTTGCCGTCCCGCAAGTCCACGCTGCACCAAACGGGCGCGCGTTCGATGTGGTCCTTCTTGACCCACTTCATCTCGGATACGGGGGGCATGAAGTAGCCGATCTTGTACTTTTCTACGTTTTTCATCTTAAAACTCCTTCTGCTTTGATTTTGGGCGCGAGGGGTAAAAAAAAGGTCCCCGTCTCCTATAGAGACGGGAAACCCGCGGTACCACTCTGATTCATGCGAAATCGCATGCGCTCTCTCGGATACGGGCATATTCCGCCTGCATATCCTCCCTGTCTGATAACGGTCAGGCTCCGACGCCGCCTACTGGGAGAAAAACTCCGTTGGGGACGTTGCTCAATCGGTGAGTTCGAATCTTTCCCGCAGCCGGCTCGCACCTTCCGCCGGCTCTCTGCATGTCGGAAAACATTTTACTATTCCAAAATCACAGCATTTATTAGATATTGCCATTATATTAAACGAAGAGGGGAAAATTGTCAAGTGTTTTTTGAAAATTCTTTTGCAATCCTTTGCAAACGCCGCCAAAACATGCTAAAATGAAAAAACGGAGAAAACATGCAAGAGATAACGCCTAAGAAAAAATTTCGGCTGCCTCCCCCCGGGTGGCATGCGGTGCGGATTTCGCTCGCCGTATTCCTTTCCCTCGCGGTGCTCTCGTGGTTTCAGGAGTACAATCCTTTTTACGCCGCGATTGCCGCGGTCGTCTGCACCAAGCCCGACTTAAAGAGTTCGCATCAGATGGGCGTCCGCCGCATTCTCGGGACGATGGTGGGCGGCGCGGTGGGGCTCGGAGCCATGCTCCTGTTTGAAAAAATCGGCTCCGCTTGGGAACCCTATCTTCTGCCGGTATTCGTGTTCGTCATCATCTATCTCTGCAAACTCATCGGTTTGAACGAGTCCGCGTCCATCGGCTGTATCGTGCTGTTGAGCGTGGTCATCATGCATAAGCCGGAGGGTATGCAGGCTTATCACTATGTGCTGAACAGGCTGATTGAGACGGGGGTGGGCGTGCTTGCCGCGGTTGCGGTCAATTTTGTATTCGATTTCGCAAAATTCCTGCTCCGCCGCCCTTCCGGTCCCGCTGACCCGCTTGATAAAGCCTAAAAATCGGAGGAAAATGAAATATGTGGTTTTTAATTGTACTCGGCGTCATTCTTGTCGCTTTTTTGGTTGCGATGCTCGTCATGAAACGCATGATGAAAAAGTTGATGGAGGAGCGCGCCCCGAGTGAGCGGAGATTCCCGCTCGAGGGGGGCAAGCGCGCTCTTCTGCTCTATCAGCCCACGCGGCACGATACTGCGTCGCGGTATGCCGTTCAGATCGCCGAGGGGCTGAACGAACGGGGCTACGACGTGACCGTAAACTTTGCGGGAGAGTCTCTGCCCTACGATTTGAACGACTATGAACTTTTGATTTTCGGTACGGGCGCGTATATGAGTATGGGGGCAATCCCCGTGCGCAGATATTTGCGCAATCACCCCTTTTCGCGCAAACAGGTCGTGCTGTTCTCGGTTGGTTCCAATCTGCAAGCGGACCCCGAAATCGAACAGATGAAGGCGGAGATTCCGCACGGAAATATTCTGTATCGCATCAAGGTCGCACGGAATCAGGAGGACGTCATGGCGGACTTTCTCGAGCGTTTGGAACTCGAAAATCCCGATTTTGACAACCTTCCCGAGGAAGAGGAAGATTTCGAGGAAGAGGACGACGAGAGCGGGGACGGACAGGAATAGAGAAGGGCACGGCAATGCGCAATTCCCATAGGGATTTTTATAAACGGTAAAATTACACTTTCAAGCGGTCAAAAGAAAATCAGAACTTGAATATATTGTCCAAGTTCCTTTTTTTGCAATAAACTATTCTTTTCCCTTCTTGCAAACGTTGCCGACGTTAAAAGCTTGGTAATTCACCCTGCAACGACTACGCATAGCCAGCTATCGGAAAGTGAGCTTCAGGAACAAGATATTAAACCTAATACGATCAGGCTTTCTATCGGTACCGAACATATAGACGATATTATCGCCGATTTGGAGGGAGGCTTTAATGCCATAAAATAAACATGAGAAATGTCACGAATTTTATTTGCGGTATGCCGCCACGATTTCCCCGTAAAAGAGGGTGTGATAGTCGTGGTGGGGGTAGTACGCCGTGATAAATCCTTCCGGCAGGTGTTCGGGCTTGATGTCCGAGCGATAGAGCACTTTGCACTCGAAGAAGGTTTCGCAGTCCGCGAGCACGGAAGTCCCGATTTCTTTGCATTTTTGCAGCTTTGTTCCGGTAGCGAGATACTTATCCACGTCCCTGCCGCTCTTGGTTCCGAAATAGGTCAGAAGTTCCTTCATCTCCCCGGACTTTGGAATACTGACGGAGAACTCCCCGGTCTCCTCGATTTTTCCGAAAGTGAATCGGGTGTTGCGGATGGGCACGGCGATGATACCGCGGTTCCACATGACCCCCGCGCCGCCCCAGCTCGCCGTCATGGTGTTGGGTTCGCTCCCCGCGGTGACGAATACGCCGGTACCGCCAAGCGTATCGGTGAATTTGGATATGTCCTTCAGACTCTGCATGTTACGCTCCTTTTCGGGCGCGAAAAATCGACTCCGCGCCGCTCAAACATTCTTTTGTCCCCATTATAGCACAAAATCGTTTGGAAAAAAAGGGGGAATGTGATAAAATTTTCTCCGTAGGTGTCGGAATACCCTACAATAAAAAAAACCGAGGTATTTTCATATGAAACCTTCCGCACTCCGGCGCATCTGCCGGGCAGCACTCGTCGCCGCGCTCTACGCGGCGCTTACCATTGTCATGGGTCCTTGGGCGTACAGCGGCTTTGTCAATCTGCGTCCCTCGGAGGCGCTTACCGTGCTTCCCGTGCTCTTTACCGAATCGGTCTTCGGACTGTATTTCGGCTGTATGCTCGCCAACATCTTTTCCGCGGCGAGTCTCTACGATATCTTTCTCGGGAGTCTTGTGACTTTGGTTGCGGCGGCATGCACCCGACTTGTCAAAAACGTGTGGGTGGGCGGAATTTTCCCCGTGCTGTTGAACGCGATTTTCGTCCCCTTGATCCTGCTCGCCGCGGGCGTTGCGGAACAGGCGTACTGGCTGAGTTTTCTGTCCGTATTCGTGACACAGGCGGTATGGTATTACGCGCTTGGGGTGCCTCTCTTCTTCGGGCTGAAAAAGGTCATGAAGGACCGGCTCTATTGATTCTTTTTTTTGAGGTACATAGATATGAAAGTGAGAGAGCTTGTGACCGCGGCGATGTTTGTCGCACTCATTACGGTGACGACGGCGTTTGTCAAGATTCCGCTCGCCCTGACGGGCTATATCCATCTCGGCGATACGTTCATCTTCCTCGCGTGCTATTTTCTGCGTCCGTGCTGGGCGATTCCCGTCTCCGCGCTCGGCAGTGCGCTCGCCGACGTCATTGCATTTCCCGTTTACGCGCCCGCGACGTTTCTCATCAAGGCGGGCATGGCGGCGATTTTTGC
Organism: uncultured bacterium; assembly: GCA_905215695.1. Classification (GTDB taxonomy): domain Bacteria; phylum Bacillota; class Clostridia; order Christensenellales; family HGM11417; genus CAJMQN01. Next base: position 107,770 of record CAJMQN010000007.1, read on the forward strand.
GCTCTTTGTCTATCGGAAACCCGTTCTCTGGCGGGAAATCGTGGGCGTCGTTTGCGCCGGACTGTTCATGCTCTTAGGGTATCTTCTCTTCGAGGGATTCTTTATTCTCGAAACCTGGGAGGCGGCTTTCGCCAATATCGCGCTCTCCGCGATTCAGCCTGCCGCCTGCGGCGTTCTCGGCGTGGCGGTTCTGCAAATTGTAAATAGGATTCCCTCTGTCCGGGACAGAAGATTTTAAAAAAAGAGAGACAGCCGGCACAAGTTGTGCCGGCTGTCTCTCTTTCCGCCGCAATGGGGGGAGCGCGGCGGAAAACAGATAAGGGGGAAAATAATGAGTACTCTAAATATTGACGTTTAGACGAATTCTATACCTATTTTGAAAAAAATTTTTAAAATTATTTTTTCCGTGCCCGGAGATACTTGACGAGCGAGACAACGGAGAGAATGAGAAAGATTCCCGCCGCGCCGAAGAGAAACCCTTGAAAGTCGAGGGTGATGTCCGAAAAGTTTGCGGTTCGGTTGGGGACAAAGTATTGCAGCCATTCGGTGAGCGCGGACATTGCGAACCCGACGCCGATGCTGACGGGGATACTCTTCCATTTCCGCCCCGCGTACATAAAGTGCGTCAGTGCGGAAAAGATGCCGAGCACGAGGAAGGCGGAGAAATGCCCGAGGGCTTTTCGGATGCGGAACGTCCAGTTCGAGAACGCGTCGCTGAGCCGCTGTTTGCGGACCTCGAGGTTGAGCGTGACCCTTTCGTCCCCGTAGGAGACGGTGATGACCGCGTTTCCGACCTTGTGCGCGGTGATGACCCCGTTTTCGTCAACGGTGACGATTTCGGGATCCGAAGAGGAGAACTCCGCCTTGCGCAGAGTCGCGTTCGACTGATAGGTAATTCGGATTCTCGCGCTTCCGTTCCGCGCGATGGTTCCCGCATTGTTGTCGTCAAATTCGATGCCGGTATAGGAAATTTTTTGAATCCCGGTACGGTGTTTCACCGTAAAGGTCAGTTCCGCGCTCACGGTATCCGAACCCGTCCATACGGCGGTGATAACGGCGGTACCCGCGCCCTTTGCGGTCAGCCTGCCATCTGCGGTCACGTAGAGGATTTCGGGGGCGGAGGAGCGGAAGGTTACGCTTTGATAGGTCGTGTCCGCGGGCAAAAAGGCGGTTTTCAATCTCCCGTTGTCCCCGATGCGGAAATTTCCGTCCGCGGGACCTTCCGAGAGAGAGAGGGTGAGATGTTCCGCCGCGCGGGCGAAAACGGTAACTTTGACTTGCGTCGAAAGTTCGTTTTCCGCACTCGAAAGCACAATGGTTGCGCTTCCTTCCGCGAGCGCGGAGATGTTGCCGAGCGCGTCAACGGAGACGACTTTTCCCGTTGCCGAAAAACCGACGGCGGAGGAATAGGGCGTTGCCCCGTTCGTTGTCTCGAATAGGGCAGCGAGTTTTTGCGTTTCGCCGACGTACAGCGTCAGCAAAGTGACGGATTTGCCGTCTGCGGTCGCATACAGCGCTTTCAGGTTGTGTGAGACGTGAACCGTGCCGCTTGCCGTGACGGAGCCATCCGCAAGGGAAGTGATCTTGACCGTAGCATAGCCGGGCTTGATTGCGCGGTAATTGCCCGATGCGTCAATTTCGAGCACCTGCGGGTCGGAGGAGGAAAAACTCACCCGTTTGTCCGTCGTGTTTTCGGGAGAAAGCGTCCACTCCAGCGTTCCGGTATCTCCCGCATAGGGAGAGCCGGGATGAAACGTAAGACTTTTGGGCGGAACGTCGGAGACGGTGACCGCAAGGGTCTTCGGCGCGCCGCCGTTCTCACAGCGGACGGTAACGGTCGCTTTTCCCGCCTTTCGGGCAGTCAGTTTTCCCGAACTCGAGACGGTGAGGACGCCCGTATTCGAGGAGGAGAAGAGAAATTTCAGTCCCGATAGGGTCTGCCCGCTTTCATCGGTTCCTATGACCTCAAGGGGGAGAGATTCTCCGGTTGCGAGGACAATATCCGCCGGAAGTTCTGCGCCGTTTGCCGAGAGTTTGATTGCAGTCGGGACAGGCAGAGAGACTGCGGGAGTGATTTCCAATTCGAAGAAATCCGAAAACTCGTTCAGTTCGGCGGAAATCGTGACGGTGCCGGGCGAGATTGCCGAGACGAGTCCGCCCGAGACGGACGCCGCTTCCGCGGAACACGACCAACGGATTTGTGCCGCAAGTTCTCTTTTCAGTGTCGCCGGAAAGTCCGAAGGGAGACCGAGGTCGGCAGAAACCTGAAAACTTGTTCCCGCCGGAACACTGGATTTTGCGTCGGTAATTTCGAGAGAGGAGACCTGCCAATCCTTGCTTTGGAGCGGAACGGAGGCGGATATTCTCTCCCCCTTCCAATCAAAGCCGACGGTGAGCAGGGTTTCTCCCGTTCCCATAAAGCGCAATTTCCCCGTATTTTGATCGTATTCGGCGACGTTCGGTTCTGAAAATTCAGCCGCAAGCTGTGCCGTTTCGGGCAACGCGGGCAGTACGTTGATAAGCAAATCCGCACTTTCGCCCCTGTAGAACGCAAACGTGTTTTCCGCTTTCTGTCCGTCTATGTAGAGCGCGATTTGAGGAGGTACTTCCTCGACGGAGAGGGTCAAGGTCGCGGATTTCCCGTTTTTGGCGGTCACCGTGACGGTTACCGTTCCGGGGAAAACCGCTTCCGCGCGCCGAGAGTTGCCGCTACCGGAGAGCGCGAGGATGTTTTCGGGAGAGCAAGTCCAATCGAGGGAGGAATCGGTGACGTTTTCGGGTAGGATTTGCGCGGACAGATAGGCATATTCGTCCTGTTTCAATATGCCCGGCAGAATGTTTCCTTCCGCATCCTGCAGGGAGAGCCGAACGCCTTCGGCGGGAATCTCTTGAATGGTGATTGGCGCGGAAACCGTAATATCGGGGTCGAATTCGGATTGAACGGTCAATAGGGTTGTGCCGGGGCTTAAAGCACTGACAAACCCGTCTTTGTTGACAGTTGCGACTGTTTCGTCGTCGATAGAGTAGCTGACCTCCGGGTGTGTGGCGTTTTGCGGTGAAAGCGTAACGCCGACAGTGAAGGTATCCCCCGGATAGAGAATGTCGGGGAGAGTAAGTTCGATTTTTTGGAGAGAGATTTCGCTGACTTGGAAGGTCGCGGAAGCAGAGAGTTTTTTGTTCCGATTGCTGACCGCGGTGAGCGTGACGGAGCCTTTCGCGAGAAAAGTAAGCGTGCCGTCTTCGGCAAGACTTGCGATTTCGGGACGATCGACGGAGAGGGAATAGGTCTGATCCGTCGTATTTTTGGGCAGGAAAGAGACAAAGCAGGAGAGCGAATCTCCGACTTTGACTTCCGTCGGCAAAGTTTTGCCGTTTTCGCGGGTCAAAGAGAGAGATTCGGGCTCAATAACTTCGTTGACGGAGATATTGTTGTTGACAACGGAACCCGCGGAATTGCTCTGCGCTGCGGAAATGGACCCGGGCAGCAAAGATTCAACAACGAGAACGCCGATGCAGCCGAGGTAACAAATGAGACAAAATATTTTCCAGAATTTCCGTTTTCGCTCTGATTTCATACGAAAATCTCCTTCTTGTAATAGAATAATATAAAAACGTCTCTTTGTCCATTCTTTCTTTAAAACGCTTGCACTTTTCTCCGGACTTTGTTAAAATAAAAGTGTTTCCTTGCTTCCATAGTTAAATGGATATAACGGCCCCCTCCTAAGGGGCAGTTCTGGGTTCGATTCCCGGTGGGAGTACCATTTGATAATAATCCGAACCTTGTAGTGCCGATAGGCGACGGGTTCGGATTTGTCTTATATCTAAAATAATAAGATTTTTAATGAAAGGCTTGTGTTTTAATGCGCAAGCCTTTCAAACTCTTGATTTTTATCTGAAAGTGTGATATACTATTATTATCACACAAGTTTTATGCCCTAAAAAGGAGTACGGGCTTTTTAATTTAATAAGAATAAGTTTATTCTTTTACTATGACATTCATATTTTGAATTTGGCAAAAACGCAAATTCCATTTATGTGGATGTCATTAACCGTACCGCATATAAACTTGTGTAGCGACAGTCGGAGTTTGCGTTTTTCGTGCGCTTACTTCGGTTGGCGCATTTTTTTATTTTCGTCAAATTTAAGTTCATGGAGGTGGACTATGAAAAAGAAGTTTATCGTCACTTTACTTGCGCTTATTTGCGCTCTGACTTGCGCATTTGGGCTTTCCGCTTGCGGAAAGGAACTCAATTACTTGAAAGCCGACAGCGGCGACGGGCAGTTGAAAACGGAATTCGACTTCGGAACTTTTTCCGCCGACGAACTAAATGAAGTTAAGGAAAAACTTTCTACCCTTACTTTCTATTACGAATATTATCCGGATAAGTCAACCGAAAAAGCGGATATGTCGAAGGTGGAAATAAAGTATTTTTATTCGGACGGACAGGGCGGAACTCCCGAGGGCAAGGGGTTGCCCGAAACGCTTGAAAAAGGCGTCGGCTACACGCTTTACTATTATTATGTGGGTCACGAGCCTACGGCGGATTTTTCGGACGCGATGTGCGTTAGAATCAGTTTCTTTGTGAGCGACAATTAAATGTGCGGCTATGATATTTCCGTTAATACGGACTATGAAAAATCGAGCTACGGAAAATTGCTTACAAGCGCGTGCAACGTCTGCGGCGCAAAGGCAAGCGACACGGAATAGAAGTGCCGTATCTTGACTACGAGTTGGCTAAGCCCGAAAGACCGCGCATTGCTTTTTGGGTTATCGCTGCCGTGTCCGCTGTATTGCTTATCGGCATAATTATAGGGTTGGGGTTTCTTTATAACTATCTTATAAATACGCTTACAATATTCGGCGGCATAGGCGACGTTTTTACGGCGGTATTTAATCCCGCCGCGTTTATGCTATCGAGCGGTTTGTCGGCAATTCCCGCCATAATGGTTATCGTGGCTTATATTTTGTTGTTCTGTGCGTTTTTACTGCCGCTCGGTGCGGTTATATACCTATACCGTTTTGTGCGCGACACGCTTTATATGGCGAATTGCACGAAAGAAGAATTTGCAAAAGGCGGTATCGTCCGTTCGCGCATTTTCGGTCTTATCGCAGGGTTAGCCGTTGTAACCGTTGTTCTTATCGTAATATTGATGCAGACGGCGGCAAATATCGGGCTTATATTGGCGATATATCGGAATAGTCGCGGTTCTCGGCAGTTTGCTTATACCAACGATTCTCGAAAAGATAAAGTGCAAAAAATGGTTTGAGAGTTTGGAAGAAAGCAAACGGCAAAATTATTTGGCGCAGGAATCGGCATTACAACGAGTTAAAAGCCGTTTGAAATTCGAAAAACGAATGTGGAACGATTTGGGGAAATAAAAAAACAGCGGTTGCGTTTATACGCAACCGCTGTTTTGCCGTTGTTTAGGTTTATGATATTCGGCGCAACCTTTCTACATTGTGTTTATGTAACTCTTTCATTTATATACCGCTCTACTTCGGCGGTTTCCGTGTTCCGTCTTTTTCAACGGCTATCCCTATACGATTTAACGGGACTCTTTATTATTAAGTTTTTTATTCAGTTGTGATTGTTGCCTTTCGGCTTGCCACGCCACAAACTCTCTTTGTCCTTCTTCGGTTTCAAAGTAGGCTTGAATAGCGGGCAGTAATGCTCTTGCAAGGGAGTCGATTTCAAAGTCGGGTATCCCTGTGGTGTTCTTTTTTCGTCTTGACATTAACTGTTGGCGTTTTCCTCCTTAAAGATTTATTCAGTTGTTACATATAATAGTCTTTGTTCCGTCCGCGAATACGGGCAAGATTTTGTTGCCGCTCTCTTTCGTATCGGGCGGCTTTTTCGTCTTGTACGTCCTGCAATAGCTGGGCGTACCCTTCGGGCAGTATCGCCTTTATTTCCGCAACTTCCTGTACAGTCTTTTCGTAACCGTCCGCTCGTCGCTTTTCTCTCATATACTGTTGGAATACGTCCGCGCGGTCTTTATTTCCGCGCTTGATTTCTTCTTCGAGTAGGGTATTCTTTGCCCGTAGTGCCGTGATTTCGTCCGCTGCTTGTTTCTTCTTTCTTGGTATCGGCTTGCCCGTCGCTTGCGTTACCGCTTCAACCGTTCGGGTTAGTCCGTCAAGCTCGGCTTGCTTTTGCTCGGTCTGTCTGGCAATCTCATCGCGCTTTTGCTCTGCCGATTGCACAATGACTTTTGCCTTATGCTCGGCGGCTGTAATGTGCGTTGCCTGACTGTTTTCTTTACCGCGCTGTAAGCCGTATTTCTTGCCGACTTGTTCCCATAACTCCGTTTGTAGCTCCGCAAGTTTCTGTCTGTCGAATAGGCTTTTACTGCTTAACCGTCCGTCATTGATAGGCACAAAGTTCAAGTGCATATGCGGCGTTGTTTCGTCCACGTGGATTACCGCAGATAACATATTTTCATAGCCGTACTTGTCCATAAAGAATCGGGCGCAATCTTCAAAAAATGCACGTTGTTCCCAAGCGCGCATACCCTTGAAAAATTCGCCGTCCGAACCGATTACAAACGAGTTCATAAGAATAGCGTCCGAGCGAATTTTGCGTTTGAGTGTGAGCGTTGCAAGCCGTTTATTTATCATTTCTATGTACTTGCCCTGTGGGTAAATAAGATGATAGTTGCCGCTTGTTCTCTCGCTGTCTATGTGTTCCCTGCGGGCGGCGCTTGGGTGGGCAACAATTACTCCAACACGCCGGACGCGGAATTTGTCGTGTGTCCGGCAGGCTCCAACGTTCCCGTTGTCAACGGCGTCCCGGCTGAAGGCGCCACCCGTCCGAATACGGTGATCAATCAGACCCTAAAATACGAAGAAGGAAATTGGGTTGGTTCGACGACGACGCTCGGTGAGGGCGGCTGGACTTGGCCGCGCCCCATCGACTTCAAAGCGGTATATCATGCGGACGGTTCGATTTTCTATCATATCCGCCAAAACGGGGATACGGATTGGGCGACCCTTTGCTATGTAAAAGCGGGAATTCCCGTCAAAGAAGCCGGCGATTTGGACACGATTATTACGGACGGGACGGAGGCGGACTATACGACCACAGCGTTCCCCGATCTGGTTGGCAAGGAGGCGTACCCTGCGATTGCTGTCACCAATGCGGCGGGCGCAGCGGAGTACTCCAATATCAGCGACATTTCGGTTTCCAAAATAAGCGCGGCGGGGACGCCGACGCTGATCAGTGAAAATTATGGGGAATGGGCTCCCTACACAAACACGGCAAATCCAAACGCGTCCGAGTTCAGCTTTGTGCAGTCGGCTATGATTGTGGAAAATGCGGCAAACGATGACTATGTTTAAAAAAACAGCGCTCAGCGCCCCGAAGAATGAGCTGAATCCGTATCTGTATGACATTGAGTTGGATATTTTGGCAGACAATCTGACCGCCGACGGCGAGGGGATTATTTATATTGGTGCAACAGACACAAATCTGACGGGAGCGGCGGAAATCTATTTCCGGCGTGACGGAACGACAGGAAAAACGATGATGGGCGTCCGAAACGGCGAAGAAGAAATTCCGGAGGTGGAATGCGCGTTTAACACGGTAATTTCCGATATTGAAAAATTTTTAAAAAACCTATTGACAACGTTCCTTCGGTGTGTTACAATATGGTTGCAATAACGGTAACACGTATTACTGTTAAGTGTTGGGGACAGAGAAGTATGAAGGTTTCAAGAGCTACGATTGCGAAAAAAGCGGGGGTCACACCGACAACGGTGACCTGCGTTTTGAACGGCACCCGTCCGGTCTCGGAAAAGGTTCGGGCACGGGTCATGGCGGCGATTGAAGACCTAAACTATGTGCCCGACATCGCCGCGCGCGCCATGCAGGGAAAGGGGAGCAAACAGATTGCAATCGTCGTCGATAATCTCAAAAATCCTTTTTTTGCGGAATTGGTGGACGCGATTGAGGCGGCGGGAATTGAAAAGGGTTTCTTTTTTAGCATCTGCGGAAGAGTGGATATGCGCAAATATACCGCTCATATTATCGCCAGAAAAATAGACGCCGTCTATTTCTGTTCCGAAATCAAGGAGAGCGAAGCGGATTACGTGCGTCAACTCCTCGACAACAATATCAAAGTCTTGACGAGTCCCCGTTTCCCATACTTTCAGGAGGAAATTTCTCGTATCGATATGGCGACGGGACAGGCGATTGCGGAAGCCGTTGATTACCTGTACGGGCGCGGACACCGGGACATCGCGTTTTTAACTTCTTTTCCGCGGGAGAGCAATCAGGACGACCGTCTCCGCTGTTTTGAAAAGAGGATGCTGGAAAGGGGGCTTTCGCCCCGATCCGTCTGCCCGGAGGAAGTACTTGTTTCCACAGTCGATTGCGGCAAATTGCTCTTTGACCGTCTTCTTGCTTCGGGGGAGCCGCCCACCGCAGTGGTGGGTATCAATGACCTTGTGACCATCGGCGCCATGCGCAGAGCGCAGGAGCGCGGCATGTCTGTGCCCGAGCAAATCTCCTTTGTGGGAATTGACGGCATTGAACTGGATACGCTCGTCACGCCAACCTTGACGACCTTCCGCTCCAACGCCGCAGACCTCGGCAGAAAGGCTTTCCGAATGCTTCTTGACCTCATCGAGACCGGGCAAACCGGTACTTATAACCATAAACTGACTTTGCAGGAAGGGCAATCCGTCCGCACAATCGAATAGAAAAAGAGAGAGCTTTCACTTTTTTTGGGGCTAACGGTAACACGTATTACTGTTGACTCCGCAACATTGCGTTTCAAATGCACAAGCTACCCAAAAGCCGGAGAGGTGGAGAGAATGATGACAAAAAAGAGAATCAAATGGGGGGTCAACCGCAGACAGCTATTTTTCATGGCGTCGCTGGGATTCCTGTTTCTGCTTGCGTTTGCGTATGCGCCCATGTTTGGTATCGTGCTGGCATTTACAAAGGGTGACTATGTCATGGATATCATGAAGGCGATGTTCGGCAGTGAATTCGTGGGATTTGCCAACTTTGAAAAATTTCTGACCGACCCAGATTTTCTCAACGTGGTCTGGAACACCATTGGGCTGAATCTGCTCTCGTTGGCGCTGACCTTTCCCGCGCCCATTGTCTTTGCGCTTCTCATCAACGAGTTCAAACATAAGGGCTACAAAAAAGCGGTACAGACGATCTCTTACTTTCCCTATTTTATCTCCTGGATCGTCTTTGGCGGAATCATTCTCGCGCTTCTCGACCCGCAGACCGGCGTCGTCAACGGGCTTTTGGTGCGGTTTGGAATTGTGGAAGAACCCATCAACTTCGGCGTCGCGAAGTATTTTTGGGGACTCATGATTGTGACCGCGCTCATAAAAGGCGTCGGGTGGGGGTCGATTATCTATCTCGCGGCGATTGCAGGAATCGACACCGCCATGTATGAGGCGGCGGAAATCGACGGGGCGAACCGCTTTGACAAAATGATTCGAATCACCTTGCCCTCCATTGCGCCCACGATTACGGTCTTTCTGATTCTTGCCGTCAGCGGAATTTTAAACAGCGGATTCGATCAGATTTGGATTTTTCAAAACCAAATGAACCTTGACCGAAGTGAAGTGATTGACACTTACGTCTATAAGTACGGCGTTTTGAATATGCGCTATTCCTACGCGACAGCAATCGGGCTACTGAAATCCGTGCTCGCGCTCATACTGCTCTCGGGGTCCAACCTCTTGAGCAAAAAATTGACGGGGAGGGGGATTTTCTGATGAAAAAGAAGGTTAGACTGAACGCCTTTGACATTGTCAACTATGTTCTCTTCGGACTCTTTGCGCTTTTGACCATCTATCCCATGTGGTACGTCCTTGTGGGTTCCTTTAACGAGGGCATGGATTACCTTGCAGGCGGCGTCTATTTTTGGCCGCGCAAATTTGTATTCGATAACTTTGCGCTCATATTCAACGACGCAAAGCTCTGGAATGCCTATTTCATCACCCTTTCCCGAACCGTTCTCGGCACGACCATTGCAATCGGATTCACTTCGCTCGTGGCGTATGCAATGAGCCGAAAAGAACTTCCCTTCAAAAACTTTTTCTATTGGGTCAACATTTTCACGATGTTTTTCGGGGGCGGACTTGTTCCCTTCTTTCTCATCATCAAGACGCTTGGGCTCTACAACAGCTACCTTCTGTATCTGATTCCCTGTGCCTATTCGGTCTATCACATGATTATCATTTCGAACTACCTGCGTTCGATTCCCGAGGATCTGCACGAGTCCGCCGTCATAGACGGCGCGGGAGAATTCCGCATTTTCTTCTCCATCATGTTTCCGCTCTCGACGCCCGTCATTGCGACGGTCGCTCTCTGGGTCGCAATCGGACATTGGAATTCCTATTTCGACACCATGGTCTATACGAGTAGCGAGTCCCTTTGGACGCTGCAATTCTATCTCATGAAACTTATCAATTCCAGCTCGGTCAACACCGGCGGCATCACGCTTCCGCCAAGCGTGCTCGAGAATATCACGGCAGAGTCCGTAACCTATGCGGCAATTATCGTAAGCGTTCTGCCCGTTCTTTTCGTGTTTCCCTTCATCTCCAAGTATTTCGACAAGGGAATCATGATCGGATCACTCAAGGGCTGACGATAAGGAGGTAAAATATGAAGAAAACAATGTGCCTTCTCATCGCCGCGTTGTTCCTGATCGGGACAGCGGCGTGCGGCGGGAGCAAACTCCACGACGACAGCTATCTCGACAGATTCGAGAACACGCCCGACGACGGCAAGCCGAGCTGGGAATACGACAACACGGAATATGAATTCAGCTGGTTTTTAAATGCTTCCTGGATGGTCTGGCCCACAAACGGCGCGGATATGGTTTCCCGTGTCATCTACGAGAAGACCGGCTGTAAGATTAAAATTCTGACGCCGGGCGACGACAGCGGAAACGAGCTTTCGACCATGATCGGCTCGGGCGACCTTGCCGATGTCGTCAGCGTTCAGGCGGGTTCGCTTGCGGCGAGTCAGCTTGCCGATCAGGGTTATGTTTGGGCGATTGACACGCTCATGGAGCGTTTTGCGCCCTCGATGAAACCCCGATATCTCGAGGAACAGCGGGATGTGTACGACTGGTTCAAGCGCGGGGACGGGAAGCTCTACGGGATTCCCAACCTCTGTTATTCCGATTACTATCTCGGAGACTCGAAGCTCGCACCCAACGGCGGAATCCTTGTTCGTGAGGATTGGTACGAGGAGGTCGTGCGGGAGACCGGCGAGGACATGACCACAAAGGAGAGCTTTTTAAAGGGCTGTGAATACATTGCCGGAAAATATCCGAAGGCAATTCCCGTTCAGCTCGACCCCTTTACGGCGGACGGAAATCTTTCGGTGACCTGGCTCATGCAGTATTTTGCGGTTCCCTATGAGAAGACGGACGGGGGCTACAATTATCAGTACGCCGACCCGCGTTTCCGAGAGGTGATTTCCTTTTTGAACCGACTCTACTCCGAAAAATATGTTGCGGACGCCAACTTAACGGCAAACAGCGACGCCGTTCAGCGCAATATCGCGCAGGGGAACGTCTTTGTGAGCATGGCGACCCCGCAGAACTACAACAACGCTTTTATCAACCTCTACAACAATGGTGTCACCTATGTGCCCCTTGTTTTGCACAACGACGCGGGAGACGCGCCTGTCTTGCAGGACCTGCGGGGCAAAGGCTATCTCCTCTCGATGATTACGCGCAAGGCGGAGAGTCCGGACAAGATTATCAAGGTGTTCGACTATTTAACAAGCGAAGAGGGACAGCTTCTCATTAACTTCGGCGTGGAAGGGGATACCTTCGTGTGGGACGAAAACCATGAGAAAGTGGTCTGGACGCAGAAGTATTTGGACGACTACGCGGCAAACGATACCACAAAGTACGGTTTCGGGCTGTGCAATATGCTCTTGAACCAAAGTTTTTACGACAAGGTGTATCCGGCGGGTACCGCGGGCAAAAAGGATGAAAATATCTATATCTCCAATCTCAAACGTCCTTTGAGTCCGTATAGTTACGACTATACGCCCTCCTTTCTGCTCCCGGACACTTCGCGTTCGGACTACTTTACCTATGTGGAAAAGTCCGAAAATCTCAACAAGATGTGGGGACGCTTCCTGCCGCTCATGATAGGCGCCGCCAATGAGACAAAGGCGCTCGAGAGACTGGACTCGACGCTCGCAAGTATGCGGGAGAACGGTTTGGAATTTGTCGTATCCTTCATGTCCGAGGGTTACGACCGCGCAAAGACGGCGGCAGGCGTCACGGTGGGCTGGCCGGCTTATCGTGAGGACTATGTGAAGCCTGTGACAGGTGCGAACGGAGATTTTTCATACTGGCAGGACGCCGTACACGACTAAAAAAAGGAAAGACGAGAAAATGACTGACTTGAAGATTTTGATTGACACAGACGTGGGAGACGACATTGACGACGCATTTGCATTGACCTTGGCGGCAAACGCGGGGCTGGACGTATTGGGCGTGACCACGGTATTCCGTAATGCGCATCAGCGCGCACAGATGGCAAAACTTTTGCTCCGCCTCTGCGGACGGGAGGAGATTCCCGTCCGGGCGGGCGCGGATCTGCCCCTGATTCAGCGTGTGGAATTTCTCCGCCCCCCGGAGGTCTATGCAAAGGAAGAGGAGAAGGGCTATTACACGCTGCCGCAGTACCTGCCCGAAATGGAAGAGGAGAGCGTTTCCTCCGAACACGCAGTGGATTTCATCATCCGTTCCGCGCGTGAAAATCCCGGGAAACTGACTGTGCTCCTCATCGGACCGATGACCAACCTCGCCCTCGCCATCCGCAAGGCACCGGACATTGTCCGTGACATCAGGGAGGTGCGTTTCATCGGCGGGAACTTCAGCGTGGAATTCCCCGAGTGGAACATCGCCTGCGACCCCGAGGCGGCGCGCATCGTGCTGACTTCCGGGATACCCGCCTATGCAATCGGAATCGACGTGACCATGCGCTGTCCGCTCTCGGACGAACAGCTCGAAAAGCTCCGCTCGATCCGCCACGGGACCAACTCACTCCTCTGTCAGATGATGGAAAAGTGGTTTTTGCACTATCAATTTGACCGCCCTGTGATGCACGACCCTCTGCTTATCGCGCAGTTGCTTGCCCCCGAAACGGTGACATTTGAGCGAAAACGTGTCTTTGTGGGGCTCGAGGGAGAGAAACGGCAGAAGGTGTATCTTGAAAGCGAGCCTACTCTTCTCAATGCGGAAGTCTCGGTGGCGACGGATGTCTGTCCCGAATCCTTCTTTGAAGTGTTCAATCGGTATATTTTTTAATCCGGGAAGACCCCGGAAAAAGATAGGAGGAAAATGATGAAAAAGACGAAACTGTTTGTTTTTCTGACCGTTCTCGCGCTCTTCTGTACGCTCCTGCCCATGCAGGCGTTCGCGGTGAGTCTGGACGCGCACGAACAGGTCAAACTTCAGGCGTCGGCAGGGATCGACGGCGTCGCACTGACGCAGATCGGGGCGTCGCCGGAGGGACAGGGCGGTATCATGATCGACAAACTGCTCCGCACGGATGCGAGCGGTTACGATTGGATTGCCGTCGAGTATGAGAATACGACCGGCGCCGCCTGGCCTTTCTTTTTAATCTTTCAGCAGAACGGCGCTTTTACGTACCTGAAAGAGGGCGGCGCGTACAGCCGCTACGATGCCGCGTTCAACCGTGTGGGAGAAAGCGCTGTGCAGTATTCCGCGATTGCGCCCGCGGTGAGCGCCTCGGGTTGGATAGCGGTACCCGCGTCCTCGATAAACGGCACCCTCGGCACCCTGCAAGCGATCTATCTCACTCTGCCTGCGCAGGCGGAGAACCAAATCGAGAAAACGACTCTGCGCTTTGGCAGGATTCTGGGTTTGAGGGGAGATACGCCCGACTGGACTTCGGGAGAGGAAATCTCTGATTTTGCCGGCTGGCTGGATTCAGATTTTGCGCCGCGGCAAACGGCGCCGACGCTTGTTTCGGCGGCGCGTGTCTATCGCGAAGAGACCTTGCAGCAAGGCGCCTCCGTCTCACAAATTGAGGGCGCTGTGCTTCGGCAGAACGCAATTTTGACGGATACCTATCAGGAAGGCGGACTCATGGTTAACCGCTTTATGGAGGGCGGAACTTCGATTGCCGACATGAAGTGGATTGCGCTCGAGTACTACAACCCGAAAGGCGCACCTTGGCCCTTCGTTTTCAAACTTCAGGGAAATCAGAAACAGTGCTATACCACAAATACGCAGGCGAAATATCTGCTTCTCGACTCCGATTTTCAGAAGGTCGGGGAGCAAAGTTCGGAGGGCTATGTCGCTCCGGGCATTTCGCAGAAGGGCTGGCTGCTCTTCCCTCGTGAAATCTTCGGGGGAATCGACTCGCTCGGCGGGACGCTGGAGGCAATCTATCTCCTGCTCCCCTGCACCTCTGCGGCGCAGAACGGGGTGACCGAACTGCACTTCGGGCGCATTGTGAGCTATACGGAAACGGAAATTTCCGATTACGGCGCGGGCACGGTGGTTGCCGACCTTTCGGGCTGGTCCTCCGCGGACTATGCGGCGCGCTTGGTCGGCACATCTGCCGGCGACGGCGGCGCGGATCTCGTGACCGTTTCCCGCGCGGTAACCGCCGAACCCGAGCCGCGGATTGGGGACGTGCGTGTGCTCGAGGACTTCGATACGGGATACCCGGAGGACGAGGACGCATACAACGCCGAAATGGCAAAGAAGATTTATGCGGCGGTCGGCGGCGTTGCGCTTGCCCGCACCGCGGGCGTCTCGGGCAACGGGTTGAAGTTCAAGATTGTGACCCCTGAACCCGACCGTCCGGACGACTATGCGGGCGTGACGTTTACGCCAAAGACGGGCGTTGCGGACTGGGGAAAGTGGGCATCCGAGGAAGAGAGCGCGAAGGGCGTAACCTTCTGGGTCGCAAACCCGAGCGCGGCGGAAATTTCCATCGGCTTTGAAATCGACGAGTTCGATCCCGATCAAGATGTTGCGGAGGACTATCGCGGAGAACGCTGGAGCATTGCGCAGGGCGCGAGAATCTACCTCTACGACACCCAAAAACAGCTCGAATATCTCTTGACGGGATACGGAACTTGTGATATTCCGGTGGGGTTTGAGGGCTGGGTGCGCATTCCCTTCGATTATTTCACCAAAGCGGCATGGTGCACCTGGGGCAACAGTGTATTTGACCGGGAACGGATTGCGCAGGTGACGATATCCTGTCATACCATTCGTAATTCGGGTTTGATTTTCGAGATGGACAGCATGGGCGTCTATTACGACGAGACTGCCGTCGGTTCGATGTTTTTCGGAGGCGGTCACTCCATACCTGAAAATATGGGTCTTTTGGGAGGCGAAAGATGAAGAGATTGGCGATTGTTCTGACGGCGGCGCTCGTACTGTTTTGCGGCGCCTGCGGCGGCGAGACAAAACCCGTTGCCAAAGTCCCCGAAGGGATTGACTATCTCTTTTCGGAGAGCGAAGGGTTTGCGAATTCAGCGCCCGCCATCAAGGACGCGGGCGGCAAACGATATGTATTCTACACGACCAACGAAGAGGCAAATACGGAGGGCGGCGTCATCGCTGCCCGTGTCGGCGAGCAATCGGGCGAAACTTGGGAATTCGGCGAACAGTCCGTTCTTCTCCGCCCGGAATCGAACGGGTGGGACGGAACGCGCGTGATGAACGCAGATGTGGTGGAGGGAAAGTTCTCCTATCAGAATCAGGAGTATTCCAAACTTATGGTCTATCAGGCGAACGCCGTCGCCGCGGAAAAACGCTTTCAAATCGGGCTTGCGGTTTCCAACGAGTGGACCTCGGGCTGGGTGCGCGTGGGAGACAAACCCTTTCTCGCCTATGATTATGAGGGCTATGGCGATACCTTCGGCGTGGGAAATCCGAGCATATTCAGTGTGGACGGGGAGGGCAAGATCCTGCTCTTCTACAGCTATGGAAGCGCAACGGTGACCTGTACCCGTTTCGTGGAAGCGGACCTGTCCGATCTTGCCGCTCCCGTTCTTTCGGGATATATCACGGTGGCGGGGGAGGGGCTTCCCCTCGACGGCAATCCTGTCGCAATGGTCGCGAATGCCGATTTTAAGTACGATGCGGAAACACAGACTGTCTATATGATCAAGGACGGCTATCCTTATGCGGGAAACGCGCCGCAGACCGCTACCAAGGTAGAGGTTGCCAAGGTCGCGGTCGCTGACCTCTATCGTGCGGAGTGTCGTTGGACACGTGTTGTTTCGGCAATCGACGGTCTCGATCTCGAAGGTTGGGCACGGGTGCATTCCGCCTGCCTTGTCTCGGACGCACAGGGAAGAATCTCCGACCCCGACGCCCTCGAAATCGGCTTTACCTCCAATATCGCCGCAAAGGACGAGAACGATAAGAAGTACGAATTCTATTCCGGGCTTCACTCTTACAAGATTCCGGCGCAGAATCGCGAGGACTGACCATGAAAAGCATGAAACGATTGTGGCTTTTGGCGGTTCTGCCCCTGCTTTTTCTCTCCGCGTGCGGAGAGGGGGAGCCTACGGGTTACGATACCGGAATGCTCTTCGATGATCCCGTGGAAAACACCTTCAACTATTGTCCGAGCGTCCTACAGACCGATGAGAATACGAGATATATCTACTACTGCGCAAACATTCTGCCCGGCGTGATTCAGGATCACATCATCTGCCGCAAGGGTACCCGGGAAAAAGACGGGAAATGGAGTTGGACGGAGAAAAAGGTCGTGCTCGCACCCACTCCGGGCAAGTACGACGGACTGCACTGCTGTGACCCGTCCGTCATTCAGGGCAAATTCCGTTACGGCGGGACGGAGTATGCCTATCTCATGGCATACACGGGCAACACCGACCAAATCAATAACAAGGTAGGGCTTGCCGTATCCAACAATCTTATGGAGGGTTGGGTCAAGGTGGAAGGCGCGTTCCGCACCTATTGGGGCGACCCGAAACATTGGGGCGTGGGGCAGCCAAGTCTCGTGAGCGCAGACAAGAAGGGGGAGGTCTTGCTCTTCTATTCGGTGGGTTCTACGACCACTTATACGCAGGTGGAACGGCTCGACCTGTCCGATCTCGACAATCCGGTGACTCTATCCTCGGTTCAACTGACCCAGCGCGGACTTGTGGATTTAAACGGGAACACGGGGGACGTCATGTCAAACGGCGACTATGCCTACGACCCGTTCAAGAATCGTTACTATGCGGTCTCGGACTGCCACCCGAATCCGACGGACAGCGATCCGATGTTTGTCGGTTCGCACTTCCGGGTCACGTATCTCAACGAAAAAGCAGGCGCAGAGCCGGGCAGTCTCTTCGGGACGCAGGAGGCTTCGGCAGGCAAAAGCTGGTCCACCCTCGCGACGGTCGGTCCCAATGAGACGGGTTTTCCCCGGAACAGCAACTGCGGTATCGTCACAGACCCCTACGGCTGGATGCTTTCGCAGGATGAAATGGAGGTGTTTTACTCTATCAGTAAAACCGGTGCAAATTTTACCTGGAGCTACCGCATCTATCCCTATCTCATTCCCATTCAGGAATAGAGGGTTGCCGCAAAAAAATAAGGGACGCACCAAAGGGCGCGTCCCTTTATTATATATTCTTCAAAAAAGACTTGACAAATTAAACTGTAAGAATTATAATTACAGTTAAGAAAACCGAAGGAGCGGACAATGAAGGGAGAATTCGGCGTTGCGGTTCACGCGCTTGTCTATCTGAATCATCGGGGAGAGCGCAAGTCGAGCGAAGAGATTGCGGAGAATGTGTGCACGAATCCCGCGCGGATTCGCAAGGTTATGGCGCAGTTGCGGCGCGCGGGGCTTGTTGATGCGCGAGAGGGGAGTGAGGGCGGATTCCGTCTCGCCAAACCCGCGCAATCCGTCACCCTTCAGGAGGTGCTCGCCGCGGTGGAAATTCGGTTGATTGACCCTGCTTGGCGCTCGGGGAGCGCAGATATGAACTGTCTTATCGCGTCCGGTATGGCGGACGTGATGGACGAAATTTACGGAGAACTCAACCGGCGGTGCGCCGAAACTCTCTCCGGGGTCACGATTGCGGATATTGACCGAAAACTGTTCGCCGAAGGAGGAAAGAGAACATGAAACTGCCTGTCCGTATTCTCATCATCGCACTCGTTGCGGCGTCGATCTGCGGGGTGTCGGTCTTTGCGGCAACCCGCGAAAAACCGCAGATTGAAAACACTTACGATGAAAATCTTCCGACGCTTATCGATTTCGGCGCAGAATGGTGTCCGCCCTGCCGTCAGCTCCGACCTGTGCTCGTAAAATTGCAGGAAAAGTACGCGGAACGAATAAACTTTCAGTTTTATGATGTGGACGACCCCGCGAACGCGGAACTTGTGAACAAATACGGCGCAGCCTATCTGCCGACGCTTGTGTTTCTCGATAGTGAAGGAAACATCCTCTCGAGAATGGAGGGCGCGCGCACCGAGTTGCAGTTGGAAGCCGAATTTCTTCGGCTGGGGTGGACAGTATGACAGGTTTTCTCGAGGGGCTGAGCGGTTTTATCGGCGGGAATCTTTGGTTGAGCTTAGGGGTTGCCTTCCTTGCGGGCGTGCTGACTTCGTTTACGCCCTGTTCGCTTTCGAGTATCCCGCTCGTCGTCGGATATGTGGGAGGATATTCCGAAAATCACAGAAGAGCGTTTCTGTATTCTCTGCTCTTCTGTCTGGGCATGACCGTCGTATTTGTGGCGCTCGGCGCAGTTACCGCTCTTCTCGGAAAGGCACTTTTGATGGCAAACGCGCTGTGGTATGCTCTTCTCGGGCTATTGATGGCGGCGATGGCTCTTCAGCTTTGGGGAGTTGTAAACTTTCTGCCCAAGAAGTGCGGCTATAAGTCGTCCGGTAAGAAAGGCGCGCTCGGCGCAATACTCACGGGGGCGCTCGGCGCGGTGTTTGCCTCACCCTGCGCGACGCCGGTGCTTGTGGCAATTTTGGCGGTGGTGGCGGCTCAGCATCAGGTCATATTGGGCGTATTTCTTTTACTCGTCTATTCGATGGGGCACAGTGTCCTTTTGATTGCGGCGGGCACCGGCGTCGGCGCGGTTCGGCAACTGTCCGGCTCCGAAAAGTTTCGCAAAGCGGGGAAAATTTTAAATATTATCCTCGGATTTGCTGTGTTTGCGCTTTCGCTCTATCTCTTCTACACAGCGTTTCTTTAAAAAAACACCGGACGGCAGGGAAATGCCGTCCGGAAATTTTTTGTTCACACGCCAAAAATTCTTGATTTATTTTTTTCGATATGCTATAATTCAAAATACCGTGTGAGGGCAATTAACTCAGCGGGAGAGTGCCTCCGTCACAGGGAGGAAGTCACTGGTTCGATCCCAGTATTGCCCACCAATCAAAGCCTAAATCAAACTTTATCGGTTTGATTTAGGCTTTTTTTATTCGTCGGCGTAGGTGATTTTGCCGAGGCTCTTCGTATAGTTTCCCGAATAGTCGGAGGGTGGCATTCCGATATATTTTTTGAATTCTTTGGAAAAGTACAGAGGGTTTTCGTAGCCTACGAGCGCGGAGACCTCGTTGACCTTATATTTTTTGAGGGAGAGAAATTCCTTTGCCTTCTGCATGCGCAGGGAGGCGAGGTAGTGCGTAAAACAGAGATTGAGGTGCGCACGGAAGAGGCGGGAGAGATAACTTGGGTTGATTTTGCAGAACGCCGCCACTTCGCGGATAGAAAGTTCGGAATTCGCAAAATTCTGCTCGATGTAGTAAATTGCTTCCGAGACATACGCCGGGAATACTTCTGTGTCCTTGTCCGTTTTATTTCCATGAATTTTGCAGATGATACCAAAGAGTTCATAGAGCAGTGAATTGGCAATCAAGTCCTTGGTTGCCGAGGGGATTTCTCCGCTCAATACCCGCGAAAACGCTTCATAGACTTCCTCATTGTTTCCCGACAGCCGAGGGCATTCGCTTCGGAAATTCATGCGTTCCACCATGGTTTGCGCGAGCTTGCCCTGAAAGTTGATCCAAAAGATTTCCCATGGGTCTTCCTCGTCACGGCTGTGCTGGACAAGGGTGTCGGGATAGATGAGGAACAGGTCTCCTGCGTGCATGGGGAAATATTCGCCTTCCTGCATGAGAACGCCCTGTCCTCTGTGCACATAGTGCAGGGAATAAAAGGGGAACTTCGCGGGCTTGATGGAGGTGATTTGCTTGTTGCACCGCGCCGTCCCGAACGCCAAGGCGTACAGGTCCGCGTTTTCGATTTTGTTGTCCACAAAGAATTCTGCCTTGAGGTATCTGCCAAAAAAATTGTTTCGAATCTGCATGGAAAGACCTCCTTTGTTCATGGTAGCATAATGTGATAGAAATGTCAATATAGACACATATTTTTTTGGAAAGACCCTTAAAAAATTCAAAAATCCCTTGTTTTTCGCGAAATAACGCGATTTTGCAAAGTTAAAATGTCAGAATAATACATATTTTGGACATCAGGAAATATGTACAAGCCGAAATTTACAGGCTATAATGGAATACGGTGGAAAAAAACGGCAGGTTGCCCTTTCGATTCCGCCGGAATGTATCCGGGAGGAAAAAAGTATGAGAGAGAAAAAGAAGACCGTAGTTACGCTTCTTCTGTGTTTCGCGCTCCTGTTCGGCGCCGTCGGCGCGTTTGTCGCGACGCGTCCCGCTGTTGCAGAGGAGAAGACCGCAAACGTCATCGCTGTCAATAAAATCAATACGGCGGCGGGCATTCAGATTAAATTGACCTTCGATCAGGTGGGGGACAACGGGAATCCCACGATTCTCCCCCTGCGCGCGTACCTGAAGGACGTTTTGGGCGGACTTTCGGAGGAAGCGCAGGGCGGCATTTACTTTTCGGGAGATGAAGTAGGAGAATTAAAGAACCTTGAAATCAATATTCCCGCCGCCGAAGTCGAAAAACTTCCCCGCGTGATTGTGCTCGGCGGAGAGGGCATGGACATCAACCGCGGCGCGGACGGACCGGGAATACGGGGGACACTTTTCCATCACGGCGGACGGGCGTTCTTTCGGGACGGAAAACACCTGGCCGGGACTGGATTCCTGGCAGATGGCGGGCGCGTATCTCGCGCTCGGCGAGACGTCGCCGGCGCTCGGTTATTTTCGGTTTGTGCGTGCGAGTCAGCGCGGGGACGGAAATCTGCCCTTTGCGGTATTTCCGGCGGAAGCCTGCCGCGCGCCCGAATCGCGGCAGACCTACCTCAAGGGCATGAAATACCCCGAAGACGTCTTTCGATTCGAGTCGGGAGGGGGCGTAACCCGTGAATGGATCGGGCTGTATCGGCACTGGGTGGCGGAGAATCCGCTCTCCGCGCTCGCCGCGGTCTGCCATATTTTGACCGCGTCCGAAATTTTTGCGAGTACGGGCGATCGCGTATGGCTCTGTGAAAATCTCGAAAGCGTTCGGCGGGCGGGGGACTTTCTGCTCTCTTTGCGTGCCGAAAACGGACTCTATGCGGGCTGTGCGTTCTATATTGAGATGATTCCGCGAAAGGAATACGACGGAACTGCGCAATGCTATATTTTTCATGCGCTTAAGTCCTTGTCCGCCCTTTGCGCCGCCGCCGGAGAACCTGCGGAGGCGGAAAAGTGGAACAGAGAGGCGCTCGCACTGCAAAAAGCCTTTTGCGAATTCTTTATCCGGGAGGGGCACTGCGGCGAGTACGTGCATCCGGAACGGGAACTTGTGGACATTCACGGACTGACCGACGTCAATTTTGCCGCGATTGCGTTCGGGCTGATTGAGGAAGGACTTGCGCGGGAGATTTGGAAACAGGTCGCCGCAGAACCGGATTTCTGGTGGGGCGGGATGCCGACGCAGGTTGTCGCCCGTCCCTATCTCGTTCGGGAGTGGGAGCTTGGCGGGGACGTGGGCTTTGTGCCCGACCGCGGAAAGGTGTATGACATGGCGGCGATGGGACGGGTCTTCTATCTCGAAATGTATGCCGCCGCGCAGATGCGGGACTGGAATCGGCTCAAAGAGGGGGTCGCGCTCGTGAGCAGACGGGGTGTTGCGGACGGCGGATATTGGCGGGAACGGTACGGCATGTGCATGGACGGGAGCGCCGTCGGATACGGACCGGACCGCTATTGCGAGTATCCTTCGGTACTGATCAGAACGATTCTCCGTACACCGGAAGTATTTGAATAGACAATTTTCTTTGTAAAAAGCCCCGACCGGATTTCGGAAGGGGCGTTTTTCTTTTCCTGTCGAAATACGCCGAAGGGACGCAGATTGCGCCGCGGCAGCGCGGACTTTCTGCAAAAGAATTGCATTTCCCGGCAGGATATGGTAAACTGTTGCCTGAAAAATGATACGAAACGAGGTTCCAAATATGTTCAAAGCAAGAAAGTTGAGAGAAGGGATCTATTGGGTGGGCGCGACGGACTGGAGCGTCCGCAATTTTCACGGGTACAGCACGGAAAGGGGGAGCACCTACAACGCCTATCTCCTCGTGAGCGACAAGATTGCGCTCATCGACACCGTAAAGCCCGGTTTTTCGGAGGAAATGCTCTCGCGGATTCGGTCGGTTGTAGATCCTTCCAAGATTGACTTTATCGTCTCCAACCACGCGGAGCCCGACCATTCGGGTGCGATTCGGGAAATCGCGGAACTTGCGCCCAATGCGGAAATCTACACCGTCGCAGGCTCCGGGAAGAAAGCGCTTTCGCTGTACTACGGCGACCTTCCGCTCAAGGAGATTCGTACGGGGGACAAACTGAATCTCGGAAAACTTTCGCTCTCCTTCGTGCAGACGCCCATGGTGCATTGGCCGGACAATATGGTCAGCTATTGCGAGGAGGAAAAGATTCTCTTTTCAAACGATGCGTTCGGACAGCATTTTGCATCTTCGGGCATTTTGGACGCGGAAAACGACGCGGCGGAGATTGCGTATCAGGCGAAGAAGTATTACGCGAATATCGTCAATCCCTACACTTCGCAGGTGGAAAAAGCGCTTTCCGCGCTCGCGGGACTGGAGATCGAACTGATTGCGCCCAGCCACGGCGTGCTCTGGACAAACCCCGATACGGCGCTCGACCTGTACCGTTCCTTCATCGGCGCGCAAAAGGAGAAAGCGGTGGTTGTGTTCGATTCGATGTGGCACTCCACCGAACGCATGGCGGAAGCCGTTGCGGAGACCTTCCGCGAGGCGGGTGTGGACACCAAGCTCTGCGACCTCAAGGTTTGGCACAATTCGGATATCCTGACCGAGCTGTTGGACGCGAAATATCTCGCGGTGGGTTCGCCCTGCTTAAACAGCAATATGATGCCCACGGTGTCGGCATTCCTGTGCTATTTAAAGGGCTTGAAATACGACCCCAAACGTACCGTCGTATTCGGCTCTTACGGCTGGAATCCGGCATATCTCGGGGAAATCGAGGAGATTCTCGCGGGAATGAAATACATTCCGCTCCTGCCGGCGTTTAAAAATCAATTCCGACCGGACGAAGGGGGAATCCAAAAAATCAAGCTCGACCTCGCGGCGGCGCTCGCGGGCGCGGAGGGCTGACATGGACAAGCAGAAGGTGTTTCGCCGCGTCAATCTTTTGACAAATCTGCTTCTCGGTCTGTCCTGCGTCGTCTTTCTCATCGTGTTCGCCGCGACGGGATACCGCAAGGACCGCGTTCCCGCCTGTATCGGCGTTGCGCTCGTTGCGCTTCTGCCCTTCGTCCTCGAAAAAATCTTCCGCATGAAATTCTCCAATTTCCTGCTTGCGGCATTTAACATTTGCTACATTCTCTCGGGAATTGTGGGGAGTATCTGGGGCGGGTGGTCAACCATTCCGCTCTACGATAAGATTATTCACACGGTGGTCGTGGGCTACGCGGGGAGCATGGTCGGACTTCTCCTCTTGAGTCTGCTCGGCGACCTCGGCGGAATGAAACGCGCGACTGTCATTCTCTTCTGCTTTTTCTGCGCCTCCACCATCGGCGCGCTGTGGGAGGTCTATGAATATTGCGCGGACCTTTGGCTCGGTCAGGTCGCGCAGGGTGCGCCTGTCGAGCTTGCAAACGGAAATTTCGGTACGCTCGTGGATGATACCATGCAGGACATCGTGGCAAACTCCCTCGGCGCACTCCTGTTTGCCCTTCACTATATTCTGCATCGCGTCACCGGAAAAAATCTTCTCATGGGTTCCATGCTCAAGGATTTTGAGAGCATGAAACGCGAAAATAAAAACGTTAGTTTGGAAAAATCTGGAAAAGAACCCGAAGAAGAAAAAAATATTGAAAAAGAATGAAATATTTTTAAAAATATTTGGACGAAACCGGATTTCCGGACGATTATTTAACAGGTATAATTCTAATTTCTTTCATAATTTCCCCCCAAGGGGAAGGAAAAAGAGTCCGCACTCACTATGCGGACTCTTTTTCTATCAATTTTTTTATGAAAAAACGGACGAATTTGAATTTTGAAACGACTATTGAGTATTGGGGATTTTTGATATTTCCTGTTTTAGGGAGAACCGAGGGCGCGCAAAGCAGTTTGCGCGCCCT
>CAJMQN010000008.1 GCA_905215695.1 uncultured bacterium
CCAAGAAGAGCGCGGCGAGCACCGCCGCAACCATGCCGAGAAGAAAGCAGAGTCCGTAGGTCGGAATCCTCTTCCCCGCGTCTAAATATGGAAACATTCGCTATTCCTCCCAAAAAAAAAGAAAGGGCGGCGGAGTGTTCCGCCGCGCGTTTTTTAAAGCATCGAAACCGCGTTAGCCGCCCCCGCAACGCAGAGCACGCACAGCCCGCAGGTGAAGAAGGTGATCGCCGTGAAGATGACCGCCAAAAGCGACAGGACGAACGCCGCCGTCCCCATGCCGTCCTTCTCCTTCTTGTTGCCCACAATCGCAAGGACGAGACCTACGATTGAAAGCGGCAACCCCACGATCGCAAGAATCGGAACCGCAAACCCGATACACGCGCTGACGATACCCACAATTCCGAGTACCAATCCGGCAATTTTCTGCCCTTTTCCCATAAAAATACCTCCAAAATGTTGCATTTCTGAACGATTTGCGTATTTATCGTTCATTATGTACGATTTTACCACACAATTCGACAAAAATCAACCGTTTCGAAGTATTTAAATCAAAAAAATCGTTCAAAATGTATAATGGGAGGAAAGAGACGGGAGGTTTCGGCGCATGTTTCAACTGAAGGAAATCCGCATGGAAAACGGTTTGACGAGGGCGGAGCTCGCCCGAGCGCTGAATCTCAATCAGGGAACGCTCGCAAACTACGAAAACGAGACCCGAGAGGCGAGCTACGAGGTTCTGATTGCCCTTGCCGAGTTCTTTGACGTGAGCCTGGACGAACTGCTCGGGCGGGAGCGGGATTCCGTCTCAAACCGCCTCAAAAGCCCGCTTACCGCGCTTGAAAAACAGCTTGTTTCCGAATTTCGGGAATTGGACGACGAACGCAAAAAACTGCTCCGCGAGTTTTTGCGCCTGCTCCTCGATTCAAAGAGATAAAATAACGCCCCTTCTGCCGAAGGGGCGCTTTCTTTAAAGCTGAAAAACCGTCTTTAACAATTTGGAATCCTCGCAGAGCTTTCCCGCGCCGAGCACGCTCACAAGATCCGCGTTTGCGATGGTCTTGTACGAATAGCCGAGCGTGCGCACGAGGTAGGGTACCAATCCCGCCATCTTGCTCCCGCCCCCCGTCAGGTGGATTCCGTCCTCGAGAATCCCCCCCGAAATCTCCGCGGGCAGGGATTTGACCATGACGTCCACCACTTCGCTGATCTTGTCGTAATAGTGCGCGATCACGGGGTACAGCATCTTGGAGGAGACCAACATGGAGCGGGGCGCGTTTTTGGTCACATCCTGTCCCGCGACCATGCTCGTGCCGTTTTCCCGCTCGGACAGACTGCATACCGTGGATTTCAGCTTTTCCGCGGTCAAAAGACCGATTTTGAGCTGATATTCGCGAAGAAGCCAATCGATGATGCCCGTATCCACGTTGTTGCCCCCTACGCCCAACGTACAGCCCGCGACGATGCGACCGTCCGCTATCACCGAAACGTCCGTCTTTCCCCCGCCGATATCTACCGTCAGAACGGGCTGGGTGCGGCGAAAGGAAAAGTCAAGTCCCAAGTGCTGGCAGAGACAGCCTTCCACAACGATGGGCTCTTTCACGCCCGCCTGCGCCGCCGCTTCCTCGAGGGTCTGCTTGTCCCGAGGGGACGCGCCGCAGGGCACGTTCAGGACGGCGCGAATCTTGGGGCGGAACAGACGCGCGGGCATGATTTTGTCCAAAAAATATTCGAGGAGCTGGGACGCCGCTTCCCGCGAGGTCACGACCCCCTCGAATACCGGAAAACATACGCGCTTGTCCGGCGGCAGTTTGCCGATGAGTTTCTTTGCCGGCTCGCCCGCCGCGCTCAAAGCGCCATCCCCTTCGAGTACCATGACGGTCGGCTCGCGCAGGACGATGCCCTGTCCCTTCGCATAGATCGAAGTATAAGAGGAACCGAAGTCGATTCCCAATTCCATGTATCCCATGCTTTTCACCTCAAGTTTTGTTTCTCCAAAAGTTCCCGAAGGGCGCGCACCGGAAGTCCCACGATGTTGTCATAGTCCCCGCGCCAGCTCTCCACCGGCGAAGGTTCGCACTGTATTCCGTATCCGCCCGCCTTGTCGAAGGGGATTCCCGTATCGAGATACGCGGAGAGAAAGCCCTCGTCTATCCTGCGGAATCTCACAAAGCTCTCGCAGGCAAAGTCCCAACAGCCTTCCGGCGCGCACACGCACACGCCCGTCAGCACGCTGTGCTCCTTTCCCGAAAGGGAGACGAGCATCTCCGCGGCGTCCGCGCGGTCGCGGGGCTTGCCGTATCGTCTGCCCGCAAGCCATACCACCGTATCCGCGCCCACGACGAGCGCGTCGCGGTTGCGGGAAAAGACTTCTTCCGCCTTCTCCCGCGCCAATGCGCGCACGAGCGCGCGGGGGTCGGATTCCTCCGCGCTCTCCTCCGAATGCGACGGAATCACCTCGAAGTCCGAAAATATGCGTTTCAAGAGTTCCGCCCGGCGCGGAGATTTGCTCGCAAGGACGATACGACGGTTTTGTTTCATTGAAAATATTATATCACAGCGCGCGAAGATTGTCCACAAAAAGAAAAAAGACCCGAAAACGGGTCTTTACTTGTTCAATCCAAGTTCCTCGCAGAGACTCTCGAGGTCGGGCAGGTTCTTGGGATAGAGCACTTCGTCGAGGTCGAAGGTTTCTTGCTTTTCGGGAGATTCCGCCGCCGCGCCTTCGTCCTGCGCGCCGCCGGGCGAAAACAGTTCCGAAAATCCGTCCTCCTCCGCACGCGCCCGCACACGGTCACTCTCCACGCGGTGCACTCCCTCGAGATCCTCCTCTCCGATGAGAAATTCGCCCTCGAAGATGCCGTCCATTTTGTTCAGATATTCCTTGAACTGCTCGAGGTCGCGCTCGGGCGCAAAACGGTACAGCGCGTCGTAATATTTCTTCCAACGCACATGAAATTCCCGCAGTCTCTGCATCTCCGTGCGGTAGCGAAGACGGGAGCTTTCGTCAATCTCCTTCGCCTTGGACACGGCGAGCATCATCGCCTTGCCGATCTGACCCTCCCGCTTGCGGTAGGTCTCCAATTCCTCGCCAAGTTTGCGGTTCTCCTCCCGCATTTGCAGAATGCGCTCGCGCTGTTCCTTCAGCACCGATTCGTAGTCCGCTATGATCTTCGTCAGAATGCTTTTGATTTCCGCGTTTCTGTCCGCCATACTTTCACCGACTCTCATTGTACCATACTTTTCAGCCGCGCATGAGAGGAAGTTTTGTCGAATCCTGACTAATTGTTGTGATACTTGTCAATCAGACCGCGCTTGACCTCGTAGAGACCCTGCGAAAGATCGACCTTGTAAATCTGCTGATTGTCAAGGCGCTTGTATTCCTCGTAAAAACTCGCCTTTTCCGCCTTCGCGTGCGCGACGGTCTCCGAAAAGGAGGGAAGAGGTTTGACGAGTTCGCCGTCGCGGATGACCTGCTCGTGCAGATTCTCCACCCGATAGTCCGTAAACGTCGTCTTTTTCCAAGTCTCCACGGGGTGGAAAATCGTGAGCGGTTTGCTCGCGTCGATTTCCTCCTCACGGAGCATGATGAGGTCCGCCTGCGCCATGTTCTCGCGGTCGTAGATTCGGACAAGTTTTTTAAAGCCGGGGTTGGTAATCTTGACGATGTTTTCGGAAATCTTGATGCGGGGTTCGTAGGTCTCCCCTTTTTTGACGGCGGAGAGTTTGTAAACGCCGCCGAGTGAGGGCACGTCCTCGCTCGTGATGAGCTTTGTCCCGACGCCCCAAATATCAATTTTCGCGCCCTGCGACAGCAGAGAACGGATCGAGTATTCGTCCAAATCCCCGCTCGCGCAGATCTTCGCGTCCGGATAGCCGTGGTCGTCCAAGACCTTGCGAATCTTTTTGGAGAGATAGGCGAGGTCTCCGGAGTCCATGCGCACCCCCCGCGGGCGATGCCCGGACGCCGCGAGTTCGTCAAACACCTTCAACGCGTTCGGGAGTCCGCTCTTCAACGTATCGTAGGTGTCGAGGAGCAAAAGACAGTTGTCCGGATAGCTCTTCGCGTAGGCGCGGAAGGCGGAAAGTTCGTCCGGGAAACTCATCACGTAGCTGTGCGCGTGCGTGCCGCTCACCGGCACTTCGAACATCTGACCCGCAAGGACGTTGCTCGTCGATTCCAATCCCCCGATGATCGCCGCGCGCGCGCCGTAAATCCCCGCGTCCGGTCCCTGCGCGCGGCGCAGACCGAACTCCATTACCCCGTGCTCCGCGGCGGTCATCACCCTGCTCGCTTTGGTCGCGATCAGGGTCTGATGATTGATCATATTCAGGAGCGCGGTCTCCACGAACTGCGCCTCGGGAAGGGGCGCTTCCACCGTCACGATGGGTTCGTCGGGAAAGACGAAAGTCCCCTCTCTGACGCTGTACAGGTTTCCCGTAAAACGGAAATTCCGCAGAGAGTCAAGGAAGGGCTCCGAAAAGTTCTTCGTCGAACGGAGATAGGCAATGTCTTCCTCGTCGAAATGAATGTTGCGGATGTACTCCACGACCTGCTCGAGACCCGCGAATACCGCGTATTCGATGTTCTTTTTCGCGCGGAAAAACATGTCGAACACCGCGCGGTCCTTCATCCCGTTGTCAAAATAACTCTGCATCATCGTGAGCTGATACAGGTCCGTCATGAGCGTCAGATTCCGCATGTCTTAATCCTTCTTGTCCTCGTTCTCTTCGGGAAATACGTCGCGCTCCGCGTTTTTCTCCGCGGCGGCGCGCTCGGCTTGTTCCTTCTCCGCCTTGCGCTGGCGGTAGTCCTTGTATTCCGGACGCTGGTTGTCCCCTGCGTCCCACGCCTTGCCGCGGAGACAGACCGTGCGCACGAGGAACAGCAGTCCGAGATAGGCAATCATGAGCGTGATCGAAACGTACCACTTCAGTCCGATGGCGATTGCCACGCCGAAGCAGACCAACGAAAAGAGATAGGACGAGAGAAGAGTGCCCTGTTTCTTTTCAAACAGGAACGCCGCGAGCAGGCTCACGAGCGAGAAAGCGCCCGCAAGATAGACGATGGCGTCTAAAATGCCGAATTCAAAACCGCTGTCCTCCGGCACGACCGCGCCCACGACGAGCAGTACCGCGATGACGAAAAAGCTCACCGCAAACAGCACTTTCACAATGTTGCTCTTTTTCATGAATAACTCCTTTTCAAATTGAAATTACGTTTTATATGTACCCTTTTCGAGAAATTCTCAAACACGCGCCTCGCAGGTGCCCGCACTGCGGATTTCCGCCGTGAATACGTTGTCCGCGCCGAACGCCTCGCCCATTGCCGCGAGGTACGCGGGCAAATCCTCCGCGTGCACGAACGCGAGAATCGTCCCCGCAAAGCCGCCGCCGTGCACGCGCACGCCCCCGCCCCGCTTTAGGAGACGTTTGGAGAGTTCCACCGCAAGCGGCACGCGCTGGGCGGTCTCCCCGCTCACAAAGAGGTTTTGGAGCAGCCTTGCCGAACTGTCACCCGATTCCGTTACCGCGCGGAAGAACGCTTCTCTGTCCCCCCGCCGGATTGCATCCGCGCCCGCCTCTACCCGCGCGTTCTCGTCGTAGAAGTGCATCGCGCGCAGGATTGCTCTGCCCGACACTTTCTTGGAGAGCGCGGGAACAGCCGCGAGAAATTCGGAATACGGGATTTCCCGCAGGACTTGTTTGCCGAATGCCGAGGCGACTTCCTCCATTTCCCGACGAATCGCGGCGTAGGCGTCCGTCAGGTCGGAGTGGTCCCCGCCCGTGTTCGTCACCACCACGCGGTAGGGACCGAGGTCGAGCGCGAGCCGCTCCACTTCTGGCGCGGAGGGATTTTCAAAGTCGATTTCACAGATTCCGCCGAGCGCGATACCCGTCTGGTCCAAGAGACCGCAGGGCTTGCCGAAATACTCGTTTTCGGAGTACTGCGCAATCTGCGCCTTTTCCACGCCGCCCATGCGTCCGTCGTTGTAAAATACGTTCATGATTTCCGCAATCAGCACTTCGAACGCCGCCGAACTCGACACGCCCGCGCCCTTGAAAATATTGGAGACCATGACCCCCGAAAAGCCGCCGATACGCCTTCCCCTTCTGCGACAGCCCGCCAAAACGCCTTTGACGAGCGCGAGGCTCGTGCCGCGTTCCGAGGGTTCGGGGTCGAGGCGGTCGAGCTCCACCACGATGTCGCGGTAGCCTTCGCTCTTTAACACCACCTTCTCCGAGGGGGTCACGCAGGCGAGGGTGTCCGCCGAGATCGCGCCCACAAGCACTTTGCCGTGGTTGTGGTCGGTGTGGTTGCCCAAAATTTCGATTCTGCCCGAGGAGGAAAAGAAATGCTTTTCGCCCTCGAAACTGCGGTCGAAACGCGCCGAGAGCGCACGGTATCGCTTTTCCTGCGCTTCGGGCGAGCAGGACGCACCGTATAATTCCTGATACTTCATAGATGGATTCCTCCGTGATTTTTAGCGGCGGCGCCAGGTCGCCGGTGCGAACAGGATGATGATCGGGAAGAGTTCCAATCTCCCCGCGAGCATGTCAAAGCTGAACACGAGCTTGGTCAGCACCGTCTGCGCCCCGAAGTTGCTCACGGGACCGATCGCCGCGCTCAAGCCCGGTCCGACGTTCGAGAGCATGGTCAACACCCCCGAAAACGCCGTGTCGAAGTCCTTGATTCCGATGGAGACGAGCAGAAGGGATACCGCAAACAGCAGGGCATAGACGAGCAGAAAGTGCTGTACGCCCGCGACCTCTTCCCGCTCGAGCGGCTTGCCGTCGAATTTGGGCACGACGACCGAGCGGGGACGGAGCATGTGACGAAGCTCCGAGAAGGAACTTTTGACGGCAATCGCCACGCGGGAGATTTTCAAGCCCCCTGCCGTCGAGCCTGCGCAAGCGCCCGAGAACATCAAAAGGAGCAGAATCGTGCGCGAAAACAGCGGCCAACCCGCGTAGTCCGTCGTCGCAAAGCCCGTCGTCGAGACCACCGAGGTCACCTGAAAGAAGGAGTAGCGGAGCGCCGCGCCGAAACTGTTTTCGTAGAGCGACATGACGTTGAGCGCGATGAAGAGCACCGCCACGAACACCATGACGAAGTACCAACGGAGTTCCTCGTTCTTCCACACGCCGCGGAAGTTCTTGATGAGGAGCAGATAAAAAATCTGAAAGTTGATGCCGAACAGGAACATAAAGACGGCGATAACCATTTCGATATACAGGCTGTCGAAGTGCGCGATGCCCGCATTTTTGGTGGAAAAACCGCCCGTGCCCGCCGTCGCAAAGGCGTGCGTCACGCTGTCAAACACGTTCATGCCGCCGCAGAGAAGAAAAATCATCTCCACCGCGGTGAGCGCGATATAGATTCCGTACAGGATGCGCGCGGAACTCTTCATCTTGGACACGAGTTTGCCGATTTTCGGTCCCGTGGTCTCCGCGCGGAAGAGGTGCATGGCGCGCACGTCCGACTGCGGCAGAATGGCGAGCACGAACACGAGCACGCCCATGCCCCCGATCCAATGCGTGAAACTCCGCCAGAACAGCATGCCGTAGGAGAGGGATTCCACGTCGGACAGCACGCTCGCGCCCGTCGTCGTAAAGCCCGAGATCGTCTCGAACAGCGCGTCGATAAAGAGCGGGATTTCCCCCGAAATCCAAAAGGGCAGACAGCCGAACAGGGACATCAGCACCCACGAGAGACCCACGATCACGAGTCCTTCCTTGGCGAGAATCGTGCGGTCCTCCGGCTTTTTGAGCGTGAGGACAGTCCCGAGCGCCGCGAGGGACGCCGCGGGAATCAGAAACCACAGCCAGATGTTTTCGCCGTACAACAGTGACACGAAGAGCGGAAGGAGCATGAGCACCCCCTCGACCCGCAGAATCTGACCGATTGTATAACCCATCATCCGAAAATTCATGTCGGTTGCCTTCTATTCAAAGATATCGCTGAGATTCTTGAGCCGTCCCTCGGCGGTCACGACCACCACGCTGTCCCCGAGCCGCATGGCGTCGCCGCCGTCCGGTATCTTGGGGACTCCCTCGTGCACGATACAGCCGATGAGAATATTCTTCTTGATACGGAGTTCGCGAAGGGGCTTGCCGAGATACTCCGCCTCCTCGTCAATCGAAAACTCAAGCGCCTCGACATCGCCCACGAGTTTGTAGAGGGTTCGCACGGTGCTCCCCTCCCCCTTCTGCATGGCGCGCACGTAGCGCACGATATGGTTCGCCACCACCTGTTTCGGGCAGACGGTGCTCTCGAGTCCGAGTTCGCTCACCATGTCCCCGAAACTTCGGTTGACCTTGGTCACAATCTTGTCGAGACCCTTGCTCTTGGCGTAGAGGGACACGATGATATTCTCCTCGTCCATGCCCGTCATCGCCGCGAAGGCGTCCGAACTCTCCAACCCTTCCTCGAGGAGCACGGTCTGGTCAAGCCCGTCCCCGCAGATGACCGTCACGGTCTTGGGCAGTTTCTCGGACAGGAACTCGCAGCGCGCAGAGTCCCGCTCGATGATGCGCACGTCCATGTTCATCTTGTCAAGCTGTTTGGCAAGGTAATAGCTCACTTTGCCCCCGCCCACAATCATGACGCGCTTGATTTTGTCCTTGATGAGCTTGAAGGTGCGGAAAAACCGGAGAAGATACTCCCCCGTTCCCGTCACATAGACTTTGTCGTCGTACTTTAAACGGAATTCGCCCCCCGGAATGGTCACGAAATCCTCCCGTTCCACCGCGCAGACGAGGACTTTGATCTTGTATTTCTCCGAAATCTGGTTGATGGCGAGACCCGCAAGCGGCGAGCCTTCCCCGATGCGGACCTCGATGATGTCCGCGCGCCCGCCCGCGAAGGAGTCCACCTTGATCGCCTCGGGCATGCGCAGGGTACGCGAAATCTCCCGCGCCGTCTCGAACTCGGGATTGACGACCATGGACAGACCAAGCTCCCGCAAAAACAGGAGCTGGGAGGAATATTCGGGATTGCGCACCCGCGCGATGGTGTGCGCGCAGCCGAGCTTGCCCGCGACGAGGCACGCCAAAAGATTCAGTTCGTCCTGCGGCGTCGCGGCAATCAGAAGATCCGCGTGCTCCGCGCCCGCTTCCCGCTGGACGTCACAGCTTGCGGCGTTTCCCACCACGCCCGTGATGTCCCATTTGTCGATCGCTTCCTCTACGACCCGGGAGTTATTGTCGATGAGAGCGACGTCGTGTCCTTCTTCCGCAAGGAGTTCGACCACCGTCGAACCCATTTTGCCGCCTCCCGCGACGATGATATACATGTATAACCTCCGATCGGTCCTACACTCTAAATGACCGTTCCGGTATAGTGTACCACAATTTGCCCATTCTGACAACGATTCGCAAAAAAAATCCGGGAAAGAATCCCGGATTTCTCTTCTATTCGTAGAGCTTGGAGAGAGGAAGGTCCGCGTAGATGCGCTCAATCGCTTCCGCGAAGATGGGCGCGGCGGAGATGGTCTGAATTTTTGAGGGCACTTTCGACTTGTCAAACTCGATGGTGTTCAGGGTGATAATCTTGGAAATCACCGAATTTTCCAGACGCTCGAAGGCGGGACCGGAGAATACGCCGTGCGTACAGCAGGCAATGATCTCCGCCGCGCCCTGATCTTTGAGCGCCTGCGCGCCCTGCACGATCGTGCCCGCGGTGTCGATCATATCGTCAACGAGGAGCACGCGCTTGTCCTTGACGTCGCCGATGATGTTCATGATTTCGACCTCGTTGTTCTTCGGGCGGCGCTTGTCGATGATGGCGATCGGCGCGTCGAGTTTGGTCGCGATCGTCCGCGCGCGCTTGACCGAGCCGAGGTCGGGCGACACGACGACGAGATCTTTGTTGTGTCCGAATCCGTTTTCGAGGAGGTACTGAACGAGTACGGGCGCGCCGAGGAGATGGTCAACCGGAATGTCGAAGAATCCCTGCAACTGCGCGGCGTGCAGATCCATGGTCAGCACGCGGTCCGCTCCAGCCGTTGTGATGAGGTCGGCGACGAGTTTTGCCGTGATCGGGTCCCGGGAACGCGCCTTTCGGTCCTGTCTCGCGTAGCCGAAATAGGGCATTACCGCGGTGATCCGTCCCGCGCTCGCACGGCGCAGGGCGTCAATCATGACCAAAAGTTCCATGAGGTGGTCGTTGATGGGCGTCGAGGTGGACTGAATCACGAATACGTCCCTTCCGCGGACGGACTCCCGAATGTTGACCATCGTTTCGCCGTCCGAAAATCTCCCGACTTCGATGTCTCCGAGTTCCATTTTCAGAATGTTTGCAATGTCCTTCGCGAGGTTCTTGCAGGCATTTCCGGCAAATACTTTGATACTGTTACCGTGTGTAATCATTGTACTCCTCCAACGCTTTTCCCTATGTATTTCCTTCCCTTTCGGGGACCGTGTTCTATTTTAAAGGATTCCTTCGGTTCTGTCAATGAAAAGCGCGGGGCAATTCTTTTTTTTCACGCTTTTTCCGAAAATAAGAGGTCAGCACCTCCCCGCATTCGGCGGCGAGCACTCCCCCCTTTACCTCCGCGCGGTGGTTGAAACGCGGGTCCGTGCACAGTTCGTACAGCGTGCCGCAACAGCCCGCCTTCGGGTCGGACGCGCCATAGACGATGCGGGGCAGGCGGGCGTTTACGATCGCCCCCGCGCACATCGGGCAGGGCTCGAGCGTCACGTACAGCGTACAGCCTTCCAGCCGGAAGGAGCCGAGTTTTTTGCAGGCGCGGCGGATGGCGACCATTTCCGCGTGCAGGGTCGCGTCCTGCCGGCT
Organism: uncultured bacterium; assembly: GCA_905215695.1. Classification (GTDB taxonomy): domain Bacteria; phylum Bacillota; class Clostridia; order Christensenellales; family HGM11417; genus CAJMQN01. The sequence continues at coordinate 10,793 of CAJMQN010000008.1, forward strand.
CTCGCGCAGGTTGTACCCCGAGGCAATCACCCTTCCCTCCCTGACGATGACCGCGCCCACGGGGACTTCGTCAAGGCTTTCCGCTTTGCGCGCGCGGGCGAGCGCATGTTTCATAAAGTATTCGTCCGGCTTGTCCAATCCTTCCGCCTCCAAAAAAATTTTCTAAAGTTCCCCCGCGAGAAAATCGGGGAGTCCCGCAAGTTTTTCCGCAATCCCCTCCGCGAGCGAGTACGGGAGCGGGTGCGGCAGTTCGTCCCGACCGAGCTCTATCGTAAACGCCGGTATCCCGAGATACTGCACCGCAAAATCCTTGAGTCCGCCCGTGCTCGACTTCGCTTCCGCGGGCGCAAACCCGAGCCGTTCCCCGAGCGCGCGGGCAATTCGGCGGTCGCGGCGCAAAACGCTCCCCCGCTGTCCGAAGTTCCAATACAGCACTTCGCCCTTCGTATGCAGGGTCACGAGCGCGTCCGGACGGAAGTTCAGGAGGAGGGAGAGCAGAGCAAGGTTTTCGGGCTCCGAAAAGGGATACGCGCCGATACAGCCCTGCGGACCGGGTCGGAGCACGTTTCCCCGTCCCTCGCCGAAATGCGCGGGGAAATTCACGTTCAAGTCCACACCCCTGCCGTTCGCCTTCCAAAGCGTAAAGTCCGCGCCGCCGTTCATGCCGTACAGCGCGGGACGGGCGGCACGGGGCGCCGAACACGCGCCGCGGATACAGAGTTCCGCTCCGTCGGGATTCGCACAGAGCACCGCCGCGACCCGACAGCGCGAGGGCGGAAATGCGCGGAGCGCGCGGAAGAGACATTCCGAAGAGAGATGCTCGCGGGCATGATGTCCCGCGACGAGCAAAATACGCGGTCCCTCTCCGCCGAGAAACACGCAGGGAATTTCCCTGCCGAACACCGTTTTTCCGATTGTCGTCCGCTTTCCGCCCAATTCGCCCGCCGCAAAGGTTAGCCGTTCGGCGTCAAAAAAATCCGTCATATTACGGGATATGCCGAAGAGGCGCGTTCCGTGAAAACGTTACTTGTGGTAGGAAGCGCCCGACGCAATCATGAACGCGCGGTAGAGCTGTTCCTCCGCCATCACCCGGAAGAGCATGTGCGGAAAGGTCATGTCCGAAACCGAAAGCCGCAGGTCGGCGCGGCTCTTTACGTTCTCGGAGACGCCGTGCGAACCCCCGATGACAAAGGTCAGCGTATCGCCGCGCTCCGAAAGTCTGGTCATACAGAGGGAGAGTCCCTCGCTCGAGAGTTTCTGCCCCGCGGGGTCGAAGAGAATCACTTTGCCCTCGAGGGCGCGGAGGATTCCCTCCTCCTCCCGCGCGAGCACGCGTTTCGGGTCGCCCTCGGCGCACTCGGGCGCTTCGACGAGACAGAATTTGCAGAACCGCGTCAGGCGCTTTTCGTACTCGCGGCAGGCGTCCGCAAAATATTTTTCGCGGATTCTGCCCACGCAGACCAAATTCAGCCGAATCATAGCGCGGTATTCAAAAAGGTGAACAGCACCGCCATGAGAATGCCCGGCGCGAGCGCGATGCCGAGATCCCTGCCCGTGCCCGGCGAAAGGGGCGCAAGCTCGCCGTACTCGATTCTGCACCTCGTCTCCATACGGCTGTAATGCCACACCGCAAGCCCGATGGGAATGAGGCACACCGCCGCCACGACGACCTGAAAGAGGGTGAAATTCAGGAAAAGCACGGGAGGTTGCAGCGTGCCGATAACAAGGTCGGAGACCACCGTCGTCACGTTGTTCACAAAGTGCAGAAGCATCGCCGGAAAAACCGAACCCGAACGCAGCGTAATCAGCGTCAGGAGCATGCCCACCAAAAACGCGTTGAGCATCTGCGAGAGATTCATGTGCATGAGCGCGAACAGCGCGCCCGAAATCATGCACGCCGCCCATGTCTTGCAGGAGGTCAGAAAGGAGGTCAGCGCACCCCGAAAGACCATTTCTTCCGAAAACGCGGGGAGAACGCAGAGCACGAACATGAAGAGCACGAGTTCAAAGAGATTGCGGGATTCGGGAAGGTCAAGCCCGTTTTCGATTCCGATTGCATTCATCAGCCAACTGAACAGCTCGTTGAGAAAACCCGAGGAAAAACAGACGGCGACGCCAAGTCCCCCGGCGATGAGCATGTCCGACAGCCGGGGTTTCCGCCAGCTCCACGCGCTCTTCTGCGTACAGCCCCCACGCTTTCGGACGTAAAAAAACACGCCCCCGAACACCGCCGCGGGAAGGAGAAGCTGTACGAACAGAAACGCGGTGAAGTTGGTGTTCAAGTCCGTCTTTAATACCTGAATGACGACGGAGGCGACAAGCTGAAAGACGAGATTTGCGAGCACGCTCACTGTAAAGACCATGCCCGCCCGGGTTTTTTCGGTATTGGAAAACATTATTCCTCCTCTCTGCGATAGATTTCCGAAATCTGCGTCTGCAACGACACGTGAATCCGGCACTTATGTAGGTCGATTTTGTCCTTTAAATACCCCGTTACCGTATAGTAGGCGAGTTCGGGGGTGTTGTTCTCCTCGGACAGGTGCGCAAGGTACACGTCCGAGAGGCGTTCGGTATAGACGCGCTCGATCAGCTCCGCGCACGCCGCGTTCGAGAGGTGTCCCCTGTCCGAGCGGATTCTGCTCCGCAGGGGGTACGGATACCGCGAACGCGCGAGCATGCCGAGGTCGTGGTTGCATTCTATGACGAGGACGTCGAGATCCCGAAGGCGCAGAGAGACGTCACCCGGACAGATTCCGAGGTCGGTCACCACCGCCGCGCTCGTGTTCCCCGAACGAATCAGAAAACCGTCGCAGGTCGGCGTGTCGTGCGGGAGCGCGACGGGTTCTATCTCAAGACCGCCCAAACGGAAGGGCTTGCCGCTCTCGTAGGGGGTCGCACGCAGAAATTCCCGTCCGCAGTTTCGGTTGCAGAATACTTCCTTCTGATACTTGCGACAGAAGTCGTCCACCCCCCGCGCGTGGTCGGAGTGAATGTGCGAGAGCAGTATCCCGTCGATGTCTTGAGGATTTTCCCCAATCTTCGCAAGACGGGCGGCAATCTCCTTGACCGACAGCCCGGCGTCAATCAAAATTTTCGTCTGTCCGTCGCTCAGGAAAATACAGTTTCCCTTGCTCCCGGACGCAAGCGTGCAAAGCTGAAACATCATGTCTCTATTATACATAATTTATTTGACGAAGGCAATCCTTTCGTGCTATCATGGGCGCATGATGAAAAAAATTCCAACTCAAAAAATCGGCGACGCGGTGCGCCGCTGTTTTCTCTCCGCCTGCACCCGCATCGACCCCGCCGCGGTGTCGCGGCTTGCCGGACTCGCCGAAGAAGAGACCAATGAAAACGCGAAGTTCGCGCTCGACTGCCTCGTCGAAAACGCGAGAACCGCCCAAACCCTCGGACTCCCCGTCTGTCAGGACACCGGGGTCGCCGTCGTCTTTCTCAAACTCGGGCAGGAGGTCTCCCTCGTCGGGAATTTGCTCGGCGATGAGGTCAACCGCGGCGTGCGGGAGGCGTACGAGGAGGGCGGATTCCGCATGAGCGTGCTCGACCCCGTTACCCGCAAAAATACTTTCACGAATACGCCCGCAGTCCTTCACGTCTCCGTCGTCGCGGGGGACGAAGTCAAAATTTCCGTTCTCCCCAAGGGATTCGGCTCGGAGAATATGTCACGGCTCTATATGCTCACCCCCGCGCAGGGGCTGGACGCCGCCAAGGACGCGGTCGTGGAAACCGTCCGGCTCGCGGGTTCCAATCCCTGCCCGCCCGTTCTGCTCGGCGTAGGCTTCGGCGGAACGGCGGAAAAGTGCATGGAGATCGCCAAACACGCGCTCCTGCGCCCCGTCGGCTCGCGCAACCCCGACCCCGCGCTCGCGGACATCGAAGGGGAGCTTTTGGAACGAATCAACGCGCTCGGCATCGGCGCGCAGGGGTTCGGCGGACGCACGACCTGTATCGGCGTGCACATCGAAACCTATCCCACGCACATCTCTTCCCTGCCCGTCGCGGTCAACGTACAGTGCAACTGCGTGCGCACCGCAAGCGAGGTGATTTCATGAATACGCAGAATTGGAAACGCGTTTCCCTTCCCCTCTCCAAAGAGGACGTCAGGAATCTTTCGGCGGGAGACCGGGTGCTTTTGTCAGGGACGATTCTCACGGGTCGGGACGCCGCGCACAAAAATCTCGTCGCCCTGCTCCGGGCGGGCAAGCCCCTGCCCGTCTCCGTCGAGGGCGAAACCATTTACTACGTCGGTCCCTGCCCCGCCTCAAAGGGGTACGCGGTCGGTTCGGCAGGTCCGACCACGAGCGCGCGCGTCGATCCCCTCACCCCCGAACTTCTCGCCGCGGGGCTGTCGGGCATGATCGGTAAGGGCAACCGTTCCCCCGCCGTCGTCGATGCCATGAAAACGCACACCGCGGTCTATTTCGCCGCAGTGGGCGGCGCGGGTGCGCTCCTCGCCGCATGTATCCAAAAGAGCGAAGTGCTCGCCTTTCCCGAACTCGGCACGGAGGCTGTTCACCGCTTTACCCTCAAAGACTTTCCCGTGCTCGTCGCCATCGACTGCCGGGGGAATACCATTTACGTTTAGAAGGCTTCCCATGTTTCACTTTAAAAAATTATTCGGCGACAGAAAGTTTTTAAAAGCCGTCACTCTGCTCGCCCTTCCCATTGCGCTCCAAAACCTCTTGAACGCGCTCCTGAACATCATCGACTCCCTCATGGTCTCACAGCTCGGCGACCCGCAGATGGGCGCCGTTCTGCTCGTCAATCAATTTGTGTTTGTGTATCAGCTCATCATCTTTGTCGTGGGCGGCACAGCCTCTATCTTCATCTCGCAGTTCTACGGCAAGGGCGACCCCGATTCCATGCCCCGCTATACCGGATTTTCGCTCGTCGTCGGCGTCGGGCTCGGCGTGCTCTTCACCGCGTATTCCATGATTTTCCCCGGGACTATCATGACTTTGTTCGGCGCGGAAGCCAACATCGCACCCCTCGGCAAGGACTTTCTGCGCATCGTCGCCATCAGTTTCCTGCCCTTTACCATTTCCTCGGTTTTCTACACCGCACTGCGCGGAATCAAGCGCGTCAGGCTCTCGGTGTTCGGCTCGCTCGCGGGGATTGCGCTCAACGTCTTTTTCAACTATTCCCTTATGTTCGGCAAATTCGGCATGCCCGAACTCGGGCTGAACGGAGCCGCTTGGGGCACCGTCATCTCCCGCGGGGTCGAACTCGTCATCGTGCTCGCCGCGGTGCTTCTTCGACCCACTTCCATTACGGGTCCGATTCGCAAAATGACGGAGTGGAACAAGTCCTTTTTCAAGGGGTATTTCCGAATCTTTACCCCCACCGTCGCAAACGAGGTGTTTTGGGCGCTGGGCACGACGGCGTACTTTGCGGTCTTTGCCCGCATGCCGGACAGCGAAAGCGTGCTCGCCGCCCTCAATATCACGCAGAGTATCGACAAACTTATCTTTGTCTTTCTCATCGGCATCGGCAACGCGACCGCCGTCTTAATCGGCAATTCGCTGGGCGCAGGCAAGCCCGAACGCGCAAGGGAGGACGCTCACAAAGCCCTCGCCTTCGCGCTCATATGCGGCGTACTCTTCGGCATTCTCAACTACTGCATTACCTTCCTTTTGCCCGTCGTATTCAAGACGTTGAGTCCCGCAAGCATCGAGTACGCGAACAAAGTCCTGTTGGTCTATTCGATTTTCCTCTTCGTGCGCGCGGTCAATTACACCGCGGTCATCGGAATCCTGCGCGCGGGCGGAGATACGAGGTTTTGTATGCTCATCGAAACGTGCACCGTGTGGCTGCTCGCCGTGCCTGCGGTCGCAATCGGCGGACTCGTGTTCGGACTGAATATCGCATGGCTGTACGTGCTCGTATTCGGGGAAGAATTTTTGAAGAGCTTTGTCCTTCTGTGGCGGGTCAAGAGCGGAAAATGGCAGAAAAACCTCACCGGAACGGACGCGACCGCGCTCCCCGCGGAGACGCCTGAGGTGCTGGAATAAACGATTTAAAAAAACTGCCCGTAAAATTGATCTCTTCCTCCGGAGACTGCGTCAAAAGACGAAGAACAGATATGTCAAAAGCCTTTGCTACCGATGCGAGCGCCTCCAACGAAGGCTTCTTCCTCGCCTTCGAATACCAACCGTAAACCGTCCCGCTTGTCAATTCGGCGCGCTCCGCAAGCTCGTTGATTGTCCAATTGTGCGCCATCCGAATTTCCTCGATTCGGTCAAGAATCAAACGATAATCCAACATGCTTGCCGACCCCCGTTTTCTATACTACGGTATGATTATATCTTGTTTTTAGTAGAGATAATTAGCAACGTAATGTAGTTTTATTACGATTATAGTAAAATAATTGCCTTTTTTGTACAAAAATGTTGGTATAAAAAAAAGACCCTCCGAAAAGGGTCCCGAGATTCAGGTAAAATTTGTTATTTGCGGAAATTGCGAAGGACGGAAAGTACAACTTCCTTTTGGTCGTCCGATAGTTTCTCGTACTCTTCGTCAATCAATACGTTTTTGCTGTAGTTGCGGTAGTCCTTTGCGAAAAATTCCTCCGGCTCTATCCCCAATGCCTCGATAATCTTGAGCAAGGAATTCGTACTCAAATTAAAGCAACGGGATTCAAATTGCGTAAGATAAGATTCGCTCTTCTCGATAGCCAAACTTAAATCCCGTGCACTTTTGTTTTTCTCCATACGAAAATAATTGATTCTCGTAGCAATATCTCTCATTGTCATGAGTCTATTGTAAGCGCATTTGGCACAAACATGCGGAGACTGATAATCTATAATTTTAGAAAATTATATAATGATATACATTTTTATTGACTGTGAGACAATTTTTTGCTAAAATAATGAATATAGGAGGGATTACTATGAAAAAAACGCTTCTCGAGTCTATCCTCGAAGTTCTTAACCAAGCACCGGATTTGATTGAATCTTACCGCGAAACTTATCACGAAGAACCTGACCCCTTCGTTTTGGGCGTCATGGTCGGCACGACAATTTGTCTGCAAACTTTCGACAAGACCGAACAGGATGATTTTATCGAAAGCTGGACAAGGTTTAAATCGATTATAAAACCCCCCGCTCAATAGAGCGGGGGGCTTCTCTTTTTAAATCTTTACTCCCTTGTTTCCCTCTTCATAGCAGACGGGAATCAACTCCTTCGCGCTCGCTCCCGACGAAAGTTCGCGGTATATCCTCTCGATAAAGGGCATTTCCGGCTCCGTTCCCGTAAAGCCCGCGTACTTTTTGAGCGCGTCGCGGGGACTTACGAGTTTCGCGTAGTCCGCAATCTCCACCGAGGACGCGTCCCCTTCCGGACGGAACAACAGCGCCGCCGCAATCCCCACGCAAATATAGGTGCTCGGCACGCCGTGTTTCGCGCACAGGCGGTACGCGCCCGCCAAACGGTCATTCGGCGACAGCTTTCTCTGCGTGTCTCTGCCCACTCGCGCTACCGTGTCTTTGAGTGCCTCGTTCGTAAACCGATATAAAAGATTTTCCGCGTGCTCCAAAAGAGAATCTATCTCTACCTTGTTTTCCTTGGAAAGCGCGCGGGCGCTCTCCGTGAGCGCGTGCAGGGCGAGAAGTTTGATTTCGGGCTTTGACGCCGCCTCATAGACGTACTTGTCTCCCGAAAGATACCCGAGGTATGCGCAGAGCGCGTGGCTCATGTTGTGCATGAACAGTTTTCGCTGTATAAACAGCTGAAAGGGCGAAAAGGGCACCATGTTCTCTATCTTCGGGATTTCTCCCACAAAGGCGTCCTTGTCCACGGGCAGGACATTGTAGGGTTCTACATAGACGCGCAGTTTGTTGCCCGCCTGCATCTTCTCGTCCATGACGGGCACCATGCGCCCGATGCTCGCTTCCACAAGCCCCACGCTTTTGTCAAAATCCTTGTGCAACTCCTCGGGGAGATTGTCCAAAATCAACTTCTTCAGATACAGATTCGCGTCGATGAGATTTTCGCAAATGATGATATTGATGGGTGCTTTGCCCGCGCGCATACGCATTTCAATGCCCATCGCAATGGGTTTTGCGATGAATTTCAGCACGTTGACCCCCACCGCGCTCGCCATGACGTCCGCCTCGAAGATTTCTTTCGCCGCGACCGCATTGTCCTTCGTCAGCACGCCGCGCACGTTTTCGACAAACTGCTCCTCGTTGCTCGAGCCGCACACCACGTTGACGGGATATCTGCCGTCACGGTTGAGAAGGTTCACCACTTCTTCGTTCACATCCAAAAAATGCACTTCGTATCCGCTCTTTGAAAAAAGCTGACCGATAAACCCTCTGCCGATGTTTCCGGCGCCGTACATCACCGCACGTTTCATTCCCTTTTTCCCTCGCTTTTATAATTTAAAGAACGGCACGCCCAACGCGCCGAGCACCGAACTGATGAGAATCAGTACAAGGCAGATGGGAGCGACGTATTTTACCATGATATTAAAGAGTTTTTTGCGCTTGAAAGGCGCGGAGAGTTCCAACTCGTCGGTCACCTCTTTGGTGCCGATGACCCAACCCACGAAAATGCAGGTGCCAAGCGCGACAAGGGGCATCAGTACGGAGTTGGAGAGGAAGTCGAACATATCGAGTATGGTCATTCCGCCCAACGAAATCATGGACAGCGGACCGAAACCGAGCGCGGAGGGCACGCCGAGAAGAAGGGCAACGCCGAGCACGATCAGGCAAGCCTTCAGCCGCGTCCAATGGAATTTGTCACGGACGATAGAGACGATGGTCTCCATGAGCGAAACCGAAGAGGTCAAAGCGGCAAAGAGTACTAAGAGGAAAAACAGGATTCCGATAAACGCGCCGCCGGGCATACTCGAAAAGACCTGCGGGAGCACGACGAACATGAGCCCGGGACCCTGTTGCATCTGCGCCATATCCCCGTCAAAGAACACGAACGCCGCGGGCACAATCATGAGCCCGGCGATGAGCGCGATACCCGTGTCGAAGATTTCGATGTGCTTGACCGCGGAAGGAATGCTGTCCTTCTTCTTCATGTAACTGCCGTAGGTAATCATGATACCCATGGCGAGGGACATGGAGTAGAAGAGCTGACCGAGTGCCCCTAAAAAAGTGCCCACGGAGAGTTTGGAAAAGTCGGGGGTGATATAGTACAGGACGCCTTCGAGTGCGCCGGGTATGGTCATGACGTAGATCGCGATTGCGACCGCGAGAAGCACCAAAATGGGCATGAGAATTTTTGAAATGCGTTCGATGCCCTTCTCCACGCCGAACACGACGATCGCAAAGGTCGCAAGCAGGAAGATTGCGAAAAACAGCAGCGGCTCCCATGAGCCCGAAACAAAGTCCGTGAAGAAACTTCCGCCCGCCGCCGCGCCCATGCCGCCCGTCACGAAGGTATAGAGATATTTCGTGACCCAACCGCCGATGACGCAATAATAGGGCAATATAATGACGGGCACTGCCGCAGCGACGATTCCGATAAAGTAATATTTCTTGTTGAGCGCCTTGAATGCCTCGATGACGGATTTTCCCGTCTTTCTGCCGATTGCGATTTCCACGAGCATAATCGTCGAGCCGAAGGTCACCGCGAGCAGAATGTACACGAGCAGGAAGATTCCTCCGCCGTACTTCGCCGCAAGATAGGGAAAGCGCCATATATTGCCGAGTCCCACCGCCGAGCCTGCCGCCGCGAGCACAAATCCGATTTTTCCGCTGAAACTGCTCCGCTTGTGCGCGGGTGCGGATTCCGCATTGGTTTCGGGCGTTTCGGGGGCGCAGTACTCGGGGGATGTTGCGTTCTGTTCCTTTCTGTTGTCGTCCACTTCCGTTTACTCCTTGTCTTGGTCTTTGTCGAGCATGTTCAACTGTTCGTTTTCGGGGGGCGGCAGGGTATTTTTCGGGCGCTTGACGCGGCGACGGAGTTTGACGCTCTCGTTGCCCATCATGTCCGATACCTCATTGATCGAGACGAATGCGTCCGGGTCAAGCGCGGATACGACCTTTTTCAACGTCCCGATTTCAAAGCGGTTCACCACGCAGTAGAGCATGCCCTTCTCCTCCTGCGAATAGAAACCGCGCGCTTTCAAGAGCGTGATTCCCCTGCCCATGGTGTCCGAAATGCCCTTGCCGACCTCGGCGGGTTTGCCCGTGATGATGATGGCGGCTTTGCCCTTGTCGAGACCGTCCACGATAAAGTCAACGGCTTTCAAGCCGACGGCGTAGGCGACCACCGAATAGAGCGGGACTTGAAAGTCCCCCATCAAAAAGCCCGCCGCGATATAGAGCACCGCGTTGTAGCCCATGACGAACTGTCCCACGGTCACGCCGAGTTTTTTGGCGAACATGACGCCCATGACCTCGACGCCGTCCATCGCGCCGCCAAACCGAATGGTGAGTCCGCTCCCTACGCCCGACACCAAGCCGCCGAAGAGCGCGGCGAGAATAATGTCATACTCTTTGGTCACAAAGGGCGAATCCGCGAACTCGGGTCCCGGACCGCAGAGACCGAACACGCTTTGATAGAGAAATACAGCGAGAGAGTACATGGCGATCGCGTACAGCGAATACACGACCACCGACAATCCCATGCGTTTGAAGGCGAGCAGAAAAAAGGGAAAGTTCAGGAGGACCAGCCACACCGAAAGCGGAATGTCCGTCAGATAGTTGATCAGATAACTCGTTCCCGAGAGACCGCCGTCGAGGAGCTGCCAAGGTACCAAAAAGAGCGCGACGCCCGCGCCGTTGATAAAGCCCGCAAGCGTCAGCCACAGGAAGTTGACCGGCTTGATTTTGCCCACGTTCACTTTCACCTTACGGCGAAAGCTGTGATTGTGGAGCTTATCTCCGCCGTGGGACAGTTCCTTTCGGCTCTTCACGCTTCGCTTTTTTTCGATTGCCATGGCGTTCTCTCCTTTGCTGTATTTTAGATATTATACCATAATTCACCGCGAAGGAAAAGAAAACTGCGGGCTTTTTCGAGTTTTTTGCGCGATTTCCTTGACAAATTCCGCGCGAAGTTTTAAACTGAATCCATGAATCGCAACGTTTTTGCAATCGAATACGCCTATTATTATTTTCCGAGCCACAACCCGGAATCTTTTTGCTTGCAAAAATAAGCGCGTATTTTGAGTCAGTATTCAAAAACCGACGGCTTATCGCAAGCCGTCGGTTTTTTTGTTGAAAAAGGAGTTTGTCATGATTATCGTTTTAAAGCCCGAAGTTCGGGAAAACCAACTCAAAGACTTTGTCAAACGGTTCGAGGACATGGGTCTCAAAACCCACGTCAGCCGAGGGGATTTCGTCACCATCGTCGGACTCATCGGCGACACGTCCAAAGTCGATATCGAATCCGTGCGCACCCTCGACGCGGTCGAGGCGGTCCGGCGGGTCTCCGAACCCTTCAAGGCGGTCAACCGCAAGTTCCACCCCGACGACACGCTCGTCGATGCGGGAGGGGTCGCGTTCGGGAAAGGATTTTTTCGGGTCATCGCGGGTCCCTGCTCCGTCGAGAGTGAGGAACAGATCGTACAGGTCGCGCAAGCCGTCAAGGCGAGCGGCGCGCACTGCCTGCGCGGGGGCGCGTTCAAGCCACGCACGTCCCCCTACGCCTTTCAGGGGCTGAAGGACGAGGGCATTCGGCTGCTGTTGCAGGCGAAAAAGGCGACAGGACTCCCCATCGTCACCGAAATCATGAGCATCAACAGTCTGCCCCTCTTCGCGGAGGTGGACGTCATACAGGTCGGCGCGCGGAACATGCAGAATTTCGAACTCTTAAAGGAGCTTTCGCATTCGGGGAAGGTCGTGCTGTTAAAGCGCGGACTTGCGAACACCATGGAGGAACTTCTCATGAGCGCGGAGTATCTCATCGGCGGAAATGCGAAAATCATTCTCTGCGAGCGGGGAATCCGTACCTTCGAGAACTACACCCGGAACACGCTGGACATCTCCGCGGTGCCCATGCTCAAGTCCCTCACGCATCTCCCCGTCATCGTTGATCCGAGCCACGCGGCGGGCGTCGCCGCGCTCGTTCGTCCCCTCGCCAAAGCGTCTGCCGCGGCGGGCGCGGACGGGGTCATGATCGAGGTGCACAACGATCCCGCGCACGCGCTCTGCGACGGCGCGCAGAGTCTGACCTGCGAGGAATTCGGCGCGCTCATGGGCGAACTTGCGCCCTATGCCGCGCTCGAAGGGAGAAAGCTATGACGGCGCGGGTGCTCGTCGCGGGGCTCGGGCTCATCGGCGGGAGTTTCGCAAAGGCTTTGCAGGCGGCGAACCGCAGGCTCGGAGAAAAGCGGTTTGAGGTGCTCGGACTCGATCGGGACGGGGACGTGCTCGGGCACGCTCTCGCGGACGGCGCGATTGACCGCGTTGCGGACGCTCTCGGCGAGGCTGACTTTGCCGTGCTCGCCCTGTCCCCGCGCGGGATTCGGGAATTCCTCGCCGCAAGGGGCGGAGAGTTCCGCGCGGACGCGATCGTCCTCGACGTGTGCGGGGTCAAAACCGAACTCTGCGATTTCGTGCGGGAACTGCCGGGGAGAAGGTTCTGTTTCTTCGGGTGTCACCCCATGGCGGGGCGGGAAGTTTCGGGATACGAGTCCTCGCTCCCCACGCTCTTTTTGCACGCGAGCTTTGCGATTACCCGCGCGGAGGGGCTCGGACAGGACGAAAAAAAGCTCGCAGACCTCAAGGCGTTGGTTCGCGAACTCGGTTTTGAAAAAATTGCGGAGATGTCCCCCGAGGAGCACGACCGCGTGATCGCTTACACCTCGCAGCTCTGTCACGTCGTCTCCTCCGCTTACGTCAAAAGTTCCGCGTTCGGGGAGCGGGAAGGACTGACGGCGGGGAGTTTTCGGGATCTGTCACGCGTCGCCTATCTCGACGCGGGGCTGTGGACGGAGCTTTTCCTCGAAAATCGGGACGCGCTCTTCCGTCAAACCGACGAACTCATCCGCAACCTGACCGACTACCGCGACGCGTTGAAGTCCGCGGACGCGGAGAGGCTCAAGTCCCTGCTCGCGGAGGGCAGAAGGCTCGCGGAGGGCTTGCGGAAAAAATAACAAAAGACCGAAGGTCAGCCTTCGGTCTTTATTCGTATCTGTCGAGAAAGGTCTCGGATTTTTCGCCGTCGTGCCAGCCGATGATCGTCTCGAGATTGACGTTGTGCACGCTTCGGAAAATGTTTAAATCCACGTTCGGATTGACCTTGCGGAGCTCGGCGAGAAGCTTTTTCGTCTCCGCGCGCTTGCTCATGCCCTCGTGTTCCGCCGATTTCTCGGTGAAACGGCAGGCGCAGCGGATAAATTCGAGTCCGTTGTACCTCGCCCACGCCACGATTGCGGATTCGGGCACGAGGTACATCGGGCGTATCAGTTCCATGCCCGGGAAATTCGTGCTGTGCAGTTTGGGCATCATCGTGCGGTACTCCGCGGCGTAGGTCATGCTCATGAGAATGGTCTCCACCACGTCGTCGAAGTGGTGTCCAAGCGCAATCTTGTTACAGCCGAGTTTCTGCGCGTTCGCGTACAGGTATCCCCGACGCATGCGCGCGCAGAGGTAGCAGGGCGATTGTTCCACGTCCGCCACTGCGTCGAAAATTTCGGTCTCGAAAATGTTTAAGTCCAATCCTAAAATTTCCGCGTTCTGCTCGATTTTTGCGCGGTTTTCGGGATGGTAGCCCGGGTCCATTGTCAGGAATACGAGTTCGAAACGCTTTTCTCCGTGCCGCTGCAATTCCTGCATGCACTTGGCGAGAAGCATCGAATCTTTGCCCCCCGAGATACAGACGGCGATTTTGTCCCCTTCGGAGATGAGCTCGTACTCCCGCACGCCCCGCGTGAACTTCCGCCAAACGTCCTTTCGGAACTTCTTTAAAATGGACTGTTCAATCTTTTCCAAACGGGTCAGCGGACGCCCACGGCGGTCAAACGCCCTTTCCATCCGGACAGAGCGATTCTACGGCGTCCGCCGCGCGCTCCAACGAATCCCCCTCAAAGAGCTCCACCAATCCACGGTCACAGAGCGCCGCGAAATTCGGGTCGATGGGAAGTTTTGCGAGCACGGGAAGTCCGTACTCCTCCGCGACCTCTTCGATGCCGCTCTTTCCGAATATCTCGACCTGTTTTCCGCAGTCAGGGCACTCGAAATAGCTGTAGTTCTCCACGAGTCCGAGAATGGGCACGTTCATGGTCTTTGCCATGTTCACCGCCTTGCCCACGATCATGGACACGAGCTGTTGGGGACTCGTCACCACCACGATTCCGTCAACGGGCAGGGACTGGAACACCGTGAGCGGCACGTCACCCGTTCCCGGAGGCATATCTACAAACATAAAATCTACATCGTTCCACAAAACGTCCGTCCAAAACTGTTTGACCAATCCCGAAATCACGGGACCGCGCCAGATGACAGGGTCGGTGTCATTCTCCAAAAGCAGGTTGGAGGACATGATTTCCACCCCCGTCCGGCTCATGGCGGGCAGAAGCCCGAGCGAGGAGGACGCCGCCTTCTCCGTGATTCCGAACATCTTGGGGATGCTGGGTCCCGTCACGTCCGCGTCCAAAACCGCGGTCTTTCTGCCGCGGCGGGTCAACGTCACCGCGAGCATGGAGGTCACGAGGGATTTTCCCACCCCGCCCTTGCCCGAGACGATGCCGATTATCTTTTTTACGTTGGTGGTCTCGTGCGGCTTTTCCACGAGACTCTTCTTTTCTCCGCAGTTGCTGTCACAGCTTCCGCAGTCATGCGTACATCCCATTTCTCTTCTCCTTGTCTTTGCTCTCACATATGATAGTCCAAATACCCGGTTTTTGTCAACTCTTTCGGGTCTTGCGTTTCTGAATTCTGCGCTCCGCGCGCACCAAAATCCAATCAGGGAGCAGGCGCGCCGCGAGCCTTCCCCATTTCGCCGCGCCGGGCAGAATCAACGGTTTGCCCCGAAACAGACCCGAAAGCGCGATGTTTGCGCAGGTTTCGGGAGACATGCCCCGACGGGGATTTCCGCCGGCGCGCGCGTCGAAGGGGGTCGAAAGCGGTCCCGGGCAGAGCGTGCTCAAGGTTATCCCGCTCCCGGTTGCGCGGAGTTCCTCGGAGAGGGCGCGGGAGTATGCGTACACATAACTTTTGGACGCCGCGTACGCCGCAAAAAAGGGCGAGGGCGCAAACGCTGCCGCGCTCGATACGTTTAAAATCCGCCCCGCTTTCCCTGCGCGCAAAAACGCGTTCGTCAAAATCTGCACGGCGCAGGCGTTGACCTCAAGAATTTCCAATTCCGCATCGCCGAGCGCCGCGGATTCGCCGAGAAGTCCGAATCCCGCGCAGTTGACGAGCACTTCATACCCCCCTGCCGCAAGTTTTTCCGCGAGGGCGCGGGTCTGCGCACGCAGGGACAGGTCGCAAGGATAACCTTCCGACCCGGGCAATTCCGCGGCGAGCGCGTTCAGTTTTTCTTCCTCACGTCCCACAAGGGTCAGGGCGTAGCCCCGCGCCCAAAGAGCGCGGGAAATCGCAAGACCGAGCCCCGAACTCGCGCCTGTCACGAGCGCGCGGGGGGGAGATTCTTTTTCTGTCATTTTTCTCTCTCCAGCCGCGGCATGGTCGCGGCGGCGAACGCCTGCCCGAGACGGCGGTCTTCCTCGTCAGGGATTCTGACCGAAAACGTACACTCGGGGTATTGGGCGAGCACGCTCCGCGCCTGTGCCGCGACGATTTCTCCGCCCCTGCCGCTCATGACGCGACCGAGGACGAGTACTTCGTCGATTTCATAGAAGAGCGCGTAGTACGCGAGCGAGTATCCGAGATAGATTCCGATGTCCCGAAACACCTCGAGTGCGGGCACTTCCCCCGCGTCCGCGCGCCTCTGCACCTCTTTGAGTTTCCCCGCCGCGCTCTCCGAACGGAAGGGAATGCCTGCGCGCGCCGCGAGCCTGACGACGCCCTCCTGCGAGAGATACCGACCGCCGCAGCCGACGTCTCCCGTCCATGGGTCGCGCACCGCCGAAGCTCCGACGTCTATCGGAACCGAGGAGAGTTCGGAGAGCCAGCCGGACAGAGAACCGTCCTTCGACAGATACCCCGACGCCTCGCTCGTTCCCATGGCGATGCCGAGAATTCCCTTCCTGCCCCGATTGAGACCGCCCGCCAGCGCGGTCACGTCCCCGTCGTTGGCGACCGCGAGCGGCACGCCGTATTTTTCCGCAATCTCGATATACACCGTCTTGAGCCGCTCCCGTGCCTCCGGGGGCATACTGCGGTACAGCGAGGACTCCATGAGCTTGTTCCCGACGCAGATCCCCGCGCTCGAAACGCCGATGCCGTCCACCCGCGGCAGGTGCTCCGCCGCGCTCGCAATCGCCTTTTCAATCCCCGAAACAAGGTAATCCGGGGTCTTTTGAATTTTGGGAGACCACTCGACCTCTTCGGTATAGACGACTTCGCCGTCCTTGACCGCAACGACCTTGCGGTCACTCCCGCCCGCGTCGAATCCGATGCGACAGCCGTCCATGTACCCTCCCGCGGGACGCTCCGCGGACATCATCGCGGGCACTTCGGACATCTCGCAGGAGACCACCTCGAAGGGGCGTTCGTAGATGCGGGACATGAGCGCGGCATCAAAGGCGCGCGCTCCGTCCGGCGCGTACTGCCCGCGCAGATATTCATAGACCGCTTCGTCCCCCGCCACGTACAGCCGGAATCCGCCCGCAGACCATAGCATCGCCTTTGCTATCCGTTCGGCAATGCGTTTGTTCTCCTCGCAGGGCAGGGCAAAAATCTCCAGACGAAACCGCACACAGCTCTTCTTGCGGTACACGCACAACAGAAGAGGCTTTGACGGGCTTTCGGCGACACGCGCGCAAAAGTCCCTGTACCATTCCTTGATGGGGAAAAAATCCGCGTCCAGCGAAGGCATGATCTTATTCATATTTATATTATATCATAGGAGACGGAAAGGGCGCAAGGGAATCCCGACAGGTCGGGAGGCGGAGAGTAGGAAAATCCGCAAGGGAATCCGGCAGGGCGGGAGCGGAGAGAATCCGGCAGGGCGGGAGGCGGGGATAGGAAAAATCCGCACCTGTTTCGGTGCGGATTTCCGTACGCCGCTTACAGCGAGGCGCGCCCCACCGTAATGTTGTCCGAGGTGCGGTCGCGGAGTTCCTTGATCGGATGCGCTTTTTCCTCGTAACGGTAGTCCTGCCCGTTTACGCGGATATACTCCTCGATGGTCGTGTGCGTCGCGACGGTGTCCGCGCGCTTGTTGACCACGTTCTGATACTTAAAGAAGGAATCGTTTTCGGGGAGTTCCGTCACCTTGCAGAAGTTCTCAAGGTGCGCCGTCTCCTGCGCGTCTTTGAGCGCGTTGCGGATATAGTCCTTGTTGGATTTGATTTGCAGAAGTTTGGGGAAAGTTCCCTCGGGGATGACCTCCTGCCACTCCTTGCCCTCGTACTTCTTGAGAAGTTTGGCGGCGTGGTGCAGGTGCGCGACTTCGTAGTCGAAGAACTCTTCCCAACTCTTTTTGACCTCGGGGTCGCTCTCGTCCATATAGCAGGAGTAATAGAGATAGCACTCGGTATATTCGTGCATGAGAAGACACTCGAGCATGGTCGTCTCCGTGTCGATCAGACTTCCGTACTGCGAGACGTGCTGTTCCTCAATCATGCCGATTTCAGTGTAAAGTTTGCGCCCCGGTTCGGTGGAATAGAGGTTTGCCACGTTCATATAGTAGTTCATCGTCTGCTGCTCCGCCGCCGTGATGATGGAGACGTTCAGCTTTGTGTTCGGCGTCGCGGTCTTATTGTTGATATGCCTTTTGACGTCGTCCATCGGAAAACGGTGCTCGGAAATGGTCGGGCGTCCGGGCATGATTTCGGTATATTTTCCGACGAGCCTTTCCCCCTTGATTCCGCTCTCGGATTCGAGAAGGTCTGCGTAGCGGTACAGGTGGTCGAAGTCCTCCAAGAGCGCGAAGTCCAAACACTGTTTGACATATTTGTCCTTCTCGAGAAGGGCGAGCGCGACGGTCAGGTCAACGGCGAGCTGTTCGTAGGAAATCGTATGTTCCAAAATGCTTTCGTCGATGGGCTTGAAAGCGGCGATACGCTTTTGCTGCTGCTGCTCAATCCGACGGCAAAGCGCGAGTTCGCGGCGGAGGTCGTTGTCCCCGCAATGGCGATGGAAGTCGTGCGAATACTTCACTGCCTCGAATTCCGTGCCGTTCATGAGGATAATCCGCACTTTGGTATAGGGATCGACCTCGTTCTTATCGTAGGGCTTGGGATTCATCTGCGTCCAATTCTGAAAGCACTTTTCGAGCTTCATCGGTTTCTGTTCAAAGGGATTCATATCTTTCCTCCGAAAAAAGTTTTTTTGATACCCGAATGATAACCATTTCCAAAAAAACTTATACGGACGCCGGGAAAATCCTTGCGCTTCCCGAAATTTTGCGATAAAATAGATAGCATGAAAAAGCCCTTTATTACGCTGGAAAAAGCGAAAGAGATCGACGCAAAATACCCGACTCCCTTCCACATCTATGACGAGAAGGGAATTCGCGACAACGCCGCGGACTTGCTCCGGGCGTTTTCCTGGAATCCCGGCTATCGGGAATATTTCGCCGTCAAGGCAACCCCCACCCCCGCTATCCTGAAAATCCTGCAAAGCATGGGCTGCGGCGTGGACTGCTCCTCCTACACGGAGCTTCTCATGGCGGAGGCGCTCGGCTTTTCGGGGGACGATATCATGTTTTCCTCCAACGAGACCGCCGCGGAGGAATACGTGCTTGCGAGAAAGCTCGGCGCAATCATCAACCTCGACGACATCACGCACATCGACTTTCTCAAGGATTCCGCGGGCATTCCCGAAAAAATCTGTCTGCGGTACAATCCGGGCGGGGATTTTAAAATCAACAACCTGATCATGGGCACGCCCGCCGACGCCAAGTACGGCATGACACGCCCGCAGCTCACCGAGGCGGTCAAGCGCTTGCAGGCGCTCGGCGTCAGGGAATTCGGTATCCATGCCTTCCTCGCGTCCAACACGCTCGGCAACGAGTATTACCCCAAGCTCGCGCAGATTCTGTTCGAGACGGTGCGGGAACTTTCCGCCGAGACGGGCGCGAAGTTCGTGTTCTGCAACCTCTCGGGAGGCATCGGCGTGCCCTATCGCCCCGACCAAGAGAAAAACGACGTGCACGTCATTGCCGCGGGCGTGAAAAAGGCGTACGACGAGACCCTCGGCGCGGACAGCGGCGTGAAAATCTTTACCGAACTCGGGAGATACATGCTCGCGCCCTACGGCATGCTCATCACCAAGGCGATTCACTTCAAGCACACGCACAAGGAATATATCGGGTGCGACGCCTGCGCCGCAAACCTCATGCGACCCATGATGTACGGTGCGTACCACCACATCACCGTGCTCGGAAAAGAGAATCTCCCCTGCGACCGCAAGTACGACGTGGTAGGTTCCCTCTGCGAAAACAGCGACAAGTTTGCAATCGACCGCATGCTCCCCGAGGTGGAGCGCGGCGATTACCTCGCCATTCACGACGCGGGAGCGCACGGATTTTCCATGGGCTACAATTACAACGGTAAGCTCCGAAGCGCCGAAATTCTCCTGCATGAGGATGGCTCTTTCGAGTGTATCCGCAGAGCCGAGACTCCCAAGGACTACTTCGCGACCTTCGATTTCCTGCCCGAATTCAAAAAATACAGATAAAAAAAGCCTTCCCGTTCGGGAAGGCTTTTTCTTTTGCTCTACAGAAGTTCGAGATTTTTTCCGAAGGATTTGCGGAACTCGGAGGACGCGGAGAGCGCGTCCTTCAGTTCGAGGGAAACGTCCCCCTCTACCTCCGTCTTCATGATGACCGAATCCCCCAAGACGTCGCAGTTGATTCCCACGACAAGCCCGGACATACTGCGGTCCAAACTCTCCGCGATGCGGAGCATAACCCCGAGTTTGCGGATCACGTCGAGATCGTCGTCCCCGATAAGGTCTTTGTACTTCTGCCACTCGGCGAAGTTGAAGTCGTCTTTCTTGTGCGCCGCCGCGACCGCCGCCGCGAGCACGATGTCGCGGTGCGAAATCCCATATAAGTTGGCGTTCAGAATGATATATGAGGAATGTTTGTGATAGTTGTAGTATTTGATTCTCGTGCCGCAGTCGTGGAGCATACTCGCCACGCGCAGGATTTTGAGGTACTGACGCGGGAACTTGTGCAGGACGCGAAGCTGTTTGAAGAGCTGGGTCGCGAGATTGGTCACATGCTCCACGTGCGCCGCGTTCACTTCAAAATACTTGACGCAGGTCGTCAGAGAATTTCCCAAAACGTCGCTGATGGGCTTTTCGAGCGTGGTCGGGTTCGCATAGTTGAACATGAGACCTTCGCGGAGTCCGCACCCCGAAATCGTAACCTTTTGGAAGTTCAGATAGTTGAAAAAGGACTTCATGAGCGCCATCGCGCAGGGCAGAATGTCCGCCCGCCCCGTGGACAGTCCCTTGATCTTCATTTTCTTATCGAGGTCGAGTACCTTGATCATATCGTAAATACTGCTGAATTCCGTGCTCGGCACGACGTAGTTGTGCGCCATTTCGAGGGGATACTTCTTGACCTTGCGGCTGATTTTGCCGAGGTTGCGGAAGGAGCCGCCCACGCCGATAAATTGCGCTTCGGGGTCGATTTCCTTGAGCCAGGGGAGTTTGTCGAGCTGTTCGGTAAAGAAATCTTCGATGCGTTTCGCCTGCTCTTCGGGACGTCCCCCGTCCACGCTGAACATCTCGGTCAGCGTCACCGCGCCGAAGGGCAGCGTCTCATAGGCGAGAATATTCCTGCGGTTGTAGTAGATGATCTTCGTACTTCCCCCGCCGATTTCCAAAATCACGCCCTTGGGGATGTCCATGGAGTTGATGACGCCGTGATAGACGAGCGCCGCCTCCTCTTCCGCCGTCAACACCTTGACTTTGATTCCCGAGGTGGAGAGGACTTCCTCCAAAAAGCCTTTCTGATTTTTGGCACGGCGAACAGCCGCGGTTCCCACCGCGATAATCTTGTCCACCTGATATGCGTCGCACAATTTACGGAAGGATTTGAGCGTCTTAATGGTCTGTACCACCCGCGCGGGCTTTAAAAACCCGTCCCGCTCCATGTCCTGTCCCAGCCGGACAGACTCCTTCAATTCGTCAAAGACGACAAACTGACCTCCCGGGAAGATCTTGACGAGCACAAGTCTCGCATTGTTCGATCCCAGGTCGATAATTCCGATTTTTTCCAAAGCAACCAACCTCTTGTTCAATATTTCATTTTCACCCAAATTCCCGTCAATTATAACACAGCATTTCCCGCTTGTACAGACCCCCAAAGCATTTTTGTGCAAAGTACCCAATATTCCTTTGCGTTTTTACTAAATATGCCCAATTCTTTACAAAATTCAGAGGTCGCTTTTTGTCGAAAAACCGCCGCGCGTTAAGACTCGTTCGGCATTTAGTTCTTTTATACACTTTGACGGGCACTTTGAAACGCATGTACCGCACCCCGTGCATTTTTTGTAATCGATGACGGGAAGGTTGTCCCGCATCTCTATCGCGCCCTCGGGACAGTTCTTTACACACAGTCCGCAGGCGATACAACCGCCCGTGCAGTGCTCCCGCACTTCCCTGCCCTTGCAGTGACTCATGCAGGCGACATACACCTTCGCCCTGCGCGGAACGCGCGATATCAGCGCTTTCGGACAAGCCGCGATGCACTGTCCGCAGGAGATACATTTTGACGGGTCAACCGCGGAAACGGAGTTCTCGTCTAAGCGAATCGCGTCCTTGCCGCACGCCTTGGTACAGCTCCCCAAGCCCATGCACCCGACAGGGCACTCCTTGCGACCGCCGGCTAAAAGCTGCGCGCTCTGACAGTCGCCGTAACCCATGTACGCGTACTTATCCTTGCACTTTTTTCCGCCGTTGCACCGCACGACGGCGACGGTCTCCTCCCCGCCCGCGTCCCCGCTCCCGAGGATTTCCGCAATCTTCTCGCGGGAGGCTTTCGGGGTGGACTGACAGGCGGAAAGGCTCGCCTTTCCCTCTACGAGCGCCGAGGCAAACCCTTCGCACCCCGCGTAACCGCACCCGCCGCAGTTCGCCTTGGGAAGGTGCGCCGCGACCTCGTCGATGCGCGGGTCTCTATAGACCGCGAGTTTTTTGGACAGAAACACGAGCAAGACCGCGAATACCGCCGCGACCGCGAGCAGAATGAACGCGGGAATCAGGATTTTCATGGCGTCTATTGCAAAAAACAGCATGTTCGACCTCCTAACCCAGCGTCACGGACGCAAAGCCCGCAAACGCCATCGCCATGATCGCCGCCGCGACCAACGTGATCGGGAATCCTTTGAAACTCTCGGGAATCTGCGCCTTGACAAGTTTTTCGCGGATACCCGCGAGGAGGACGATTGCGACCGTGAAGCCGATCCCCGAACCCACGCCGTTGATAAAGCTCGAGAGAAGATTGTAGTTCTCGGTGATATTGAGAATCGCCACGCCCAGCACCGCGCAGTTCGTCGTAATCAAGGGCAGATACACCCCGAGCGCGTTGTAGAGAGAGGGAGAAAACTTTTTGACCACCATCTCCACAATCTGCACGAGCGAGGCGATGACGAGAATAAAGGCGATCGTCTTTAAGTATTCGAGCCCGAGCGGGGCAAGGACGAGCGCGTACAGCGCGTAGGTGATGACGCTCGAAATCGCCATGACGAAGATGACCGCCATGCCCATGCCGAGCGCGGTCTCCGTCTTTTTGGAGACGCCGAGAAAGGGACAGATTCCGAGGAACTTGGACAGAACAAAGTTGTTGACGAGCACCGAAGTCACGAGAAGAAAGACATATTGCATGTTAAGAGTCCTCCCTCTTGTTCTTCTTTTTGCTCTTCTTCGCGGAAATCCAGTTGAAGAGCGCCATCAACAGCCCGAACATGAGAAAGCCGCCCGCGGGCAGGACAAAGAGTCCGATTTTCGGCACTGCGGCGGGCAGAATCCCGAGTCCCGCGATACTGCCGCTCGCAAGGAACTCCCGACAGGCGCCGATGAGCGTGAGCGAGAGCGTAAACCCGAGTCCCATAAACAGTCCGTCCGCCGCGCTCGCAAGCACGGGGTTTTGGCTCGCAAAACTCTCCGCACGGGCGAAGATGATACAGTTGACCACGATGAGCGAAATAAACACGCCCAATGTCTCGTAGAGGTCGGGCAAAAATTTGCTCATCAGCATTTCGATCAGCGTCACGAAGGTTGCGATGATGACGATATAGGCGGGTATGCGCACCTTGTCGGGTATCACTTTGCGCAATGCCGAGATGATGACGTTTGAAAACAGCAGGACAAAGGTCGTCGCAAGCCCCATCGCAAGCCCGGATATGAGACTCGTCGTGACCGCCAGCGTCGGACAGGTGCCGAGCACCAACCGAAAGGTCGGATTGGAGGTCAGAAGCCCGTTTTTGGCTATCTTTTTGAGATCGTTTGCCGTCGTCATACTTCCCCTCCCAAATACGCGCACATGAATTCCGCCAGCGCCGCCATGGCGTTTTTCGTCCCGCGGGAGGAATAGGTCGCTCCCGACGCCCCGTCGATGTCGTCCGAAAGATTGAGCGCGCGGTTCAGCTCTTCCACGGTCTTGCCCGTAAAGCGGGCAAAAAAGCTCTCGTTCTTGAGCGCGCTGTCCGAAATGCCCGGGGTCTCCTTGTTTGTACCCACCCGAATTTCGCGCAGGACGTTCCCCTCGAGGAGCACATAAAATTCGATGTCCCCTCCGTACCCCTTGTGCCCGGTCACGACCGCCGCATACCAAGTCGTTTCCCCCTCTTCCACAAAGAGATAGCCGATGCTCCCGCGCTCGAGATTCGTCCGATACCCCGAGAGGTCGGCGGCAACGTACGAGCCGGGGCGGATTTCCTCTATCTTTTTGGAGGCGCGCGCCGCCCGCTCTTCCTCCGTGATTGCCGTGACCTGCGAAACGAGTCCCAACAGAAGTCCCGCCGCAAGGGCGATACAAGAGAGGACGAGAACGCATTTGACGAAAAGTTTTTTGTCGCTCATTCCGTCGCCTCCTTCGTCTTTTTCTCTCTCTTCGCTCTTGGAGGGCGCTTTTCTCTCTTCTTTTTCACACTGCCGAAGGGTTTGGGCAGGAGGAATTTGTCGAGCAGGGGGGCAACGATGTTCCCGAGCAGAATGGCGAAACTCATGCCTTCGGGCATGCTCGAGAATTCGCGCAAAAATACCGTAAAGAACCCGATCAAGACCGCGTAGATGACCTGCGCAAGTCTGCCGTTGGGACTCGAGGAGTAATCCGTCGCCATAAAGATTGCGCCGAGCATGACGCCGCCGGAGAGCAGCGCATAGGGCACTTCGGTAAAGTCACCCGAAAAAATCAGCGTAAACAGAGCCACGCTCGCGAGCACGCAGACCGGAATTTTCCAGTCGATGACCCGCCGGATACAGAGATAGACGCCGCCGAGGAGCAGGCACATTGCGCTCGTCTCCCCGATGCTCCCGCCCGTGTTTCCGAGAAAGAGGTTCAAAAGTCCCGTCCGTTCGGCGAGCGGCGTCGCGTGCGTGAAACCGTCAAGACTGGAATTTGCGGGCAGATATGTAAACAGATTGAAATTGAACCAACTTTCCCCTGCCGCGTAGTCGATTGGGGAGATAAAGTAGCGGGTCATGACCGTCGTAAAGGACAAAAGGAGAAAGACCCGTGCGGTCGCAGCGGGGTTCGCGAAGTTCTTACCGAGTCCGCCGAAGAGCATTTTCACGAGCCAAATCGCGAAGAAACTTCCGAGAATCCCCACATAGAAGGGGGCGGCGGGCGGAAGATTGAGACCGAGAATGAGTCCCGTGACTGCCGCCGAACAGTCCCCGACGGTCTGCGGGGTTTTTCGCGCGAGATTCCAGAGAAATTCAAATAAAATACAGCACCCGACACAGAGCAGAATGTTGAAGAGTGCGTACGCGCCGAAGAACACCACGCCCGCAACCGCCGCCGGCACAAGGGCGATGAGAACGTCCGTCATAATCCCCCGCGTCGTCGCGGGGGAGGCGATGTGCGGCGAACTTCCCACAATGCGCTTGACGTCTTCGCTCATAGCTTTTTCTCCCGTATTTTTTTCTTGGCGAGCCGGATGCTCTGTACAAGCGGTCGCTTGGAGGGACAGGAATAGGCGCAGCTTCCGCACTCGATACAGCTCATTGCGCCGTAGCGTTTTGCCGTTTCGAGATCGCCCGCAATCGAATAATTGTCGATGTACATGGGCATCAAATTCATGGGACAGGCGTCCCGACACCTGCCGCAGTTGATGCAGGGGCGCACGGGCGCAAGATTGAGTTCCCGCCCGGTCAGGAGCAGAATTCCGCTCGTCCCCTTCGTCACGCTCGGCTCGAGGTCGGACATCGCAAATCCCATCATCGGACCGCCCGAGATGATTTTGACGGGTTCTTCCAAAACTCCCCCGCAGAAGTCAACAACCTCCCGACAACTTGTCCCCGTCGGAACGAGAAGATTTTTCGGGTGCGCGACCGCGCCCCCCGAAACCGTCAGCACCCGCTCATAGAGGGGCTTGCCCTTTCGGCACGCCTCGCTCGTCGCAAGCGCGGTCTGGATATTGGAGACCACGCACCCCACGTCCATCGGGAGACCTCCGTCCGGCACTTTGCGTTTCGTCAGAGCGTAAATGAGCTGTTTTTCGGCGCCCTGCGGATATTTCGTCTTTAAGAGAACGACCGAATATTTGCCCAGCGCGCGCAGCGTTTCCGCCGCGTCGGGCTTGTTGTCTTCGACACCCACGAGCACTTTTTCCGCGCCGAGCGCACGGGCAAGAAGCAAAATGCCGTCCGCAACCTCTTCGGCGCGCTCGAGCATAATGCGGTAGTCGCAGGTTAAATACGGCTCGCATTCCGCGCCGTTGATGACGAGCGTGTCGATTTTTTTGTCCTTGGGCGGGGAGAGCTTGACATGCAGGGGAAAACTTGCGCCGCCCATGCCCGTGATGCCCGCCGCGCGCACCCGTTCTACGATTTCCTCTGGAGAGGGGTCTGAAAGTTCCGAAAAGCTCGCTTCCTCTACCCCGCGGTCGTTGCGGATTCGCACGTGCGGCACAAGCATGCCCGTCGCATTCTGTTTTCCCTCAAAGCCGACGACTTCCCCGGTCACCGAGGAGAATACGTCCGCAGATAAGTATTTGTCGCTCGTCGCAATGAGCTGTCCGCGCAGAACCCTGTCCCCCGCCTGCACCACGGGCGTCGTCATCGCTCCCACATGCTGCGAAAGCGGAATCAGGACTTCGTCCGGCGCGGGCATGATTTCGATTGCCCTGTCCCGCGTAGCGGACTTGTTTTCGCGTGGATGCACCCCTCTTCGAAATGTTGGCATTCTCTCCGTCCTTTCAAGTTTTACCCCAAAAGTGTACCATTTTCGACAGGAAAAGTAAACAGATTTCGGAAGATTTTCAGGCGTCCGCGCTTGTGACGACCGACCAGACCGCGAGTACGACGAGAAACGCGCCGAATGCGCGGGCGAGAATCCCGCTGTCAAGCGCGCGCGCCGCAAAGGCGCCCGCCACCGCAAACAGGATTGCGGGGATCACGACTTCCCAATAATTTTTGCGCTCGATGAGTCCGTTTTTGGTGTGAAGCCAGACCGAGAGAATCGCCATGGGAACGAAGGAAAGAAGATTGATGCCCTGCGCCGCCTTTTGGTCCACGCCCATCAGCCGCAGGAGCGGGATGAGCGCCGTACCGCCGCCCATGCCCATGCCGCCGAGAATCCCGGACAAAAAACCGATGACAAATACCATATTATCCTCCTATCATCATGCGTATGCCCGCGACCGCGAGCAGTATGGAAAACAGGATACGAATGGTCCGCGGATTCATCTTCTTGAGAAGGATGGACCCCGTAAAGCCCCCCGCAAACACGCCGAGCGTGGAGAGAAGGAGCATGGGGATATCCAGACTTCCGAAACTCAAATAGAAAATCCCGCTCACCACGCTGATGGGGAGCATGACCGCAATCGCCGTGGCGTGCGCCTTTTTGGTCTCAAGTTTTAAGACATTGTGAAGCGCGGGAACGCAGATCATGCCCCCGCCGCCCCCGAACAGACCGTTGATAAAGCCGATCAGCGCGCCCGCAATGTAGAATTTTATTTTATGCTTCATACAGTTTTCACCAAATTATCACCCAAGCAGAGTATTCTAATGTTTAGTTTGAGAAATTTCTCGGAAAGTATGAGTTTTTTATTGCTTAATTTTCCAATTTATATTAAAATAGATGTATTATTGCGTGGAAAGTCTTTCGATCTCCCGCAGAACAACGAAAACTTTTAAAGGTAATGGTGGTAAGCATATGCGTTTTACTGGATCCGGAAAAAATTTATTTCA
This sequence comes from uncultured bacterium, assembly GCA_905215695.1. GTDB lineage: Bacteria > Bacillota > Clostridia > Christensenellales > HGM11417 > CAJMQN01. The sequence continues at coordinate 38,209 of CAJMQN010000008.1, forward strand.
AAGAATTTTATTTCTGATCGTAGCTGGACTTCTGATCTTCGCTCTTGCATTGATGTCGGCTTGCGGAGGGAAACCTTCAGGCGACGACGATGACGACGACGATGATGACGATACCACGACCGAGGCGGAGTACAAGCCCATCGCAAACAACGATTTTACGAGCCTGTACGATACGAGCGACAGCCAGACATACAACCCGAGAGTGCCCAAGGATTGGTCCTTCTCGGGGGATTACGCGGATTCGTCAAGCAAGGCGCCGGACAGCTCGGGTACCTACACCCGTTACGGAACCATCAGCGTAATCGACGACAATTTCGAATATAACCGCTCCAAGTACGAATCCGAGGCAATCAAGGACTTTAACGCCAAGGAAGAGAACAAGGAAAACCAGGTCAAGCTCCCCAACCCCCACACAATGAACTACAACGCGGAGTATGACAAGGACGAGGAGGACGGCTACTATACCCTCGACGAGGACGGTAACCTCAAGGTTGACGGAGAAGGCGACAACGCGGTCACCCGCGACGACGACAAGATTCTCATGATCGGTCACCTGCAAAATACCGCAACCCGTTACAAGTCGAGCTCCATCACTGTTCAGCCCAATTCCGTCATGAAGATTTCGGTCAGAGTTTTGACCATGTACTTCGACGCGGAGACCGGAACTTTTACAAAGTTCCCCGTAAATGAAAAGGACAACAACAATTCCTTCGGGGCGACCCTCACCCTCTCGGGCGGCGTCGAAGAAGCATTCACCATTACCGGAATCGACACCAACAAGACTTGGAAGACCTTTACCTTCTATATCCGCGGCGACGCCTCCGCCTCCAAGACCGTCTATCTCGAGCTCGGACTCGGCAGCGGCGACCCGGACTTCCGCGAGTACTACGCACAAAACGCTTATGCGTTCTTTGACAACATCGAGACTGAATTCTTACAGGAAAAGGACCTCAAAGGCGTCACGGCATATTACAGCGAGAACCTCGACGGCGAGGCGGATGACATCGTTATCCCCAACCGCATCAAGCGGACTGCCGACGAAAATGAAAACTGGAACAACACAAGCACTGCTTTCTACGACTTCCGGTTTGAGACCTCCCGAACCCTTGGCGACGCGTTCTCAAGCATCAATTCCGACCCCAACGCCGCCGCGCAAATCGCCGGTTCTCAGGTTGAGGATGCGAGTTGGTCCACCTCTGCCGGGGACGGCGCAGCGGATTACAGCAGCAAAATTCAGAAGGAATTCGCCGACAAACCCTTCGAACAGGGCTTTTACGAATTCCACAACACCAAACATTGGGACGGAACGACAAACAAGCTCACAGCATCAAACGGTATGAAGTTTGATTTGGGAGAACTTCAGGAAAACACTTACTACCGCGTCAGCCTTTGGATGAAGACTTCCGAGTTTAACGGCAAGAGCGGCACAAACCTCTACCTCACCCGCCCGCACGCGAGTATTCCGGACGCTTTCGACGCTCCCGGACAGCTCAACAATCTCGACACCACCACGAATGAGATGAGCAAGACTGACCTTGAAAAGGACGAGAACGCTTATTACCAACTCAACGGTTGGAGATTGTATTCCTTCTATATCAAGGGCGGAAACGTAACGACGGACGACCTCTCCCTCGAGGTTTGGTTCGGACCGAAGTACAACAAGCAGATTGACAAGGTCACCTACCCCGACAACTATCAGCAGACTTTGAGCGTGCTCTTTACCGCGCCGGTCGTCGAAGAAATTTCTTCTTCCTACTACTCTTCGGCGAGCACCGCGGAAAACATCGCGACTGCCGACCTCTCCAAGACCAACGACTCCTCCCCCGTCACCAACGGCGAATTCACAAATGTTCAGACGAACTCCGCCGACAATGAGAATGAAGAAGGCAAAGTTGTAAAACCCGCAAGCTGGACCTTCATCGGCGGACTCGGGGACAACGGTTACGACACCGCTCCGTACGGCTCCGACGTTCTGTTGACCGGCGTCATGAACTCCAAGAATATTGCTGCATTCGGTCTTGATGAGAACGAATTAAACGACATTCGGAACTTCAGGGGCAACGCCGACAACTCCATTCTGTTCATGCAGGCAAAGACGGCTACCGCATTCGGATACCGCTCCTCCTCTATCACCGTTCCCGCGAACTCGGTTTACTTCGTCAAGATTTACGGACGGGTACTATCCGGAACACCCAAGGCGAACATCTATCTGACCGATACGGACGGCGAAATCATCACCGCGGACCTTGAGGCGACCAAGGAGGGCGAGGACGGCAAAGAAGAGACCGTGACCGTCAACGAGCACGGCACAATGGAACTCGAGGTTTCCGGAACGGAGTGGAAGGAATACACCTTCATGATCCGGACGGGAGAAAAGGCGAAAACCTTTACGATGGAACTCTGGCTCGGCTCGCGTTTCCTCCCCTCTGAGGATGCGGAGGCTACCGAAACTTATACGACCGGCGCGGTGGCGTTTGACTTTGCGTACTACGCTGGTTCGAGCAAGGAGACAGGAGCGTCCCTCACCCCCGACCAAGAGGAGTCCAACGCGAACATCGACAAGCTCTTCGACATCACGAAGAGTTATGCGGACGACGAAAGTTTTGTACCCGAGAATCCCGACGATGCGGAATACAATCTCGGTTTCTCCAAGGATTCCACCAAGTTCTTCGACTACAAGGATCTCGACCTCGAAGAGGACGAAGAGGAAGAGACCACTCCCCCCGAAGAGGAGACAACCCCTGCCGCAAGCGGGCTCGGATGGGTGGATATCGCAACGCTGGTGCTCGCACTTGCCCTCATCTTTGCGCTCGGCGCCGTTGCCTACAAGCAAATCAAGAGCAGTAAGTTCGTCAAGAAGAGACAGCTCAAGAAAGCCGCGGCAAAGGCAAAGAACAGAAGCTATGACAGAAAGCACGCGAAACCCGTGACACGGCGCTCCGAAGACGGAGAAGAGACCGGAGACGAGGACGAAACCTTTGACGAAGAGGAAGAGTCCGACGGACCCGAGATCGAAGGCTCCGAGTTCGACGAAGACCTCGAGACGCCCGAAGCGCTCGAAGCGGAACGCGCGGATCAGCCCGACGAAGCCGAAGAAGTGAAACTCTCCGACGACGACGGCGAAGAGAAATAATTAAACTGAAAAAGCACGGAACATTGCGTTCCGTGCTTTTTTGATACCTATATAGAAAAAGGGCGCAGTTCTCAAAAGTTTGGAGAACTGCGCCCTCTGCTATTTCAATTTACTTCTTGAGCGCGTCGATAAACGCAACCACGTCGGAGACTTTCTTGAGTTTTGCCGCGTCCTCGTCGGACAGCGAAATATTGAACTCCTCCTCGAGGCTCATCACCAAATAGAACATGTCGAGCGAATCCGCCTTCAGATCGACGATGATATCCGAATCCTCTTTGATTGCGCTCTCATCGATTTTGAGTTGGGATGCAAGCATCGCCCTTACCTTTTCAAAAGTCATTTTATTTCCTCCTTGGGGTTTTCTTTTTCAAAACCCCTCTTATTTTACTATAAACTTCGGAAAACATCAAGTGATTTACGCATTATTTACAAAATTCAGAGCGCGAGCCCCGAAATCACCATGCCCGCAAGCACGCCCACGACCGCGAACAGCGCAGGCGCTTCGCCGCGGTTCAAACGAATGGTCTGCGGCATAATTTCGCAGAAGGTCACATAGACAAGCGCGCCGCCTGCCGCCGCCAGAGATACCGCCACGGCGAGCGGAGACAGTCCGCCCAAGAGATACCCGAGAACGCCGCCGACGACGGTCGGAACCCCCGAGAGCGCCGTAAAGCAGAGCGCCTTCCAACGGTTTACGCCCCCCATCATCAGGGAAAGCGCAATCGCCATTCCGTCCGGGATATTGTGCAGAGCAATCAGGAGCATGACGCGCACGCCGAAGGCGGAACTGTCCTCCCCCGCCATGCCCGCGCCCATCGCGAACCCTTCGGGGAAGTTGTGCACGGCGAGCGCGGCAAGCAGGATAACGCCCGCCTTCAGCATCGCCCTTCGGGAGTCGGATTCGCACGCCTCGTCGCAGGGCTGACTCGCCGCGTGCGCGTGCACATGCGCGTGCGCGTGTCCCCCGCTTCTGCGGTCCACAAGACGGTTTAAAAGCAGAATCACCAGCATGCCCGCGAGCGCGGAAAACGCCGTGAGCGCAAGGTTTCCGTTCTCCGTTGCCTCGGGCAGAAGCTCAAAACACACGAGACTCAACATGATTCCCGCCGCGAAGCTCAACACAAAGCTCATTGTCCGCTCCCGCGCGCGCTGAAACAGCACGCCGAGGACTCCGCCGAGCGCCGTTCCCACGATTCCGGCGGTCACGGTAAACAGTATCAGTTTCCACATAATCCTCTATCCTTCCTTCCATGTTTCTCCCTCGTCGAGGATGGAAACAAGATTTGCAAGTCCGCAGGCGCAGAGGTGCGTCTCCTTTCCCTCCTTCCACAGAAACATATGCCTGCCGTTGGAATAGACCACTCTGCCCGATTTGTCCACGTCGTACGCGAGCACGCCCTTTGCGAGCACGCTCTCCTCTCCTTCCGGCGTCACGCGCACCAACTGCCAACTCTTGGGGAGGATTCCCGGGTGCTCACAGCCCTTCTTCGCGTTCTCCTTGAGATTTCGTTCCGCGTCGATGCGGTTGCCCTCGATAAACAACTCCTTTTTGGTCTTCTGCACGGATTTCGCGGGGTTCTCGTCCGTTGTCCGCAAGGCTCCGCCCCCGTAGCTCATCGAAAAGAAGTTGAGAAAATTGACAAACGCTTTGATCAAGCGATAGGGAAAGAGCAGAATATCGAGAAAGAGATTGGATTTTTTTCTGCGCTTTGCGGCGGGACGGGTGAGAAAATAAAGATTTCCCGCGGCGTCTGTTTTCGGACAGACGAAATTCAAATTGTCGTCCCGCCTCATCTCCGACACTTCGAGCGTGTTCAGGTTCAATTCGTAGAGCATACTCGCGGAGTACCCCGCGAAATTCCCGTTCTCGTCCCTGCCGATGAGGGTACAGTTGAAAAGAACGCTGTCCCCCCGAAAACTCGGGTTGTCCGCGACGATGTCTCCGTCGGTGAGCGTGCGGTCCTCGCCGCTCGCAAGGTCGAGAATCGTAATCTGATAGGTGAGACCGTCCGAGGACGCCGCGACCGCCGCGCGACCGTTTTCACGGTCAATGGAGAGCCCCTTGACTCTGCGGGCATAGCCGTGCAGGACATGCCGCTCCGAACCCGGTTCAAGGTCTGATAGGTCTTTGATATAGATTGCGGATATGTCGTTCACATTGGCGACATAGACGATTTCTTCCCCTCTCAAGCCCGCAAGCCCGGACAGCGAAATCTCCAATGGCGTCTCCTCCCGGGAAATGTCTTCCCCGAGAAAACGCGCGCCGGGTCCCGTCTTCTTCCAAAGGTCGCGGTCGGCGAGCCGTTTGTTCACCTTGAGATTGTTTTCGATATATTCGCCGGTAAACTCCCGTTCCTCCTCCCCGTCCCGCAGGACAAAACGATAATCCCTGTTGTAAAGTATTCTCATCCGCGACCCCCCGCATACATGTTTTTTTTGCTTTTTCCGAGAGGAGAGCGATTGCGCTTTGCGCGGGCGTTCGGGTCTCAAAGAAAAAGTTTGTCGATCGTTATACCATATTGTAGCACTTTTTGCCTGCCAGCACAACAGATTTTCCGAAAATGCGAAAAGGACCGCGCCCGTAATCGGAAACGCGGTCCTCTCCCTTTCCGCCGAGCGGAAAATACAGGGGGATACAGAAAATGAACGATTTAGTAGTTCTTCGCCTGAATCTGGAAGTATGCCTTGGGATGCGCGCAGACCGGGCAGACTTCGGGGGCAGCCTTGCCCACGACGATATGTCCGCAGTTCGCGCACTGCCAAATCTGCTCGTTGTCACGGGAGAAAACGAGTCCGCCCTTGACGTTCTCAAGCAGTTTTTTGTACCGCTCCTCGTGCTCTTTCTCAATCTTCGCGACGCCCTCGAAGAGGAACGCAATGTGGTCAAAGCCCTCTTCCCTCGCCTCTTTCGCGAACTTCGCGTACATATCCGTCCACTCGTAATTCTCGCCGTCAGCCGCCGCCTGAAGGTTATCCTCCGTGCTGCCGATGCCGTCGTTTAAGAGTTTGAACCAAAGTTTCGCATGCTCCTTCTCGTTGTCCGCGGTCTCCTGGAAGATGCGGGCAATCTGCTCAAAGCCGTCCTTTTTCGCCTTGGATGCAAAATAGGTGTACTTGTTGCGCGCCTGCGATTCTCCCGCAAACGCCTCCATCAGGTTCTTTTCCGTCTTGGTTCCCTTCAAATTCATTGTTTTTTCTCCTTATTGTTTTTACATTCCGGACAGAGTCCGGTAACAATCAGTTCGTGACTCGTGACCTCGAAACCGCTCTGTCTCTCGATTTCTTCGTCCAAATCCTTCAGTCTTTCGAGCGAAACGTCAAACACCCGTCCGCACTCCTTGCAGATCACGTGGTAGTGTTCGCTCACGTCACCGTCAAAACGGTCACGCGAGTTCGGCATGGGAATCTTGCGAATCTCCCCTAACTCCGTAAGCAAATTGAGATTGCGGTAAACCGTGCCGAGACTCAAAGTCGGATTGCTCTCCTTCAGGCTCGCATAGACCATGTCCGCCGTCGGATGAACTTTGTCCTTCTTGACCTCCCGCTTGATCAGTTCCCGCTGGCGTGAGTAGTTCATTCCTTGCGTGTTCTCCTAAATTTAAAATAAGAATCATTCTTATTTTTCTATAGTATATCATTCTTTGGAGTTGTTGTCAAGGTTTTTTCAAAATGTTTTTAAAAAAGGACGGAACCGAAGTTCCGTCCTCCTCTCTATTCCGAAATCACTGTGAGCTTAACGCCCTCGGGGGCGGCGGCTTTGGTGACGATTTTTCCGTTTTCGCGGCGGTGCTCCACCGAAACCACGCCGAAGGGAGTCGGGTAAGTGCCCTTCGCCCAATCGAGACTGCCGAGGCAGGGGCGAATTTCGATTTCTCTGCACCCGATAGACTTCACGCGCACGCCGAGCACGTATTCCGCGAGGAAGGGGACGGGACCGCAGGACCAGCCGTGGCAGAAACTGTGACGGAATCCCACGTAGCAGTAGGCGCCGTAATCGCCGTGTAAGTCCTTCTCCCCCGCTTTGGGCAGTTCGTCGATACGGGAACTTCCCTTCAGCCAATCCATATGGAAGTCTTCCCAAAAGGTCGTAGCACCGCGGTCGAGCATTGCGCCGTAATATTCTTTCATGAGGTCGAGCGCCTCTTTGCCCTTCCCGCCCTCGAACATGGCGCGGGCGATATAGTAGCTCATAAAGGTGGAGAACCCGCGCGCGCCGTTCTCCGTGAGACGCGCCGCGCTTTCGGCGCAATCCGCGTGTCCCGCGAGACTGCGGAAGGCGATGACCTGTTTCTGATTGCCGTCGGGAAGGTCTTTCTTGAGGCGGGCGCGCGCCGCCGCGATTGCGGGCTCTTCCTTTCCGAATACGGACATCAGAAGTTCGCTCTTCTGCATGGCGAGGTCGAAGAGCGCATACACGCCTGCCTCCGCTCCCTCCTTCTCATAGCTCGGCCAGTCGAGGAAATAGGCGTCAAGCCGCAGACGTCCCTCTTCGTCCACGTAGCCCGCAAACTGCCGCACGAGCGCGGTCACGTATTCCTCCTGCGCCTTTACGTACTCGGCGTTGCCGTTCTGGATATAGTAATCCGCGAGGACAATGAGATACCAAAGCGAATAGGAGGGCATGGTGTTGATGAACTTGGGGAGCGGCGCATGCCTGCGCAGAAGGTCGAGCGCCTCCGGGATACATTCGTCCGCGCCGTACAGCGCACGAATCCCGAGCATCTCGGGGTGAATGTCCCCCATCCAAACCAAGCGGTCGCGCTTGATGCCGTCCCAGAGATGGTGCTGCATGTTGAGCTTGAGCGTATATGCCGCCGTCTCGTAAATTTCGTTCCAGCGCGGGTCACTGCAGGAAAAACTGCCCTTCCCGGGAATCTCCCGATAGATAAACGTGCCGAGAACGCTTTTGATGCGCACGATTCCGCCCTCCTCGAGGGTGTCGATGCGCAGAAAACGGTAGCCCGAGCACCCCCATTCCATGTCCGACATCATCGTGGTCATGACCGTAAAATCCCGCAGGGAGTGGTCGTTGGTCGCGGAGGATTTTCCCACCTCGCTGCAGCATTCGGCGACGGATTCGCCGAAACGGATGCGAAGAGAGGGCGTCCCCTTGTAGCTGTGGACGAGCAGGCGCACGCCGCCGTGAATCTCCTTGCCCAAATCAAAGACCAAACAGCCCTTGCCCCGAATGGTGCATACGTCGTTTTCCTCAAGCAAAATCTGCAAATCCTTCTCGAGGAGAAGTCCCTCCGCGTTGTCGATGTCTCCTTCGGCAAGCAAAATCTTTTGGGGAAGAATATAATCCTTGACCCGTTGTTCTCTGGCAATTACTCGCAATCCGTTGTTCATAGCTTTTCCTCTTTCAAATTGTTTTTTCTGTATTCTCTCAAAAATGCCTTGTCTCTCTCCGAGACGCGGTAGGATTCGCAGGTCTTGGAAATCGTCTTTTTCAGAATGAGCGGGTCGGCGATTTTTCCCAGCGCCGCACGGGTACGTTCGGGAAACTTGACCCAACAGACCGAATACGCCCAAGCGACCGCCATCTGCGCATAGTATTTTCCCGCGAGTCGTCCGTCCGAAAGTCCTTCGAGTTCGCGGAGTCCGCGCTCTAACCACGCCGCGCTCGCGAAATGCGCCAAAAGGGAGACGACGGCGACGCGCACCCCGTACTCTCCGGGCGCGCCGAAGTAGGGCGAAATCAGTTCCCATGCCTCCTCGGGACGCTTTCCGAAGCTCTTGAGCCCCATGACCGTGCAGTCGCAGACCGACCAATTGTCGATTCGGGGCACGAAACCGCGCACATACGCCGCAAATTCCGAAAAGTCCGTCTTTGCCCGCGAGAGCAGAATCCCGCAGAGGAGATCCTCTTCCAAAAATCGCTCCGAGGGCAACGGCTCAGAAAAGTCGGGAGCGTTCAGAGGACGTATCCCGTACTCTTCGAATACTTCCCGAAAATCGCCCGACAGCTCCTTTGCGTAGGCGCGGAGCGCGGGAAGGCGCACGCCCAAGATATTCTCCTTTCCGGGAATCAGCGAGGCGTTGAACTTCCGATACCCGTCCTCCGAGAGCGCACGGAGACGGGATACAATCTCCGCCCTCACAGCGCTTTCTCCGCGCATTCCTCCGCAAAGGCGAGGACGTCCGCATATACCCTTTCGTTTTCCCGCTCGTTGAGAATCTCGTGCCGCATTCCCTTATACAGCACGGAGCGCACGTCCGCATAGCCGCGCGCCCTGAAGAATGACACCGCGCGCTCAAAATGTTTTTTGTCGATGAGACAGGGGTCGTCTTCCCCCGAAATAAAGAGCACGGGGAGTTCGGGATTCGCTACCCGCCAACCCTTGGGGGAATAGCAGTTCCGCATGATGCGGAAGAGATTTTGAAAGCCGTTCGCGGTAAATACGAATCCGCAGAGGTCGTCCCCGTCGTAGGCGCGGACGGTCTCGGGATTTGCGCAAATCCAACGGTTCGGGCTCTCTCCCTCGAAACGCTTTCCGAAACTGCCGAAGGCAAGATTGTTGAGCCATCCGCTCCGGTATTTGTCCCCTCGGAAGGCGCCGATGACGCCCGCGAAGAAAACGCTGAGCCCGGCGAACGCGTTTTTGCTCGGACAGCCGCAGACGATGAGACCCGCGAGTTCGGAATCGTACTTCTTGGCATAATTCCGCACGATCATAGAACCCATGCTGTGCCCGAAGAGCACCAACGGCACGCCCGGACAGAGCGATTTTGCCTCGCGGGTGAACCGATGCAGGTCCTCTGTGACGGCTTCCGCGCCGTTTCCGTAAAAGTAGCCGAGGTCGGCGGCGCTCCGAACGCTCGCCCCGTGCCCGCGGTGGTCGTGTATGACCGACGCCCAGCCGCGTTCGGCGAGATAGCTTTGAAAGTCGGCGTACCGTTCCTTGTGCTCCGCCATGCCGTGCGAAATCTGGAGGATTCCCTTGGGCGGTTCATCAGGCGACACAAGGACACCGGCGAGTTTCAGCCCGTCGCATTCGGATTCGAGTTCGATTTTCCGCGTCTGCATGCCTTCCTCCTAACAGTACGGGCGGTCGAGTTTGACCACCACGTAATATTTTTTGCTCAATTCCTGCACGCCCCGCCGAATGGCTCGGATGATTTCCCGATCGTCCACGGGGAATCGATAGGGTACGACCACGTCAAAGATGAGATTTGTGTGCGATTTGCCGGTCACCATGCGAAAGTCGTGCATCGAGAGTCCTTCGCCCACTCCCCGCACGATTTCGAGAATCTTCTCCCGCATCTCGCTCACGAGTTCGTTGTCCGTCTCAATGGGGTCCATATGAATCACTGCATCGCAGTGAAATTTCTGCCGGAGTTCCATTTCGATGAGGTCGATGCTGTCGTGCAGTTCGAGCACGTTCTCGTCCGAAGGCACTTCCGCGTGCAGGGATACCATGCTCCGCCCCGCGCCGTAGTTGTGAACGATAACATCGTGGACGCCGATGACTTCCTTGTGTGCGAGCACGGTCTGCTCGATTTCGGAAATGAGCGCTTTGTCCGGCGCTTTTCCGAGCAGGAGATCCACCATACTCTTCGCCGACGAGAATCCCGTCCAAAGGATAAACAGCGCAACGATGATACCGAGGTATCCGTCCGCGTTGAATCCCGTAAAATGCGTCACAGCAATGCCCGCGAGCACCGCGGAAGTCGCCACTGCGTCGGTCAGGGAATCCATGGAAGTCGTCTTCATCGCGTCCGAGCCGATACGCTTTGCGAGCGAACGGTTGAAGGCGAACATGAACAGTTTGACGAGCACCGCGACCGCCATGACGATCACCGAAAACAGCCCGTAATTCACTTCGCCCGGAGAGATGATTTTCTCCACCGAGGTCTTGACCAATTCGAGTCCGACAAAGAGAATGACCGCCGAGACGATAAAGCCCGCGACATATTCCATTCTGCCGTGCCCGAAGGGATGTTCGGGGTCGGCAGGTTTCTCCGAAAGCCGAAACCCGACGAGCGTCACCACCGACGAGCCGGCGTCGGACAGGTTGTTGAGCGCGTCTGCGATGATGGAAATGGACATGGTCAACAGCCCCGCAACGAGCTTTGCCGAGAACAGGAGCACATTGAGAAGAATCCCCACGATGCCCGAAAAAACGCCATAGCGCGCCCGCACCTTGGGGTCGTCCGTCTGCTCATAATCCTTGACAAATGCCTTTAAGAGCCATTTTACCATGCCTTTCATTATATCCCCCGACGCGTTTTTTGTCAATAAAAGAGCGCGGTTACCCTTGTCACCGCGCTCTTTTCGGCACTTTTGCACTTTTTTCGTTTATTTTTTTGTGCGGGTTGCCAGCCTTGTGCAGAGTTTGACGAGTTCCACGATGGGAATCACGCAGAACGCGAGCGCAAGCGCGACCGCGTATTCGGTCAGGTTGATGTGCGTAAACCCGAACGCCTCGGACAGGAAGGGTACATAGATCACCGCCGTCGTCAGCAGGAGAGAGCCGAGCATCGCGCCCCAAAGGACGACGTTCTGTCTCTTGAGCGTGAACACGGACTGTTTCTGCGAGCGCATATTGAAGGCATGGAAAATCTCTGCCATGGACATCGTCAGAAACGCCATCGTCATGCCGTCCGCACTCTCCCCGAGATGCCAATTTCCCGACTCGAGCCGGTGTCCGACGAAGAACGCCGCGAGCGTGATGAGCGCGACCATGACGCCCTGATACAGCACGTTCCACGCCATGCCGTTCGCGAGAATCCCCTCTTTGGGGTCTCGGGGCGGGCGTTTCATGAGGTCCTTTTCCTCCGGCTCAACGCCGAGCGCGAGCGCCGGGAATGTGTCCGTCAGAAGGTTGATCCAGAGAATGTGGACGGGCTTTAAAATGGTGAAATTCATGAGCGTCGCGAGGAAAATCGCCACGACTTCCGCGAGGTTCGAGGAGAGCAGGAACTGTATGGCTTTGCGGATATTGTCGTAGATTCTGCGACCCTCGCCGACCGCCGAGACAATGGTCGCGAAGTTGTCGTCCGCAAGCACCATGTCCGCGACGTTCTTGGTCACGTCCGTGCCCGTGATGCCCATGCCCACGCCGATGTCCGCGCTCTTGATCGAGGGCGCGTCGTTTACGCCGTCCCCCGTCATCGCGACAATCCTGCCCCGCGCTTTCCATGCGTTGACGATGCGCACTTTGTGCTCGGGCTGTACCCGCGCATACACCGAGAATTTCTCCACTTCCTCGGCAAACCGCTCGTCCGAAATCTCGTCGAGTTCCGCGCCCGTGATCGCCTGCGCGGGGTCGTCGATGATGCCGAGTTCCATCGCGATGGCGACGGCGGTATCCCGATGGTCGCCCGTAATCATGACGGGGCGGATTCCCGCCGCGCGGCACTCCGAAATCGCCGCCTTCACCTCCGGTCGTACGGGGTCGATCATGCCCGTCAGACCCACAAAGGTCAAATCTTCTTCGAGCGCGGCGGGCGAGCAGTCTGTCGGCTTTTCCCGATAGGTCCGGTACGCCGCCGCCAAAACGCGCAGCGCGCGGTCAGCGTAGCCTTTGTTCTGCGCGAGTATCTCCTCTCTGTCCGCGTCCGTCAGCGCGCGGCGCTTGCCCTCCCCTTCGATATGGGTACAGCGCTTTAAGACCTCGTCCGGCGCGCCCTTGGTAAACTGAATAAACCCGCCCGCACAGAGCGACGAAAAGGGCGCGTCCGCACCGCAGGCGTGCACCGTGCTCATCATCTTGCGCATGGAGTCGAAGGGCGCTTCCCCCACGCGGGGAGAATTTTTCTTCAATTCGTCCTTGTTGAGCCCGAGGGAGAAGGCGTAGTTGACGAGCGCGCACTCCGTCGGCTCGCCCTTCGCGTTGTTCTCCGCGTCGAGTTCCGCGTCCGAACAAAGCGCCATCGCGGAGGCAAGAAGGTTCTCGTCCGGGGCGAAGTGTTCGGTCACGGTCATCTTGTTCTGCGTCAGCGTTCCCGTCTTGTCCGAGCAGATAATCTGCGCGCACCCGAGGGTCTCCACCGCCGTGAGCTTGCGGATGACCGCGTTGCGCTTGGACATGCGGGTCACGCCCACGGACAGGACGATGGTCACCACCGTCGCAAGTCCCTCGGGAATCGCCGCAACCGCGAGGCTGACCGCCACCATGAAGGTGTCGAGCACCAGACTTCCCGTCACCGAACCCGCCATGAGCAGTTTGAAGGCGAAGATAAAGACGCAGATGCCGAGCACCACGAAACTCAAAATTTTGGAGAGTCCGTTCAGTTTCTTTTGGAGCGGAGTCGCCTCGTCCTTCGCGCTCTCCAAAGCGCCGGCAATCTTGCCCATTTCGGTGTTCATGCCCGTTCCGACGACCACCGCGCGACCCCTGCCGTACACCGCCGTGCTCCCCATATAGAGCATGTTCTTGCGGTCGCCGAGGGAGACGTCTTTTTCGGCGGTCAATCTGTCCGCCGTCTTATTGACGGGAACGGACTCGCCCGTCAGCGCGGATTCCTCCACTTTCAGACTCGCGCACTCGAGAATCCGGCAATCCGCGGGAACGGCGTCCCCCGCCTCCAACAGTATCACGTCGCCGGGGACGAGATCCTCGCTTTTTACGACGTCGATTCTGCCGTCGCGGAGCACCTTCGAGGTCGCCGCGGACATCGCCTGAAGGGCGGCTATCGCCTTTTCCGCCTTGCTCTCCTGCACCACGCCGAGGACGGCGTTTAAGATGACCACCGCGAGAATGATGATGACGTCCGCAAAGGACTCCTTCGCGTAGATTGCCGTACCCAACGAGACTGCCGCCGCCGCGAGCAGAATGATGATCATGGGGTTTGCAAACTGCTGGAGAAAGCGCAGAATGAGCGGGGTCTTTTTCCCCTCTTTGAGCTTGTTCTTTCCCGTTTCCGAAAGGCGTCTTTCCGCCTCGGCAACAGATAAGCCCTCGTCCGTACTCTTCAGTTCGGCGAGGACTTCCCGGGATTCGTGCAGATAATGTTTCATTCGGGTCTCCGTCTATTTTTTGATAAATTTTCTCTTTTTGCGGGGCTTGATGAGAAAGCTCAACAATACCCCGAGCGCAAACACGCCCGCGCCCCCCAGCATACAGAAACTCAACACGGAGAGGTCTCCGATACTGCCGATGACGTTGGTATTCGCGAACAGACCCGCCGCAATGAGAAGCGCGGCGGACAGAATGGACAATACGATGCGCAGGGTGAAGATTTTGAGCTGGCGCGCGTAACGCTTTGCGCCGGCGAGTTCCACGTTGACGGTGGATACCCCCGCGATGCTCATTTTCAGATACTGCGAAAGGTCGGACGGGAGTTCGGAGAGTTTGTCCGATACCCGGAAGAGTTCAAAACTCCGTTTCTGCACCTCCCGTTTCCAATCGAGGTCGGAGAGCAGAAATTCCCGCGCCGCGGTTCGCATCATCTCCATGATATTGAGTTCGGGCGAAAGCGCGGACAGCATGCTCTCGATGGTCAGGATGCCCCGCGCAAACATCGTCATGCCCTTCGGGAGCGCGACGCCGTTCTCGTTGGCGAGCTCCAACAGCTCGTTCACGATGACGCCCACGTCGAAATTTCCCATTCCCATGTTCCCGTACTTGGTGAGCATGGCGTCGATTCCGCGGTACAGCCCCGCGTCGTCCACGTTGTCGAACTTTCCGAGTTGAAGAAGAATGTTCTTGATGCGCAGGCAGTCGTGGTCGAGAATGGCGCGGACGCCCTCCCGGAAGAGTCTGCGCTGTTCGGGGGTCAGCCGCCCCATCATGCCGAGGTCTATCCAGACAATCTGTCCCCCGGACACGAGCAAATTCCCCGCGTGCGGGTCGGCGTGAAAAAAGCCGTCCTCCGTAATCTGCCGGATATAGTTGTCCGCGAGCTTTCTTGCAATCTCCTCGCAGTCGTATCCCGCCCGCTTTAATGCGTCCGTATCGTCGATGCGGATTCCGTCCACGAATTCCATGACGAGAAGGCGCTCGGAGGAGAGTTCCTCCAGCACCTCGGGGCATCTTGCGTAAGCGACGCCTGCATTGTTCGCCGCAAACTCCTTGAGGTTGGCGCATTCCGTCTCGAAATTCAGTTCTTCGGCGGTGACCGACTCCATTTCGTCCAAAAAGGCGGGAAAGTCGATCGCGCTCCCCGTCCCCGTCACGATTTTGACGAGTCCCGAGGCGCGGCGCAGGAGCTGCAAGTCACGGAACATGATTTCCCGAATATTCGGGCGCTGAATCTTGACGACCACCGCGCGCCCGTCCGCCGTCTCGGCGCGGTGCGCCTGTGCGATGGACGCCGAGCCGAGCGGTTCGGGGTCAAGCACGGGAAACACCTCGCCGACAGGTCGCCCGAGCTCCCGCTCGAGCGCCGCCGCAACCTCTTCAAAGGGCATGGGATTGACGTTTGTGCGCAGACGTTCCAACCGAAGGCAATATTCCTTGGGCAGTATGTCGGGACGGGACGCCATGATCTGACCGAGCTTGACAAAGGTCGGACCGAGATCCTCGAGAATCCTGCACAGCTTTTCGGGATTCATGCCCTTATGGGCTTTATTCCGAATCAGCACGCGCACGATCTCTCCAAGCCGTCCGCCGTTTTTCTCTCCCGTTTTTTTCGCGGGACTATTTTTCGGCATTCTTTTCTTTGGTAAGTTTGTCGATTTCCTTCTTCAATTCCTTGAGTTCGTCCGCGGACATGTTCTTCAGGCGCTCCGATAAATCCTCGGTTTCCGCCTTCTCTTCGCGGTGCAGGGGCTCGTTCTCAACGCCGGAGGCGCCCATGACTTCCTTGCCCTTTTTGACCATTTCGTCAAACCACTTTTTGGACTTTTCGCCCTGCTCATCCAAAAATTCGTTTCCCTTTTTGGACAGCTTATCGAGCTGCTCCTTGGTGCAGTCGCACGCTTCGGAGACCATTCCCACCCCTGCAAAAAATAACTTTTTGACGTCTTCGCCGAAATCGCTCATGTTTCTATCTCCTTATTCATTGATGGACATATCTATATTATACACGATTTTACCGAGAAGGAAACAAGAAATTGCGATTTCTCTCTCACATTGACTTTGCCCGAGGTTTGTGCTACAATATTTTCAAGAAAACTGCGGGGGAAATCAGCATGCACAAGCCCGAATGGCTCCGAAGGGTCTATTCGCAAGGAGACATCGACGAAATCAACCTTCTCATGAAGGATTTAAAGCTCAACACCGTCTGCCGCGAGGCGAGCTGCCCCAATATCGGGGAGTGTTACCGCAAGCACACGGCGACCTTTCTCGTCATGGGCGCAAACTGCACAAGGCGGTGCAGGTTCTGCAACGTGTCCAAACTTCCCCCAACCCCGCTCGACCCCGAAGAGCCCGATAACGTCGCGGCGGCATGCCGTCAGATGGGACTTCGGCACGCCGTCATCACTTCGGTGACGAGGGACGACCTTCCCGACGGCGGCGCGGCGCACTTTGCGGCAATCGTGCGCGCCCTGCGCGGCGCGGGAATCCCCACGATAGAACTGCTCATTCCCGACCTGCGCGGCAACGAGGAGGCACTCGCGGTCATTCTCCGCGAAAAGCCGGATATTCTCGGACACAACGTCGAGACCGTGCCCGAACTCTATGCCGAAGTGCGTCCGCAGGCGGATTACAGGCGCTCCCTGCGCATTCTTGCGGCGACCAAGGAACTCGACCCCGCGCGCCTGACCAAGACGGGGATTATGGTGGGTTTGGGCGAAACCGAGGATCAGCTCCGCGCGGTGTTCGACGACCTCGCGGCGGTCGGGTGCGACATTCTCACCGTCGGGCAATACCTGCAACCCTCCAAGCTCCACCTCGAAGTCAGAGAATACGTCACCCCCGAACGCTTTGAACGGCTCGGAGAACTCGCCAAGCGAGCGGGAATCCGCTACGCGTTCAGCGCCCCTCTCGTGCGCAGCTCCTACCGCGCCGCGGAAGCGCTCGAGGCGCTCCAAACGGAGACGCAAAAATGATTTATATCGAGACTGATTCAGAGGACGCCTGCTACAACTTCGCCGTTGAGGATTTCGTGATTTCGGACGGGCGTTGGAAAGAGCCCGTGCTCCTCTTTTGGCGCACCCGCCCCACGCTCATGGTGGGAAGTTTTCAGAACGTCTATGCCGAAGTCAACGTCGCCTACGCCAAGGCGCACGACATCGCTATCGTGCGCAGGCGAAGCGGCGGCGGAACGATTTACACCGACTTGAACGGTTGGCAGTTTTCCTACTTCTTCCCCGGCGTCAAGGGAGAGGAGGCAGGCTTTTCGGAGAGCGCGGCAGGAATCCTGCGCGCGCTTCGGGCGTTGGGCGTCCCCGCCGAATTCAACGGCAGAAACGACATCACTGCCGCAGGCAGGAAAATTTCGGGAAACGCCCGCCACGTACACCCGCAGGGCGTCCTGCACCACGGGTCTCTGCTCTTCGACACCGATTTTAAGGTGATGGAGCGGGCAATCTCCCTTTCTCCCGACAAGGTTGTTTCCAAGGGAATCTCCTCCGTGCGACAGCGCGTTGCGAACATCTCCGAATTTCTCCCCGTGCCCCTGACCGCGCTCGAGTTCAAAAGACGTATGCTCGCGGAACTGCTTTCCAAAGAAGATACCGAATATTCCCTCTCCCCCGCGGAGCGGGAAATCTGTTTCGCCGATGCGGAAAAATACCGCAACTGGGAATGGAATTACGCCAACGGTCCGAAGTTCGGAATTTCCCGGCGCAGAAGGTTCGCGGGCGGGCTCGTCGAATGCTGTCTGAATGTGGAGCACGGCGAGATTACGGCGGCGGAACTGCGGGGGGATTTCTTCGCGAACGGAGACCTTGCCCCCCTCTATACGGCTATCGTCGGCGCGCGCTACGAGCGCCAAACCCTGCGGGAGCGGCTCTCGGCGTTCGACGTGTCCGAATTGATTCGGAACATTGGCAATGCCGAACTTCTCGACGCGCTCATCGATTGAAACAGTACAGAGAAGAGGACTCCCGAAAACCGGAAGTCCTCTTCTCATATAAAGGGGGATTGAGGGTTGGGCAATATTTAGCCTTCGTACACGATACCCGCAGCGATTTTCTCATCGACGTTGTCAGCATTCCAAACCGAACCGCCGATTGCGACAGTCTCTTCGACATTCTCGCCCTTGATCGCGTTGACACACTGCACAACTGCGTTATATCCGATCGCATAGGAATCCTGCGCTACCGCGCCGAGGAGCTTCGGACCCGTGGTCTTCTTCATCCATTCGATCTGTTTTGTTCCTGCGTCGAACCCATAAAATTTGATTGCATCATATTTTGTGCCTGCCGCAGCAATGGCGTCAAAGACATCCTTGACAACGCCTTCGTTGCTCATGAAAATTGCGTTAGCTTTCTTCTGCTCGAGCGCTTCGAGCGCAGCTTTGTACGCGTTATCCGCATCGCCCGGCTTGATTTCCTTCTCGATTTTCGCCTTTCCGGCAGTCGTTGAATCCGCGGCAATCAATGCCGTAATTTTATCTACAAATCCACCTGCGCGATCGATACCCGTCTGCGTCTCGTCGTGTTGAATCACACCAATGATATACGGAGCCTCCGCAGTCGCCGCGGCAATATCCGTTTTGATTTTGGCGAAGAAATCTTCCGCCGCCATCTCCGCTGCCTTGTAGTTGCTCGTCGCAACCGAAGAGACAATCGGATTTTTGTTTGCCGCGTTGAGCGCGTCAACGTCATCCTTCCAAACACCGCTGTCAAACTGTACAACGGGAATATTGTTGTTTTTCGCCTGCGTCAGAAGGTCCACAAAGCCCGTGCCGATCGTCGCAAGTACCATTCCTTTGGGATTGTTGGAAAGTGCAGAGGTTACCATCTCCTTCTGGCTCGGCAAATCCTTTGCGCTCTCGGTCGCGGGTCCACGAAAACTGATCTGATATCCGAGTTCGTCACCGGCAGCGACAGCACCTTTTTTGACCGACTTCCAAAAGGCATGCGATTCGCCCTTTGCCACGACCGCAATCAACGGACGGTTATCGCACGCTGTCGCAAAACCCAACGTAAGCACCATGACGACCGCGAGCACAATGCTCATCCAAATACTTCTCTTTTTCATACCATTTCCTCCGTTTTTTATTTTATAGTTCCGGTTACACCTGTTTGCCGCTCTTTGCAGCCTTTCTCAAATTTTTGCGTTCCTCTTCCAATGCAAGATCTGCCGCTTTCAGCTTGGGAAGTTCTTCCGCAAGTTCCTTTTTTAACGTCTCAATCTGTGCGTTCAGCTCGTCCTCTTTTATCTTCTTATCTTCGGAAGTCAACGATTTGTCCGAACGGACATAGTCGCGTTCCTTACGCAAGGATTCTATTTCGGCAAGCATGTGCTCTTTGAATTTTTTTGCTTTCTTTTCGGTCTTGACTTTGGTCAGATTCTTGTTCTTGACTACGTCGAGGAGAACCGCAACCACAACGATGATACCTGTGATGGCATAAGTCAGATAAGTCGAGTTGACCGAGACGTTAAATTTTGCGAGGGTAAAGTTGAGTCCGCTCCGAATTACTACAAGAATCAGACTGCCGATGACCGAGCCTACAATTGAGGCAACGCCGCCCGACGCGCTCGTACCGCCGATATATACGCCCGCGATCGCGTCTAATTCCATGCCGTTTCCGGTTGCCGACGCTACCGTCGTAAAGGATGCCGACCAGAAGATCGCCGCAATTCCCGCAAACATTCCACTCAAAGTAAAGGCGATAATCTTATACTTATCGACTTGAACGCCGGAGAGCCGGGTTGCCTCCTCGTTGCTTCCGATAGATAAGATATATCTGCCTACCCTCGTTTTGTACATGAGTACGAAACAGATTGCCGCAAGCAAGACGACCCAAACTAAGCTGATGGGAAATCCATCGAGATTCGAAAACATTTTATTGTACCAGGTACCCGTCGGGAAAAAGATATTGGGTACGCTGACGATAATCGCGGAGAGTCCGCGGGCGAACATCATGGTTCCGAGCGTTGCGATGAACGCGGGCAGTTTTAGTTTTGCCACAAGCAAGCCGTTGACGAATCCGAACAACGAGCCGATGAGTATCATGATCGGAATGACCAAAAACAGAGGCATTCCCTGCGTATAGAGGTGACCTGCGAGCACCGCGGACGCGATACACACCGTGCCGATGGAGAGGTCGATTACTCCCGTTGCGATGACGAAGGTGACCCCGAGCGCCATAATCGCATAGGGGGCGAGGTTTTGCGCCATACTGACGATATTGTAAGAACCAAGAAAGTTTTGGTTAAGAGCAAAAAAGATGAGCATCAGAACGAGCGTCGCGCCCACGATAATCATGTTCTGTTTGCCCTTGGTCCGCGCGGCGTACAAAGTTCTGACGCCGAATTGCCGCGCGTGTCCCGCAAAATTCAGTCTCCGCTTTGTGTTTTCCATTTCCCTGTCCTCCCTTTAGTCTCTCATGGTTGCGTAATGCATGATTTTTTCCTGCGTTGCCTCCGAGATGTCGAGCTCGGCGGTCTTTCTGCCCTCGCACATCACAAGCACTCTGTCGCTCATGCGCTGAATCTCCACAAGCTCCGAAGAAATCATAATGATTGATTTTCCTTCCTTCGCCAGCTCGTTCATGAGCGTATAGATTTCGCTCTTCGCCCCGACGTCAATTCCCCGCGTCGGCTCGTCGAAGATGAGAATTTCCGCATCGTTTAAGAGCCACTTCGCTATGACGACCTTCTGCTGATTGCCGCCCGACAGGTTGCGCACAAGCTGTTCCATGGAGGGCGTCTTGGTACGGAGTTTGGCGTTCACTTCCGCCGCGTCCGTTCGTATCTTTCCGTCGTTGATCCAGCCGCCCTTGATGTAGTCGTCGAGATTCGCGAGCACCGAGTTCTCCGCAACCGACTTCCCGAGGAGAAGTCCGTACCGCTTGCGGTCCTCGGAGAGATAGGCGATGCTGTGCCGCACCGCGTCGTACGGAGTCTTGATATCCACAGACTCGCCGTGCACGAGGATTTCGCCGCTCTCAAAGGATTCTGCACCGAAGATTGCGCGCGCCACTTCCGTTCGCCCCGCGCCCATCAGTCCCGCAAATCCGAGGATTTCGCCGCGATGGAGCTGAAAACTGACGTCCCGAATCTGATTGCCGTTGACGAGATTCTTCACCTCGAGCACCACTTCGGCGTCCGGCGGGACGTTGCTCTTCTGTTTGGGGGTCTCGTAGATGACCCGACCCACCATCATGTTGATAATCTCTTCCTTGGTGGTGTCAGCCGTATTCACCGTGCCCACGTATTCGCCGTCCCGCATGACCGTCACGCGGTCGGACATCAGTTTGATTTCGTCCATGCGGTGAGAGATATACACCATGCCGATGTTTTTCTTCTTCAAATCACGCATGATGTTGAAGAGTTCGTCGATCTCCGCCTGCGTCAGAGCCGCGGTCGGCTCGTCGAGAATCAGGAGCTGAGAATCCTTGGAAACTGCCTTCGCAATCTCCACCATCTGCTGTTTTCCCACCGTCAGGCGTCCGAGCGGAGTCGTCGGGTCGATGTTCATGCCGAGATGCCGGAAGAGTTTTTCCGCCTCGCGGTTCATCTCCGCGTCCCGGATAAACGCCTTTCCGCGCATGGGTTCGCGCCCGATAAAGATGTTCTGCGCCACCGTCAGGTGATTCATCATGTTGAGTTCCTGATGAATGATTCCGATGCCGAGCGCCGCCGAATCGTTGATGGAGCGGATTTCTCTCTCCTCTCCCTCGAATTCGATTGTGCCCTCATCGGGGATATGAATCCCGGTCAGAACCTTCATCAGGGTGGATTTTCCCGCGCCGTTTTCGCCCACGAGCGCGTGCACCTCGCCCCTCCGCAGGTCGAAATCCACGCCCTTGAGCGCGTGTACGCCCGAAAAACGTTTGTGGATTCCCCGCATGACGAGGTAGGGTCTGTCAATCGTTGCGTTTTCCATTCCTATCCTCCGTCCTCCCTTTCCTTTATCGCCCTCATTCTAACACCCAAATGAAAATTATTTTAACAATATTTTCCGAAAAATTATCAATTTTATACAAAAAAGAACGCCCCGGCAGGACGCCGGGGCGGTATAAAACCTTTGATATTCTATTTAAACGGGAAGAGGATTTCCTGATTCGCCTTGTCGTAGATATTGTCCGCATCCACGAGCACACTGCCCGTATCCACCTCCGGCGAAACCCTGTGTCCGAGCGCGGCCTCCCGCGCCGTGCGGATAGCGAGATAGCCCATGCGGAAGGGATACTGCGCGACGATTGTCTCGAGAATTCCCTCCTCGACGTACTGAATCTGCAATTTGGAGCAATCGAAGGCAAAGAGGGAGATCTCTCTCTCCTTCCCCGCCGCAATCACTTCGGGCAGACAACCGAGGGTCACCACTTCGTTGGTGTTCAGGATAACGTCCACGTCGGGATGTTCGGCAAGGATTTTTTTTGTCTGTTCCCGCGCGAGCGGGGTCGAATTCCCGCAGTCCAGCACCTCGACGATCTCGTTGCCCGCATAGGAGAGAAAGCCCTCCCGAAACCCGCGCGTGCGGTCCGCCCCGGTCTTGGAATATGCCGCATGCACGAGAATCGCCGCTTTTCTGCCGTACCTTTCGTCCCCCGCGCGCAGTCCCGCCGCAAGCGCCGCGGCATAGTTGTCCGTCCCGACAAAGCTCTTCTTGCTTCCGCCCATATAGTTTACGTCCGAATCCATGAGAACGAAGGGGATTCCCGTCTCGGAGAGCGCCGCCGCCTCCTCCGCCATCTCGTAATCCGCCGCAATCCACACGATTGCGTCCGGCGCGGACTTTGCCGCCTGCACAAGAAGTTTTTTCTGTCCCTCCACATCGGACTCGTCGGGCATGGAAATAAATTCGTACTCGACATTGAAATCTCCCGCCGCCTCCGCCATGCCGTCGTGCACCGATCGCCAGAATTCGACTGTCGTCGTCGAAGTTTTTCCCACCACGATGAGTTTTACCCGTCGGTTGTTCCCGCCGAGCAGGTACAGAAATACGGGAATCGAGACGCACACGAGCGCAAGAACGAGCGCGATGAGCGCGAGCGTACGTTTACGCATTTTCATTCTTCACCTCCAAATCGGGAAGGGTCATCGTCACCCGCGTGCCCACGCCGGGTTTGGATTCTATCTTCAGCCCGTATTCGCTCCCGAAGGTCAGCTTGATTCGGTTGTCCACGTTCCGGACGCCCATGCTCTTGACGGATTCCTCCCGATTCATGATTTCGCGGATTCGCTCCTCGGTCATGCCCACGCCGTTGTCCTCCACCGCAATCACGAGATTTCCCTCGCGTTCCTCCGCAAAGACGGTGATGAGTCCGCCCTCCCGTCTCTCGCGGATGCCGTGATAGATCGCGTTTTCCACGAGCGGTTGCAGGCTCAAATGCTCCACTCTGCGATTGTAGAGCTTTTGGGGCACGTCGATTTCGTAGTTCAGTTTGCTCTTGTAGCGGTACTTCTGAATGCGCAGATAGTTGCGGATATTCTCGAGCTCCAGCCGCAGGGTAGCCGTCTCCGAATCCCGCCCGATGCTCGCGCGGAGCATCTTCGCGAGCGCGGAGGTCATCTCCACAACGTCTTCGTTCTGCCCCGCCTCCGCCATCCAGACGATGGAGTCGAGCGTATTGTACAGAAAATGCGGGTTGATCTGCGCCTTCAGCGCCCAGAGTACGCTCTCCCGCTTTTCTATCTGCTCCTTCTCGAACTTCTCCATGAGCTCGGCGATGCGGTCGGTCATCTCGTTGAAGGATTCGGAGAGATCGCCCACCTCGTCGTTGCTCGAGGGATCCGCCTTCGCGGACAAATCCCCTTCACGCACCTTTTTCACCGTGCGCTCGAGGTTTAAAATCGGTTCTGTGATACGCTTGGAGATAAAGAAGGAAATTGCGCAGGCGAGGAGACCGAAGACGAGCGCAGTGACCACGAAGTACCAGACGAGATTGCGTTGTTCGGAGAGCAAAGCGTCGATTTCGATGACGCCCGCGACCCGCCAGTTGGTATCCCGAATATTCGAGGAGAGATAGAGCTTTCCCTCCCGTTCCGCGGATTCCCCTTCCCCGAGGGAGGCGACAAGTCCGGTCTGTTCGGTCATGAGATTGCTGTAGATGAGCTGTTGCCGGGGGTGATAGACGATGCTCCCCCGATCGTCGAGGATAAAGACATATCCCGAATTGGAGGGCATGACGTCCGTACAGAGACTGATGATGCTCGAGTAGCGCAGGTCTATGAGGATAACGCCGAGGAGCTTGTCCTCCTCATACACCTTTTTGCCGAGGGAAATCACCCATTCGTATCTTCCCTTGATGAGATTCTGCACGTAGGAGGAGGTAAATACCACCTCTCTGCCCTCGTTGAAAAGACGGTCGTACCAAGTACTTTTCCGATAGTTGTTGTAGGGATTGATTTCGGCGTCCTTCTCGTTGGAAATCGCGTCCATGCCCACGGAGAAATCCTCCGAGGCGAGCAGAAAGATATTGGTG
Source organism: uncultured bacterium (assembly GCA_905215695.1). Taxonomy (GTDB): domain Bacteria; phylum Bacillota; class Clostridia; order Christensenellales; family HGM11417; genus CAJMQN01. Next base: position 62,775 of record CAJMQN010000008.1, read on the forward strand.
ATATCCTTTCGCGTGCTCACGATGAAATCGAGTTTTTTGCCGATCTCCTCACGATCCGCAGACGGGTCGGTGAAGTAGGAAAAGATCAGTTCGTCCCCCGTCACGGCGTCGAAAATACCGTTCATATTCCCCACGTAGTTGTTGACCGAACGGTCCACCTGCCGGATGACCCGCTCGGTGAAATTCAGCGAAGTCTTTTTTGCGTTATCGAGCGAAAAAAAGTACAACGTGAAAAAGCTGACCGCCAGAATCGCGACGACCAAAGTGATGATGGAAAACATAATTTTGTAGAGGAATTTTCCGCGCTTTCTCATGCCGTCTCCCGATTATGACCGATAACGCTTGCGGTAGGCGTTGGGCGTAAAGCCCGTCCCGTTCTTGAACACCAGCCCGAAATAGGCGCTGTTTAAGTAACCCACGCTCTCGGCGATTTCCGCGACGCCCTTGTCGCTGCACCGAAGCAATTCCTTCGCGCGGTCAATGCGGTAAGCGTTGAGATATTTGGTAAAGGTCGTACCCGTAACATCCTTAAAGAGCGCGCTGAAGGTGCTCGTGCTCACGCCGACCTCCTTGCAGACCGACTCTCCCGAAAACTCGAAGTCCCGATAGTGCTCGCGGATACACTTTAAAATGCGGTTCATGAGCCCGCGCTTGGAAGAATTTTGAATGCGGAGCTCTTCCCGCGCCCGGGCGAGCCAATCCGAAAATTCCCCTTTGAGCGCGTCAAGCCCTTCCGCCTCGGTGCGAAACCGCGAGACCGTGATATCGAGCGCGGCGAATTTGTCCACGACGAGGTCGGCGGTGACCCGCACGTGCGCGCGCAGGGAGTCGAAATCCATCGCGGAGACGAGTTTCGCGCCGAACATTCGGGAAATCACCCGCCCGAGTTCCGCCTCGGTCTCCTCGTCTGCCGCGGAGAGCGCGCCCGACAGCAGTTCGCCGAATTCCGCCGCCGGAAAATGCACTGCCGTGTGCGTCCGCTCCCACTCCGGATAACTGACAAATTCGTCCGCGCATTCGACGAGATACAGAGAGGATGCCTGCTCGAAGGAACGGTTGACCTCTCCGAGTTCGGAGACTTCTCCCCCCATGCGCGCCTGCAAACGGACGGAGAAGGTCTTTTTGAAGTAACCGACCGTGCCCCCCGCGATTCTGCGCCCTGCCTCCTCCGCGCCCGCGCCCCCGACAAGGACGAGGGTGCGCCCGTAGTAGTCGGTAAAGACGTTATTCTGTCCTTCCTCCGCCGCGAATTCCCCCGCGACGTTATAGATCATGAAGGCAAGCTGATCGTCTCCCGTCAGATTGTGCGCGGCAATCGCGCTCTCCCGCTCGGGACAGTCGAGAATGAGCACGCACCAAGGGCTCTTGCCGAGGGAGACGCCCACTTCCCGCGCCTGACGAAGAATAACCTCCTCTTCAAGCCGCACGCCCACAACCTTGTTAAAGAAATTTTGCCTGCGCAGAAAATCGGCGCGCAGTTGGTCGGATTGCAGGGAACGAAGGTCAACCCGGGCGCGGATTTCCTCGTCGAGCTTATTCTTGACCTCGGAGAGAAGCGCGCGGAGTTCCCGAGGGATGACGGGCTTTAACAGATAATCGGTCACCTTGTACTTGAGCGCCTTTTTCATATACGAAAAATCGTCGTGCCCGGTAATGATGATAAATTTCGTCAGCAGTTGTTCGGAATACACGCGGCTGATAAATTCGAAACCGTCCATCTCCGCCATACAGATATCCGTGAGCACGACGTCGGGGAGTACTTCGTAGAACTGTTCGAGCGCGACGCGACCGTTCTCACAGACCGCGACCACCTCATAGCCAAGCGCTCCGAAGTCAATCAGATTCACCATTCCTTCCCGGACGATATCCTCGTCCTCCACGACCATCAGCTTATACATTGCACGCTCCGCGTTTCGTCCGGAAAGGTGTACGATTCCGGAATCATAGTATTCTCTGTAAATCAGCCCCTTTTTTTGTAAAAGGAGGCTTTTTTTGCGTCCTTTGCGCCCGTTCAAAATCCTACGCTTTTACACAGAGATTTGAATCATTATATCATGCCCCGCCGCCTTTGTAAATAGCCGCGGAAAATTTTGGAGAAAAAAAGCCGCGCAAAAATGCGCGGCAATCCGCCGGCAACGGAGCGCCGCCGGCAAAAATCTTGATTGTTTTGGTCAATCGGGGGAAATGCCGTTTGCCTTTTCGTAACTCTTGATGACCGAAAGCACGAGTTCCTGCTGTTCCTCCGTCAGATGGTCATAGGATTGCAGCAGCCGGATTTGGTCCGGCGAAAGATTGTCTTTCTTGATTTCGGTGAAGAACTCCCCCATGGTCACGCCCAATGCCTCGCACACGCTCTCCAGCGCGTAGATCGTGGGCTTTGAGCCACGCGTGTACCAGCTATAGACCGTATATTCGGATAGATTGGTACGGTTTGTCAGTTCAAAAACGGTCCAGCCCTTTTCCCTTCGAAGCTCGTCAATCCTCTTTAAGATGTCCATCTCGCTCACTCCCTTCGATTCTTGTTTCAATTATAACCCGATTGTAATTGAAATAGAATCAACAGAAGTAGGAATTTAAGGCATATTTTTATAGGGCAGGCGGAAAATTGACATTCCGGGCGCGGCGGGCATATAGTGAATAGGAGCGCATATTTCCGAACAAAGGGGAGGTAACAATGGCAAATCCGCAGAATTTTCTGATTGCCGGCAACGACGAACACGGGCAGAATCCGCCCACCGCGGGCAAACGCACGCCTGTCATGCCCTACATAGGGCGGTCGATCTACGAAAACGAGTTCAACCGTCCGGCAAAACAGCGATTTTTGGCAGCCTGCGCGCGGCTTGGATTCCGCGTATTCGATGTCAAACCCGAATTACAGGATATTTCGGTCTCCGAGCGCGTGAGGAGGGTCAACGCGCGCGGGTGCAATTTTGTATTGACCTTTGGGTACAACGCCTCGCAGGACCCGAACTTCAACGCGGCAAACGGTTCGCAGGTCTTTTATGCGACGAATAACCCTTATCCGTCGGCAAGCCGCACGGTTTCCGTCTATATCGCGGACAACATCGGAAATACGGGCGTCGTCCGCAACCGGGGCGCGGCGGTGCTCTCGGGCGTGGGTATGCTCTCCTCCGTCCGATGTGCCGCCTCCCTCGCAGAACCCGGTTTCATGACCAATTTCCGGGAAGCCAAGCTCATGCTCGACCCAGACTTTCAACAGCTTGCCGCGGAGGCTTCTGCGCGCGCGCTCTGCACCTATTACGGCGTGACTTATACGCCGCAGGCGAGCGGCGTCTCCTATCCCACCATCCGGCGGGGAGACCGGGGGCAATACGTGCTGTACCTGCAATGGATGCTCACCGTTTACGGCTACGCGCCCGGCAGCCCCGACGGCATCTTCGGCGCAAACACAGAAGCCGCCGTCCGAAGATTTCAGCGGGACAACGGCTTGGGAGTGGACGGAATCGTCGGTCGGCAAACCTGGATGCGCCTTCTGACCGATTTCGACTCGCCGCCCACCCTGCGCCAAGGAAGCAGGGGCATCTACGTGCTGTATCTGCAACAGAAACTTTTGTCCAAACTCTACCCCGTGGGCACGCCGGACGGCATCTTCGGTCCGAACACGCTTGCGCAGGTGCGCGCATTTCAGTCCGAAAACGGGCTCGCCGCCGACGGTATCGTCGGTCCGCGCACCTGGGAAAAGGTTTCCGTCATCAATCAGGGGCGCCCCCTGCCCCAGTAAAAACTCATTTTCGCCCGGGGCATTCCCTTGTTCAACTCCCTCGCACCTGCCCGGCGTTCCCTGCCTGGTAAAAATTGGAACGCCTTTACATAAGGAAACGTCCGCACCGAAAGGCTGCGGACGTTTGCGTTTTGTTGTCAAAACCCTTCAAGCGTGGTATAATACCATGAAAGAAGAAGTGGGGAAAATGTTTTGGAGAAAGCGCAAAAGGCAAAAAAAAGTCCTGTTCCGGGCGTATTCGGCTTTTGACCGGAGCAAACTTTTAAACAGTATCCGCAAGGGTTTCATCATGCTGATTCCCATCTTTACGGTGGGCGGCTTTGCGCTCATGCTCATGAACGTGCCCATTCCCGCAGTGAAAAACTGGATCGAATCCGTGTGGGGCGGCGCGATTTTTAACGTATTTACCTTCGTCTATGAGGCGACTTTCGGGCTCATGGCGATCTATATCCTTCTCGCGATCTCCTACCGCTACTCGCAGGAAATTTTCGGAGAATCGGACACACTGAATATTCTTGCAGCCATTGTATCCGTCGCGAGCTATTTCGCGCTCCTCGGAACAAAGCACGCGGTCGGCGGGGACGGTGCGCTGAAAATGGTTGTTCTGAAGTACCTTGACGTACAGAGCGTTTTTCCCGCGCTCCTGACCCGCGGTGCTCTCCACCCGATTGTTTACCTGCCTTTGTCGGCTCGTCAACCGCATCAAACGGGTCACCCCCGGTATCGAAATCGATTTTAAGCGCGCGATGTCCGCCATCTCTCCCCTCGCGGCGACCGTCCTTGTATTTGCAATCTGCGGTCTTCTCATCGAAGTGATATTTCATGCGGAAAACCTCAACGAACTCATCATCAGCGCTTCCACAAAACCTTTCCAAAATCTCGGACGCAATATCTGGAGCGCGCTTTTGATGACGCTCTCGCAGACCGTTCTCTGGTTCTTCGGCGTGCACGGCGGCAATGCGCTGGACACCGTCAACCTCGATATCTTCTCAAACCTTCCCGGAGAGATTCTGACCAAACGCTTTTTGGATACCTTTGTGCTCCTTGGGGGCTGCGGCGCGGCAATCTGCCTCTTCCTCGCGCTCCTCTTCTTTTCGAAATCCAAATCTCACCGTCTTCTGACCCGGAGCTGTGCCTTTCCCATCGCCTTCAATATCAACGAAATCCTCATCTTCGGGCTCCCGGTGGTGCTCAATCCCGTCATGATCATGCCCTTTCTGCTGACCCCGGTCGTGACCCTTCTCACCTCATACGGCGCGCTCTCCCTCGGTCTCGTGCCCCTCACCTCCGAGGCGGTGCAGTGGACGACGCCGCTGTTCTTCTCGGGCTATCTCGCGACCAATTCCTTCGCGGGGGTACTCCTGCAAATTTTCAATATTGCCCTTGGCACGCTCATCTATATGCCCTTTGTCAAACTCGCCAACCGCCTCGAACGCCTGCGTTTTGAGGAAAATCTCGACGCTCTCACCGAGACCGTCAAGACCGCCGAGCGGGCGGGCACGGCGCCCGTCCTGCTCTCGGGCGAAAAGCGGCTCGCAGCGTCCGCGCGGGAGCTTGCGCTCGCCATGCGCGATGCGGTGGACAAAAAAGAAATTACGCTCTACTATCAACCCGAAGTGAACGAACAGGGAAAAGTTTCGGGGTGCGAAGCCCTCCTGCGATGGAAATATCTCTCCGAACGGTTCATCTATCCCCCGCTCCTCATCGCGCTCGCAAAGGAGGACAATTTTCTCGAAAAGCTCACGGAATACATCCTGCTGACTGCGCTGGACGCGGCGAAGGAATGCAACGCACGCCTCGGCGAAGGAACGACGCTGTACGTCAATCTGCGTGCCGGACAGGTCGGCAATCCCGCCTTTGCCCGGGACATCGTGCGCGCGAAGGAGGAACGCGGTATCTTAAGCGGCACTTTCGGTATCGAAATCACCGAGGAGACCGAACTCGGCGAGGACGAAAATGTGCGGGAGAGTTTCGATATTCTGCACCGGAACGGGATTCTCATCGCAATAGACGACTTCTCAATGGGAGCAACCTCCCTCAAATATCTGCAAAATAACGCCTTTGACTTGGTAAAATTGGACGGAAAGCTCGTTCGGGACGTCGAGAATCAACGCTCCCGCAAGATTATCGAGTCCGTCACGGGACTCGGCGCACGGCTCGGCTTTCGCATCACGGCGGAGTGCGTGGAGACCGAGAAACAGCGCAACCTTCTGTTGCGGCTCGGGTGTCGGAACTTTCAGGGTTGGCTGTATTCTCCCGCCCTCCCCCTTGCGGATTTCTTCCGCTATGCCCTCCCCGAATCTTCTGAAGAGGAATAGAAAAGAGCGCGCCATGAGGCGCGCTCTTTTATTTGGACTTCGCGAGCCTTCGCCGCAGAAGATTCGCGCCGAGAAACAGCAGGACGGAGAGCGCAAGAAGTCCGTACATGACCCCTTTCCCCGCAGGCGTACCGAAGAGGTTGACCTCGAGGGTAAACGCCTCACGCAGACCCGCGCCGACCTCGGGAAGCCCCGCGGAGAGGTTCTCCAGCGCGCCGGACATGAATACGTTGCGGAAGAGTCCCGCAGAGTAGGTGCCGGGCACGAAACACGTCGCGTACTGTACGCCGACGGGCATGATGCTCATGGGCATGTAAGCCCCGATGAGAAAACCGATGACCGCGGAAAAGATACCCATAAACGCCCCCACAGCGTCCGTCGAGGTGAAGAAACTTAAGATAAACATCATGACAAATGTGGAAGAAAGACAGGACAGCGCGAGCACGCCAAGCCCCTCGAGGACATCGAGCGCGCTCATGAAGAAGGTTCCGCAGATTCCGAGATAGGCGAGAGACACAGCATAGATGGCGACGCTGACCAAGAGGGTCACGGCGAGAAAGGAGACGAAATAGCTCATCGTCACGGTCGCCTGCGAGACGGGCGCGGTCAGATAATCGTCGGTGATTCGGTTCTTTCGGTCGGAAACCATGGTGGTCATACAGTTTAAAGAGACGGTGAGACAGGTTACGCTCACCACGCCCGCGAGCATCCAAGCGTCCATGAATCCCCGAACCGCTTTATCGGACACGGTTGCGCCCTCGGGAATGCTCGAGAGCACCGACTGCGTCTGAATGTCCCCCAAAAAGAGCACATAGAGCATGAGAATGATAAGAGGCGCGAGCAGGGAGAAAAAAACCGTCGCTTTGTCCCTGAAATACAGCAAAAGATTGCGTTTCGCGAGCGCGAAGATGACAGACGGTTTCATACTCCCTCCAACTTCTTTCCGGTGACCTTTAAGAACACGTCGTCCATATCCCCTTTCCTGATTTCAAAATCGGAAACGAGTTCCCGGTGCGCGAGCGCAAATTCCGCTCCCCTTTCGCATCCGGTCTCCGCCTCGTAAACGCCCCCGACCCTGCGAAAGACAAACCCTTCCCCTTCGAGCGCCCGCTCGAGCGCGGGGTTTTCGGGGGAGAAAATCCGCAAGGTGTCCCTCGTGAGCCGCCGTTTCAACTCGTCCGGCGAGCCGCGCTCCGCGAGCTTTCCCTCGTCGAGAATGAGAACGTCGTCCGCCCGCGCCGCCTCTTCCATGTAATGCGTGGTCAAAAATATAGTGAGATTTTGCCTTGCGCGCAGATTCTCCAGCACTTCCCAGACCGTGCGCCGGGTCTGCGGGTCGAGACCTGTGGTGGGCTCGTCCAAAAACAAAATTTTCGGCTCGGAAAGAAGCGCCCGCGCAATATCCGTGCGCCGGCGCTGTCCCCCCGACAGCTTTCCGTAGGGTCGCTTTAAGAGTTCTTGAAGCTCCAAGACCTCGGCGACCGCCGCAATGCGCGCTTTCGCCCTCTCTCCCGTCAGCCCGTACAGCGCGCAACGCGCGCGCAGGTTCTCCGAAACGCTGAGTTTTCCATCCAGCACTGAGCCCTGAAAGACCACGCCCACACCCGCTTTCGCACCCGCGGGGTTGACGTCAAGATCCTCCCCGCCGATTCGCACCCTGCCGCCGTCCTTCTTGAGAATGGAGCAAAGGATATTGATGGTCGTCGATTTCCCCGCGCCGTTTTCCCCGAGAAAGGCAAACAGACTCCCCTCTTTCACCGAAAAGGAGAGGTCATCCACCGCACGGATTTCCCCGAAACTCTTTTTGAGGTTTTCGACCTCTATCACATGTTCCATACAGACATTATAACCGATTTCTCTCCGCCTGTAAAGGTTTCTGTGCGAAACTCCTACAAAAAGGTCACGAACTTTATCGAAAAATTGTCGCAGGCGACATAGGTATCCCTCGCGGGCTGATATAGAACGACATACTGCGTAGTGACCGCATAGACGACGCCTGTCTGCGAAGTCAAGGTCGAAGAACCGATGAGAAAGTCAATCTTTACCGTCTTGCCCTCGTTCAACAGAAAGAGCTGTTGAAAGGAGCCGCGGTAGGGCTGTGCGTCGAGGTCGGGCAAATTTTCGGGAATTACTATGGAATTCATGGTCGTTTTCTCCTTGTTCAGGTGAGATAATAGCTCGGTGTGGGCGCGTAGAAACAGTGGTCGCCGATGCGGATCAGAAAGGAACCGACTTCGCTCGGAAAATAGGGACGGCAGACTTCCGAATAGGGATTGTAGAACCAAAACGCCTCCCCCACCGCCCCGAGCTGTCCGCCTGCAAGCGCCCACGATGCAATGTCGTAGTGAATCTGTTCGGGCGCGATGTTGTAGATGTTTTGGGTGGGATGGGAGACGCACTCGAACTGACGCGCGGCGAAGATGACGTCCCTCGGCGAATTGTATCTGCCGTACTCGCCCTCATAGGCGCGCACACGGTTCATGACGACCGTAGCGACCGCACGCATTCCGGTATCACCCTCCCCGCCCGCCTCGCACTTGATGATACGCGCGAGAAGTTCCAAATCGGTCATGCGCTCTCCCCTCCGTCCTTGAAATCAGTTGCAGTCGAAATCCGTGCTCTGCGCCGCGCCGGGCACCCTTCCGACCGAAGTGTTGTCCTCCGTGCGGCATCGCAGTTCGGGCACGGGGTTTGGGGCGACCTGAAACCGATAATCTCTTCCGTTCCGCCGAATCATGCTTTCAATGACATTGTGCGAGGGCACAATGGACACCGAGGGATTGATGACCTGCTGATAGGCGAAGAAATCCGCGTCCCGGGGCAGTTCCTCCACTTTGTAATAATCCTCTCCCACCGAGGTGTACTGTACCGTCGCGCCGAGAACCTGTCTGACATATTCGATGTTTTCGTGCAGGGAGACGGGCGCGGGAAATTCACCGACGGGAATGACCTGCTGCCAATGCTTGCCCTCGTATTTCTCGAGGAGCGCGGCGGCACGGTGCAGGTGCGCAATCTCGATTGCGAGATTCTGTTCCCACAAAAGTTTTATGTACGGCATGGTCTCGGTCTGATAGCAGGAATAGTAGAGATAGCACTCGTTGAACTCGTGCCAAAGCAGATTTTCGAGCCAGGAGAGCATGGGGTTTAAGAGACACTCATACTGTGTGACATGCTCCTCCTCGACGAGCGCAATCTCCTCGTACAGCCGCCTTCCGGGGTCGGAGGGATAGAGATTGGTCATGTTCATGTAATAGTTCATGGTCTGCTGTTCGGCGGCGGTGATGATCATCGCGCTCAAAGTGGTCTGCACCGCCGCGCTCTCGTCCGTGCTCCTGCGCACGTTGTCCCGCGGAAACCGGTGGTGCGAAATGGTGGGACGCCCGGGCATGATTTCGGTGTAGCGCCCGACCAACCGTTCGGCATTGACGCCAGCCTCCGCCTCGAGCAGGTTCGCGTATCGGTACAGGTGGTCGAAATCCTCAAGGAGCGCGAAATCCAGCGCGCGCTTGACGTTGCAGTCCGTCTCCCTCCGCGCAAGTTCCGCGGTGAGATCTACGGCGAGCTGTTCATAGGAGATCGTGTGCTCGAGAATGCTCTCGTTGCCCGGCTTTAACAGAGAAATTTTGATCTGCTGCTGCTTTTCGAGCATGCGGGTGATCGCGAGTTCTCCCCGCAGTTCGTTGTTGGAACAGTGTCGGTCGAATTGGTGCGAAAACCAGTTTGCCTCGAACTCCGTTCCGTTCATGAGAATGATTCTCGTCTTTGTGTAGGGATCGACGTCCCGTTTGTTGTAGGGCGCGGGATAGAGCTGTTTCCAATTCTGAAACGCACTTTCGAGGTCTATGGGATTTTCTTCAAATGGATTCACGTATTACTCCTCCGAAATAGGTAGTTTTCAATCGTTTTATTCTATGTTCGCGGAGAACCGTGTGTGAAAAACGCAAAAAAATACCCCGTGCAACACGCACGGGGTTTGGATTATCTTTTTGTTTCCCGCTCCGCCCGGCTGAACCTGCAACCGCAGTAATCCTGCCGGTAGAGCCCGTATTCCTCGGAGAGCCGGACGGAACGAAGGTATCCGCCCTTCTTTTTAAAGTCGCTCGGAAAGAAGGGAACGCCCTCCTCTTTTCCGATTTTCTCCCCGAGCTCGTTCAACAGCGCCGCGCTCTTGTGCGGGCTCACCGAGAGCGTGGTGCAGTAGTACTCGAAGCCCTCGGATTTCGCCTCCCGCGCCGTCCGCCGGAGACGGAGCGCAAAGCAGACCTCGCACCGCGCTCCCCGTTCGGGCTCATGCTCAAGCCCCGCGACCGCACGCTCGTACCCCTCGCCCTCGTACCCGCAATCCCGAAAGGGAATCCCGATCTCCGCGAGAAACCGTTTCTGTTCGGACTTGCGCTTTTCGTACTCCTCGAAAGGTGAGATATTCGGGTTGTAGTAGAATACGGTCAAATCAAACCGATCCCGCAGATAGGTGACCACATGCGAGGAACAGGGCGCACAACAACTGTGCAAAAGCATTTTCGGGCGTATTCCGCTCCGCGCCAATTTCTCCAAAAGCGCGGTCTCTTCCGCATGGTAATTGCGATTCATTTCGTGGGGTCGTCTCCGTCCTCTCCGTTCTCTCCTGTCTCGGGCAGTTCTTCGGGCGCTTCGGGCGCGGTTTCCTCCCCTTCGGTTTCGGGGGGGGCGGGCGTCTCGGGCGTTTCCGTCCGCTCCGTCTCGGGGGCGGGCGCGGCGGGCGCTTCTCCGCGGGGGAATTTGGCAAAGACGAGTTTGACCCGCTCCCATAGGGTGACGGGCTTTCCTTCCGCCTCGGAGGCGCGGATCTCCTTGCGCACGGACTCGAAATCCTCCCGCTTTGCCTCGAGTTTCTGACGGTGCAGGAGCGCCTCATAGTCCGCCTTTAAAATCTTGTGGAAGTTGCGCGCTCGGCACTTGGACATGTTTCCCGAACTGTCGATGACATAGACGCAGGTTTTCTTGAGTTTGCCGTTTTCGGCGTTGGAAAAGATGAGTTCCTCGAGTTCGGAAATCCCGATCGTGAGCTTGATGGAGGCGCGCTGCGGAATGACCGGCTTTTCGGAAAAGCGGTCGCCGTCCCGAAAATTTTCCCGGAAATCAAAGAATTTGAGCCCGCTCACGACGCCGATGGAGTTGACGGCGACGTCCGACAGCGAACGGTTTGCCACGATAATCGAAAAACTTTGGACATTGGTGTCCTTATCCACTTCCTTGATATCGTGAAAGCTGAATCGTTTGGTCACAAGATTTTTGACGAGCTTCGTATTGAGCAGTATCCCCACCACGACGAGTACGAGGATGACCAAGAGCAGCACCGTCAGAATGACGGGCGCGTTTTCCTTTAAGAATTCCATAATAAACCTCCATTTACAGTCCGCATAGGATATATATACCCAAACGAAACCCTTTCTAATACTGAATTTTATCCAATCCGCAAAATTCGCGCACCCGACGCTCCTCTTCGGCATCGTAACGGAGTTCCGCAAGCCGCGCAACCCGCTCCGCGCATTCGGAAAAGAGCGACGCAAGCGTTCGCAGGGAACGCCCGATTTCCTCCGCATCCGCCGCGCGGCAGCTCGAGAGATAACGGGTGAAATCCTCTTTCCCGAGCAGAAGGGGAAGATTTTGAAAGCACTTTCCCGGCGCAAGCCCCTTTGCGCCCGCCTCGAAGGCTGCCATGCGCAGAAATTCCTTGCGCAGACATGTTTCGAGGTGCGCCGACGCGTACAGAAGTTCCCCCCTCGCAAGCCCTTTCAGGACGTAGCAGGTCACCCACCAAAATTCGTTGGCGCAGTCCGAAAATTCCTCCTGCGCAGGGGGAGCGGGCACGCCCGGCGGAGGGAAAAAGGGGTCATCCGCACGCAAAAATTCGGGCGCGGGAGGCGGGGGCAGAAGTTCTCCCGCTCTCGTCCAAATTTCTTTCAAATAGGGTTCTCCCGAAAGCGCGCGGGAAAACATGTCGCGGGAGGTCAGCGTCAAATCGATGCGGACAGACCGAAACTGCATGAGCCAATGAAATGAGAGGCGCAAGTCTGCGGGCGTACGCCGATCGGGCGTCTGCGTCACCACGACAGGCGCAAACGCTTCCTGAATCCGCGCGGCAATTTCGGGATACTCGCCCGGGCGGCGGGTGACAAACACAACGTCCCAGTCCGACCAAGCGTCCGATTTGCCCCTTCCCGCCGCGCGAGACCCGCACAGCCATACGGAGAGCACCGCGGGAAACGCCTCCGCAATCCTACTCAACAGGGAGAGCACGGGAGTCTCCTCCTCTTTCCGCGGGCTTGTCCCTTTCGGGGAAACATGTTTCATCTTGCTCATATTTCACCGTGCAGAATATCGCACAGAAAACCGTAGAACACGTCCGCCGCGCGCCGTTCCCGATAGGGCTCGTGCCCGCACGCGGATATGACATAGGAACGGAGGGGTAATTTCATCTCCGAAAGCGGAAACGCGACCCCCTCGAACGGGTGCGGGTCGCGGTCTCCCTGAAAAACAAATACGGGATTGCGCACGCGCGAAATCCTGCGTTTGAGTTCCCCGCTCTCCCGAAGCGCGGCAGCCTCCCGCCACACCAAGGCGTTTGCCTCGGCGTCCGGGAGCGTTTCCTCCTCCTCTTTGGGCAGGAGGTCAACGCCGTCTGCCCGCTCCGCAAGCGCGCCGAGCTCCGCGAGTTCGGCGTCCGAGAGCGGCTTTCCCTTCCCCTCCATGCGGGACGCGAGCGCGGAAAACCGCGCCCGATCTTCCTTGCCGAGATTGGCGCGTCTTCTCTTTGCAATCTGCGGAACAAACGAGAACTCGAGGGGCGGCGCGCCGACGAGAATGAGTTTTCCCGCGAGATGGGGATATTCCGCGGCAAGGAGCAGACAGAGCCACGCCCCCCAAGAATGACCGACGAGGTCGGGCGGACAGGGCGGCGAAAGGCTCTCGATCTGTTCCGCAAGCTCACGCACGAGCGCGGAAACAGAATGCTCCGACTGCCAAGGTTCTGCGACACACAGTTCGGAACGAAGGGAAAGTTCTCTTGCAAATCCGCCGAGCGAGCCGCGCGCACCGGGTCCCCCGTGCACGGCGACGACCGCACAGGGCGGAATTCCATACGTTTTTATCATACCGTAATCCTACCATTTCCGGGAACGGTTGTCAATGCTTCCGCGGGAAAAGGGCGGCGAAATTTTCGCCGCCCCACGGTTATTCGGTTGTAGAAGGATTGGGAATGGGCACAGGATTCGGAATGGGCACTTGGGGCGAAGGAAGAACGGAATCCGGATTAGGCGCCTGCGGTGAAGGAGGAACGGGATTCGGAATAGGCATTTGCGGCGAAGGAAGAACGGAATCCGGCGTCTGCTCTGCGGGCGTCTCGGGTATGGGTTCTTGCGGCAACGGCGAGGGCAAGGGCTCTTCGGGCAGAGGTCCGGGGCGAGGTCCGGTCTCGGATTCCGGCTCGGGTTCGAAAATGTCCCTGCGCAACGAATCCACATAACTGCTGCGCATGCCGCCGTAATAGAATGCGCGGGGCACGCAGAAGGTGCAGGCGATAACTTTTCCGTTGAATTCGATAAAGAGTTTGGCGGACTGCGCCTCCTCGGGGACGGGAAACAGACCCATGTGCACGCCGAACCGGTAGGTCACGTTGCTCGTGATATCCGCATATTTGGTGGTGAGCACAGAGCCGGAGAGATCCGAAAACTCCGCCCCCAACCGAATGGACTGCGCCTCGATCGCGCGGATACAGTAGCCGAAACAGAGTGCGCAATGTCCCCGCACACACACGGCGGGGTCATAGATGTTCCGCGCTCTGCCCGAAGTCATGCATACGGTGCAGGTACGGTATCCCTTGAGCCGGAAATTGTCAAAATTGATCGGACCTTCGTTGGTAAAATATTGCGGCGCGTCCCCCGACGCGTCCGCTACCCACATGGGATTCATAATGAGATTCTGCATGTTTTTCTCCCTTTCGTATAAGAGGATACGTACACATTATATGAATCCCAAGCGTTTTGTGCGCATAGAGAAAGGACGCCCGAAGGCGTCCTCTCTCACACGGTATTTTCCGCATCTCTGCGGACTGATTAGGGGGCTATGAATTATGCGGCGGACTCTCTGCGCGCCGCCTTGAGGGACTCGAGCGTCTCCCTTGCCGCCTGTTCGGCGTCCGCTTTCGCCTTTTTGAAAGCCTCTTCGATTGCGGTCAGTCTGTCGCCGACATCGGCAATCTTTTCATTGACGTACTCGAGGTCCTCTTTGGTCAAATCCTCTTTCATGGTCTCGAGCACCGCGTCCGCACGCTCCTCGAGAGCGGCAAGCGCCGCCTTCGCCGCAGGCATGGGTTCCTTTCCCTCCACCGCGTCCGAAATCGTCTTGACCAGCGTCTTAAACTCGGTGAAATAGGCGTTTTGAATGTTGAGAATCTCCTCCGGAATGAGTCCGGTCAGGTCGGAACAGAGCTTTTTCAGCGCCGCCTTGTACTCCTCCGCAATGCTTGCGTCAAGCTCCGCGGCAAAGTCCTGCACTTCGGTCATAATCTCTTCTATCTTTTCGCGAATCGCCTCTCGCTCCTCTGCGGTCATGTTCTTAAAATAACTGTCAAGCCAAGCCTCGAGGGAGGCGAGCGTCACCTTTCCGCCTACAGTGACCGACTGCACAAATGCCTCTTTTTCCTCTGCGCTCAACCCGAGCGACGCCGCAACCGCGTCCGTCACCCCGGCGGGAACGGCAGTCTCCCTTGCGACGCGCGCCGCTGCTTCCGCCGCGTCGATACCCGCCGCCAACGTTCTGCCCGATGCGGTATAGAGATTGTAGATGAGTCCGTAATTGACGTCGTACTTTCTGCCCGTCAGAATATTGGCGAGATCTTTGGTGTAGGGAATCGTCCAAATGCCGTCAAGGAGCTGTCCCTTCGCGTCCGCGTAAATCCGTTCCGCCGCGGCAGTCGCGACGCGATACGCCTCCGTCGCGTAGGGTTCGATCTTCGCCGCCCCCTCTCCGATCAAAGCGATCAGCTCGTCGGCATCCATTTCCGCCGCGGCAGTCACCGTCAGCGTGCCGTCCACCCTCTGCGCCTCGAGCACAAGCCGGAATTTCACAATGTCCATGCCCTGAACCGCCGCGTTGGAGGAATACTCCGCCTTGACCGCGTTCAGCTTTCTCTGCATAGAGAACGTTCCCTCCCCGCCGAAGTTGAGCGCAAGGTCTCCCGCCTTCGCCTCAAATGCGGCTTTCGCCTTTGCCGTCAGTTTCTCGGCGTCCGCGCGTCCTGCCGCAGTCACGTTGACCCCGAAATTGGTTTCGTCGAGATACCCGAGTTCAAAGGAAAGTTCGGCAATCTTTTCGAGCGCGTCCTCCGCGGAGAGCCCTTCGAGTTCTTCTCCGTACAGAAGAACCTGCGCGTCTTCGTTGGCGGCATACACGGAAACAACTCTGTTTTTCTTGTCCAAAGCGAGCGAAATCGAGGGATTGACGTCCACAGCCACATAGGAGACCGCCTTTTCCTCTCCCTTCGGCGCGCAAGCCACGCCAAACGTCGCTACCATCGCCAGCGCGAGAAACGCGGCAGTCAGTTTTATCAGCTTTTTCATTCCGATTCACCTCTTGTTTTTGTTTACGCTCATTAAACGAAACGAAAACGCCTTTTATTGGGTAATTTTAAAATTATTTTCCGATTCGTTCGAGAAACGCCGCATAGTCGCTCTCCCCGATGGCGGGGCGCGGAAGACGGAACAGCGTCTCAAACCTCGCGGTCAGCGCGGCGGCGCGGCTCTCCACCAGTTCCGCGATATTCGCCGCAAGCCCTTCCGCCGTCTCCGTGCTCCCGTCAAAGAGTTCGTTTAAAATGGTATGCAGAAGGTCGTTGGAGACAAAATAAAAATAGTTGACCCGCACGCCCAAATTTTTGAGTCCCCCGAAGGTTTCGGCGTTAATCCCTGCCCGAGACAGTTCGCGCAGGGCTTCGACGTCCGCGAGCTGAATGCCCGCAAGATAGGCGGCGCGAGCTGTTTTGTACTGCAATGCCGTCCACGTGTTCCGCTCCGAATAATCCTGACCGTAGAGCAAATTCATTCGGGTGAGCGCGGCGCGAATTTCCGCGATCCGAGAAGAAGTCTCCGCATTCTCCGCCGCCGTCCAATAATCCTTGCCGCACAATTCAATCAGTTCTTCGTTTAAGCTCTCGATTTCCGCAAACAGGTCGTATTTCATGAGCGCGTCGAACAAGAGGTCCTCGGCGTAGGCATACGCGGCGGTTTCGGCGTAAGTCTCGAGCGCGTCGGCATCTCCGAGCCGTTCGTAGACGAGCCGCGCCCCCTCTTCGAGCGTAACGGCGCGCGTCCCTGCGTCCGCGTTCCGCTCCGTCCTGCCCTCCGCGTAGAGATAGATTCCTTTCTCCCGAAAATACGCCGAAATCCCCTCCGCAATCTCCTGCGCGCGTTCCTCGGCAATCTCTTCCGCCCCCGTGAGCGTGACGGAAACGGCGTTGTAATCTCCTTCCGCACCGCGGTTTCCGAACTCAAAAAATCCGGTCAAAGCTGCACGTTCCGCGACGCGCAGGGCGGCGTCCTTGCCGGACAGCCCGATCAGCGCGTCCGAAAAACTCTCTTCCTCGAGCAGGGTATCCGCGTCCGCATTGCCGCTCGAGACGGCGCGGACTTTCCCCTCTTCGTCGAGCACCATCAGAACGGAGGGATTGATATCCACGCGCAGAATCGCCACGCCCCCGCTCTTTCCGGGCAATCCGAGCACGATTCCCGCCGCCGCGATACAGAGAATCAGTACCGCCGCCGCAACGGACAGTATCCGAAAACGCAGTCTCCGCCGTCCGGGAACGGGTTTTCTGTCCGCAGGCGCGCGGGTCTCGATGGGCGTGTTTTTGAGCGCGTCGGAAAGTTCGGGAACTGTCTCGTCCAGTTCTCTGTTCAGTTTATCCAAAAAATCCGAACTTTTCATCCTTGCTCCTCCTCGTATTTTTCAAGTTTCTTGAGCGCCGCGCTGTACTTCCAAGTGACCGTCCCGAGGGGCAGGGAAAGCCGCTCGGCAATCTCCCGATGCCTGTACCCCCAGAACACGTGCAGAACGACGATTTCCCGCTCCTCTTCGGTCAGCGCGCCCAACAGATAGTCGAGCGCAGACCCGTTCTCCCGCGCAGGCGTTTCGGACATCGCGTCCTCGGGTTCGCACCGAAACCTTTTCCGCCTGCGAAGTTCGTCTATACAGAGGTTTTTGACAATCTGCAACAGCCAGGCGCGGGCATTTCCGCCCCGATAGGTGTAGGCGCGCCGTTTGACCTGCAGAAACGCCGTCTGCATGACGTCCTCCGCGCTCTCCCGTTCCCCGAGATAGGAAAACGCGAACGCATAGACGCCCTTGGCGGTCTCCCTGTAGAGACGCTCAAAACAGGCGTTGTCTCCCTCCGCGACCTTTTTCATGAGGCTGTCAAGCTCATGTCCGTCCATAGTTACCCCTCTAAACAGTCCTTATACCTTATATTAAACGCCGAATCCCCGACGTTTATTGGCGAAACCCAAAAAAAAGAGCGGAACGCAAACGCGCCCCGCTCCTTTCCAACATGTTCAGGCATTCGCAGCAGTCGCGGGCGTATAGACGCGCGCCGCAAGTTCCTGATTGAGCATATAGAGTCCCTTGGAATCTCCGCCGAAGAGTTTCATCTTTTTGACGAGGTCTTCCGCGTTCTTCTCCTCCTCTCCCTGCTCCTTGACAAACCAGTCCAAAAACTGCATGGTCTTAAAGTCCTTCTTCTCAAACGCGGCGGCGTAAATCGCCGATATGAGCGAAGTGACGTACTTTTCATGTTCAAACCCCGCCTCGAGGGGGTCAAGGTGCGTCTTAAAAATCTTATCGGGCTTGGCGACCTCCGAGAAAGCGACGCGCACGCCGTTGTCAATGAGATAGGTCCGCATCATCATCGCGTGATCCCGTTCCTCCTGCGCTTGCACCTCGTACCAGTGCGCGAACCCTTCCAATCCCTCGTCCGCGTAATAGTTCGCAAAATCCAAATAGAGATAGGCAGAGTAAAGCTCTTTGTTGATTTGGTCGTTCAACAGTTCCGCAATCTTTTTATCCAGCATCGCAAACCTCCGATTTGTTGATTTCTCTATCGTTATTATACAATAATTTCCCAAAAATGGCAAGCGGTAAACGCCCCGCCTCTTGCCAATCCCGACAATTTGCTGTATAATGAGGACAGGAGAAACGCCTATGAACTTTGTTCTGCACGACTTCCATATTCAAATCAGGGTCACAAGAATCGCGCACGTCCACTACTTCGAATTCACGCACGACTACGCGACCGCGCCGGACTCCCACCCCTTTCACGAGCTCGTGTATATCGACTCGGGACATATGGCGGTCGAATCCGAGAATTTCCGGGGACGGCTCGAGGAGGGGCAGATGATTCTGCACAGCCCGAACGAAACGCACGCCCTGCGCTGCGACTGCGCGGCAAACGTCATCATCATCGGATTTCGCTGCGACAGCGAGCGGCTCGCCGTATTCGGGAAAAGGAGCACGCCCCTGTCCGAACAAATGCGCAGGCTTCTCGCCCAAATCGTCAAGGAAGGCAGAAACGTCTTTTCTCCACCCTACGATATTCCCAACCAACGCAATATGACCAAACGCGAAACCTACCCCTTCGGCGCGGATCAGCTCATCAAAAATTTGCTCGAATACTTTTTGATCAAGTTGCTCCGCAACGAAGAAACGGACGCGGCGGCGTTTGACGAGGACGCGGCGGGCGGGGACTCCCCCGTCTATGAAATCCGCGACTATCTCGACCGCAACGTGGGAAAACGCACTTCCCTGAACGAACTCTGTCTGCTCTTCGGGACAAATAAGACGACGCTGTGCAGGGAGTTTCGGAGATTGACCGGCGACACCGTGGTGGATTACTGTAACAAGCTCCGAATGAAGGAAGCCAAAAAGCGAATCCGCGAGGGCGGAGAAACCTTTTCCCGCATTGCCGAGGATTTGAATTTCAGTTCTATTCACTATTTTACCCGCCTGTTCATTCAGTACGAAGGGCTCACGCCGACGCAATACCTGCATTCCATCAAGTCAAAACTCGAGTCTTAAAAAGGCGTATGCGAAAACCGCATACGCCCTTTTTTCTATTTTTTACCGTTCCAGCAGTATGTGCAGAGTTTACAGGGCGAAATGCCCGTTGAGGCGATCATGTCGTCCAACCGATGATAGCGAAGGGTCGTGAACTTTAGTTCGGAACGGATCCCCTCCACCATCGCCGCGTATTCAGCCGAATTCGGGTCGGCGTAAGCGTCGATATTCCGATAGGCGTCCCCCTCTTGCAGCCCTGCGATGACCCGCCGCGCGATGAGGTCCATCTCGGAAGTGGAACGCGAAAAGTTCAGATACCTGCATCCGTAGAGAATGGGCGGACATGCGAGCCGGATATGCAGTTCTTTCGCGCCGCTCCGGTACAGAAACTCCGTGGTCTCACGCAACTGTGTGCCCCGGACAATGGAATCGTCAATGAGCACCAACCGCTTGCCGCGGATGAGCTCGTCCACCGGAATCAGTTTCATGTGCGCGATGAGATTGCGCTGTTTCTGCTTTTGCGGCATAAAGGAGCGCGGCCATGTGGGCGTATATTTGATAAAGGGGCGAGAGAACGGAATGCCCGAACGGGTGGAATATCCGATGGCGTGCGCGATTCCCGAATCGGGAACGCCCGCCACGCTGTCCGCCGAGGCATTGTCCCGCGCGGCAAGCATATCACCGCAGCGATATCGCATCTGTTCGACGCCCACTCCCTCGTAGGAGGACGCAGGATAGCCGTAATACACCCAAAGGAAGGTGCAGATTTTCATCTCTTCGGAGGGCGGCACAAGAACTTCAACGGATTCCGGCGTCACAAAATCGACTTCGCCGGGTCCGAGCTCTTTGCAGTGCGCATATCCGAGGTTGAGATAGGCAAAGGATTCAAAGGACGCACAGTAAGCCCCGTTCTTTTTGCCGATGGCGACGGGGGTTCTGCCGACCTTATCCCGCGCGGCATAGAGCCCCTCGGAAGTCAGAATCAGCATGGACATCGAACCGTCGATCATGCTCTGCGCGTATCGGATTCCCTCGGGGATAGAATCTTTGCGGTTGATCAGCGCCGCGGTAAGTTCGGTGGGATTGATGTCTCCCCCGCTCATCTCCAAAAAGTGCGTCGTCCCCTCGGTAAAGGCGCGCTTGACAAGCTCGTCCACGTTGTTGATTCGTCCGACGGTCGTAATCGCAAAGTTGCCGAGATGGGAACGAACTATGAGCGGTTGGGGCTCGCTGTCCGAAATACAGCCGATTCCGAGATTGCCCTTCATCTCCTCGACATCGCGCTCAAACTTTGTCCGAAAGGGTGAATTTTCGATATTGTGAATCGCGCGCTGAAAGCCGTTTGCGCCATAGACCGCCATGCCGCCGCGCTTGGTGCCGAGGTGCGAGTGGTAATCCGTTCCGAAAAACAGATCGAATACGCAATCGTTTTTAGAAGCTACTCCGAAAAATCCGCCCATTTTATACTCCTATCATTTGTCCGTCAAAGTATTGTTTTTATTTTACCACAAATCGCCCCGCTCCGCAACCTATCGCCCCGCTCTCTTTCATTTTTATTTTAGTCAGTCAGACCCATAAGAAAAGGAACCGAAATTTCGGTTCCTTTTCTTTATTTGCGGAACACCTCGAGCTGCGAAATCAGCTATTCCTTTCCTCCCGAATTTGATTCGCCTATATCCTTTAAAATACCAGCGTTTCTCCCGGTTTCAGCAAAGATTTTTCGCCCTCTTTCAAAATACAAATCTCGCGGTCGGAACGGATTTGCGTTTTTCCCGCTTCGTGATGAACGGAAATTTTTCCGCCGCCTACGATGGGAAACTCTCCTTTCGCAAAAGGAAGCGAACAGTCCTTCCGGCAATACTCGAAACAACCGGGTTCGATGTCATATCGCGGACGGATACCGAGCACATATCGGGAAAGCTGCCAGGTGGGACACCCCGACCACTGATGGCAGTGCGACCATCTGTCGTCAAACACTTCCAGCCAAGTATTGTCCTTCGACTCCAGCCAGCCCCAGCAGGCGCGATACTGCCCGATGACAAAATCCCCTTCCCCGTGTTCCCAAAGGATTCCGAACGCGTAGTGAGAAAAGTACGGCGTAATCAGCCGCGGATTTTCCTTATCGGGCGAGCCAAGCCGCGGCGCGGAAAGGTCGTTGGGGAAACAGTTCAGATAGTGGCGTTTCACAAACTCGATACAGGTTTTCGCCTCCTCGCCCTCGAAGAACCCTTCCCCGAGCGCGAGCACCGCGCGGTGCATGCCGATTCGTTCCCAGTCTCCCCGCACCGAATCCAGATAGCCGGCAATCGTCCCGCGTACGGTCTCGAGCAGCGCCGAAATTTCTTTCGCCTTTTCGGCTTTGCCGAGGAGTTCCGCCCAGCGCAGATAGGCGCGGAGTGCGGAATGATAGTGCAGATTCAACGCCATATCGCTCGCGCCGGGATTCGTGACGTATCCCCAATCCACAAAAGTCCAATGTACGTTGCGGTCCAAGCCGTCCTTTGTCCAATGGTTGCGGAAATAGCCGATATTCCGCTCTGCATACGGAAACAGAGATTCGAGGAGTTCCCGCTCCCCCGTCATGCGGTAGTACTGTACGCAGGCGTTGACCCATTGCAGGGCATAGGTGGAGAGATAGCCGATTCCGCCCGGACAAAGTCCCGCGATAATGCCCTCGTCCGAGGCGCACCAGGCAGACTGTTCCAGTCCCCTTCTGATCAGCCGCACATCCGAATATGCCGCGCTGCAAATATCGATGCCGACGCCAATGACGTCCCCCGTCCATTCGCCGCGCTCCCGGGTGGGATTGTCAATGACCGCGTCCTCCGCGCAGGAACGGAAGGTTTCCACGCCGATCTTCCAGATACTGTTCAGCTGTTCGTCCCCGCACGAAAACGAGCCGACAGGCGCTCCAAAATATGTTCTGTCGTAAAAGACAACTTCCTCGACGCTCACGCGCGCAGGGTCGCCGACGATATGAATCTCCGCATAGCGCCCGCCGCGCGGCGTGAGGTTGCCGAAACGGTTTTCGCCCTCTTTCAGGCGATAGCGGTCAAGATTGCAGGAATCTCCCGCAGAAAGAGTTATCCAAGGC
Organism: uncultured bacterium; assembly: GCA_905215695.1. Taxonomy (GTDB): domain Bacteria; phylum Bacillota; class Clostridia; order Christensenellales; family HGM11417; genus CAJMQN01. The sequence goes on from CAJMQN010000008.1 coordinate 85,012, forward strand.
GTAACGCGCCCCCCTTCCAATGTCTCGGAATAAGCGACTTCAACGAGCGTTCCCTTCGGCGCGCGAATTTTCGCCTCGAAACAAAAAAGACGAACTTTTCCGAGATCATAGCGCAGCCAGACGCCGTCCGCGGGATTTCGCTCATCATTTAAGTTGCGCAGAAAAAACCTCGCGGGTACGTCGTCGTCGAGATATCCGAAATTCTCGGCAAGTACGCCCTGTGCCAGAATCTCCGCATCAATCCTGTCTCTGCGAACCTGCCCGAGGTTCACCCGCTGCGGTACGCCGATTTCAGGAAACACCTCAACGGGCGCGCGCCAGTCCGCACAATCGAATCCGCGTGCGTGGAAATTCGGAATCTGCGAAAGGTCGCGGTTTTCCATCCAGGCAAGTTCAGGATTGATTCTGCGTCGGGACTCCGCCCCGGGCAAAAGAAACACCTTTTTCTTCGCGTCGATTTCTCCGTCCTTTCCGATTATTTCGGCGGCAAAGAACGGCTGCATTTTCTGCAAAATTCTCGTATGTACGTTTTCGTTGTGCACTTCGGCAGACAATACATGCACGCCTGCCGAAAGAGAGAGCTCCCGTTCTTCGTACTGCGGATGCGCCGCGTCAAACCGATACGGTCCCTCCGTGAAATACTCACCGTCCAAATACGAGCGAACCAGGACGCTCCGAAGATACGCAATTTCACTTTCTGTGTTTCCCGCAATGCAAATTCCCAGCGAAACGCAGCGTATTCTTCCCTGTCCGCATTTCCGCCGTCAACCCAATAAAACTTCATTTCCGCCTCACAAAACAACTATTTTTATCCCCATCAAATCCGCCACTTTGCGGAATAATGCCGCATTTTTTCCCACGGAAAGAGCAAAGTGGTGCGTCGGTGCTTCCGCAAACCATTTCTCCATATAGGTATCGGGGTCATAGCGGAATCGAACCGGCGTCTGCGTATTGCCGATTGCCATAATCTTTCCGTCCGTCGCAACGCCTTCCGAAACGATAAATTTCAATCTTCCGTCAAAGGTTTGCGTCAAACCGAGCGTGGTCACATCACCTTTCCGAACCTTCGCCTCCACGGAAACCCCGGAGCCTTTTTTGCCGTGATAGAGTCCCATTCCGCGCAAAATCGGCTTTCCGTCGGATATCCTGATATGGAAGGGACCGTCGTGCCCCACAAGACAGGTTCCGTCCAAGTAGTCCGTCGTCACCGGCTCGCAAAAACTTCCGCCCGTGCCCAAGAGGTCGCAAATCTTCATCGCAACCGCAGTTTTGAGGTCTCCCTCTCCGGCACACGGAATATGTTCCGCCGTCAGCAGCGAATGCCCGACAATGAATCCGCTTTGAACGCGCTCGTACTCCTTCCCTTCCGTGCCGTGGTAGTAATACGCGAGCGCGTCCAGACGATACCGCTCCACCATTTTGTACTGCGCAGCGGCGACGCGAGCCGACCACAGGAGCTGTTCCTCCGAAGGCTTTTTCGCAAGCGGGTCGGAAGGCGAATCCCCGCTGATACGGAACATTTCCTTCATCTTTTTCATTTGCAGAGCGACATCTGCGTCTGTGACTTCCTCTAAACAGGCGTGCAGGTCGCACATTTCCAAAATCTCGATGTGAATCCCCGTCTGCGCTTGCAGCATGGTAAAATCCGAATACAAATCGAGCATACCCGAATAATTATTGCCCAAAAAGCCGAACCTGCTGTATCGCAGCGCGCGGACAACGCCCGCGGCACGAATCCATTCTCCGATTTCCGACCAGGCGCGAACCGCCTCGGGTCTTTCGCTCGTGCGCTCGTCCGCAACCGAAATTGCAGGCGATTGCTCCAGACCGAGCAGTCCGCTGACGGTTCGATAGGGAATTTCAAACCGATTCAGCGCATTGGCGACTTCGGGCGCGGCGCAAGCGTTGCAGTGCGCCAGCCACTCTCCCGTCGTGGTCTTTTCGTAATTGACCGCAACCGAGGGCTGGAGATTGAGGATCACGACCGGCACTTTGCAAATTCGGTGCGCAGGCACAACCGCCGCGCTCGTTGCGTAAGTGGCGCAGTGCAGAAAAATCATATCGACGTTGTTCTCGTTAAAAAATTCTCCTGCGGCGCGGGCGCGTTCCTCGCAATCGACCAACCCGAAATTGAACACTTCGCAATCAAATTCGGACATTTTTTCCGAAATAAATCGGTTATATCCGACCAATCGCTCCTTAAGCCCCTCAAACTGTTCCCAATACTTTTGCAATCCGATAGAATAAAGACCAATTTTCGCTTTCATATTTACTCCTTTTTTATGACTCCATTATAACAGAATGAAATACAGATGTCATGTCTGTTTTTTGTTTCAAAATATCTATTTTTATATTGTTTCAAAACATGTTGGAGAGCATTATTCCCGTGTCCAAGTCCTCATCTTCATTTGTCGCCTTTTCTCATCATGCGATTGCTCCTTCCAAAAAGTTTGAATGACAAAAAAAGAGGCGGCTTGCGTTTGCAAGCCGCATACGCCGCGACCGTTACGCTTCTGCGACCGATAGAGACTTATCCAAATCATACAACTTCTCACGCTTTTTCGGACTATTAAATTGAACCCTGTAAGGGGGATTTCAATATAAGCGCTTTGGGTAGAGTTGTCTGTTTGATATATACTTTTATTTGAGCACTTTTAAATGTTTATTGTTTTAGATTGAAAAAACTGCTATTGTACTTTCATCAATTCTATGATATAATAAATTTATGAAATTCTTTGACACAACCTTTTATGAAGAATTTAAGGATGAAGAAAAAAGTATAGATATCCACCGCAACAATTATCACGTTTATCCTGCGCATTTTCACCAGCGAGTAGAAATGCTCATCGTAAATCGCGGAGATTATACAATTTCCATCAATAACAAAATTTATCATGTTACAGACGGCATGATAGCGGTCTTTGACAGTTATGACATTCACAACTATCTCATGTGTAATAAAAGTGAAACGGACGATTGTGTCCTGATTTTTCCCGTCTATCTTCTCAATGATTATTTTGAGTATAAAAAAGAAAACACCTTGACAAAGCAGGTCTTTCATTCTCCCGTTCTCTGTGACAAAATTCTTGAGTTTGTTGATCATAACCGCGATATTGAAACCCAAAACAGATTATTAAAACAAGCTTTCATAGATACCGTCATGGGGTGGCTTCTAAATGAAACCGGACTTTCCAAAACAACGCCTCTTCCCAACGATCACATGTTGATTTTAAACATTCTAAAGTATATGGAACAAAACTTTCAAAGTCCTCTCTCCCTCAAAATATTGTCCAGTCAATTCGGCTACTGCGAAGAATATATTTCAAGGGTGTTTCATCGATATGTCAACGAAGGTTTTAACAGATATCTCAAGCGGTTGCGCCTACAGTTTATCCTTTCTGAAAGTAAAAAAAGGAAAGTCAATAAAACTGAACTGATCTACCAAGCCGGGTTTAATAGTTTGCAGACTTATTATCGAGCTCTCCGCGAGTTTCAATTAGAATAAAAAATCCCTCTTTAAAAAGAGGGATTTTTTGTTAAACCATTTCACACTGCGAAAATTGAGGAAAGATACAGTACTGTATTTTCATCCAACGCCGCAAAAACTGCATTTCCAGCCTTCAACTCCACTTCTTCTAAGGTCTTTCCTGACTCCGTTAACTTAGACACTTCAATCGTCACCTTTGTCCACGAAGACGGGGAACATTTTACGTCTGTTATCCCCAGCACGGTAAACCAAATTTCTTCCGTCCAAGCATTAAATACATAAAACTCTATTGTTGTGTATGAGGAAAGGTCTTCTTCCGTCAAATTTTGAAAATGACCGATCGTACCGTTATTTCCTGCCTGAATCGTCAGTTGCAAGGACCCCTGTTCGGTATCATGTTTCTTTTCCGTGTTATAATCAAGACCGACCTTTGACGGCGCAAATTGTTGCTCTCCGTACTCTTCGTCAAAATATCCGAGCTTTCCCGGGATAATTTCGGAAGGACCGGCGGTTTGTTCCTTCACCGCGTACATCGCAGAAAGATAGAGAACCGTATTTGGTTCAAGAGAAGCCCAACTCTCCTGTGCACCCCTGAAATCAAGATTTGTCAGATCTTCAGAATTCACGAGACGTGACACCGGGATTTTTACTTCTGTCCATTCCCCCGGAATCAACTTTACATCTATATTCGGCTCGCATTCTTCCACAGAAAACCAAATTGCCGCCGTGTTTGGATTGAAAACACGCAGTATAAGATAATCATAGGACGACATATCCGTTTCGGTCAATTTGATCAGTTTACCGAAAGTATTAACAGTTCCCGGCAGAAAAGTCACTTTCAGCGAACCGGCTTCCTCCCCGAACGCTTTTTCTGTAACGAACTCAATTTCGGATTTGACCGCCTCAAATTGTGCCGCGCCAAACATTTCGTCAAAATATCCGATTTTTCCCGGGATAATTTCTTCAGGTGCATCAATCGTTTTGACCGCATACAATGCAGAAAGATAAATCTTGTTTCCGTTCTCCAACGGTTTGTAGTCGTGGTACGCCATGAAAACGAGACCGGTAATATCTTCTAACGAATGAATCGCAGGCGAACCGGGATCTGCCCCGTCACGATCAATAATCGCTTCTACAGGAACCTTGATTTCCGTCCATACGCCGGGGTCGCAATCCTTATAGCCGAACCACTCAGAAAAGACCATAAAAACTTTAAAATCATTGGGATTGAAAACACGATAAACCAAATAATCGTATTCTGATAGAAATCAGCATACGACAAACCATATCCAAACGGAAACATTGGCAAAATATTTTCTTTTTCATAATAACGATATTCCGTGCTCCAAGTGTTAGACAAAACAGAAAGCGTAGGAAACGCTGTATCGGGATAAGCAATTTCACCTTCTTTTATTTTTCGAAGTCCATGCGGACCATCGGCAAACGAAATGGAAGGAACTTTTCCGTCAAGGTCGTTTGAAAGCCACCCGTTTTTACCGGTAAGCAATAAACATTTTTCTTCCAAAGTGAGTTCCGGTCTTTTCTTAATCATGTCCGAATTCCTCCTTACGGTAATTATCTTAACATGTTCTATGGCTCATTTCTATGTCAAAGCGACGAACATTTTTCTCAATTTTTGACTTTTATTTCATCGCTGCATATATTAAAAAAAACGAGCCGACATTCTCAGCTCGTTTTAAAAACAATTAAAAACTCTTTATGACATAATTTTGGCTTAATCAAAACACGAACTCCCTTGCTAAAAGGCACGAGATAAGTATTTTGATAAGCGAAAGACTTTTTTTAAAAACAACCAAGCGGACCTATAGCGGTCCGCTTGGATAATATCACAATGTTTTCAAGGTTCCTGCACTTTACTAAATTTATTTTAGTCTAATTTTTTTACATCACTATAAATTGTTATTTCGACATAGCGAAACCAGAGTCTCGATAAGCTTTGTAATCCTCTTTTCGGACTATTAAATTGAACCCTGTAAGGGGTATTTCAATATAAGCGCTTCGGGCAGAGTTGTCTGTTTAAATATAACGCAAGAAATCGAGTGATGCTGCTATCTTACCAATTTATCTCTTTCAATTCAAACTTAAAAAAGGTGACGATAAACGTCGCCTTTTTATAATGCTATTGATACTAATAATTCGAATCAGGATGCAACTGCAACATGCTTGCTGCCAATTCTTCATTTAACGCCCCTTGTACGGGTATTATTTTTGTCATAACCGTCGCTCTTTTTGACTTCATTTCTTTCTTCTTTTATAAAACGAGAACACAAAAAAGCCGATACCCGCAACAAGGACGACGCCCGCCGCAACCGAAAGTCCGATAATAAGCCCCGAATTGTTCTGAGGGCTCTCACTCCCGCTTGAAGATTCCCCTCCGCTTCCGCCTTGATTTTCGGAATCGTCCGGGTTCTCGGGAATAACGGGGGGATCGGGAGGCACGATCTCTTCGGAATAAGATGTAACGGTTACAGGCACTTTTTCGTAAATTGAAAAAGTTTTTCCGCAACCCGTAAAGGAAATACAAACGGTAGCGGTAAACGAGCCGTTCGCTCTCGCCGTAATCCCGTCCTGCGATTGCGTATATTTGAAGTCGGCATCAACAATTTTCACTTCCTTTTCCACCTTCGCGCCCGAAAGCGTCACCGCGGAAATTTTCGGTTGCACCGCGCGATTGGAATAGAGCGCGAGCGCGCCTTCCGTCCCCTCTATGAGTTCGGAAGCCCACGAGGCGTCGCTCACCGTTAAAGAGTTCCACCCCGACGCATACCCGTTTCCGAGATCGGCGGCGCTTTTATACGTCCAGCAGCCCATGTTGAAGCCGCGCACAAACAGTTCGTAACCGACGTCCGCGTTCACCTCGCTCCACACGGGACTGATCGTGACGCCGCGCGTCGCCGCATCTCTTACGACCGTTTGAAGCGAAGAGGACTTCGGCGTAAAATTCAGATCGCTCACCGCGATTTCGGGAAGCAATTCCCTCGCCCGTTCGATTTGCTTTGCAAAAAAAGAAATGATAATAATTTGATCGGCAACGCCGTATTGGTTGACAAGTTCTTTTAACAAAGGCACGCTGCGCTCGTCCGTCGATTTGATTTCGACAAAAAGAATTTTGCCGTTTTGCTTGATTTCCGCAAAAAAATCGTCTAAAAGAGGAATGGGGCTCCTTGTCCTTTGCCGCCTTGGGATAGTCGATGAGAAAATCTTTCATCTCCTCATAATTCATTTCCTTGATCGTACCCGTGCCGTTCGTCGTGCGCTACAGAGTTTCGTCGTGCATGACGACGAGGCGGTTATCTTTGGTCACTTGAAAATCGCATTCCACCGCATCCGCGCCCGCGGAAAACGCCGCGCGCAGTCCCGACAGGGAATTTTCAAGTTTCGTCGTCTCCAAGCCGCGGTGCCCGACAATCATAGGATTGCGCAACAGCGTGTTCTCCGGCAAACTCTCTATAAAGGAATATACCTTTTCGGGAGAACCGCACACCACGCCGTTCGCACCCGAAAGCACGGCGTCCTCTTCTCCGCTCGCCCAGACGCCGACCGAACGGTATTGCAGATATTCCGTGTCCTTTTTGCTGAAACCGTCCACCCACGCGCACCGCGCGCCGCATGTATTTACCGCGGAGACCGTTTGCGCATGCGTATCGTTACTGTTCCGCACGTCTAAAACGCCGTACAGCGCTTTGGCTTTTTCCTTCACCGAAGATATGAGCGAGGGATCGTCCGAAACGACGAACGCGTCGTACAAATCGCTCGTCTGCGCGTATTCCGAGAACGCCTCGGCAACCTCGCCGTTTTCCACGTAGAACGCGGGGAGCACCGCCCCTTTAAGCGCGCTCACGATATCCGAAACCGCCGCCCCATCGCATGTAAAGCGGCGTCGGGATAGAACAGGGCGATTTGCGGACGAAGGGAATTTTCCGTCACCGAAGCGACAAGGGCGGAGTATTCCTCCGCCGTTTTAATCTCCTGCACTACGGCGGGAGGAAGCGCAAGATTATTTTCCGCGCGGTACAGAGCACGCGTCTCCGCGGAGACCGACCCGATCCCGCCCGCGCCCGAGAGCGCGAGCCAGATCGCGCCCGCCATTGCGATGCATTTCTTTTTCATAAACAATCCTCCTTGTCCGACCGCTTTTGAAAAAAGGAATACGCACCGAAAATTCCCGCGTCGTTGCCGAGCACGGAAAGTTCGACTCTATAGCGGTCACTCTGTTTGAAATTCTTGAACCAACTATTGCCGCTCTCCGAAACGCCGCCGCCCAAAATCATAAGGCGGAACGGATAGCGTTCGTAAACCAAATCGCACGCCTTGCGCAAGTACACGAGCCATTCGCCTACCGCGGCACGCACGCTCTCGTCTCCGCTTTCGTAACGTCTCCAAAGCTCTTGTCTGGAGCAGACGATTCCGCGGTCGAAAAGCGCCTCGGTAAGCGCTGAACCGCTTGCGTACTGTTCGATACAGCCCCGCTTGCCGCAGGTGCACGGTCTGCCGCCTTCCATAAGCGTAAGATGACCCAAAGAGAGCAGTCTGCCCCTTTCAACGGGCTGTCCGTCGCAGACGACCCCGCCGCCCACGCCCGTGCCGAGCGTAAGCATGGCGACCATGTCCTCCCGAATCTCCCGCGCGAAACATTCGCCCAACAGAGCCGCCTGTCCGTCGTTCAGGCATTCGAAGGGTTTGCCCGTCTTTTCAGAAAAGAACTTGCCGAGTTCGAACCCCGTGTAACCGGGCAGGAGATCGGTTGCGAACGTCACCGCTTTCTTTTTGCTGTCGATATCGCCCGCGCTTGAAAGCGCGACGGCATCGTACTCCTTCTCGGAGAACACGGAAAACGCTTTTGAAAAGGTCTCTTCGATCCCTCTTCTTCCGCAAGAAATATCCGTCCGAACAAAAACACGCTTGATGATTTCTCCCGAGCGGACGATCGCTCCCTTCAATCCCGTTCCGCCGAGGTCGAGACATAGCACGTCAGGAATAGCGCGCATTGACTTCGAACTCCGTTTCGAACATTCTGTTCCACGGCATTTTACAGCAGTCGATCTTATATTTATCGACGAGTGAGGGCATCAGCTTTTTCAGATAGTGCTGCGTTTCCTTTTTCACCAACTCGGATATCTCCTTGCCCTTGTCGCCGAGGTCGCGGTACGCACAACCGTAATCGTTCAAAAGGTTTGCGGCATAGCGACGGCTGTGCGCGCAAAAGCCCACGTCCTCGTAATAGCGGAGCGCCAGAAACTTTTGCATGCCCTCCGTTTTACCGAACACGGCGGAGAGCGCAGCCGCGCTTATCACCGTGCCGAGCGTGTTGCCCGAAGTGTTCCAGCCGCCGTATGCCAATACGTCGAGCGAAATACCCGCTTCCTCCAGGAGGGCGGCAAGTTTCAAATCGCCGCCGTTGCCGTACGCAACGTCCGCCACGGCAACTTTTTTACCGAAATGCAATTCACGTTCGATTCGCTTGACGAAATCGAAAAGTCTTCTGCCTTTCACGTAGCTTTCGCCGATCTCCTGCCCGGGCGCTTCGAGTTGCGTCTCCTCCACGCCGTTGACCGCAAGAATAAAATCCGCCGCCTCGCCCTTATCCGCAATGCGGCATCCTGCCGCGGCAATCTGCGAAAGAAGGGATTGCCCGAGCTCTCTGTCCTCGTATTTCGGCACCATCTGCGGCACGCCCTCCGTGTTGTAGAAAATCTCTACGGAAGGGCATACGCCGTAATCCTTTAACACAGCGCGGCATACAAGCGTCATGCCGACCTCGTCCGCGCCGGGATAACTCTGCACGAGGTGCTCTTTTTTGATGTTTTGCACGTGACTGTATATGCGCTGTTGATCCTCTTTGATAAAGCCGTAGAGCGAGCTGTCATCCTGCGGTATCACAAGATAGTCTATCACGTCACCGACCAAATCGATCGTGCGTAAATTCATATCCGTGTTCAATTTGCGGCGGGTAAGATAGTCTTCGAGCTTGCCCGCCGTCTTTTTTTCGTATTCGGCAATCAGTTTTTCATCAACAGGAAGTCCCAATTTGCGCTTGTGGTACGCCTCGCCCAAAAGGAAAATCTCCCTTCCGCAATCCCCGTAATAGTCGGGCTCCTCTTCCGAAGAAGAGTACTGCGGACAGCGCATAATCAGTTGAAAGGCATAAATTTTGAGTACGGGATTGCGCTCCTTCATCATGCGCAACACGTCCAGCCTTGCGCAAAGCTCTTCCGATGAAAAATGGTGCAGTCTGCCGTAGAGCAATCCGCCGTACAAGAGCATATCCATACTGATCACCGCAATATTTGCCTTAGACGCATTGTCGAGCAAAAATGATCTGATATATTCGTGGTCGGCGGGCGTCTTCATTTTGCCCAGCCGTTCGCGCTCGGGTACAATCAGGCTGTATTCGGGATTGTCCTCCAATAGTTTGTACGGAAACAGATAGTTGCATGGACGCTCGTCAAGCGGAATCATCAGTATGTTTTTTTTGTTATTCATAATTTACCCAATAAGTCGTTGAATCTTTGTGTGATATTTTTCGGGCGGGTGATCGCGCTCCCTATGACGACCGCGTAAGGATCGGCTTGAAGCACGCGAGCAAGCTGCGCTTGTTCCCAAATGCCCCCTTCCGCTATCAGCTTCGCGTGTTTCAGCCGTTTACGAAGTTCGTGCAGCAACTCGTAATCGGGAATAGAAACGCCCTCGGTCGCGGGGGTATAGCCGCGCATGGTCGTCCCGATAAAATCGAATCCGAGCGCATCCGCTTCGAGCGCGTTTTCAAGCGTATCGCAATCCGCCATCAACAGGATTGCGGAATCACGCTCTTTTGCGCAATCCATCAATTCTTTGGTTGTAACGTTTCCCGGTCGAACTCTTCCCGTAACATCCATTGCAAGAACGTCCGCACCGCTTTCTATCACTTCGTAGATTTCCCTTTCGGTGGACGTGATGTACACTTCGCTGTCCGGATAGACGCGTTTTACAAGCCCTATCACGGGAACGGAGACCTCCGCTTTGATCGCGGGGATTTCCTCCGCAAGCGCGCGGATCGCCACCGCGCCCCCCTCCACTGCTGCGCGCGCCATATAGCGCATCAGGTTGAGCCCGTACAGAGGCTCGCCCTCCGCCGCCTGACAGGATACGATCAGCCCGCGAGGCGGCGGCAAGTGAGTTTTGTTCATAGTTATCCTCTTAAAAATACAACATTGTCAAACGTGATATCCGTTACGCCGTAGTAGGTTAAGCCGATCGTCAGATAATTGAAAATCATGTCCGACCAATCATTCTCGCCGCTCAACTGACTGAAATACACGACAACGTGCGTCGTTTCCCCGCCCTTTACGGAAACGGTGGTTTCCTTCGCGTTACTCCAACGCTGTAATTTTACAATCAGATCTACGTCGGCGCCTGCGGTAACGTCAAAGGAAATCGCATAACAGTTCTGGAAGTCGTCCTCCGAGCCGATGCCGCCCGCCGCCGCGAAGTTGTACTGCAATCCGTTCCACCCGCTTGCCGTGGTAAGCTTCATGGCGCCGCCTTCGAGCGTAACGTCTGTTGAGTGCCACGCGCTCTGCAAAGCCGCACTATCTTGATAGGACGAGAAATCGTCGATCACGATCGGATCGGGCGTAGCATTTTCTTCGGTAAAGAATTGCAGATCATCGATCACTGCGGTAAAATTTTGGTCGTATTGGTTGACGAATACGCGCAGATAATCGATCTTTTCCTTCATCAATGCCCCGCTGTTTCCGTTCGAAAGGGACATCGCGTCATACATGACGACGATTTTTCCGATATTGTTCTTCGAGCTGCTGTAAACGGGTCTCGTGATCGTGTACACATTCGAATATGAGCCGATTTGAATAACGATTGAGGGGTTTCCCGCGCTTGATCTCAACCGAACCGCAAACGAGAACCCGATTGTCTTTGTAAAATCGTACTTTTTGAGATACGCGCTGTTTACCGTGAAATCGAACGTACCGTTTGCGGTAAACTTTGCGCTCTTCGTTCCCGAAAGCGGATCCTCCGTTTCGAGCGCGAGCGTTGCGCCTTCGACGGCACAAAAGGAGGAAATCGTGTCGTCCGTCAGTTCTTCGAAGTTTTCGATCAGTCCCGCCGTACGGTCGGGTTCTTGATATTCTTCGTCGGAATACGCAAAGTCGTCGAAGAGCGCGCCGCCCGCGCCCGCGGTAAAACCGATATAGAATTGCTTTATCGTTCCCGTTAATTTATCCCCGTTGTCTGTCGCGAGATCCGCAATATTGACGCCGACTTCGTCCCCCGTAACGGCAACGACGACGTTCTTTTTATAAACCGCCCAATTCGTGCCGACAAGGCGCACCGAATACGTGCCCGCCGTCGCCTTAAAGCGAATGGATCTTACATTGTGGAAACTGACGTTCGGATAATCGTACGTAAACGCCACCCAACCGCTTTGCGATATTTTCAGGCTCTTCGTTCCCGAAAGCGGGTTTTGCGTTTCAAGCGCAAGTGTTGCGCCGTCTCCCTTCCATACCGCCTGCAACTCTGCGTCCGAAGCGTAATCCTCAAAGTTGTCGAATGCACCTACTTTCGGCGTATAGTCCTTGGGAACGAAGGTCTCGTCCGAGAAAATCAGATCGTCGATCGTGACGGGCGCGCTCTGCTTTACCCCGATCCAAAGCTCTTTGATGCTTGTCAGACGCACTTCGTTTCCGCTGTTCGGCGTGAGCTCTTCCAGATTTGCGCCTGCCCAATCCCCGTCCTTTGCGATAGTAATGTCCGCCGTGTAAGATACGTTGTCGCTTCCGATCAGACGGAACTGATAACTACCCGCCGTCGCCTTAAAGCGGATGGAAGTTATGCCCGCAAAGCTCACGTTGGGATAGGAAAGTTTTGCAACGCCCCATGCCGAAGAAGAGGTCAGTTTCAATGCCTTACCGCCCTCCCCGAAAGGCGAATTTACCAAGTCAAACGCAATCGTGCCGTCTTTCTTCCACACTTCTTCGAGCGCCGTCAGGTCGGCATAGTCGTTGAAGTCGTCCTCAACGCCCGTCTGAGGCGTATAGTCCTTGGGGACGAAGATCTCAACCGAGAAGGTCAGATCGTCGATGACACGCACCTTTTCGTTCGCGTCCTTGCATCCGATCACCAGGCAGCGGATCGACGCAAGCGTCCCCTCCGAGCCCGTGCGAAGAATGAGTTCGGAAAGATTGATCCCCGCCTCGTCTCCGTCTTTTGCAACAATGATATTTTCTTTTTCGAATACGCCGCCCTCCGCAGTCTCGAGCTGAATCACGTAATTGCCCGCGCTCGCCCTGAACGAGACGGACACGATTTGCGTAAAGTCGTAATACGGAAAGGAAAGGCGCGCCGTCGCCCAGGCTGCACTCGGCGTCAGTTCGAGCGCTGCGCCGTCGGAATAGGGACTTCCCGCAAGCGTATAATTGCCCATGTTCTCGAACGACCATTTCTGTTCCATTTCGTCGTCGTCCGCATAGCCGTTGAAATCGTCGTACACGCCCGAGGGAGCGGGAGTGGTCGTTTCGATTTCACTGCGGCTGTCCGTCGTATAGTTCTCGTCCGAACCGATCGAGACATCGTCAATGAGCAGAGTGGAATCGCTGCTGCCCGTAAAGAACAGCCAAAAACGGGTGATTCCCGCCAGATCCCAAATGCCGTCGCCGCCGCCAATATCTTCAAACGCCGAAAAAGGAATGCTCACGTAACACGCTTCGGGATTTTTAACGGAGAAGGTCGCCGCCCAGGACTGATAGCCGCGTTTGCCGATACGCACTTCGACGTTCACGCCCATGCCGTCCCCTTTGACCCACATTCTGATTCCCTTTGCGCCGCTCCAGACTTTTTTGTCCGAGGGAAGTTTGCACGTGACGCCCGCCCAGCCCTTGTTGCCTGCGGTATAGTCAATCTGCATTGCCTTGCTGTTGTTCACGCCGCCCTCGACGAGGCTGACGCCCAATTCGTTTCCGTCCACATGAGTCGGAAATTCCGCGCGAAGCGCCGCGTCGTCCGCGAAGGATTCAAAATCGTAGAGCGTCCGCGCCGCCGTATAGTCGGGCGCATCTGTATCGTGCGAAGCAATTGTTTTAAAAGAGCTCACCGCAGTGTTCAGCGCGACCGTCTCATTCTCCCCTTCTTTGAACGCCGTCACGCGCAGATGATACTGCGTGGCGTGCGCGAGCGCGTTGCCGACCGTATATGAAAGCTCCGCCGTGGTCGCTTCGCGCACAACGTTTTCATAACCGCCGTCAGAAGCGATTTCCACGTGGTAACCCGTCGCGTTCTCCTCCGCGCTCCAACTGATTTCGGGACAGGTGGAAACATTCTCCGCCCCGTTCGCGGGCGTTAAAATTTTCATTGTGCTTCCATTGCCGCACGCCGTCAGTGCGACCGACATCAGCGTCGCCGCAAAAACCGCGCAAACGAAATACGACCAAAATTTCCTCTTCATTTTTTCCGCCCCCTTTTTATTGCTTGTCAATGATGAACGCTCTGTCGCACGACCATGCGTCGAGTTCGAGTGTCAGTTTTCCTCCGACCGCGTTTACGGTGGAAGTGGAAACGACTCTTCCCGTTTGCGTATCGAACATCTTGACCGAATACGCGCCGTCCGAAAGATTGATATCAAGGGACATCCCCGCGATCGTGCCCGGATTGCGGTTGCTGTAATTGTAGCGCGTATCAAAGAGATACACGTACGCCGCGTCCTCCGAACGGTATCCGAGCGCGCGCATATATCCCGTCAACATTTGGCTCTCGTGTCTTACGGTATAGTCGCTGTAATCGAGAAGGTCCATTTTCACGAAATCTGCGGGCAGCAATTTGAAGTACTCGATTGCAGGGGTCAGATTGGAATAGTAGTCGTGCTGATTGACCTGCGTCCACCAGAACATCATGCCGCCCGTCGCACCGCCGCCCATGGGCGCCGTGAATGCCATCTGCCGCATTAAGAGTCCTTCGGGATCGGTAAGATAGTTGAGTTCTCCCGACATGCCGCTTGCGCCCGTTTCGCCGATGAGCACGGGCTTTTTGAAGGTCTCCCAGACATTTCTTGCAACGTCCGCCGCGCTCGTCGCGTAAGCGCTGCCCCAAACGTAACTGTGAATGCTCGCGAAGTCAATCGCCTCTGCCGAGAATACCTGATCGATAAACAACAGCGCGGAACTCACCGAAACGAGGTGGTCGTAGGGGTCGATCGCGTGCATGTATCCACCAATCTCCTGCGCCCACGCCTTTGCTACCTGTTCGTCGTAATCGGTGCCGTCCTCGTTCATGGCGGCGTGACCGATTTCGTTCATGATTTCCCAGCTCTGAATATTGCGGGAATATCCCCAACGCGCCACGTAGTAGCGGTAGAGCTTTTTCGTGTCCTCTTTGGCGCGCGCGTCCGTCCAAAACTGTTCGGGCTTTGTCAGATATCCGCCGTTCTGCACGTTGTAGGGGCTCGAATCCCAGCTGCGGAATTCCTCGTCGTGGTTCGGGCTCTCGTAGTTCATATAGTGCACCGCCATGAAGGGAACTTGCAAATAGATTCCGTACTTCTCCGCCATTTCCAGAATGAGGTCGAAACGATACGCCTTGTCCTGACGGAAATCGAAACCGAGAATGCCGCCCTCCGTGCCCTGTACGCCGTGTCCGAGATAGGTCAGCCATACGCGGGCGAAGTTCATGCCCGCCGCCGCCATCTTCGGGAAGTACACGTCGTAATCGTAAGAGCCGCGCTTCGGATCCACGCTGTACGCAAGGTTCATGCCTTGCGCCACGTAAGGCGTGCCGTCCTCGAACACGAAATTACGCTTTTGCGTCTCCTCTACGCGGATCATGCCGCGGTTTTTCTCCTCGTCCGTATTTTCCGCAGCGGTCACGGCGGACGTATAGGTCGCCCGTCTTACGCCGTCGATTTCCACGACCGTGCGGTACAGCCACTCTCCCGTTTCGTCAAAGCGGAAACGGAGCTTGAAACCCGAAAAATCCTTTTTTGTCATCACTTCTGTGCCGTTCAGTTCGTCGGGATTGTAATTGACGAGCTCGCGGCTTACGAAGTCCGCAACGACGGTATGACGCGACGGATTTGCGTTGTTTTCCACGCGCAAATCGCTCATGTAAAGGTCGCCCGAGACTGCGTTTCCGCGCGTCTGCACGTAGGCGCTGTACATACTGTTCAAGGGGAGCGAAGAAGCCTCGCCCGAAGGGATATTAAAGGTAAAATCTTCCCATTTGAAGGTGTATTTTTTCCATTCCTCCGTCAGTTCGGGAAGCGCGATGTAACCTTCGCCCTTCTCCTGATACAGACAGAGATACAAGCCCTTCGTTTCGAGATTCGCGCCCGCTTTCAGCCAAATCGACACGCTGTCGTGAAGATTCGTGATTGCGCCGCGGTCGGGAATCACGGCGCCCGCGTTGGCATAAGTTCCCTGCTCCGAATGAAAACGAGCCAAGCCTACAGGCGTTTTTACCCCTTCTTTCAAATCGATCTTGCCTACGAGCGTTACGTCGCCCTGCGCCACGTAACCGTCGAGAGGGAAGTCCGCGCTCTCGACGAGAGATTTGAACGAACGCTCGTAGTCCTGATACCAAAACGCGGGCATTTCGTAAAATTTTCCCGAGGGGGACACGAACTGACCGTAAACGTTCACTTCGTCGGGATCGTATTTATTCCCCTCCGCCGTCACGTCGAGATCGAGTTCGAATTTTTCGTTCGCAACGTGCGAAGAGCCCTCCGCCTCCGTTACGCCGCCGAGAACCGTCCCGCCTCCGATGTTCACCACGGTGTTCTTTTCCGCCGCACGTATTTCCCGCACCGTCTTTTCGTGCGCGTCGTAGGGCGTATCGCCCTGTTCGGGACCGCAGGCGCAGAACGTCATGCAAACGACCGCGGCAAGTACCATGCAAATTGCCTTTTTCATATTTTCCCTTCCCTCCGTTCTTATTTTAATTCCGCAACGTAGATGCCCTTGTCCATCCACTTTTGCAAAGCAACGTAAACGACGAGCGTGGGAATCATGGAAATCACGACTCCCGTAAGCAACATTAAATAACTGTTTTGATCGGGCGCCTGAAAGAACATAAGCGCCACGGGCACGGTGTAGAGCGATTCGCTCCTGAGATAGATGAGCGGTCCCATGCTGTCCTTCCAACTCGAAAGGAAGGAGGAGATTGCCACGACGATGAGCACCGCCGCCGACTGCGGAAGTATGATTTGCCACCACACCGTAAAGCGGTTTGCGCCGTCAATGCGCGCTGCCTCATCCATTTCGCGCGGAATGCCGCGCATGAACTGCGATATGAGCAGAATACTCGCCGCGCTTCCGAAGAACTGCGGCACGAGAATGGGAAGATAGGTATCCACCCAACCGTATGCGTTGAACATCAGAAACTGCGGAATCGAGCACACTTGCGCGGGCAGGAACATCGTCAGGAGCAGGATGAGAAAAACAGTGTTTTTCCCCTTGAATCGGAATCTCGAAAAACCGTATGCGATAAAGGCGCTGCTGACGACGTTCAGCAAAACGCCCACCGCCGCGAGCCAAATACTGTTGAGCATGTACCGCCAGAAGGACAGTTCCACGAATACGTAGAGATAGCGCGACCACTGCGGATCTTTGGGAAAAACAGGCGAGGGTTGGGTGTAGTACTCCACGTTGGTCTTTAACGACGAAAGAACCAGCCAGAAGAAGGGCAGCAAAATCATGATCGCGAGAAGCGTAGCCATGACGAGAAGCAGGATATCGCTGACCTGTATATTTCTGAGGCGTTTCGTCCTCTTCTTTTTCACTTCGTCGCTTTTCATCAGTCCACCTCGTAATAGCCCGTCTTACGCACGAAAAAGTACAGTCCGCCGCCGATTATGGCGGTATTGAGAAAAATCAACCAGCCGATCGCACTCGCAAAGCCCATCTGAAAATCTTTAAAACCTTTGTTGTAGAGATAATAGACGAGTGTTGCGAGACTGTTGTCGATCCCCATGCCGAGACTCGCCCCCGCGCCGCCGATGCTCGCAAGCCCCACCGCGATATCGAACACCTGCATGCCGAAGATAAGCCCCATGATTACTTGATAGATAATAACGGGCTTGATACACGGAATACAGATTCGGAGAAAGGTCGTAAAATTGCCCGCGCCGTCTATCTCCGCCGCCTCATAAATGGATGTGTCGATATTCTTCACGCCCGCGATAAACACGATCATTGCGCCGCCGATTCCCCAAAAGGACATGAGGATCATGATCCAGACGCCCTGACCTTTCGTAAACAACCATTCCTGCGGTCCCTCCCCGAACGCCGCGCGCAGCTGATTCACGAGACTGAATTCGCTGCTGCCGAAAATGGGTCCCATCATCATCGCGAACGCAATGCCGATGAGCATACACGGGAGGTATATGACCGTGCGCAAGGCTGTATTGAAATGGCTTGGCTTGCTGATTGCCCAAGCGACGGTCAGTCCCAATACGAGGTTGATCGCCGCCGTAAACACGGTATAAAGCACAGTGTTCAGAAGCGCGGCGTAAAAGGTACTGCCCTCGAACGTAGCCGGATTCAGAAGTTCGGCGAAATTGGCGAAGCCGACGAACTCGGGCGCGGAGAACATATCCCAATTATGGAAGGACATGTACAGAGATACCGCCATGGGAATCGCGGTGAGAACGGTGAACCCCAAAATCCAGGGCGCGACAAACAGCCACCCCACCCGCTCCTGTGCCGAAAAATTCAATTTTTTGTTTCCGTTTCGTTTCATGTTGTCTCCGATTACAACAGATTCTCGCCCGCTTTCATATACTCGCAGAATTGTTGCGGCGTATATTTCCCGTCGAGCAGATCTTTCAACGCGCCGCCGAGGTACGTCTGGAAGGTCGTGTTCATCGCGGGAGGTACAAAAATATTGTCTATCCCCACACCGTATGCCTGATACAGTTCGGGGCTCCAATTTTCGGAATCCGTCATGATTTCGTCGAATGCCGCGGCGTTGGTCGGAAGATCCGCAAACTTGGCGTAAGCGAGTTGCGCCTCCTCGGAGAGCATCCATTCGATGACGCGGTACGCCGCTTTTTTGGATCCGCTGAATTTGGGGACGACGAGCGTGTTAAAGTCCGCAAGCACCGTATCCCGCCCGCCGTCCGCTTTCAGACAGGGAATGGCGGAAACGGAATACCCCGCATCGATGATGCCCTTGAATTCACCGGGGCAGCAGAAACCCGCGACGACCCGTCCCGAAAGAATGGCGCTGTCGGGAGAGCCGTACGAGCCCGAAAGATTCTCGCTCAACGGAACGGCGTAACCGCTCTTTGCAAAATCGACGAAATTCTGCACCGCGGCGACGCCCGCAGGCGTGTTGCAGCCGATCCTCCCGTCCGTCGTCACGATGGGTGCGTCCGCGCTCGCGCAGAACAGCGAAATCGCGTCGGTGAGCGTGATATTGATTCCCGTATCTCGGTTTGCGCCGTCGGCGACCGATTGCATGAGGGCGGTCAGTTCCGAACCCGTAAACGACGTTTCCCTGTCCCACGGCACCGCAACGCCCGCCTTTTGGAAGTCGGCGTTATTCACGATCGGCACGCGCGAAACCATTCCGACGGGAAGTCCCACGAGTTTCTCTCCCTGTTTCAGTCCGCTCTGCGCAGACGAAACGAGCGAGGAACGAACAGAGGCGAGTTCGCTTACCGCTCCCAAATCTTCGAATACGTCGATATTCGAATAGGGCTTCCACCCCCAATTATTCACGAAGATGATATCCGCGGCTTTCGAACTCAACAGATCGGTGCGCAGACGGTCGAAGTGCGCCGTATAGGGCACAAACTCCCACTCAATCGTAATATCGGGGTTTGCGTCGGTAAACGTTTTCGTCCAGTCGCGGAAAATGTCCTTCTCCCATTCGAGCGCCCAGCGCGCGATCCGCACGGTATTTTCATCCTGAGAAGGTTTCCCGCACCCCGTTCCGAGAATCCCGACCGAGGCGATCATCGCCGCGGCGAGTACGCAAGCCGCTATTTTCCTGACTTTCACAAATGTTTCCTCCCTTTATTCGCGTTTATCAAATCTCTGTAAAAATAGCCCGAATCCTTGATTGTCCTTTTCTGCGTGGCGTAATCCACATAGACGAGACCGAACCGTTCGCTATACCCGTCCGCCCACTCGAAGTTATCCATGAACGACCAGGCGAAGTATCCGCGGATATCCGTTCCCTCGTCGATCGAACGCTTTAACTCTTTCAAATACTTTTTATAAAAATCCACGCGGGCGAAATCGTGTACCCTGCCGTCCTCATGTACCCAATCGTTACAGCATATCCCGTTTTCTGTGATATAGATGGGCATATGATACCGCTCGTACAGGCACTTTGTTACAAACCATATCGCGCGGGGGCACACGAGCCAATTCAATGCGTTTTTGGGATACCCGAGCGGCAATTCTGCCCTGCGGAAACCGCCCTTCCCGTCGCTTTCCACAGGCGATCCCGAATAGCAGTTCTGTCCGTGAAAATCGATTTTTTGGGAGATGAGCGCCGAATCCTCCCGGCTCATAACGGGCATCAGATCGCCGAATCGCTCGTAGCTCTCCTTCGGATAGTCTCCGAAGTATATCGGGTCGTCCCAATGCACGATATTTGTAAGCCAATTGTTTTCTCCCTCTTTCAAAGACAAAAGCACACGTTTTGCCGCCTGTATATCGAGGGGGGAATCTGTGAGAGGGTAATCCGCATCCGATGCCATCGCCACGCCGATACGAGCCGAGGGCGCCGTTTGGCGGAGCGCCGCAACACCCGCTCCGTGCGCGCGCAATACGTTGTGCATGGCGTAAAGCGTCTCCTTCGTACTCAATTTGAAACCGGGCGCATGTACGCCCATACGGTATCCGTAAGGGATAAAGCACTGCGGCTCGTTAAACGTGATAAAATTTTGAATGCGATCGCCGAGGCGCTTGCCAATCGTTTGCGCGTATTCGTAAAACCAATCGGCGGAAGCGCTGTTCAGCCATCCCCCTTTCTCATGCAAAGGCAGAGGCAGATCCCAGTGAAAGAGCGTCGCGTACGGGGTAATGCCCTTTGCAATCAGTTCGTCCGTCAGCCGATCGTAAAAATCCAGCCCCTTTTCGTTGACTGCGCCCGTCCCCTGCGGAAGTATGCGCGGCCAGGACAAGGAAAAACGATAACAGTCCACGTTGAGCTCTTTCATAATCGCAACATCCTCGCGATATCGGCGGTAATGGTCGCAGGCGATGTTTCCGTCGCTCCCATCCCTGATTGCGCCGCTCTTTGTGCAAAAATCGTCCCAAACGCTGTCGCCGCGTTCCGCCCTTGCGCCTTCTATTTGGAAAGCCGAAGTCGCCACTCCCCATTCGAAACTTTCGGGAAAAATGAAGTCCTTCATGTTTTCATCTCCTTCGGATCTTAACTATTTTAAGAATAACACCGAATTCAAATTTTGTCTTTGGCGTATAGTGCCGTATTTGTTGTCCTGCATTGCAGCAATCAAAGCAATCAAAAATACTTTTTAAAAAAATATTGCGCCCTATATCTTGCAAACCGCTCGTTTATGCGATATAATTAGCGCATGAATAAGACGGTGGACACAAAACGATTTTTTATCGACTATAAATATTACGTAAAACCGCGGCACATTGAACGGCTCACTTTAATACAAATGGGCGAGCGGTTTTGTGCCGCGGAAACAGGATATCCGGAACATGAACAGGTTTGTTATGAAATTACGTACGTTTACAACGGGACGGCGATCAATACGATTGACAACAAGCCCTTCCGTATGCCGGCGGGCACCTTTAATTTTACGCACCCCGCGCAAAGACACAGCATTTTCGCCGAAGGGGGCGATATGCGGTATTTCTTTTTGGGCTTCATGCTCGATGAATCGCACCCTCTCTATGAGGAGTTCAAAATAATCGCAAGCATCAACGAACCCATTTACACCGCGGACGCTTTGCATACGTATTCAGCGTTCCTCGACGCAATCTTAAACCTTGAATCGGAGAGTCGATTTTCCGATTTTGTGCTTATCAATTGTATCAATCAAGTTTTGTGTAATTTTTTGCGTTCCTATTATCAGGAGCCAAACTACGTTCTCAAATACGACGGTGCGACGGAAATCATTCTTTTTAACATGCTCAGTTTTCTTGACGAAAACTTTCTCGAATTCAAAAACCTGAATCGGCTCGCCGATAAACTCGGCTATTCCTCTTCGCATTTGAGTCATGTCTTTACGTCGGCAATGCAAAAATCTCCCACCGCCTACGTTCTGAATAAAAAATTGGAATATGCGGCACAACTCTTACAGGAGAATAATGTTTCGCCTACGGAAATTGCCTCGCTGATCGGTTACGAATCCATTCACTCTTTCTCCAAAGCATTCAAAAAACGCTTCGGAATGTCCCCTACTCACTATAAAAACGCGAAAAACGATTGAGTCTTTTTTACGCATAGACGAATAAAATTGTTCCTTGTTCTCGACCGTTGGACGAACCTTCTCCTTCCCCGCTCAATCCGACCGTCCAACAAGTCAAAGAGGAGAACTTCATCTTAAAAAAGTGATTGCAAAGAATCGTCGTCGGTTCGCAAGAACAAAAAATGCTCTTGCAAACCGACGACGATTCTATAACGAC
>CAJMQN010000009.1 GCA_905215695.1 uncultured bacterium
GCTGCTCGAAGTACTTCTTGCCGACCTCCATGACGACGTCGGAGTACATCTGAATGAATCTTCTGTAGCAGTCGTACGCCCAGCGGGGATTGCCGGACTTCTTCGCGAGAACCTCGACGACGGTCTCGTTGAGACCGAGGTTGAGAATGGTGTCCATCATGCCGGGCATGGACGCGCGCGCGCCGGAACGAACGGAGACGAGAAGGGGATTTTCGAGGTCGCCGAACTTCTTGCCGGTAACTTTCTCCATCTTCTCGATGTATTCGAGGATTTCCTTCTGAATGTCGGGGTTGATCTGCTTGCCGTCCTCATAGTACTGAGTGCAGGCTTCGGTCGAAATCGTAAACCCCTGCGGAACGGGCAGTCCGAGACCGGTCATCTCGGCGAGGTTCGCGCCCTTGCCTCCGAGCAGTTCGCGCATCTTTGCGTTCCCTTCGGTAAAGAGATAGCAATACTTCTTTGCCATGAATGTATCTTCCTCCAAATAAAATTTTGCATGTGAAAAGAAATTGCCCTTGGGCAACCTTCCCTATTTTACCCTATCTTTGCAAAATAAACAACTATTTTATGCTACTTTTCCGCAAATTATGAGATTTTTTTGAGCGCGGCGAGGTAATCCTCGAGCACCTCGGCGCCCTCCGCGACGTTTGCGAGGTGGTAAGAAAGGAGCCGGACGGCGCCCCGGTAGAAATCGGGGTCCTCCCCCTCTTCCGAAAGCTCCCCTCTCTCCGCCCTGCGAAGAAGGGACAAAACCCCCGGTCTGATCCGCTGTCCGCCGCAGGTCTCGCAGGCAATCCCGCTCGCGGCGAGGGAATAAAACGCCCGGTCTCCGAGCCTGTTCCCGCACCCGCAGAGGGCGAGGTCGAGAGCGTAGCCGCTCCGGGAAAAGAGCCGGAGCAGAAAGCGCACAAACCCGAGTTTTTCGTCCGCCTTGATGAATTCGAGCGCCGCGAGAAGTTCGGGCAGAAATTCTCCGTCCTGTTCGGAGCAGAACGCCTCCGAAAGTTTCGCGGCGGCGGCGGCGGCAAGATACCGCTCGTAGTCCGTCCGAAGTTCGTAGTTCATGGAGAGATTGTAGGCGTTGGTGACGACGGCGGAGCCGTGCCCGGCAGTCAGCGTGTATTCGCAAAGAGAAAAGAGTTCCCCCGCAAACCGAAGTTTGGAGGCAGCTCTCTTCACGCCCTTTATGATGCAGTTTCTTCTTCCCGCGTCGGTGACGAGGACGAGATATTTGTCAAAATCCCCCTTATCCCGCGCGCCGACCACGATGCCGGTGACCTTCTCCTCCACGCTGCACTTCCTTTCTGTTGTAACCGAGGTCACGATGCCGGTGACCTTCTCCTCCGCTATACTTCCTTCCTGTTGTAACCGAGGTCACGATGCCGGCGACCTTCTCCTACGTTATACTTCCTTCCTGTTGTAACCAAGGTCGCGCAGATAGTTGTCGTTGTCCCGCCAATCCCTGCGCACCTTGACAAAGAGATTCAAAAAGACCTTCTGCCCGAGATTTTTTTCGAGCTCGAAGCGCGCCGCCGCACCGATCTTCTTGAGCATATTCCCCTCTTTGCCGATGAGAATCGCCTTGTGGTTGTCCCGTTCGCAGTAAATTTCCGCGTCGATGTCGAGGATACCCCGCCCCTCGTCGAAACTGTACTTGACGACGTTGATCCCGACGCCGTGCGGCACTTCCTCGTCAAGGTTCAGGAGAATTTTCTCCCGAATGACCTCCGCCGCGATGAATCGTTCGGACTTGTCCGTGATTTCGTCCTCGGGATAGAACGCGCACCCCTCGGGCAGAAGGGAAACGAGTTTTTCGAGCAAAAGGTCGCAGTTTTCCCCCTTTTTGGCGGAGAGCGGAATGATTTCCGAAAGATATTTCAGCTCGTTGAGCCGCGCGAGCACGGGAAAAATATCCTCCTTTCTCGCCGCGTCGGTCTTATTGA
The DNA here is from genome assembly GCA_905215695.1 of uncultured bacterium. GTDB lineage: Bacteria > Bacillota > Clostridia > Christensenellales > HGM11417 > CAJMQN01. Next base: position 1,944 of record CAJMQN010000009.1, read on the forward strand.
CGGCGGCGATGACGGGCGCGCCCTTGCCCTCGAGAGAAGCGAGGAGCTCGAAGTCCGCTGCTCGCAAAGGCTTTGTGCCGTCGATGACAAATACAATTGCGTCGGTGTCCTCGGCGGCAGCCTCCCAGCTGCGTTTCATGTACTGAAAGAGCCCCCCCTTTCCCCGGAAAATGCCCGGCGTGTCCTCGAAAACAATCTGATAATCGGGGGTGGTCAAAATCCCCGCAATCTTATTGCGGGTGGTCTGCGGCTTGGGAGAAACGATGGCAATCTTCTCCCCGGTGAGCCGATTTAAGAGCGTGCTCTTGCCGGCGTTGCTCCGCCCGATAATGGCGACGAATCCCGACCGAAAATTCTTCTGTTCTTCTCTCATTTTTTCTCCGAATACTCCGCGACTCTTCGCGGAATCACTTTGCTGTCCCAACATTCCGCATCTCCTTGCGGAATCACCTTTGCAGTCCGATTTTTTGGAGGATTTTCTCCTCCGCCTCCCGCATCACGCGCCTGTCCTCTTCGTTTTCGTGGTCGAATCCCACGAGATGCAGAAGAGAGTGCAGTTCGAGATACCCGATTTCCCGCTCGAGGGAGTGCCCGTACTCCTCCGCCTGTTCCGCCGCGCGCGCTTTGCAGAGCACGACGTCGCCGAGCATAAGTTTTCCGGTCTCGGGATTGCGGTCGAAATCGGAAAAGAGAATTTTCCCGTCCTTCCCCTCCAGAGCGGGAAAGGACAGAACGTCCGTCACAGCGTCTACCCCGCGGTACTCGCGGTTGAGGGTGCGGATTTCCTCTTCGTCCGCAAAGGAGAGCTCCGCCTCGCATTCGGGCAGTCCGAACGCCTCCCGCACTTCGGAGAGCAGTGTTTCAAAATCTACCATATTATTTCCTCTTTTTGGAAAGTTTCAGCTTGGGATATTTGAGCCGCTCGTGATAGATACCCGTATAGTTGGCGACGATGGCGTCCTTGATGTCATACACCTCTTTAAAGGTGAGGTCGCACTCCGTAAACTGATCCTCGTCGATGCGCTGTTCGATAATCTTTCTGACGATCTCCTCGATTTTATCGATGTCCTTGGACTCGCTTGCGCGGATAGCGGCTTCGCAGGCGTCGGCAATCATGACGATCGCGGCGATTTTGGTCTGCGGCTTGGGTCCGTCGTACCGGAATTGGTCGATGTCCAGCGTCCCGTCCGTAAACTTCTGCGCCTTCATGTAAAAATAATAGATGGGAAGCGTTCCGTGGTGCTGAAGACAGACGTCCGCAATCTCCCGCGGAATGTTGTGGTCGATACAGATCTCATACCCCGCAATGCCATGCCTCTTGATGATACTCGTGGACATTTCGGGGGTGAGGTCGTCGTGCGGATTGACGCCCCGGGACTGATTTTCGACAAAGTATTCGGGATGCACGGTCTTGCCGATGTCGTGATAGTAGGCGGCGGCACGCGCGAGCTGCGGGTTCGCGCCGATCTTGTAGGCGCACGCCTCGGCGAGATTCGCCACGACAATCGCGTGATTGAAGGTGCCGGGCGCAACCTCTTTGAGCATCTTCATGAGGGGCGCGGAGGGGTCTGTCAGCTCGTACAGCCGATAGGTCGTGACGACGTTGAAGAGCTTTTCAAACAGCGGCAGAAAAATCATGAAGAGCATGACCGAAAAGATGGGCGACGTGCACGCATAAATGGACGCCTGCAAAACGACCTTTGAATCGGAACCGAACATGATTTCAGAGAGCCCCACCACGACGACGCTCGGCAGAGCAATCGTGATGCCGGCGAGCACCGAACGGAACCGCTCGCTCTTGCCGTCGCAGGCGACGCTCGAAAAGACGCAGGAAACCACGCCCAAAAGAATCGCGGCGAGATTCGCCTGCGAAACGCCGAACTCCCCCGTAATCATGTCGTTGAACAGCGTGAGAAGAACGACCACAAAGGAGCTGAAAATGCCCGTATTCCGGTTGAAGAGAACGGTGAGAAGGAGCGCGACGAGCGCGTAGGGGCGAAGATAGAGATTGACGGTCGCGCCGATGACGAGATTGAGCTCGAAACTGATAAAGACCACCGACGCGAGCATGACCATTTTTTTCAAGCTCTTTACGATGTCTCTGCCTATGTAGCTCATGCAGACGAAATAGACGAAGATGAGAAAGACGAAGAGCGCGCACACGCAGAGGTAGGTCATTCCGCTCTGCCGCACGACCTCGCCCATATTCGCGTTGGAGATCAGGGCGTTTACAAACATGGAGGTGATGAGCACCGCCGAGAGTACGACCATCACCGCCCCGATTCTGATCAAATCCCTTTTCGTCAGTTTGTCCATGAGAACCTCTCTCGTAAAAAATCCTTAATCGCGAAACGCCTTCTCGTAGAGGTCGTAGATCGCCACGATATCCGAAACCAAATCGCACCGCACCACGTCGAACATGGAGAAGAAACACACCCGAATATTCTCCTCGACGTTGCGGAACACCTCGACCGCCTGTTTGAGCCCCGAGAGCTTGTCCTTGGGAAGGTCAATCTGTGTGAGGTCGCCGTTTACGACCATCTTGCTCCCGTCCCCGATTCGCGTCAGAAACATCTTCATCTGTTCGCAGGTGGTGTTCTGCGCCTCGTCGAGAATGACGAAAGCGTTTGAGAGCGTGCGCCCGCGCATGTACGCGAGCGGAGCGATTTCGATAACCCCTTTTTCGATGAGTTTCTGATAGTTCTCGACGCCGAGCATCTCCCCGAGCGCGTCATAGAGCGGACGCAGATAGGGGTCAACCTTCTCCGCCATGTCCCCGGGCAGAAACCCGAGCTTTTCCCCCGCCTCGATCGCGGGACGGGTGAGAACGATTCTCTCGACCTCGTTGTTTTTGAGCGCGCGCACCGCGAGTGCGACGGCAAGGTAAGTCTTGCCCGTCCCCGCAGGTCCGACGCCGAATACGAGAGAATTTTTGCGGATGCTGTTGACGTAGTTTTTCTGACTGATGGTCTTGCACTTGACGGGACGCCCCTTGGCGTTGACGGCGACGGTCTCGTCAAAGACGTCCACAAATTTGTCAAGTTCGTTGTGGCGGGCGAGGTTGATGGCGTACTTGATGGCGCTCTCGTTGAACTCTCCGCCCCGGCGCACGATCTCATAGACGTTTTTGATGACCTCGTTGGCGAGCTCGACGTCCTTTTTTTCGCCGGTAATCGCAATCTTGCCCCCCGCCGAAGTCACCAGAACGGGGATTTCGCTCATAAGTTTGCGAATATTCCTGTCCTGTACGCCGAACATTTTGATGAGAATATCGATCTCGTTGACTTCAAATATTTTGGTTTCCAATGGCTCCTCCGCATTTGACGAGCGTCGTAAGGGTGACGGTGATCGTCTTTTGCTCCTCCCCGGACACCTCCGCCCGAGAGGAAAGAACTTCGTTTTCAGACTCTTCGACCGCCTGCGCAATCTTTTCTGCAATGACGATCTCCCGGATTTTCTCGAAGTCGATTTTTTCCTCGAGATAACCGAGCTCAAACACCTCGACCCGCCGCACGATGACGGGGAACATTCCCCCCGCCGCCGTCTCCGACACGACGGTCTCGTATTCGGAGAAGGGATTGACGGTCTTTCCGTAGGTTCCGAAGGGAAAGACAAGCTGTGTATAGCTGGCGCGTTTGCCCGTCCGGAAGGGCGAATGCCTCACGGTATCGTAGAGAAAGGTTTTCTGCTCCTCGCACTCGAGGAAGATCTGTCCCGCGGCGCGGCAGGTGATTTCTCCGCCGTTTTCGGAGGTAATTTTGCCCTCGATGAGGAGGTCGCCCTCCTTCACCTCGTCGCCGGGTTTGACCTTCGCCGTGCCCGAGAGCAGAATGACGGACTGCACCACCCCGTCCCGAGGCGCGTAGATCGAATCCTGCACAATCTCGAGGGGTTGCCCCTCCCTCGCCCAGACCTCGACGGACAGTTTGATTCCCTGCTGTCTGACAAAGACGTAGCGCGCGTCCAGCTTGCGGTTTAAGTAGTGTTCGACGTCCTTAATATCTTGAACCTTTCCGCCCCGTTTTATACCGTAGTCGTCGAGAAGCGTGGCTACAAGAGACGGGTTGTCCGATTGAATTTCAATCTCGAGGACGCGACCGTTGACAAACAGGCAGGACAGAACGAAAAAGACCGCGAACAGGGCAAGCGCGGCACGGGAAAGAATCGCCCGCGGGCTCGCGAAATTTTGGACGCAAAAGTCTTTTTTGCCGAGCTCCGAGGGTTTTACGTCCCGTTTATGATAGCACATATTCTCCAAAATTGCAATCATTGTGGGAGTAAAAGCCCTTTTTGTGCAGAATGCCAAACCCTCCTCGGAGACGTGGACGGAGAAGAGCGGCACGCCCCGGGAACGCGCACGTTCGACGATTTTACCCGCTCCCGCGCCGCGAACGTAAAAATTTGTCATGACGCCCCCTTGAGTGAGAAGGCGGAAAACGTACCCTCGAGAAGGATTCTTCCCGCCTGAATCTCCAGAATCCGAATGGAAGTTCCGGAGACCTCGAGTATTTTTTTGCGGAGTTTGAGTTCGACGCGCTCCTCGGTGATGGCGAGGAGCTTAGAAACGCCCTCGACGCAGAGCACCTTATCCTCGCAGAGGACGAGCCGGAACGCGGCGATCTCCCTGTCAAACATCATGAAAAAGCTCCCCTCCCTGTGTTTTCGGTTCTCCTCTATCCTATGCAAAACACTGTTGGGATAGAATAAAAAACATGCTCCTGCGCACACTATGGATACCAAACAAGGAGGAAAACAAAATGATAGGAGACCCTTGGAACGGAGACCCGACGCAAGCGGCGTATCAGCTTTTCATGCTCTCGGGAAATCCCGGCTACTACATGCTGTACTCGAGCCTGAAGAGCGTCGAGGAAGAAGAAGAGGAGCGCGAAAGACGCTAAAAAATACGCCGGCAGAGGAAACCTCTGCCGGCGTATTTTATTTGGTTATTTCTTTCCGATGACCCTCTTCATAAGGGATTTGTAGGCATGTCCCTGCTGATTGAGCGCGGCGATGTGCTCGTCGAGCTGACGCTCCGAGAGGAATCCCGCGAAGTGCGGCAGACAGCGAAGAGGCAGATTGAAGAGGTGTATCAGCTCGAGATTATTCTCGAAGTCCTCAAAATTGATATTGGGCGAAACGCGGTTTTCCGCCTGCAATCTTCGCACGAGACTGCGGAGATACCGCGCCGAATGCTCGCTCGACAGAAGGTCTTTGACAAGGCTGTCCCGCGTGAACAGAACTTCGTCGGCGTTTGGACCGGAAATCTTGACTTCCTTTTTCAGCAGAATCCTGCGCGAGGACTGCCCGATGAGGATTTCAAAGGTGCCGTAGTGGTTCAAAAACATGTTTTCCGCCTCGTCGTAGTAGGTAAAGGCGTCCTTTTCGAGCACAAAATCCACAATTTTCGATTCGTTGGGCTTGAGATAGACCTTTTTAAACCCTTTGAGCTGTTTTTCGCACATGGCGACCTTTCCGCCGAGCGCGCGCACATAGACTTGCGCGATCTCTTTGCCCGAAGTATTCCCCACGTTTTTGAGCTCGAAGGACACCGCAAGAACAGCCTGTCCCCCCACGGTCTGCGCTACGACGTCGATATTGCGGTACTCAAATTTGGTGTAGGAGAGCCCGTAACCGAATTCGAACTGAATGGGAATTTTCTTCTTATCGTAGTACCGATACCCGACAAAGAAGCGTTCCATATACCGCGCGGCATTGTTCTCCTCGGGGAAATTGACGTAGGAAGGACTGTGCTCGACCTTGTACGGAAAGGACTCGGCGAGCTTTCCCGAAGGGTTGACGATCCCGAAGAGGACGTCCGCAACCGCGCCGCCGCCCGCCTCCCCCGCAAGCGAGGTATATAGGATACCCTTCGCGAGGTCGCTCCAGGGCATTTCGACGCACCCGCCGCCCGAGAGAACGACGACGAGATTTTTGTTGACCTTATAGACTTCCTCGATGACGCGAACCTGATTTTCGGGCAGACTCAACGTCGGTCTGTCCACCCCGTCCATCTCCTGATAGTAGGGGCTTCCCGCAAAGACAAGCACCTTATCCGCCCGCGCCGCGATTCGGCAGCACTCGTCTATGAGACGCAGGTTGATGCGGTCGCTGTCCGTAGAGAACCCCTCCGAATACACCACCTTTTCGGGATTGATGTACCGAATCATCTCGTCGTAAGCGTTCTCGACCCGCCGCGCGTTCACCGCGCCGTTGCACCCGCCCTGATAGACGGGATTTTTCGCGTACCCGCCGATGACCGCAAGGTTCTCATTGCTCCCGAGCGGGAGAATTTTGTCGTTGTTCTTCAAAAGAACGATGCTCTCCGCCGCGGCTTGCCGCACAAAGTCGTGATTCGCGTCGAAATCGCATTTATAGTCGGGTTTCGCCCCTTCCGCGCACTTCTGCGCCAGTTCGAGACTGTGCCGGAGCGCCTTGTGAAACCGCTGTCTCGGCACGGTCTTTTTCGCGTACGCCCTGCGGAGCTCCGCGGTGCTCTTGCGGTCGGTGAGCTCGAGGTCGAGACTCGCGTCCACCGCCTTTACAGGGTCGGTCACGCCGCAGACGTCGCTCATGACGCACCCGTCGTAGCCGATTTCCCCGCGGAGCGTCTCAAGGAGCAGGTGACGATTCTGCGCGCAGTACTCCCCGTTGACCTTGTTGGGCGCGCACATGACCGCCCAGGGCTTTGCCTCCCGAATCGCGCGCTCGAAAGCCGCGATATAGATTTCGTGCAGAGTCCTGCGATCGACGAGCGCGTCGAGCGTCATCTTACGGGTCTCCTGATTGTAGCAGGCAAACCCCGACGCGGCGACCCCTACGCCCCCGGACTGCACGCCCGCGATAAACCGCGCGCCGAGCACCCCCGAAAGATACGGGTCCTCTGAAAATCCCTCATAATTCTTTCCGGCAAGCGGCGAACGCTTGATACAGAGACAGGCGCTCTTTACAAGGTTGATACCGCAGTGCTGCGCCTCGTTTGCGAGCCGTTTTCCCGTCTCGGACAGGAGCTCCTCGTCAAAGGAACAGGCCAAGAGAGCGGGCGCGGGAAAGCAGGTAGTGCGAGTCTCGGGCGCGCTGACTCCAAATGCGCCGTCAGAGAGCCGAACCTTGGGAATATTGAGGCGGGAAAGCGCTTTTGTCCCGTCGTCCTCGCCGGAGAGCATAGAAAAACGCTCTCTGCGCCTCATTCTTTTGATCAAAAGGTCAAGTTTGTCCTTCATAAACACTCCGAATCACCCATATCTCCAAGGGCTTCCGCCCTTTCGTCTCTCTGTTCCGACAGAAAAACCTTTTATCAGTATATCATCTTTTGCGCAAGAAAGCAATTCTTTTGCCAAATTCGTTGACTCAAAAGTCCGAACCCCCGCAAAAGGCTTTGACTTTTGCGTCGTTTTTGGTACAATAGAGAGATAGGAAAAGGAGGTCAAAAAAAATGAATATCACACTTGCGGAAACGGCAAAGAGAATCAAGAGCATGCGCGAACTCTGCGACTATTCGGTTGCGGAAATGGCGGAGGCATGCGGCATTTCGGAGGCGGAATATCTCGCGTTCGAGAGCGGCGAGGCAGATTTTTCCTTTACATTTCTGCACAACTGCGCGGAAAAGTTCAAAATTGACCTCGTGGAACTGCTCTCGGGAGAAACGCCCAAACTTTCCAACTATTCCATCACGCGCAAGGCGGACGGACTCCCCTTAAAGCGTCGGGAAGGTTTCACCTATCTCCACCTCTCCTACTTATTCAAAGAGAAGATTGCCGAGCCCTTCTACGTGACGGCGCCCTATCTCGAAGAGGAGCAGAACAGAGAAATTCCCACCTCCACCCACGAAGGACAGGAATTTGATTTTATCCTGAAGGGCTCGCTTTTGTGCCGGTTCGGGGACAATCTCGAGACGCTTTGCGCGGGAGACGCGGTCTATTACGACAGCGGAAAGCCGCACGGCATGATTGCGACGGGCGGGGAACCCTGCGAATTTTTAGCCGTCGTCATGAAAAAGTAACGGACACGACAAAAAAAACGCCGACCAATGGTACGGCGTTTTTTTGTTTGGATTTTTTAGCCCCTGACCTGTTTCAGCAGTTCGTTCATGAGCTCGGTATTGCGGTAAATCTTGTCCGCCTTTTCATAGTCCTTGACAATCTGCACGTTGTACTCGGTATTGTCCGCGGAAACCTTTTCGTTTTTCAGCACCGCGAAGATTTTGTAAATCGCGGAATTCTTGTCGTCGTCCGTGAGGTTCTCGCCCTTGATGACCTTGACCGCAAGGTCCTCGTTGAACTGATAACCCGTCGTCGGATTGCTCTCCGGCTTGATGAGGTCGGCGCAGAGAATCAGGTGAATACCGTAATCGGTGACGACCGTGGTGTAAGTGCCGATACCCGTATTGATGACGTTTCTCGACGCCTCGGAGAACTCGGTCACATACTTCTGATTGGAGAGGAAGGGGTCGGTAAACTGATTCAAAAGCATGTTTGTCGAACTTCCGAGGGAGGCTGTATCGTCCGAGTACGCGTACTCGTAGTCGATGAACTTGTCCTTGATGAGCGCAATATCCGTGGTCTCCGTTCTCGGATTCTCGCTCGGAATTTCGGAAGTCGAGATGTAATTCGGAACCGCAGTCGCCTTATAAATCGTATCCCCGTAGGTGTTTTTCTCGGTCGTATCCGTGCCGCCGAACGCCGTATTGAAGAATCCCATAAATTCGGCAACCGAACCCCACTTGTCGCCGGTTGGCGTAAATCCAGTCTCTTCGTTCTCCTCGCGGAGGTCTTTTACCGTAATCTTTTGGGCGAGTTCGTTTCTTGCGTCTTCCTTCGCCTTATCGCTCAAATCCTGCGCCTTAATCTCGTTGAGTTTCATCGTCTGCACATCGTTGAACTTGAACAGGATGTGCCGCACAAAACCGTACTGTCCCTTTGCGGCGTTGTACAAAAGATAGGTGGTATCCGAAAGTCCTTCGATCTGCGTGATATTGGCGTCGATGTTCGCCTCGAACTGCTGTCCCTGCGCCGTCTGCAAACTCTTATAGCGCTGTTCGAGCTCCTTGAAAAGTTCGGACTCCTTGATTTCGGCGTCGGACTTGTCCGCGCTTCCGATCTCATTCATGAGCTGTTTTTCGAGGAGCTCGGTATGAACCTCTATGAGCTGTGCCTCGAGCTGTTCGACGAGCATTCTCTCGAAGTAGGAATTGATATAGTAATCCCAGCTCTTGCCCTCGTCAAAGAAGTCGTTGCCCTCGATTGCCGAAACATAGTCCTTGTACGCTCTCTTGATATACGCCTTCTCGGTGTCGTCGTACTCTGTGCCGTCCTCAACGCTCTCGCCGTACTTGTCGCCGGCGGCGTTGCGGTACTTAAATTCCTTCTTGGCGACGGGCTGATCCTCGTCCGCGTCCGTGCGCACGGGACGTTTGGTCTTTTCTTCGGTACTCGGCGCGACGTAATCCTCGTCGTCCTCGAGCTTGTACTTGTCGATAGACGTCTTGATTTGTTTCTCTTCCGCCTCGAGCGCCGCGTTATACGCAGTGTTGTACAGCCGCCAAACCATGTTATCCCCGGAAACTCCGGTTTGCTTGAGCAAAGGTTTCATCTGCTCCGAGACTTTCGACCCGTCTTTTTCGGTCAAAACTTCGGCAAGGGTGGTATCGAGTTTTTTATCGGCAATAATCGCCTTGACCGCCTCCTGCACGAGAATGCGGCGCTGCACAAGCACGTCGAAGAATCCGTTCACGACGTCCTCGACGCTCATACCCTGCTGAATATAGCTGCTGCCCTGACTCAAAACCACGGAAAGAAGGTCGCTTTTCGTAATCTCGTCCTTATACTCCTCGTCGCCGACCGTAGCGACAACCTGCGCAAGATCGAGCTTCGTATCGGTCTCGATGAGGTTGCACCCCGTCAGAAAGGATAGACAAAAGACGCAGAGCGCAAGGATTGTCAACAGTTTTTTCTTCATAGAAAGCTCCTATGGTGATTCAATACTCAAACTATTATACACAATTATCGGGATTATTGCAAGAAAAAAGCCCTTTCATTTTGTGCATTTCACTAAAAATTCATAAATTAAATCGAATACCGCGGACAATCTCCTGTCCTTTGTGCGAAACAGAATGACCGGCTTGTCCGAAGGGCTTAAAACCGCATCCTTCGGAAACTCCCCGAGCGCGGCGATGACCCGTTCGTTTGCGAGCACCGCTGTGTCCGGGAAGAAGATTCCCGCGCCCTTGTTCTTGACCTTGACGGCGTTCGCGCCGATTTCCCCCGCCAGCAGTTTGATTTTGGCGATGGTAAAGAGGTTCAAAACGCTCGCGGGCGGCTTGCCATAGACGTCGAGAAGGTCGTCGAGCATCTCATCGCAATCCGAAAGTTTGGAGATATTGGAGATATTCTGATACACCGAAATCCTCGTCCCGCTCTCGGCGATATAGGTCTCGGGAATAAACGCCTCGGCGTCGATGTCGATTTCGACGTTTTTCCTCGTCTCCGCGCCGGACAGCCTCTCGACCTCCTCTTTTAAAATCTTGCAGTAGAGGTCATAGCCGATTTTGGAGATATGCCCGTGCTGTTCCGCACCGAGAACGTCCCCCGCCCCGCGGATTTCGAGGTCCTTCATGGCGATTTTAAACCCCGAACCGAATTCGGTGAACTGCATAATCGCCTCGAGCCGCTTGTAGGCGGTCTCCGTGAGCACCTTGTCCGCCTGATAGCAGAAATAGACGTGCGCGAGACGGTTGGAACGCCCGACCCGTCCCCGGAGCTGATAGAGCTGCGCGAGTCCGAACCGGTCGGCGTCATAGACGAGCATGGTATTGGCGTTCTTGATGTCGATGCCGTTTTCGATGATGGTGGTGCAGACGAGAACGTTCGCCTCCCCGTCGTAAAATTTGCGGATATTCTCCTCGAAGGAAGTTTCGTTCATCTGTCCGTGCGCGACGACAAGCTCCGCATCAGGCAAGAAGTCTTTGACGTGCGACGCAAACTTATAGATTGTCGAAACCTCGTTGTAGAGAATAAACGCCTGTCCGCCCCGCGCAATCTCGCGCATCACCGCGTCCCGCAGGAGTTCGTCCGAATACTCGGTGACAAAGGTCTGTACAGGGAGCCGTTCCTTGGGGGGCGTGGAGAGAATGGAGATGTCCCGAATCCCGGAAAGGGACATGTGCAGGGTGCGCGGAATGGGGGTCGCCGAGAGGGTCAGAACGTCCACGTCCCGCTTGAAATCCTTGAGTTTCTCCTTGTGCGCCACCCCGAACCGCTGTTCCTCGTCGAGGACGAGCAGCCCGAGGTCGGAGAACTTGACGTCCGCCGAGAGCAGGCGGTGCGTGCCCGAAACAACGTCCACTTTGCCCTGCGCGAGTCCCTCGAGCATCGCCCTCGTCTCCGCGGGAGAGGAGAATCTGTTGAGCTTTGCGACCCGCACCCCGAAGTGCTCGAAACGCTTTTTGATGAGCTTGTAGTGCTGTTCGGAGAGCAGAGTCGTCGGCGAGAGGAAGGCGACCTGTTTGCCGTCCACAACCGCTTTAAAGGCGGCGCGCAGAGCGACCTCGGTCTTTCCGTACCCGACGTCCCCGCAGAGAAGCCGGTCCATAATCTTCCCGCTCTCCATGTCCCGCTTGATTTCAAGGATGGAAGTGATTTGGTCGGGCGTCTCCTCGAATTCGAATTCGTCCTCAAACTCCTTTTGCAGCTCCCCGTCCGGCGAGAACACAAACCCTTTTTTGCTCTCCCGCTCGGCATAGAGGTCTTTTAGGTCGATCGCCATGGCATGCACGGACTTTCTGACCCGCTCCTTCAGGCGGGAAAACTCCGCGCCCCCGAGCTTGTTGAGCTTGGGCACGTCGTCGCCGTTGTACTTGGAGAGCACGTCCATCTGGTCGCAGGGCACGTACAGCGTGTCCCCGTCCCGGAACTCCACGGAGAGGTATTCCTTGTCCGAAAACTCCCCCGACAGCCTGCAAATCCCCTTGCACCTGCCGATACCGTGCAGTTCGTGCACGACGTAGTCCCCGACGTTCGCGCCCGAGAAAATCTCCTTTCGGGACTTTTTGAGCTGTTTCTTCTTCGCGGAGCGGAAGAGATCCTTTTTCCCGAAGAGCGCAAGCTTTTTCTCGTGCGAGAGAAACCCCTCGGGCAGGTCGTCATTTAAGAGCAGAACGGGCGCATTGGGGTCGTCGAAGGCAGCGCCGAGGTTGGAGAGGTGATAATAGACTTCTTTTGTCTGTTCTCCGCAGGCGACGACGACGCGGTAACCGTTGAGTATCCAGTTGCGGACGTCCCCGACGAATTCGGGGAGATTGTTTTTGTATTGGGGCGCGGGCACGCTCTTGCGGTTCAGTATCTTTTTGGGAAGAATGAGCGGGTCGGTCGTGGAAATGCTTTGAAAGGAGATCTTTCGGAACTCGTCGAAGTCGAACACCTCTTCGGGCTCGGGAAAGACCCGGCGGTGCGCGGCGACGTTCCCGCCGCAGAGCACGAAATTATCCAACCGCGCGTAGAACTCGCCGTAAAGGTTCTTGAGCCGGTCGGCGATGTGCTTGCTCTCGCAGAGCACGACGAGGGAATCCTGCCCGAGGAACGCGGAAATACTCCCCCGCTCCAGCCAGGGCTGAAGGTACTCGAGCACGGGGTCGGACGAACCCGCCTCGACGAGCCGCGCGAGCTCGTTGTAGATATTTTTGAGTTTGACGAAGGCACCGGGCTCGAGGTCGGCGGCGTCGATGTCCCTTTTGAATCCCGAAAGCGCGGCGGCAAGTTCCTCGCGGCTCGCGAAAATATCCGTCGCGGGCGTGACGGAGACCTCCTCCAGCGCGCGGACGGACTTGCCCGTCTCCGGATCGAAGACGCGGATTTCGGTGAGCGTATCCCCGAAGAACTCCAACCGCACGGGATTTTCCGCACCCGCAGGCCAGACGTCGAGAATATCCCCGCGCAGGGAAAAGCTCGCCTCGTTTTCGCAAGTCCCCTCCCGCCGATACCCCGCCTCCGCGAGGAGCGCGGCGAGATGCGCGTAATCGTAATCCGCGTCCTTGGAAAAGCGCAGAACGTGCGCCCGAAACCGCTTCGCGTCCGGGAAGGCATAGAGGAGCGCCTCCGCGGTGACGACGGCGTGCTTTGCCTCGGGGAGTTCGGCGAGCGCGGCAAGCCGCCGATAGGTGAGAATGCGGCTCGAGCGCACGAACATGAGCGGCTCTTCCCGCCCGACGATGAGGGGGACTTTTCCCCCGCAAACCGCCTCGAGCTCCCGGCTGATGCGTTCGCCCTCGATTTCATCCGCGGCGACAAACAGACAAAAATGCCCCGTACTCGCGAGAGAGAGGCACATTTCCGCAAAGGAACTCCCGAGGACGGTCATGTCAAAGTCGTAGTCCAGTCCCTCGGCGAGGTCGATATGTAATTTTGGAATCGCTTGTAACAGGTTCACGCCGTCCTCCCGGTATCAGCCCCGCGCGTTGTACTTCTGCATGAGCTGTTCCGGGGACATGCCCCGAAAGAAGTCCTCGCAGGCGTCCGCGGCGCGCTCGATCGCAAGTCCCATCAATTCGTAATCCCTCTTTCGCACCTCGGAGAGCACGTAGTCCGCGACGTCGAAATCGGGGTGCGGCGGTCTGCCGATTCCGATGCGGAGTCGGGGAAACCCGTTCTCCCCGAGCCGCGTACAGATCGAACGCATGCCGTTGTGCGTGCCCGGCGAACCCGCCGCGCGAAAGCGCAGAGCCCCTTTTTCGAGGTCGAGGTCGTCATAGACGACCAAAAGGTCGGAGAGCGGAATCTTGTACTTTCCGACCAATTCGGACACACTGTCCCCCGAAAGGTTCATATAGGTCTGCGGGAGCGCAAAGAGCACCTTTTCAAGCTCCCCGCCCGCCCCGGGCAGGCGCAAAACGTCCGTGCGCGCCCGGCATTCGGAGGTACGGAAATTCAGCCCGAACCGTTTGCCGAGCGTGCCGAGGGTGAGAAACCCCATATTGTGCAATGTCTTTTCGTATTTTGACCCGGGATTTCCGAGCCCGACGATGATTTTCATAGGTGTCCCCCAAGTTCCGACAGGGAAAGCCCTTACGCCGCGAGTATCTCGAGCGCGGCGGCGAGCTGTGCGTCCGCCGCAAAATTCGCCCCCGCCCCGTTCGCGACATAGAGCGTCTCGGAGACAAACCTGCTCTCCGCCTTGAGATTGTCCGTCTTTCCGGCAGTCCCCTCCGGGATAAATCCGACCCCGTGAATGGTTCTGCCGTCGGGCAGATAGAGTTGCGCAGTGGTGAGCTTGAGCGCGTAGGAAATCTGCATCTGCTTGAAATAGAAATACTGCTGCATGATTCCCTTGCCGTAGGAAGTCGTCCCGACGTAGCCGGTCAGCGTACCGTAGCTGTCCATCGCACCGATGAGCGCCTCGCTCGCGGACGCGGTATTCCCGTTCGCCAGCACGACAATCTGCGAAATCCCCGTGCTTGCGTAAAAATTGTCTTTGGTGCGGTACTCGACGGCACTCTTATTGCGGAATCTCTGCGAACCGACGAGCACGTTCGCGGCGTCCGGGTTTTGGGGGTCGCGCACGAGATAACTTCCCAGCGTCTCCAAAATATCGAGAAGTCCGCCGCCGTTGTAGCGCAGGTCGAGAACGAGTTTGGATTTTCCCTCCTCCTTGAAGGTGGACATGATACTCGCGAACTGTTTGTCCGACTTGCCCATAAAGCTCTTGAAATCGAGATAGAGCGTGTCGGCGGGAAGTCCGACCTTTGCCATTTCGGGGGACTCCGAATCGTACGCGGTCACGTACCGCGGAATGTAGTTTTCGTTGCGAAGCGTGACCTCTTTTGCCTTCGAGGTATCGATTTCGCCCGAAGGCGTCCGCGGATAGTCCGCAGTGCCGTCCCCCTTGTCCTCCACGCGCACGACCTTGGCTCTGAAGGTCGTATTGAGGGGGAAGGAGAGAAAGGCGTTCCAAAAACTGCCGTAGCTCTGATTCCAATAGTCCACCCACTCGCCGTTCACTTCGAGCGCGACGAACCGGTCAAAACGCTTGAGCTGATTCTGCGCGGAGAAATCGGTGGGCGAAATATATCCGTCCTTTGCCTCCTGCTCGGTGGGAATCTCGTAGTCATAGACCTGCGACACGAAGATATTTTTGGTCAGAACGGTCAAATTTCCGTTCGGGTCGTTGCCATAGACGGGCTTTCCGTCCGCGCCGTAATCCTGCCAGATTTCGATCGCCACGCCTCCCTCGTTCATGCCCTCCATCTCCAAAAGGAGCTGATAGAAGGAATTGGGGGAAAGAAGTTCGGCATAGTGGTCGGTGAGCGCATTCTGAACGCCGTACGTCCCGATCATGGCGACGAGTTCCTCGTCGCTCATGTTCTCGTCGTAGTAGAGCGAATTCTCCTTGATGGTCTTGAGCATCCAGTCCATGACCCTGCCCGCTTCGGACTTGGAGAGATTGCTGTAGAGAAGCCCCCCGAAGAACCCGAACACGAGCATAAAGATCGCGAGCAAAATGGGAAACCACCTTGTCATGAAGGTGGGCTTTGGGTTCGCGCCCGCGGGCGCGGGGGTCTGCTGCGGAACAAAAGGTTCCGCGATAAATTGGTCTTTTTCCTCGTCGGGCTGACGATTGTTGTTTTCGTCCATCACTCTGAAACATCCTTTTTTTGCGGGCAAATCGCCCTTCTCTTTTCGGTGGTTCTTCCGCTCCCCTACTTGGCGAGCTTTTTGACCGCCTCGGCGACGGCAGGCGCGACCCGCCGGTCAAAAGCGCCGGGCAGGACGTAGTCCTCGCAGAGCTCCTCCTCGGAAATCAGCGCGGCGAGCGCCTCCGCGGCGGCAATCTTCATCTCGTCGGTAATCGCGGAGACCCGCGCGTCCAGCGCGCCCCGGAAGATTCCCGGGAACACGACGACGTTGTTGATTTGGTTGGGGAAATCCGACCGTCCGGTCGCGACGATGCGCGCACCCGCGGCTTTTGCCTCGTCGGGCATGATTTCGGGGGTGGGATTCGCCATCGCAAAGATAATGGGATCTTTTGCCATGGATTTGACCATCTCCTTGGTGAGCGCGCCCGGCGCGGAAACGCCGAGGAACACGTCCGCCCCGACGATCGCCTCGGGGAGCTTTCCGCGCACGCCCTCGAGGTTGGTAATCTCCGCAAGCTCGCACTTTGCGAAATTCATACCCGGACGCCCCTTGTAGAGAATCCCCTCGCGGTCAATCATGAGAATGTTTTTCGCACCGTAGAGGTGTAAGAGCTTGCAGATCGCAGTCCCCGCCGCCCCCGGTCCGTTGATGACGATTTTGACGTCCTCTATTCTCTTATGGACAATCTTCAAAGCATTTATAAGCGCGCAGAGCGCAACCACGGCGGTGCCGTGCTGATCGTCGTGAAAGACGGGAATATCGAGTTCCTCTTTCAGCCGCCGTTCCACCTCGAAACAGCGAGGCGCGGAGATGTCCTCGAGGTTGATTCCGCCGAAACTCGGCGCAATCGCCTTGACTGTCGCGACAATCTCGTCGGTGTCCTGCGTGGAGAGCACGATCGGAATCGCGTCCACTCCGCCGAACTCCTTGAAGAGAACGGCTTTGCCCTCCATGACGGGAAGCCCCGCGAGCCCGCCGATATTCCCGAGCCCGAGCACCGCAGAGCCGTCCGAGACGACGGCGACGGTATTCCACTTCCGCGTATAGACGTAGGCGTCCGCCGGATTCTTCGCAATTTCGAGGCAGGGCTGCGCCACGCCGGGCGTATAAGCCACCGCAAGTTCCTGCGGGTCGGAAACTTTCGACCTCACCTTGACTTCAAGTTTTCCCTTCCATTCCCTGTGCGCATTCAGTGCGTCCATTCTGTATTCCTCCTCGTATTGTTGTCGAAAACGCTTCCGGCATTCTATCCCTTGATTTTATTGTATAACAGCATGACAATCCGAAAGGTGACCGCGTCGGTAAATTTCCGGATATTGAGCCCCATGCTCCGCTCGATTTTGTCGAGGCGGTACATGAGCGTGTTGCGGTGCATGTAGAGAATGCGCGCCGTCTCGCTGATATTGAGGCTGTTGTTCAAAAACTCCTCCGCGGTGCTCATCATATCATCGTCCGAGAGAATCTCCCTCGCCCCCGCGTCCAATAGCACCCGCAAATACCCTTTGAGCGTATCCACGTCGATATCGTCGATCATCTTCATGAGGATGTATTCCTTATAGGAATGCACCTTGGACTTGCGGTTGATCTGCATGCCGATTCGAATGGCGGTCTGGCACTCCGCGAACACGGACGCAATCTCGTAGAGGGACTTTGCCACAGGTCCCGTGCCGATGTTGACGTCCGAAAAATTGAGTTCCATCTCGATGCTCCCCGAGAGCAGTTCGGCAAACTCCACCGCCGAGAGAAAGACGTCGTCCGCGCTCACGAACTTGACGTAAGCGACCTGATTGTCCGCCACTATGACGGGCGTGTCCTGACTGTTGTCCGAAAAATTGGTCAGAAAGGAAAAGATTTCCCCGACCTCTTCGGGCTTCGCCTCGATGAGCGTGACAAAACACGCCCCTTCGGGCGCGGAATAGTTCTGAATAAATTTCCCGATTTCCGCCGTGTCGAATTCCCCGAGAAGAATCGCCTTTAATGCGTCGCTCTTGGAGAGGTGCGCGTCCGTCGCGGAAGCGCCGAGCTCCATGAGCGCGGAGACCATATAGGCGTAATTGCGGGACACGAGGTCGCTCCCCGAAATGATGCCGATATACGGCTCTTTGGCAATGTTGACGGTAAAGTAGGTCAGGTCATTGAGCTTGTCCGAACAAACGCCCTCGGAAAAGTCCTTGACGTGCCGAAAATTGAAGTTTGCGCCCTGCGCCTTGGTGGAGCAGACCAGCTTGCCGAAGATGTCATAGACGTCGATATCGAGACCGGTCTTTTGCTTGATTCCGCGCAGGACTCTCTCAAATTTATTCTGCATTGAAAATCTCCTTCCCGCCCATTATACCAAATCCGACAGCTTTTGAAAACAAAAAAAGAGTGAAAATCCGGCGAAAAAAAACGCCGCGCGATTTCCCCGCGCGGCGTTTTCCCTATTTACGAAAAACCTTATTGAGAATCCAAACCACCAGCATGACAGCCAAAATGACGACGAAAATGGACAGATACCCTTTCCAAGAAATTTCCAGTGCCTGCAAGACGCCGAGGATTGCGGATAAAATCATGATATTTCCTCCTTTAAACCAAAGCTACGAGGGACAGAATCGCGCCGCCCGCAACGACCGAGCCGATCTGTCCGGCGACGTTCGCGCCGACCGCCTGCATGAGAATGTGGTTTTCGGGATCCTCGGAGAGCGCAAGTTTCTGCGCGACCCGCGCCGCCATCGGGAAGGCGGAGATCCCCGCCGCGCCGATGATGGGATTGATTTTGTTCTTTGAAAACAGGTTCATGACCTTCGCGCAGAGCACGCCGAACACGGTATCAAAGACGAATGCGAACAGCCCCAATACGATAATCATGACCGTCTTAATATCCACGAACTGCGCCGCCTTCATGGTGGAAGCAATGGTAATTCCGAGCAGAAGGGTGATGATATTCGCAAAGGCAGTCTGCGCCGTCTCCGAAAGATTGTTCAATACGCCGCACTCCTTGATGAGGTTACCGAACATGAGGAATCCGACGAGAGAGACGGACATCGGCGCGATGAGTCCGGCGATGAGCGTCACCGCGATGGGAAAGATGATTTTCGTTGTCTTGGATACCTGCGAAGGCTTGTAGTCCATGCGGATCATGCGCTCTTTTTTGGTCGTGATGAGTTTGACGACCGGGGGCTGTACGATGGGCACGAGCGCCATATAGGAGTACGCCGCAACCATAATCGGCGCGAGATACCCGCTCTTTAAAACCATCGCGACGAGAATCGCCGTCGGACCGTCCGCCGCGCCGATCATGCCGATCGAGACCGAGTCCTCGAGCGCGAAATCAAAGATCGGGAGTCCCGTGCCCGCGAGCGCCTCCGCGATGATGATCGTGACGAAGATGCCCGCCTGCGCCGCCGCGCCAAAGATAAAGAGTTTCGGATTGGCAAGCAGCGGTCCGAAATCGATCATCGCGCCGATGCCGATGAACAGGAGAATGGGCAAAGCCTCCGCCGCCTCGATTCCGACGGAGAAGAGCCAATCGAGAATGCCCGCGACGGGTTCTCCGCCCACACTGCCGTTGATCGCCCCCGAAAAGGGAATGTTGACGAGAATCGCCCCGAATCCCATGGGAAGGAGCAGAGCGGGCTCCATGTTCTTGCGGATGGCGAGCCAGATGAGAATACAGCCCACCAACCACATGACCACCTGCTGCCAGGTGACCGCCGCAAAGTTTTTGTACAGAAAATCCATAAATCGTCCTCCTCCGTTTGCCTCTCCCGAGGACACCGTCCTCTCCGAAACTCTTTTGCCGCGCCCGCAAAAAAAGACGAGACCGAAAATGCTTTGCGCATTTTCGGTCTCGTCTTCTATAGCGCCGCCAGAACGGGATTCCCGAACTTGCTGTTGGCGTGCGCGACGCGGAATCTTTCCCTTCCGCGCAGACTACTCCCCAAAAAAGTTTTCTTACAATGACAGTATATTATCACAACTCAAAAAATTTGACAAGCGATTCAGCGCGACTTGCGCCCCGCTTTTTTCTTTTTCCGAACGCTGAACCCGAAGGAACCGAGTTTCCTGCCCAGCGCGAAATACTCCCCGTGCGCGTAGGCGGCAAGCCCCGCCGATTCGAGATGCAGTTTTCCCGCGTCGTCCACAAGTTCCTCTTGGACGTCCGCGCAGAGAATCTCCGCGAGAAAGAGGTCGTGCGAGCCGAGGGGCGTCACCGAGCGCACCCGGCATTCGAGGCTCAGTGGGCTCTCCGCGATCAGGGGACAGCCGACGGCATTCGCCCGTTCCCGGGTCAGCCCGCAGGCGTCGAATTTGTCGATTTCCCGCCCGCTCTTTACGCCGCAGAAATCCGCCGCCCGCACGAGTTTTTCGCTCACGAGATTGACAGCGAATTCCCCGCTCTCCGAAATCAGCGCGTGCGAGAACCGTTCCTTTCGCACCGAAAGGGTCAGCATGGGCGGCTGCGTGTTGACGATGCCCGTCCAGGCGACCG
This sequence comes from uncultured bacterium, assembly GCA_905215695.1. Classification (GTDB taxonomy): domain Bacteria; phylum Bacillota; class Clostridia; order Christensenellales; family HGM11417; genus CAJMQN01. Next base: position 22,038 of record CAJMQN010000009.1, read on the forward strand.
TGAACACGTTGTCCCGCGCCGATTCCGTCCGCCCGTTTTCCCCCGCGCCCTTCTCGTTTTTCTCGCCGCAGACCGTCGATTCGACGTCCTTTCCGTTATTCACTCCATAGTCCGTCGATTCCGCACCCTTTCCGCTCCCGCGGCAGGTCACGAGCACGGCGGGTACGGGCGCGAGCAGGGTTCCCGCCTTCCATTGCAATTTCGCCATACGCCTTTCTCCCAATAAAAAGAGCCCGACTTTTATCGGGCTCTCTCTCGCTTTTTAAACTTATCTCGACAGAATGCTCATCTGCGTGTCCTTGTCGAACATGTGGATGTGCTGTACGTCGAAGGCGACCTTGATGATCTCGTCGCGCTTTGCGGGCGAACGGGGATCGACCTTCGCGACGAGAATCGTCGAGTTGTCGTCCACGATGGACTGCACGGCTGCCATTCCGTCGAGGTCCTCCTCCTCTTCTTCATGATGCGTCTCGAGGTTGAGGTTGCAGTACAGGAGGGTCTCCGAACCGAGTTTCTCCACAACATCGACCTTGCACTCGACAACGGACTTCGGGCTCGAGGAGATGAAGACTTCCTCGTCGTGAATGTCCTCGGGACGAACGCCGAGAACGATGGTCTTCTCTTCCTTGATGATGTTCTCGAGGTCGATAATCTTGCTTGCCTTGGACTCGGGAATCTCAATGGTGTTCCCCGCGAAGTGCACAAGCACCGCCTTGCCCTTCTTGGAAATCGTAGCGTCAAAGAAGTTCATCTGCGGCGTGCCGATAAAGCCCGCGACAAAGAGGTTGACAGGATAGTCGTAGAGGTTCTGCGGCGTATCGACCTGCTGCATGATGCCGTCCTTCATGACGACGATTCTCGTACCCATGGTCATCGCCTCGATCTGATCGTGCGTGACGTAGATGAAGGTCGTAGCCAGTCTGTTGTGAAGTTTGGTAATCTCCGTTCTCATCTGCGCGCGGAGTTTCGCGTCCAAGTTGGACAGAGGTTCGTCGAGAAGGAATACTTTGGGCTCGCGGACGATCGCACGTCCGAGCGCGACACGCTGTCTCTGACCGCCGGAGAGCGCCTTCGGCTTACGGGAGAGGTACATCTCGATACCGAGGATACGCGCAGCCTCTTTGACCCTCGCGTCGATTTCGGGCTTGGGCATCTTGCGGAGCTTGAGACCGAACGCCATGTTGTCGTAAACGGTCATGTGGGGATACAGCGCGTAGTTCTGGAAAACCATCGCGATGTCGCGGTCCTTCGGGACAACGTCGTTGACGAGACGACCGTCGATGTACAGCTCGCCGCTCGAAATGTCCTCGAGACCCGCAATCATCCGGAGCGTCGTAGATTTTCCGCAGCCGGAAGGTCCGACAAAGACGATAAACTCCTTGTCCTCGATGTCGAGGTTGAAGTTGTCAACCGCTTTGACGCCGCTCGGATATATTTTGCATATATCTTTCAAAACTACACTTGCCATTATTTTGCCTCCCAGCATATCATTTTTAAACTGTATCTATAGTATATCCTATTTTGTATAAAAGCACAATGGGCAGAATTCACAAAAAAATCATATCCGCCTTATAAATCTTGCACAATTTCAAACTTTGTACTATAATATCTACAGGAAAGTCCGCCAATTTCGTTGCATATTTATACACGAAGTTGTATAATTTTAAAAAATCAGTACTTTTTCGGGAGAATTAGACAAAAAATGATCCGGGTTTCCATTATCGGAGCCAACGGCTACACCGGGCTCGAACTCATGAGCATTCTGCAAAATCACCCCGACGCGAAGATTTCGCACGTCGTCTCGCGGAGCAACGCGGGCACGCTCGTCCGGGACATGTACCCCACCCTGCACGCCTTCGGAAATCTCGCCTTCGAGGACCTCGACGTCGAGACCGTCGCAAAGGATTCGGACGTCGTATTCACCGCCCTGCCCCACGCCGCAAGCGCGGAGATCGGCGGAAAGTTTTACGACCTCGGATGCCGGGTCGTCGATCTCTCGGCGGACTACCGCTACCGGGATATCGACCTCTACGAGAAGTGGTACAAGGTCACCCACCCCCGCAGAGACCTCGCCGCGCTCTCCGTCTATGGACTGCCCGAACTCAATCGGGAACAAATCAGGGGCGCGCGGCTCGTCGGCAATCCCGGGTGCTATACGACCTGTTCCATTCTCTCCCTCTTTCCGCTCTTAAAGCGCGGACTCGTCGGGACGGACAACCTCATCATCGACGCGAAGTCCGGCACGAGCGGCGCGGGCAGAAAGGCGGACGTCCATTTCGGATTCGTCGAGGTCAACGAGAATTTCAAAGCCTACGGCGTCACCACGCACCGGCACACTTCCGAAATCGAGGAGGTGCTCTCCGGACAGGCGGGAAAACCCGTTCTCCTCTCCTTTACCCCCCACCTTCTGCCCGTCGAGCGCGGCATTCTCGCAACCTGTTACGCCAACCTCGCGGAGGGCGTGACCGCGGAGGACATCTACGGCGCCTATCGGGAGCAGTACGCGGGCGAACCCTTTGTCAGGTTCTATCCCGAGGGCACGCTTCCCGAACTCAAGTGGGCGAAACACTCCAACTTCTTCCACGTCGGGTTCAAGGTTGACAAACGGCTCAACCGCGTCGTCGTCGTGGGCGTTTTGGACAACCTTGTCAAGGGCGCAAGCGGGCAGGCTGTCGAAAATATGAATCTCATGTTCGGACTTGACGAGTCCGAAGGGCTCGCTTTCCCGGCGAAATATCTTTAATCTCTATTATTAAGGAAAAAGCAATGATACAGGACATGAACAAGATGCTCGAGCGCGCGAATATTCTCGCCGAGGCACTCCCCTACATTCACAAGCTCGCGGGTAAAACCGTCGTCATCAAATACGGCGGCAACGCCATGAACTCCGAAGAGGTCACCAAGACCATTCTCGAGGACGTCGCCATTCTCAAGATCGTCGGCATCAACCCCATTCTCGTGCACGGCGGCGGTCCCGACATCAACAAGATGCTCGGGAGACTGGACATTCCCTCGAATTTCTACAAGGGACTCCGCGTGACGGACAAGGACACCATGGACGTCGTACAGATGGTGCTCTGCGGCAAGCTCAACAAGGACATCACCTCCAAACTCAACTCTTTGGGCGTATCCGCAATCGGGCTGTGCGGCAAGGACGCGAAACTTTTGAACGTGACCCGCAAACTTCCCGTCGAGGGCGTTGACCTCGGTTTTGTCGGCGAGGTCACAAGCGTCAACGCCAAGCTGCTTGAGATTCTCATTTCGGACGAGTTTATCCCCGTCATCGCGACGGTGGGCACCGACGCCGAGGGGAACAGCTACAACGTCAACGCGGACACCGCAGCCGCCGAAATCGCGGGAGCAATGAAAGCGGAGAAACTCATCTTTCTGACCGACATCGACGGCATCCGCCGGGACGAGAAAGATCCTTCCTCCCTCATTCCTGCCATCACCGTCGAGGAAATCAACGAGATGATTGCGAGCGGCGCCATCAGCGGGGGCATGATTCCCAAGGTGCGCGCCTGCACCCGCGCCATCGAAAAGGGAATCAACCGCACCCATATCGTCAACGGCATGGTCTGCCACCCCGTTATGCTCGAAATCTTCACCGATTCGGGTATCGGCACCATGGTCACCAAATAGGAGATACGAAGTTGAATTTTTCGGAAATTAAGGAGTTGGACGAACAGTACTCCATGAACGTCTTTTCGCGGTTCCCCGTCGCCTTCGTTTCGGGGCACGGCGCGACGCTCACCGACACCGAGGGAAAGGAGTACGTCGATTTTCTGGGCGGCATAGCCGTCAACTCGCTCGGCTACAACGACCGCGAACTCACCCGCGTCATCAAGAATCAGGCGGGAAAGGTCATACACACCTGTAACTACTTCTACAGCGAGGAGCGCAGCGCTTTTTTGAAAAAACTCCTCGAGGGGTCGCCCTTTAGCAAGGCTTTTTTGAGCAACTCGGGCGCGGAGGCGAACGAGTGCGCGCTCAAACTCGCGCGCAAATTCTTCTACAACCGCAAAGCCGACCGCTATGAGGTGCTCACAGCCTTTCACTCCTTCCACGGCAGGACAATCGCAACCGCCACGCTCACCGGACAGGAAAAGTATTCGAGACCTTACGCGCCCCTTCTTCCGGGAATCGGCTATATCAGTTACAACGATATTCGGGACCTCAAGCGTAAGGCAAACGCGCACACCGCCGCCGTCATGCTCGAACTCGTACAGGGCGAATCCGGCGTTGTACCCGCCAAGCGCGAATACGTCAGGAAGGTCGCGGACTTCTGCAAGGAGAAAGGACTTCTCCTCATCGTCGATGAGGTACAGACGGGCATGGGACGCACGGGCACGATGTTCGCATTCGAGCAGTACGGGATTCAGCCGGATATCGTCACCCTCGCCAAGGGAATCGCGGGAGGCGTGCCCATGGGCGCGACCCTCTGCACCGCGGAGCTTGCCGAAGCCTTCGCGCCCGGCGACCACGGTTCCACCTTCGGAGGCAATCCCCTCGCCTGCGCCGCCGCCGAGGTTGTCGTTTCACGGCTCAAGGACACAAATCTCCTCGAGCGCGTTCAGCGGGCGTCCCGCTGTCTCATCAATCGCCTTAAGCTCGTCAAGCGCAGGACGGGCGGCACGATTGTCGATGTCCGCGGGCTCGGACTCCTCGTCGGCGCACAGCTCGCGCCCGAACTCAACGCGCGGGAGATTGTCGAAGAGATGCTTGCACGCGGCTTTATCCTGAACGCCGCGGGAAACAACACCCTGCGCTTTGCTCCCCCGCTCGTCATCAAGCGCGCGGAAATCCTCGCCATGTGCGACGCGCTCACAGAAGTGCTCTCCGAGTACAGCCTTTCCAAATAAGGAGTTCTATCTATGGATATCAATCAGTACGTTCCCAAAAAGCAAATCGAGAACCGTCACCTGCTTACCCTTCTCGACTACACCCCTGAAGAAATCTTTGAGATTCTCTACACCGCCAAGCGCTTAAAGCAGGCCTACCGCGCCGGAGAGAAGGTCACCACCCTCGAGGGAAAGACCCTCGCCCTCATCTTTGCCAAGTCCTCCACCCGCACGCGGGTCAGCTTTGAAATGGGGATGCGGCAGCTCGGCGGCGACGCGCTCTTTCTCTCCACCAACGACATTCAGCTCGGACGGGGCGAACCCATTTCGGACACGGTGCGCGTCCTCGAGCGGTACGGCATCAACGGAATCATGATCCGCACATTCAAGCAGTCGGACGTAGAGGACCTCGCCAAGTACGGGAGCATTCCCATTATCAACGGACTCACCGACCTCTGCCACCCCTGTCAGGTGCTTGCGGACCTCTTGACGATTTGGGAGCACTTCGGAAATCTCGCGGGGCGCAAGCTCGCATTCTTCGGGGACGGCAACAATATGGCCAATTCCCTCATGATCGGCTGCGCCAAGTGCGGCATGGAGGTCGCCATCGCCTGCCCCGAGGGGTATGAACCCGACCAAACCTTTTTGCACACCGCGCAGCGGTTCGCAAAGGTCACCGTCACGCACGACCCCTTTGAGGCGGCAAAGGGCGCGGACGCGCTCTATACCGACGTATTCTTCAGCATGGGACAAAAGCCCGAACAGGAGAAGTTCGACGCTATGATGAAATTTCAGGTCAACGGCAAGATTCTCGCCGCCGCCAAACCCGAGGCGATTTTTCTGCACTGCCTGCCCGCGCACCGCGGCGAAGAGGTCACCGAGGAGGTCATCGACGGTCCCGCGTCCCTCATCTTCGACGAGGCGGAAAATCGTCTGCACGCGCAGAAAGCCGTCATGTACCTGCTCATGAAATAGGAGCCTGCCATGTATATCCGAAAGGCGACGGAAGCCGATATTCCGGGAATCATCAACATCACGCACCTTGCCTTTAAAATTTACAGGGACGAGACGCACACGGACGTCAAGCTCTCCGCGCTCACCGAGGGCGAAGAGGTCGTAAAGCGGGACATCCAAAACGACGAGGTTTTCGTCGCCATTCAGAATCGGCGCATTTACGGCTGTATCCGCGTGCGCAGACTCTCCCCCGACCTCGCGTATATCTACCGTTTCGCCGTTGACCCCGACGAACACAACGCGGGCGTCGGCACCAAACTCATCGAGCACGCAATCGAGTACTGCACCGAGGCGGGGTTCGCCGCGATTGCGCTCCACACCAACGCCAAATACTTCAAGCTCGCGCGATACTACTACGGCAGACAGTTCTACGTACATTCGACCCGGGACGACCGCGGATATATCCGCGCGCTCTTTGTCAAGGAGCTTTCGGACAAGAAGTTCGACCTCTCCCCCGCGTTTGAAAAATAACAAATTGACGACATTTAAAAAATCTTCGGATTTTTCTTCCGTCCCCGGCGACGTCGGTCGCGCCCCCGCTTCGCGGAGTCTCTCCCGACGCCGCCGGAGACGGAATTTTTTTTCGCGACCCAAACCCGTGCGGATTTGATTTCCTTCCGGGCAAATTTTAACATGGTTTTTTCGGATTGCGACGGTCTCGGACTGAATATCAGAAAAGAGGAGAACAAATTTGTTCTCCTCTCTTTCAGTCTGAATACTCTAAATTGTCAAAAAATTCCGAATCGAAAAACTCCTTTAAGGATAAATTGAAAAATGAGGCAATCAGGAAAATACTCTCCGCTTGCGGGTTCTTGCTCTTGCCGTTCAGAATGCTGTTCAAAGTCGAATAGGAAATCCCGGCGGCAACCGCAAGCCCATGTACTGTCCACTTCGGTTCCGCCTGATTCATCAATTCTTTGATACGTTTTGAAATCGCTTGATTCAACTTCATTGTAAATTATATTAACATTTTTCACAAAATTACATTGTCGATATATCGACAATCGCTTGTCTTTTTATTCCGTTTATGTTAAAATCAATTTGAAATGAAGCAGAAAGACGAACTTTATCGAAAAATTTTTGATTTTTTATCCAAAACATCAATGGACTTATCTATGAAAATGCGCCGAAAGAAATTCGCTTGCGGACTATTGACGGCGATGAGTGTCACATCCTTTTTTCTCCGGCGGTTAGCTTGAAAGAAATCAACGAAAAAAATTCCGATTTTTCAAAATAAAAAAGAACGGAGAATATCTCCGTTCTTTTTTTGTTGGTCCGCATTTTTGCCCGCGGAAACGCGGGCACCGGGCGGGTGGGTGGGTGGGAAGGCGTGACAATCTGTGCCGACTGCGTGGGAACGCTTGGCAATCCTGCCGACGGGGAAGGCTTGCCGCAACACTTGCGCGGGAAGGGTCGGCAATCCGCCGCCGCACAAGCTAAATCAATTTCGCATATCTGCTCGCTCCGTGCAGAACCCGCCGTATCTGTACGGTATCCCCCACAACCAAATAAAATATCAGGTAGTCGTCCGAAATCAACATGCGGTAGCCCCGCGCCGTCAGTCCCCTGTCCTTCGGCGCTACGCCCGACTGCGGATAGTCCGACAAAAGCGCGATTTTCTCATAAAATCGGTCGATTACCTTTCGCGCGTTCTGCGGACTTCTCTCATGAATATACGCAAAAATTTCCTCCATGTCCGCCGCCGCACTCTCGTATATCTTGATTTTCATACGAATTTCTCTCGCATTTCACCGAAATAACTTTCAAAGTCCTTTCCTTCGTCGCCTTCGGCGATTTTTGTTTCCGCTTCGGCAAGTTTTTCGTAAACTTCAAGACGGGCGCGCAATCTGTCATACTCTTCCATGCTCATGAGAACTGACGTTCCAACGCCGTTCCGCGTCAAAAACACCGCTTGACTCTGCGTCAATTCCTCTATCTCCGGATATTTGTTCCTTAAATCGGATACAGGTCGTATTGCAGGCATTCTCTCACCTCCTTATCCTTATTCTATCATAATTATGATAAAAATGTCAAGGGCGGAAAAGTACCTTCTTCAAAAATTGCCCTGTGTAGCTCTCCGGATTTGCGGCAATCTTCTCGGGAGTCCCCTCGTCCAAAACTTCACCGCCGCCATCGCCGCCTTCTTTGCCCAAGTCTATCAGCCAATCGCATACCTTGATGACGTCCAAATTGTGCTCTATCACAAACACACTGTTTCCGTTCGCCACAAGCCTCTGCAATATCTCCACAAGTTTGTGTACGTCCGCCATGTGCAGCCCCGTCGTCGGTTCGTCCAAAATATATACCGTGTTCCCCGTGCTCCGCTTGGACAGTTCCGTCGCAAGTTTCACACGCTGCGCCTCTCCCCCCGACAGGGTTGTCGAGGGCTGCCCCAACTTGATATAGGACAGACCCACGTCCTGCAAAGTCTTGATTTTATTGTAAATCGAGGGCAGGTTTTCAAAAAATTCACACGCCTCGTCCACCGTCATGTCTAAAACTTCGTATATGTTCTTGCCCTTGTAGCGCACCTCGAGGGTCTGCTCGTTGTATCGCTTTCCGTGACACACCTCGCAGGGCACGTAGATGTCCGGCAGAAAGTACATCTCTATCTTCTTTACGCCGTCGCCCTGACAGTTTTCGCACCGCCCGCCCTTCACGTTGAAGGAGAATCTGCCCGATTTGTACCCGCGCTCCCGCGCGTCCGGCGTCGCCGCGAACAGGTCGCGTATCATCGAAAACACCCCTGTATAGGTCGCCGGATTGCTCCGCGGCGTGCGCCCGATCGGGCTTTGGTCAATGTCAATCACCTTGTCAAGCCCTTCGATGCCCTCCAAAGCCTCGTACTCCCCTTCCACCTGCCGCGCGTTGTTCAGTCGGTTCGCAAGCGCGGGATACAGGATTTCGTTGATCAGGCTGGATTTTCCGCTCCCCGATACCCCCGTGATTCCGCAGAGCACCCCCCGCGGAAATCTGACCGTGATATTCTTCAAATTGTTCTGTTTCGCGCCCTTTACCTCAAACCACGCCGAGGGGGTGCGGCGGACGGCGGGTACTTCGATCTTTCGTCTGCCCGCAAGATAGTCCCCCGTCACCGAGGCGGGACAGTTCATCAAATCCGCCGCCGTGCCCGCGCACACAAGTTCGCCCCCGTGCACGCCCGCACCCGGTCCGATGTCGATAATCCAATCCGCCGCGCGCATGGTGTCCTCGTCGTGCTCGACCACGATGAGCGTATTGCCGAGGTCGCGCAGGCGCTGGAGCGTCGCGAGGAGTTTCTCATTGTCCCGCTGGTGCAGTCCGATGCTCGGTTCGTCCAAAATGTACAGAACTCCCATCAGTCCGCTCCCCACCTGCGTCGCGAGACGGATTCTCTGCGCTTCGCCACCCGACAGCGAACCCGCGTTGCGGTTCAGGGTCAGATAGGACAGTCCCACCGATTGCAGAAAGCCGAGACGCGTCTTGATTTCCTTGATAATTCGGTCTCCGATCAGGCTCTCCGTCTCCGTCAGTTCCAACGATTCGAAAAAACGCAGACAGTTCTCTATCGAGAGTTCGCAGACTTCCCAAATGTTCTTGCCGCCCACGCGCACAAAGAGCGCTTCCTTTTTCAGACGCTTGCCGCCGCACGCCGCGCAGGGCAGTATCTTCATGTACTTTTCGATTTCGTTCTTGACGTAGTCGCTCTCGCTGTCACGGTAACGGCGCAAAAGGTTGGGAATCAGTCCCTCCCAACTCGCCTTATAGCTCCCGCTGAAATTGTAGTTGCTGTAGTTCATCTCTATCTTCTCGCCGCCGTTGCCGTACAGCAGGATTTTGACCGCTTCGGGGGGCAAATCCTTGACGGGTACGTCCATCGAGAAATTGTAGCGTTTGGAGAGCGCGGTGAAGTACATTTCGGTCATCTTGCCGTTGTCCATGTTCCAGCCCGAAATCGTCATCGCCCCCTGCGAAAGAGAGAGATTGGGGTCTTTGATGACGAGATTTTCGTCGATTTCACGGCGGAATCCGAGACCCGAACACACGGGGCACGCGCCGTACGGATTGTTGAAACTGAAGAGACGGGGTTCGATTTCTTCCATGGACGCGCCGCACTCCGTGCAGGCGTATTTGTCCGAAAACAGTTCGTCCTTCCCGTCCGTGTTCACGACTACTAGCCCGTCCGCAAGTTTTAAGGCGGTCTCTATGCTCTCCGAAAGACGGCGGCGCACGCCTTCCTTGTTCACAAGGCGGTCTATCACCACGGAAATCGTGTGTTTGATGTTCTTCTCGAGTTTGATTTCCTCGTCGAGCGTGTACTGGATTCCATCTACCTCCACGCGGACATAGCCCGACTTCTTGAATCCGTCGAGCATTTTTTCGTACTCGCCCTTTCTTCCGCGCACGACGGGGGCTTTGACGATGAGTTTCGCGCCCTCGGGGGACTCGAGCACTCTGTCGCAGATCTGGTCAACCGTCTGCCGTTCGATGCGCGTGCCGCAGTTCGGGCAGTACGCCACGCCGATGCGCGCGTAGAGAAGGCGCAGATAGTCGTAGATTTCCGTGACCGTGCCCACCGTCGAGCGGGGGTTGTTGGAAGTCGTCTTTTGGTCAATCGAGATGGCGGGAGAAAGTCCGTCGATATAGTCCACGTCCGGTTTGTCCATCTGACCGAGGAACATGCGCGCGTAGGAGGACAGGCTCTCCACGTATCTGCGCTGTCCTTCCGCGAAGATGGTGTCGAACGCGAGGGTGGATTTTCCCGAGCCCGAAAGACCCGAAAATACCACGAGCTTGTCCCGCGGAATCGTTACGTCGATGTTTTTCAGATTGTTTTCGCGGGCGCCTTTCACTTTGATGAAGTCTTGCATATTCTTTCCTTATCGTTTTGTGCTCGTTATTTTCTGATGCTCTGTTTGAGTTCCTTGATTTTCTCGCGCAGTTCGATTGCCTTCTCGAAGTCGAGGCTCGCAGAGGCGATGTGCATGAGCGCTTTGAGTTTCTCGATTTCGTTCGGAATGTCCTTCGCCGGAATTCCGACGGGTTTGGTGCTGATTTCGATGGTGTTTTTCACACTCTTGATAATCGTCTGCGGCGTGATGTGGTTCGCCTCGTTGTAGGCTTTCTGAATTTTGCGGCGGCGGTTGGTCTCCGAGATCGCGCGCTCCATGCTCCCCGTCATGACGTCCGCGTACATGATGACGCGGCTCTCCGAATTCCGCGCCGCTCTGCCGATGGTCTGCACGAGCGAGGTTTCGCTCCGCAAGAACCCTTCCTTGTCCGCGTCCAAAATCGCGACGAGCCGCACTTCGGGAATGTCCAAGCCCTCGCGCAGAAGGTTGATGCCCACGAGCACGTCGAATTCGCCGCTCCGAAGTCCGTTCACGATCTCGATGCGCTCGAGCGTCTTGACTTCGCTGTGCATGTATTTGACACGGATTCCGTACTCCGCGAGGTAGGTCGTGAGGGATTCCGCCATCTTCTTGGTCAGCGTGGTCACGAGCGTTCTGCCCCCCGCATCCGTGCACTTCTTGATTTCGCCCATGAGGTCGTCGATCTGCCCTTCCGTTTTCCGCACTTCCACTTCGGGGTCTAAAAGTCCGGTCGGGCGGATAATCTGTTCCACCGTGTTGCCGCTCCTCGACAGCTCGAAGGGCGCGGGGGTCGCGGACACGCAGACGACCTGCGGAATGCGCGCGTCAAATTCCTCGAACTTCAGCGGGCGGTTGTCGTATGCCGCGGGAAGGCGGAAGCCGAAATCCACAAGGTTCTTTTTGCGGGAGCGGTCGCCCTCGTACATCGCGCGAATCTGCGGAATCGACATGTGGCTCTCGTCAATGAACATGATAAAGTCGCGCGGGAAATAGTCGAGGAGCGTAAAGGGCGGCTGTCCCGGGAGTCTGCCGTCGAAGTATCGGGAATAGTTCTCGATACCCGTGCAGTACCCCATTTCCCGCATCATCTCCACGTCGTAGTTCACGCGCTGGCGCAGGCGCTGCGCCTCGAGGAGTTTGTCGTCCGCGAGAAGTTCCGCGACCCGAACCTCCAAATCCGCGAGAATTTGGTCAACCGCGCGCTTTAAGGTCTCCTGCTCCACTGCGTAGTGGCTCGCGGGGAACACGACGGCGTGTTTCAAACGGTTTACCACGTGCCCGGAGACGAATTCCACTTCCGAAATCGCTTCCACTTCGTCCCCGAAAAATTCCACGCGAAGGATGATTTCCGAATTGTTTGCGGGGAAAATCTCCACGATGTCCCCCCGCACGCGGAAGGTGGAGCGGTGAAAGTCCACGTCGTTCCGCTCGTACTGGATGTCGATGAGACGGCGCAGAAGCTCGTTCCGGTCGAGGGGTTCGCCCGCGCGGATGCTCACCGCGAGCCGATAGTATTCCTCCGGCGCGCCGAGTCCGTAGATGCAGGACACGCTCGCGACCACGATCGTGTCGTGACGCTCGGAGAGCGAACACGTCGCCGCGTGGCGGAGTTTGTCGATTTCGTCGTTGATCGCCATATCCTTTTCGATGTACGTGTCCGTGCTCGGGATATAGCTTTCGGGTTGGTAATAGTCGTAGTAGGAGACGAAAAATTCGACGCGGTTTTCGGGAAAAAATTCCCGAAATTCGTTGCAGAGCTGCGCGGCGAGCGTCTTGTTGTGCGCGATGACGAGCGCGGGGCGGTTCACCTTTTCGATGACGTTCGCCATGGTAAAGGTCTTGCCGCTCCCCGTGACCCCCAAAAGCACCTGCGTCCGCAGTCCGTCACGGATTCCCTCCGCGAGACTGTCGATCGCCGCGCCCTGATCACCGCAGGGCTTGAATTTTGAGACGAGTTTGAAATCCATACGCGCTCCTATGCAAACGAATGTTTCGTCATTGGTTAAAAACAATGCGGTTACGAATAACCGCGAGGTGTGTTGTCAGAAAATGTTTTTCAATATCACGCCGACGAGGAAGGAGAACACTGCCAAGGCGCCCGAGAGAGCGAGCCGGAACATGAGCGTCCTGCGCTGGTTCTTCATCTCCCGCGGGAAGGCGGAACCCTTCTCCATGAGGTTGATACAGTAGAAAAATTCGCCCTTCTTGTCCGTCTCCACCACATCGATATACCCGTCGTAGGCGAGGTCTTTCAATATCTTCGCGAGGTCCGTTGCGTTGCAGGCGGACTTTTCGGGGAACTGTTCCAAAAATTCGGCGGGAGAAATCAAGATCCCCCCCTTGCCGAAACACTTGTCGTAGATGATACTCATGACCTTGCGCTCTCTTGCCGTCAACATACGCCCCTCCTATAGAAGGTGCAAGAGAATCGCCGCAAGCAGTACGCCCGCAAGCGCACCCAAAAATCCGCTCCCGAAGGACACGAATACGAACTTTTTAAAGGAGCGTTTCTCCTTTCTCCGTTCGGTTTCGTTTTCCTCGTACAGCCGACCCTTCGAGAGCACCGTCAGGCAATAGGAAGTTTCGTCCCGGTACTTTACCTGAATAAACTCCCGTTCCTCGAGAAAGTGAACCATCTCCGCGACCACTTCCGGCGCGGGCGGTTCCTCAAACTTCGGAAAATCGGCGCACAGGTCTTCGTTCGTAAAAATTTTGAAACTCCCGTCGCCGCACTCCCGCTGGATTGTCTTCAGCATCTGCGCGCACTTTGCGTCAAGCATCCCTTCACACCCTTGTTGCTGTAAATCTCCGAAGGACATTTACGCATGATTAGTATGGGTAGAAAGGTCAAAATTCATACCAACTCAAGAAATTGCCCTTACTTTTCGACGCGGATAATCGCATCGACGCTGTGCACGTTTGAGAGTTTCTTGATTTCGCCGATCGCCTTCATGAAGTTCTTTTCGCTGGTCTTGTGCGTGATGAAGATGATCGTCGCGCTGTTCTCTTTATCGTTTTCGTCCTTTTGGAGCACCGAGTGCATGCTCACCTTGTACTTGCCGAACTGTGCCGTGATTTCGGAGAGCACGCCGCACTCGTCCGACACGTCCATGCGCACGTAGTACTCGCTCTCGAAGTCCCCCGCGAATTTCGCGTCGGACTTTGCGCCCGGCACGTTTTTGAAGGGCACGTAGTAGTGCTCGGTCTGCTTGGCGGCATAGACGATGTCCGAGACGATCGCCGAGCCCGTCGGGAGCGCGCCCGCGCCCCTGCCGTACAGCATGATGTCATCCACCATGTCCCCTTTTAAGAGCACAGCGTTGAAACTGCCCTTTACGCTCGCGAGCGGGCTGTCGTTCTTGATGAACGCAGGGTGCACCCGCGCTTCGATGCCCGCAGGAGAGTTCTTGCCGATGGCGAGAAGTTTCAGGGTGTAGCCGAGCTGTTTGCCGTATTCGATGTCGATTTTGGAAATCTGCGAAATTCCTTCGCGGTGCACGTTCTCGAGGTGCACCTTCTTGGAAAACGCGAGGCTGGAGAGAATGGTCAGCTTGTACGCGACGTCAAAGCCCTCGACGTCCGCGGTCGGGTTCGCCTCCGCATAGCCGAGTTTCTGCGCTTCCTTCAATACGTCCGCGTACTCTAACCCCTCGTCGCTCATCTTGGTCAAAATATAGTTCGTCGTGCCGTTGATGATTCCCACCAAACTCGTGATGTTGTTCGCCTGCATGCCGTCGATGAGCGTGCGGATAATCGGCACGCCGCCCACACAGCTCGCCTCGAAGTAAAAGCCGGAGTTGTATTCCCGCGCGATGGTTTCGATCTCGTCCCAATGCTTGGCGATGAGCTCTTTGTTCGCGGTTACGACGGTCTTGCCCGCGGAGAGGGCTGCCAAAATAAAGGTCTTTGCCGGTTCAACGCCGCCGATGACCTCCACAACCACGTCCACCGCCGGATGCGTCACCACTTCGGCAATGTTCGAATAGATGTTCTCCTCGGGCACACCCAAGGACAGCGCGCGCTGTCTGTTGAGTTCGAGCACCGCTTCCACCGTGACGTCCAAGCCCTGATTCGCCTTGATCACGTCGTGGTTTTTGGTCAAAATTTCATAGGTGCCGCCACCCACCGTGCCCAATCCGAGAATTGCCACTCCTACTTTCTTCATCGGGTTCTCCTTATTTCAAGTCCTTTTTTTCGGTATTCATTTCGTAGAGCATGCGCAGTCCGTCGAGTGTCAGCGTGCGGTCCACTTTGATTCCGTCGAGCTCCTTTGCGATCAGTTCGCCCAAGCCCCCCGTCGCGATGACGGGAAGGTCTGGGTCGTTCATCTCCGCGCGAATCTTCTTGACAAGATAGTCCACGAGCCCCGCAAAGCCGAACACGATGCCCGCCTGCATGTTGGTCGTCGTGTTCTTCGCGAGTACGCTCGACGGGCGCTCCAACTCGATTCTCGGGAGCTGCGCCGTACTGCTCACGAGGGATTCCATCGAGGACTTGATGCCCGGACTGATGACCCCGCCCACAAATTCGCCTTTGCGGGTCAGAATGTTGAAGGTCGTCGCCGTGCCGAAGTCGATGACGATACAGCCGCCGTATTTCTTGTACGCCGCTACGCAGTTTACGATGCGGTCCGCGCCCACCTCGCGGGGATTGTCCACTTTGATGTTCAGCCCCGTCTTGGTGCCCGGTCCGACCATGATCGGCGTGCGGTGCAGGTAATATTTACACATGTGCTCCACCGTATAGTTTAAGGACGGGATCACCGAGGAGATGATGACGCCTTCTATCTTCTCCTTGTCGATGCCCGAATTCGCGAGGAGCGTACACAGGGTTACGCCGTATTCGTCCGCCGTGCGCGTTCTGTCCGAGGACACGCGCCAACTGTCGATGCTCATTTTGCCGTCGAATACGCCGAATTTCGTATTGGTATTGCCGATGTCAATGACTAATATCATGAGGCTCCTTTTCGGGGGGATTGGAATCGAGAGATTCGGAAACAGGTTTTGAGACGGGCGAAGGGCGCCCGGAGCGAGAGGAAGTTCTCTTCACAAGCTCGCTGACGCGGTAGATTGCGGGCGACGCAACGAGGTTGATGCCGAGCTCGACCAAAAAGTTGACGCCCGCACAGCCGATAATCAGAAAGTACAGCACCGTGGTGCCCTCTGCGACAAAGTTCGCCTCGAGGGTGCCGCTCATGAACAGCGCGCCCACGATGAACAGCCCCGTGTTGACGACGGGTGCAGAGAGCGACGCCAAGAGAACCCCTACATAGCGGTTCTTCCCGCGAAGGGCGCGGAACAGCAGACCGGGTACGAGACCCGCCGCCATGCCCTTTCCGAGACAGAGCACCGAGGTCAGAATCGGGTGGTCCGAAAACAGGATAAAGGTGAATCCGTCCGCTCCCGTCACCCCGTACAGGAGCACGATGAGCCCGAATGCGAATCCCAAAAACAGACCCGCGAGCGGTCCGATCATGACCGCGCCCAACACGATGGGGACGAGCACGAAGGACAGCGGCGTCGCGCCGATTCGGATATAGCCGCCGAATACCTGAAGCACGATGACGAGTGCAAGCAAGATGGACAAAAATGCCACATTCCTTGCCGTAAAGAAACTTTTGCTTTTCATATTGCCTCCCGATCAGGCTTGCATGATTGTCCGCAACAAGCGGGCGCAATGCCTGTCAAAAAAATGAAAAGATTTTTATATGTACGGTTCTCCTGCCGGAGATACCGTCAATTACCCTGTATTATACCAAATTCGACAAATTTTATCAACTAATTGAGGACCAATATCGAATAATTCAGCAAAATGCAGAACACGATGCGGACAAGATGCCCGAGAAGCAGAAAGGCGATATTTCCCACCGCTTTGCGGGTGTATTTGAGCAGAAAAAAGGTGTGCAGGACAAGAAGCGCGAGCACGATGAGCGCCGCGAATACCGCGCGCAGACGGAAGAAAAAGAGCGTCCACAGCACTTGCAGAAGCGCGTTGAAGAGATATTCAAAGCGCAGTATCAGCCCCTTGTGCCGAATCAGTACCTGCGCGTATCCCGCGCAGAGCAGAACCACGCCCGCGATATACGCGAGATACAGCGCGAGAAGGGGCGGACAATAGACGGGTTTGGCGAGTTCGCCGTACCAATCCGAACGGATATCCGCGAGAAACAGGTTGCCCACGCACAGCACCGCCGCGAGGAGCGCGGACATGCCGTAGGCAAAGAGTTTTTTGCGGCGGACGGCGAGTTCTTTGCGGCGGGCGGCAAGGCGTTCCGCATTCTCGCGGGACTCGCGTTCGGTGACGCGATTTGCGGGAGCGTTCCGCAAAGCGGCGCGGCGACCTTTCCGCGGGGCGGTTGCGCCCTCCTTCGCGGGCGAAGCGGCGAGGGCGGGCGACGGGCGCAGAGAGGCGTATTCCGGGCTGGATTTGAAGACAACTCGGTTCATTTTCTTTCCTCCGGATTTTGATGTTTACTATATTTTATGTGCGCGGGCGCGCAAATATCTTTTTTGCACTCGACAAAGTTCGACAGATTTGGTATAATGTCTTTTATGAAGAAATCTATCCGCTTTCTCGCTCTGCTCGCCTCCGTCTGTCTCATCGGCGCGGCGGCGCAAACGGCGCTTGCGGAGAACGGTTCGCCCCTCTCCCTCACCGTCGGCACGGGTCAGAAAAATTACATCAACAATATCGAGACGAAATCCGTCGAGGTCAAAGACAATCGCATGATTGTCTCCGATTTCGGCGTGCGCAGCACGGACAACGACGAAAAACAAAAAAACGGCGCGCTCTATCTCTATGAGGACGGCGCGCTCACCCGTACATACTCCCCCCAAGACAAGCCCTTCAATCCCGAAAAGGCGGTCTTTGGAGAGGACGGCGACGTCTATTGTCTCGCGAACGGAAAACTTCTCAAAATAAACCCGACCGAAAATACCGAGGACGAGATCGGCACGCGCGTCGGGGACTTTCAGTTCGCGGACGGACAGCTCTTCGCGCTCGTCGGGGACGACACCGCGACCAACGAGTTTCATATCAAACAATATACGGAGACCGGGTTCGGAGAGAGTCTGTTCAAGGTCATTAACCCCGTTTCTTCCTTCGCCACGGACGGAACGTACTTTTGGTATTTCGGGCAAAAGAACTCGGCGGAGAATCCCAAACTCTACAGGAACAACGAGGAAATTCCCTACGAACACGGCACGCCCTCGAAACTTGCGCTGTATGGCGACACCCTCTTTACGCTCGCGGACAATCGGCTCTACGCCGACGGCGAGAGCGTCGGGGACAGACTCTGCACCTCCTTCGAGGTGTGCGGGGACATCCTCTACCTCATCTCCAACAACCGCATTGAGGGATTCCGTTACCGAAACGGAAGTCTCGTCTCTTCGGGTTTCCTCTACTCCAAGGCGGGAAACTGCGGGACGCCCGGGGAAGTTTCCGCGCCTGCGGATATGGCGGGCGGTTGGATTCTCGATACCGATTTCGCGAGTATCGTCGGGAAAGAACAAGTTTTTGCCCTCTCGGAAGTCGAGGACACCCAAACGGCTCGGACGGCGGAAGATACCTTCGCGATTGCCGCCGCGGGAGAGATTCTCTGGCTCGCCTGCCCGGACGGGGTGTTTCGGTTTGATACGAAAAGCAAAAAGGCGGCGTTCTTTGCGCTCGGCGGCGTGCGTGCAATCGCCGTTTCCGCGGGCGGCGAACTCTATGCGTCAGCCGGAGGAAAAATTTGGCTGAAGGGCGCGGAGCAGACGGATTTTACGAAGTATCGGGATTCCTTCGACGCGGAGGCAATCGCCGTCAGCAGTCGGAATAACAGGCTCTACGCGCTGAAAGAGGGAAAAATTACCCTGTTCGGGGAAGAGGATATCGAACTTGCCGCCGACCTTTCGGGCGCGACGGATTTTGCCATCGACTTTGAAAATCAAATTTTCGTTCTTTGCGGGCAATCCCTGCGCCGGGTTTCGCAGGACGGCGAAACCGTCGCAGAGTTTGCGCTCGCAAGACCCGGACTTTTGGACAGCTACGGGACGGCATTCGATGCGATATGTCTCGACGATTCGACGGGAGAAATCTTTTTGCCGGACAGCGCGCTTTCCCTCGTCTTTGCGCTCTCCAAGGAGCAGAGCGGCACCGCAATCTCTTCGGAGATTCCCGCCCTGTCTATCGCCGTTGACCCCTTTGACAAAAAATGTAACGCGGCGTGCGCGCGGGTCAGAATCAACGGCTATCCTTCCACCCTCCTCTATCCCGCGACAACTGCGGACGGCAGTTCGTCCGCCGACCCCGCGGGGGCAATCGGGGAAATTCCTTCGGGGACGGAAGTGCTCGTGCTCGGCGAGGCGCGGGACGACGTCGGAGGTTACCTCTTCGTCTGCGCGAGGCTGAACGGCGGACTTGTATTCGGATTCGTCATCGACACCAATCTCTCGGAAATTTCCCCTTCCGCGCCCCCCTTTGCGGTCGGGCACACGGAATTTGAAACGGAACTCTACAAATATCCTGATACGGACGCGCGGTTTGTCTCCCGTACCCTCGGCAAGGACACCCGTCTCACGGTCGAAAATTCCCCCTTCGAGGGTTGGCTGTACGTTGCGCTCGAGGACGGGAGCAAGGGTTTTGTGAGGCGTTCCGCCGTGCTCGAAAAGGTTTCCGTATCCATCGACGACCGCAAGAACGCCACGACCGTTGGCGTGGGCGGCGGAAGTCCCCTCTACAGCGAGGCAAATTTGCAGTCCGAAGTCATCGCAACCCTCCCCGATAAAAATAAAGTCAAGATCATCTCACGGACGGGCGCGTTTGCCTACGTCGAGACGGAATTCGGAAAGGGGTATATCGAATCGAGGTTTCTCGTCGAGGAAGGGTTCTCGAATTCGCAGAAAATCGGAATCATTCTCCTCCTCTCCTGCGCCGTGCTCGGGGCGCTCACCATTCTCATCCGAAAAAAAATCATCCGTTAAAAAGAAAAGCCGCCCAGAAATCTCCGGACGGCTGTTTTTTATATAATCTTGTTTTCTACGGGTTCGCTGTTCTCGGACATGTGCACGGCGGGCTGAATCGGGTCGCCGAAGGCGTCGAAATTCACGTGCTGTCCCGTCACGATCCTGCTGATGGAAATTTCGTAGGCGACTTTCGTCACCACGTTTTCTCCGTCCTTCTTCTGATATTCGCGGCTTTGGATTCTGCCCCAAACCGTCACCTTTTCCCCTACCGCGATATTCTTCAGGTAGCGCGCGTTGCGACCCCAAGCGATGGCGGGTATGTAGTCCGATTTGTTGTAGGCGCGGTTGACCGCAATGAGGACGTCGCAGATTTCACGCTGAAAGGGCGTCGTTCGGTAAATCGTCGGCTTGCACACATAGCCGGACAGACAGATTTGGTTGGGGTTCTTTACGTCGTCGTTGGGCAAAAGCTCGCGGATAAAAGCGGTCAGCATGAGACGGCTCTTTCCGTCCTCTACCTTGTTGTAACTGCGGAACTGCCCCGACACCGTCACCGTGTTGCCGACCTCGAGCTTTCCCTCTTCGATGAGCCGCTCCGAAATCGTAATCGGAATGACGTCGCATTGACTCGAAAGCCTTTTTACCGAGAGAAACAGCTCGTAAAAGCCCTCTCCGTATATCTCGTGCGAAAACTTGGGTTCGCTCACGATCTCGCCGCTCAAAAACAGCTTGTTGTTCTCTTCAAATGTATTCATATGTCCCTCCGATGTATTTTCGATTGGCTGTTGTTCAGCCGTTTTTTACCTGCTCATGCTGTACGCCGTTGTTGTCTATGTAATAGTTTTCCGTGTGTATGATGTCGGAGACCTTTTTGAAGGTATATCCCCGCTCTTTCAGTGTGGATAAGACGATGGGGAGCGCGTCCAAAATATGGTCGGAATTGTTGTGGAAGAGAATAATCGAGCCGTTTTTGACCCGCGAAAGCACCCGATTCGTGATGTCTTCCGTCGTCACGTTCTTCCAATCGAGGGAGTCAACGTCCCACTGAATGGTCGAAAGTTTGAGCTTGGATGCCTCGGAAATGACTTTGTCGTTGTACTCGCCGAAGGGCGCGCGGAAGATGGTCGGTCGGACTCCAGCCGTCTCTTCGATAATGTTCATCGAAATCGTCAGTTCCTGATTGATCTGCGACTCCGACAGGCGGGACATGTGCGGGTGCGTGTTGGAATGCGTGCCGATTTCAAAGCCGTTTTCCGCTATCGCTTTGGTCTTTTCGGGGAAGTTTTCCACCCAAAATCCCACGAGGAAGAAGGTGCCTTCCGCACCGTATTCCTTCATGATTTCCATGATTCCTTCGGTCTTGTCGGAACCGTATGCCGCGTCAAATGTGATTGCGACCTCCGGCTTTTCCGTCTCCACCGCGTAAATCGGAATCAGACGGGACGCGCTCCCGAAATATACGCTCGCAAAACCGCCCGCGCTCACCGAAACGAGCAGAGCAACCACAAGCGCAAGGGATAGTATCGAGTAAATTACCTTCTTTTTACTGACGACGACGAACACTTTTCCACCTCTCTATATTAGCATATTCTCTGTCGTACGATTTTCGGAATATTTGTCGGATTCTGTCGAATCGTGTCCGGGTCACTCGGTGCATTTTAACCCCATTTCGCCCGGATATTAAAAGTTATGACCGAATACACGAATTTATGTTAGAAATTTGGAAAAAGACGGAAGATATGAAAAAAGAGAGACCTTACGTATCCCTTTCGTCCTTCTCCTCGTCCTCTTTCTCAAATCCCGCGATATGCGTCGTCAAAAAATAGGTGTGAATCGGTTTTTCATAACGGTATTCCAACTCGTCGTTGTCCTCTTTTTGTTCTGAATTCGTTTGATTTTTATCTTCCATGTCAATCATTATAAAACACGTATCGTGTTTTGTCAATACACGATACGTGTTTTAAGCTAAGATTTTACTATGGAAAGTATGAATTTCGCCAAAAGACTAAAAGAATTGCGCGCGGAAAAGGGAATTTATCAAAAAGACCTCGCGGAAATTCTCCATGTTGCCCCGAGTGCGGTTTCGGCGTGGGAAATCGGAAGAAATGAACCCAGCAATGAAATGCTCATAAAAATTTCCGAATTTTTCGGCGTGACCGTTGACTATCTATTGGGAAAAACGGATTATTAAAACATGGATAATAGGAAGTTGGAATTTTACAAAAATCAATTTTGTAAAAATCTCAATGAACTGATAACAGTAAACAACTATAAACACGACTATATCGCCGACAAAACGGGCTTTTCTATCGCCTCTGTCAGTAATTGGCGAAACGGCAAGCGAGAACCGAAAATCAGCGAGGTATGCGTCCTTGCGGATTTCTTTGACGTTTCCCTCGACGTGCTCACGGGAAGAAAAGAGTATTAAAAAAAGAGAAACGGTAACCGTTTCTCTTTTTTATTTGGTGAATTATAACAATTCGTAATAATCACGATAGCCGCAAGCAATGTGCACAACCTCTATCTGCCGTTTCTCTTCGTCCGCATAATAAAAAATCAAGTACTTCTCCAAAACGGCTTTGCGCAAACCCTTTTTGGCGACCGCTTCGTTTCGGCTCAACGGATATGACAGCGGAAATCGGCAAAGCGTTTCAAAGATTTCCTCAAATTTTTCAGCCAAACGCAATGCGGCGCTCTTATTCTTCAGGTCTTCGGATATGTAATCCAAAATGTCTTCCAAATCCTGAAAGGCACGCGGATATATCTTTAAAATTTCATTCATACTTCGCACGAAGACGCTGCATCGCCGATTTTCCCTCTATCGGCTCCGCGCCTTGCTCTACTTCTCTTACGGCTGAATTGATTGCTTCGGCGGCGTGCAGTTTCGCCATTGTCTGCTCGTAAAGTTTCATGCTCATCAGCACCATATCCCCATATCCGTTTTTCGTCACAAAAATCGGCTCGACCGAGGCGTTGCATTTTTCGGAAATTGCGGACGTGTTCTTCAGTTGGTGAATCGGTATAATCTGCGGCATAACATAACCTCCCTTTATTATGGGATTATTATACCATAATTACGCCAAGTTGTCAAGACGGTGTTTCACGTGCCGCAGAATCTCAAGTTCCGCGCGCTTGCCCGTCGCACGGTCAAATCCCGCAAAGCCCGGGCTTGCGTTCAGCTCGCACACGTATATCCGCTCCTTTCCGAAGAGCAAATCCACGCCGCAGAAGTCCGCGCCCGCACGCTTTGCCGCTTTCACGCACAGCTTTTCCGTCTCCGCGTCCAAGGCGAGCGGCTCCGTTTCCGCGCCCAATTCTACATTGGCGCGAAATTCGCCCTGCCGCGCTCGCCGCAGGATCGCACCCACTACTTTGTCCCCGACCACGATTGCCCTGCCGTCTCTGCCCGCGCTCTCACGCACGAATTTCTGAAACAGCAACGGTTTGTCCGAATGCGCACGGTAGATTGTCCGCAGTTCCTCGGCGGACTTGGCGAGATACACCTGCTCCCCCCAACTTCCGAAACATTCCTTGACAACGAGCGGATAGCCGAGTGTTTCGCCGACTTCGGCAAGCCCTTGCCAATCCGCGTCCCGAAAATACGATTTGGGCGCAAAATAGCTCTGCGGGAAAAATTCCGCCCCGATTTCCTGAACCTGCAACGCCTTATCGTCGCAGACCGCGCAACAGCGCGCGCTGTTGAATATCCGCGCGCCGCGCTTTTCGAGCGCGCGGCAGAGGTTCATATCCTTGTCATAAAACAGGTAAAAATCCGCCTCGGGGAAACAAGAGCCTTCCCCCGACAACAGAAAATCCCCGCTCGCCGCGCCTTCGACCTCTATCCCGAGTTCTCTGCCCGCCTCGCGGAAATTCAAAATGAATTTGGGTTCCCGAGGATTCAGGAACCCATTGTAAATCACAATACCTTTTGTCATAACTGCTCGTGTTTCGTGACGCGCAGAATCGCGTGTCCCTTCTTGAAGGGCTTTAAGCCCTTGCCCTTGCCGCCGCGCGCCTCAATCGGGATATTCTCCGTATTGACTTTCTTCACGCCGTCGGCGTCCTCTACCGCCAAATCGTAGGGCATCGTCACATAGTTCGCGTACAGGATTTCGCCGTTGTCCTTGCCCACGTCCATGAATTTCACGCCCTTGCGGTAGCGGGAGAGCGGTTCGATTGCGGAAACCACGACACGCTTGCAATAGGATTTGTCCGTAATCGCAAACACCTCGCCCGCGTCCGACACCTGTCCCGCGAACACGCACCTGTCTCCCTCGCCGAGGGATACGCCGTGCACGCCGCCCGCGATTCTGCCCTGCTTGGGCAGGTCGTATTTGTCCGCGTTCAGGATATACCCCTTCTGCGTCATGAACACCATGGTCGTGTCCTCTTCGTCGGGTTCGATTCCGATGATTTCGTCCCCGTCCTTGAGCTTGCAGGTCGCAAAACTCGATTTCGTGACCGCGTATTCGGTGTAGTCCGTCTTTTTGACGTAACCGTCCTTGGTGAAAAACAAAAGAGAGCCTTTGGGCGGTTTCTCGGAGGCGACCTGAAAATACAGCACGCGCTCCTCGGGCTTTGCCTCGGGATAGAGCGCCGAGAGTTTCGCGCCCTTTTCCCGCCACTTGCACTCGGGGAGTTCCTTTACGTCTATCTTGTAGGCGTTTCCGAGGTTGGTATAGGCGAGTAACACCATGTTGTCCCGAGCGGTGATGACGCTCGTCGCAATCTCCTGCGCGGAGGCGTTGTCTGCGAGGTCGGTTTGGCTCATCGAATGGTTCTTCGAGGGCACGCGCTTGATTCCGCCGTCCGCGTTCACCGCGACCACAAAGGTCTGCACGGGCTTTTCGTCGTCGAAACTCTCCACGTTGATTTTCTTTTCCTCGCCCACCACCAACGTGCGGCGGTCGTCGCGATACCGCTTTTTGATGTCTTTCAGCTCGTCCTTGACAACTTCCATCTGCAACTTTTTGCTGTCGAGAATCGCTTTGAGACGCGCCATGAGTTCGCGCACTTCCGCAAGCTCCTTTTCGAGCTTGAACACCTCGAGGTTGGTCAGGCGGGCGAGACGCATGTCCAAAATCGCCTGCGCCTGCTTGTCCGACAGACTGAAACGCTCGCGCAGTTTCGCCCGCGCCTCGTTGGTATTCGCGGATTTCTTGATAATTTTTACGACTTCGTCGATGTTGCGCACCGCGATGACGAGCCCTTCCAATATATGCTCCCGCGCCTTCGCCTCGTCGTAGTCGAATTTGGTGCGGCGGACGACGACCTCGCGCTGGAAATTCACGTATGCCGCGATGATGTCGAGCAAGCCCATTTGCTGGGGCTTGCCCTCCGCAATCGCCACCATGTTGATGCCGAAGGTCGTGCGGAGTTCGGTATATTTCAAGAGCACGTCGAGAATCTTTTTGGGGTCGTAGTCCTTCTTCACCCGCACGACCGCGCGCATTCCGTTGCGGTCGGATTCGTCGATGATGTCGTAGATGCCCGAAAGGAGTTCCTTCTTGTCGTCCCGCAGTTTCAAAATCTTTTCGAGAAGGCGCGCCTTGTTGACCTGATACGGGAGTTCGGTGATGACGATGTCCTTTTTGTCGTTGTCGGCGGGTTCGATGCGGATTTTGGCGCGCATCGTCACCTTGCCCCTGCCCGTCTCGTATGCCTGCGCGAGCTCTTCCCCCGCGATGAGGTAGCCGCCCGTCGGGAAGTCCGGACCTTTGATAATCTTCATCATGTCCCGAAGTTTGATGCTCGGGTTCTCGATAAACGCGACTACGCCGTCGATGACTTCGCCGAGGTTGTGAGGCGGGATATTGGTCGCAAGTCCCACCGCGATGCCCGAGGAGCCGTTGACAAGGAGATTGGGGAAGTGCGCGGGCAGAAGGTCCGGCTCTTCCATGGTGTCGTCGAAGTTCAGGGAAAATTTGACCGTGTTCTTTTCGAGGTCGCGCAGAAGTTCAAGGGCGAGCGGGGTCATGCGCGCTTCCGTGTAGCGCATTGCCGCCGCGGGGTCGCCGTCCACCGAGCCGTAGTTGCCGTGTCCGTCCACAAGGGGCATACGCATGTTGAAATTCTGCGCCATGCGCACCATTGCGTCGTAAATCGAGTAGTCGCCGTGCGGGTGATATTTACCGAGACAGTCGCCCACGATTCTCGCGCTCTTTCGGTACGGCTTGTCCGGAGTCGTGCCGAGTTCCATCATCGTGTAGAGGATTCTGCGCTGAACGGGTTTCAGTCCGTCCTCTACCCGAGGCAGGGCGCGATCCAATATGACGTGTTCCGCATAGGGGATCATCGAGGAGTGCAATACGTCGTCGAGCGCGCTTTCGATGATTCTCGAGCCGCCGATCTGCATCTGTTCTTCCATTTCTCCCTCCTCTTACTTCAGTTCCCGAATGAGCCCGTCGTCCTTGTTGAAGTTCGCCCATTCCGAGATATATGCTTTGCGAGCTTCCACGCTGTCCCCCATCAGGATTGTGATGAGTTTCTCCGCTTCCGCCGCGTCCTCCATCGTCACGCGCATCAGACTGCGCGTCTCCGGGTTCAGCGTCGTCTCCCAAAGCTGTTCCGGGTTCATCTCCCCGAGTCCCTTGTAGCGTTGGAGCGTGTAGCCCTTGCCCACCTCCGAGATAACGGTTTTCAGTTCGTTGTCGTCGTAGGCGTAGCGCACCATGTCGCGTTTCGCCACTTTATAGAGCGGGGGCAAGCCGATATAGACGTGACCCTCCGATATCAGTTCCTTCATGTAGCGGAAGAAGAAGGTCAGGAGAATCGCGCGGATATGCGCGCCGTCCTGATCCGCATCGGAGAGGATAATCACTTTGTGATACTTCAGGTTGTCGAGGGTAAAATCCTCGCCGATCCCCGTGCCCAAGGCGCGGATAATCGTGCCGATTTCGTCGTTTTGGAGAACCTGATCGATTCTCTTTTTCTCCGCGTTCAGGGGCTTGCCCTTCAGGGGCAGAATCGCCTGAAAGAAACGCTCGCGTCCCTGCTTTGCACTGCCGCCCGCGGAGTCGCCCTCGACGATGAACAGTTCGTTGCGCTCCGGTTTCTTGCCCGTACAGTTGGAAAGCTTGCCGACAAGCGTCGCGTTTTCGATGCTGTTCTTCTGGCGGGCAATCTCCTTCGCCTTGCGCGCGGATTCCCGCACACGCGCCGCGTCCACGCCCTTCTTGATTATCTT
Organism: uncultured bacterium; assembly: GCA_905215695.1. Classification (GTDB taxonomy): domain Bacteria; phylum Bacillota; class Clostridia; order Christensenellales; family HGM11417; genus CAJMQN01. The sequence continues at coordinate 48,877 of CAJMQN010000009.1, forward strand.
TTCGAGGACGGGAAGTCTCTTCTTGTCCGAAAAATATTTCAGGAGCTGTTCGGAGACGATGCTCTCGACCTGCGACTTTGCCTCGGGGTTGCCGAGCTTGGTCTTGGTCTGTCCCTCGAACTGCACGTTCTTCATCTTGATCGCGAGCACAACCGTCAGTCCCTCGCGGAAGTCGTCGCCGAGAAGGTTCGCGTCCTTCTCCTTCAAAAATCCGTTCGCGCGGGCGAGGTCGTTGAAGGTCTTGGTCAGGGCGACTTTAAAGCCCGTCTCGTGCGTGCCGCCTTCGCTCGTCGAAATGTTGTTCACGTACGAGAAAAAGCTCTCCGTGTAGCTGTCGTTGTGCTGCATTGCCGCCTCTAAGACGACTTTGTCCGTCTTGCCCTCGAGGTGAATCGGTTCGGGGTACAGCGGCTCTTTGTTCTCGTTTAAGTACGTGCAGAAGTCGTACAGTCCCCCGTCGTACTTGAACTCGCGGCGCACGGGGTCTTCCCCGCGGGCGTCGGTCAGCACGATTTTGATGCCCTTGTTCAGAAAGGCGAATTCGCGCAGGCGTTTGGAGATGATGTCCATCGAGAACACCACCGTCTCGAACAGGCGGTCGTCGGGCAGGAAGGTGACCTTTGTGCCCGTGTCCTTGGTCTTGCCGATCTGCGTTAAGGGCTTTTTGATGAGACCGGACTTGATCTGACCCGTCTTTTCATCCTTCGGGCTGTGGAACTCCGCCTCGTACATCTTGCCGTCCTTGTGCACCTCGACTTTCAGCCAACGGGACAGCGCGTTCGTGACCGACGCACCTACGCCGTGCAAGCCCCCCGAATAGCTGTAGTTCGCGTCCGAGAACTTGCCCCCCGCGTGCAACTGCGTAAAGACCACTTCGACGCCGGATATTTTCATCTGCGGGTGAATATCTACGGGGATTCCTCTGCCGTTGTCCGTCACCGTCGCCGAGCCGTCCTTGTTCAGCGTCACCGTGATCGTGTCGCCGTAGCCGTTGGCGAGTTCGTCCATGCCGTTGTCCACGATCTCCCACAGAATATGGTGCAGACCCTTGACGCCCGTCGTGCCGATATACATGCCCGGACGCATACGGACAGCGTCCAGACCCTCGAGTATCTTGATGTCCCCCGCCTTATATTCCGCCATTCCCTTCTCCTTCTGTAAAGTTTTCCCAATCGCTATATTTTATCATAAAAGTGCCTTTCCTGTCAAATAATCAACTTACAGACCCCATTTTATACAAGGAGGAAATTTTGATGAATTCCAAACGGCTCGCCAAGATGGTCCGCGACGAAATGACGAGCGAATATGACCCCGCGGGCGCTTACACCGGACAGCCCAAGGGCGAAACCCCCACCCGCGACGTCGATGACGACTGACCTTTCGCAAATCTTTGCGGATTTGCCGCAAACGTACTCCGATTTTTCTCTTTCCATTTCTATCAATAGATGATATAATGGGAGAAAAAACTGTGAGGTGTGATATGGAATTTCAGCCCGACTACCGCAATCTTGTGGACGCGGCGTACAACCGCGAACCCAAACGCGTTCCCCTTTACGACCACGTTGTCTCCGATAAGGTCATCGAACAGCTTACGGGCAGGAGTTTCCGGCACCTGTTCGACGCCGACAATTCCGCTTACTTCCGCGAGTTCTGCGATTTCTTTCGGCAGAGCGGGTACGACGGCGTGCCTTTCGAGGTCTGTATCACCGAAATTCTGCCCTTCGGCGGCGCGCTCGCGCACCCGCAGGCGGGGCACATTCAGGACAGGGAAACCTTTCTCCGCTATCCTTTCGACGAGGTTCCCGCGCTCTATATCCAAAGAGCACAGCCAAGGTTCGACGCGCTCCGCGACAATCTGCCGCAGGGCATGAAGGCTTACGGCGGCGTCGGGAACGGCGTTTTCGAGATCGCGCAGGACCTCTGCGGATATGAGACGCTCTGTATCCTCTCCTTCGAGGACCCCGAAACCTATGCCGAACTCTTTGTCAAAATCGGGGACATGATGGAGAAAATTTGGGACTGGTTCCTCAATCGGTACCGCGAGGACTTCTGCGTCATGCGGTTCGGCGACGACCTCGGTTACAAGTCCAATACCATGCTCTCCTATGAGGACATTCGGACGCATATCATTCCGCAGTACAGACGCATCATCCGAAAAGTTCACGACGCGGGGCGCCCCTTTCTTCTGCACAGCTGCGGCTGTATCTTCGAGGTCATGGAGGACCTCATCGGCGCGGGTATCGACGCGAAACACTCCAACGAGGACCAAATCGCACCCTTCTCCGCTTGGGTGGAAAAGTACGGCGACAGAATCGGGAACTTCGGCGGCATCGACACCGACCACATTGTGCGCATGACCGACGAGGAACTCGTCTCCCTCGTCACCGATCTCTATAACAGCTTTTCCAAAGGACACGGCGGTTTCGCAATCGGGAGCGGGAATTCCATTCCCGATTACGTCAATCCCCAAAAATATCGGCTCATGACCGAGACCGTGAGAAAGCTCCGCGGAGATTACAGATAATTTGAACGGAAAAGGACGGCACGAAAATCGTGCCGTCCCTTTTTTATACGCCCATATTGATGATATACTCGATAATTGTGACGATGTTGAAATCGCCGAGCTTTTTGCCGCCGCCCATATCCTTGTTCAATTTTTCACGCGTGATGGACGAACCGAGCAGACCCGCATCGCAGAGGTCATACAGCGTCGATTCGCTTACCGCGTCCGATACCGCCTGCGGGACGTCCTTCAGTTTGGTGTCCCCGCCGATGAGCGAGAGCGCACCCGAAGTCTGCGCGCCGAAAAAGTCCTCGATCGTCAAAGCGTTCACCGCCGTGTTGATGTCAGCCACCGAATAGTCCGACTCCACGGGCACAAGCGCCGCAATCTGCTCCTGCGACAGGCTCTCCTCCGTGTAGGAGGAAGTGTCCGCGGAATAGACATAATACTTGCCGTTTGCGAAATAGATTTCGGTCAAATCCGACGCGCTCCTATGGTAGGTGTCCGCGGAGTAGGTCTTTCCTTCTACCGTGATTTCCGTCTGCTTTAAGACGTTCGCGAGCTTGTGCAGAATGTCCCCTTCCGCTGCGCCCGAGGCAAGATCCTTCAGTTTGAACTTGTCGAGCGTCAGTTCGGTCGAAAGGTCGCCGACGTGCGTGTCCGCAAAGCTCTCGAGCATGCCCGGCACTTTGCCGTCCAACACGTCCGAAAGCGTCAGGAGATTCATTGCGTCGTTGACCTTGGAGACAGGATAGGACAGCGTCACGTATTCCGATTCGACAAAGGTTTCCGCGTACACCGTATAGACGCCTTTTTGACGGATATAGACCTTCTGACCGATGACGTAGTACGCCGTCGTCTTATCCACCCTGCCGTCCGCCTTTTTGCGGCGGTACAGGCTCGCCGTCCCATTCACCTCGGGCACGCCTTCCGCCGCCGACTGCGAAATTTCGACCTGTCCGTGTTGGCTCGCGAGTTTTCCGAGAATGCCCGTCGCGTTCTCCCCCGCAATGTCCTCGAGGAAGATATTGTCCGCGGTCAGTTTGTCCCCGATTTCGCCGATTTTTACCTCCGCAAACGCCGCGAGCACCCCTGTCGGCTCTTCGCCGAGCACGTCCGTAAGGGTCAGTCCGTCCACAGCGTCCTGAATGTCCGCGACCGTGTAGGACACGATTTCGAGCGCGGATTCGTCCGCCACTTCAAAGGGCGCGTACGCACTGCCGTCATAGCTGTAATAGACGTCCCCCACCTTGAAGAGGTCGGTCTCCCCCAAACGGTAGGTCTGCGCCGCCTGCGCGGGGGTAGTCGGGTCGTTGTCCTCGTCGATTTCCTTACTGCCCGGTATCGCGTGCCCGAGTTTCCACAACAGGTCTGTCTCCGCTGTGCCCGACGGCACGATGTCCGAGAGATAGATTTTGTCCACGCCGATGGTGTTCAGCTCGTTCATCTTGATGTCCGCGAGCGAACGGAAGGCGTCGGGGAGCTGGTCACCCAAAAGTTCGCCAAGGGTCAGGCTGTCAATCGAAGAGCCGAGTTTGGCGACGGGCCACAGCTTGGGGCGGAGCGCTTCCCCCGAAAACTCGTAGGCGGCGTTGTCCTCCTTCAAAAATTTGTCCGCGATCGCGTCGTAGGTGAGCGTCTCACCGCCCGCGGCATCCGTAAAGAGCAGGCTGCCCGCGGCGTTCGTCTGCAATTTTCCCTCCGAGACCTTGGGAAGCACCGCGTAACCCGAGAGGTCAACGGGCGCGGAGGTGTCCGACACGGCATAGAAATCGCCGTCCGCAAAGACAATCGGTTTCTTCTTGTCCTCGCCCACGAAGAGCGGGTTGCCGCCGTTGTCCGTCTCCTGCTGGGAGGCGATGGATTTCAGCATGTCGTTTTCAAATTCAATCCCCATTGCGGAGAGGTCGCGCAGGGAGAGGTCTTCCGCCATGTTCTGCACCCCCGTCGTCTCGCCGAGAAGGGTGTAGTCCTTGAGCATCCAAATGATTTTTTCCGTGTTCGCCTCGTCCGTCACGTTCAAAAGCGTTCCGATGGGAACTTCGGAGAGGATTCCCTCCAATCCCTTGCCGCCGTTCTGACCCAAGAGGTCGTCAACCGTATAATGTTTCAGCGCGGCGATGGTCGTCGGGAGTTCGGTCGTCCCCATCATCTCCATAATCTCTTCGAGATTCAGGGTCGAGGTAACCGCATTCAGCATCGCGGGAAAATCCGTCATCTTGCAGTCCCGAATCGCCTCTTTGACACGGGTGATGTTCATGCCCCCGATTTCGTCGGGCAGAGTGATTCCGTAACTGCTCTCGAGCGTGCCGATGGTGATGTCGCCGCTGTTTCCCACGACCTGCCCCACAAGGTTGATAAGGTCCTTTAAGGGGAGTTCCTTGAACTCGTCGTTGCCGATGGGCACTTCGGTCTTGATCCAACTCTCCACCGTCTTGATGTTGAGTTTATAGTACGCGAGCACGCCCCCGCCCACCACGAGCAGAATGAGACTCAAAAATCCCACCAAAAATCCAAAAATAAAATTGCCGCAACCGCCGCGTCTTCTCGACATATCGGATACCTTCTTCACTTTCTTTGTTTCCATTCTACCACGAATCGCAAACCTTTTGCAACCGTTTCAACATTTTATTGACTTTTTCGCGCAGAATGGATATAATAGGAAAAGGAGTGTTAAGGAGATTTTCGCCATGGGCTTTCGAAAATATAATTTTTTTAAAAAGTTTTTGGACTTTCTGACGGGCTTTGCCGCCTTTCTCACAGTCCTTCTCATCCTCTTCAATCTCGTCTGCGCGAGATTCGGATTTCTCGAGGGAAGCACGGCGCTCGAAATCTGCGCCAAGGTTCAGCACTATATCGTCCCCTCCCTCGTTCTTCTCGCGGGGCTGGAGTGGTTCGCGACTAAAAATTGGTTCTTTCTCATCCTCTATATCCTCATTGCCGCGGTCGCGGCGATTTGGATGTTTCAGCCCGAGTGGATCGACGCCTTCCTCAATCTGTTTAAAAAAGGATAAACAATGTATAAAAAAAACGCCGCGCTAAATTTGCGCGGCGTTTTCTCTATTTCTTTTTGCCCTTTGCCTGCTTGATGGAGAGCGAAATCCGGTTCTTCTTCCGGTCCACGCCTAGGACTTTCACGTCCACGACCTCTCCCACTTTGAGCGCCTCCAACGGGTGCTTGATATAGCGGTCGCAGATCTCCGAAATGTGTACGAGTCCGTCCTGATGCACCGAAATGTCCACAAACGCGCCGAAGTCCGTGATGTTGCGCACCGTGCCCTTTAAAATCATTCCCTCTTTGAGGTCGTTGATGTCCATGATGTCCGAACGGAGCATGGGCTTGGGCAGTTCGTCGCGGATGTCCCTGCCCGGCTTGGAGAGTTCCACGATGACGTCCTTCAGGGTCTCTTCGCCGAGTCCCGTCTTTTCCATTGCCTCGGTCAAATTGACCTTCTTCAATTTGTCCGCGACCTTCTTGTTGCGGATGTCCTCTTCGGTCATGCCGTAAAAGTCCAACAGTTTTTTGCACGCCTCGTAGCTCTCCGGATGCACCGCCGTGTTGTCCAAAATGTTCTCGCCGCCGGGTATCCGCAAAAAGCCCGCGCACTGCACGTACGCTTTTTCGCCCACGCCTTTGACCTTTTTGATCTGCTCGCGGGCGGTAAACGCGCCGTTTTGCTCGCGGTACGCCACCACGTTCTTCGCGACGCTCGCGTTTAAGCCCGAAACATAGGTCAGAAGGGGCGCGCTCGCCGTGTTTAAATCCACGCCCACGCTGTTCACGCAGTCCTCAAGGACGCCCGAGAGCGCCGCGTCGAGGCGGGCGGCGGGCATGTCGTGCTGGTACTGCCCCACGCCGATGGATTTCGGGTCAATCTTGATGAGCTCCGCCAAAGGGTCTTGCAGGCGGCGGGCAATCGAGATCGCGCTCCGCTTGGTCAGGTCGAAATCGGGGAATTCTTCCACCGCGAGTTTGGACGCGGAGTACACCGACGCACCCGCCTCGCTCACCATCATGTATTCGACCTTGCGGTCAAGTTTTTTGATTAAATTATTGACGAAAATTTCCGATTCCTTGGACGCCGTGCCGTTGCCGATTGCGATGACGTCCACCGCGTATTTGTCGATGAGTTTGGTCAGCACCTGCTCGGACTCCGCGATGCGCTCCTGAGGCTTGGTCGGGAAGATGACCGTCGTGTCGAGTACCTTTCCGTGTCCGTCAACAACCGCGATTTTACAGCCCGTGCGGTAGGCGGGGTCGAGTCCGATCGTCACTTTGTCCTTGACCGGAGGCTGGAGAAGGAGCTGTTTTAAGTTCGCCTCAAACATGCTGATTGCCTGTTCGCTCGCGCGGTCGGTCAGCTCCGAGCGCACCTCGCGCTCGATGGACGGGAAGAGCAGGCGGTCGTAGCTGTCCTCCACCGTCTCGCGCAGGATGGGCGCCATTTCGCCCTCGTTTTTGATGTAGAATTTGTTGCAGATATTGAGCGCGAGAACGCGGTTGAGTTCGAGTTTTACCGAGAGCACCCCCGCCTTTTCGCCGCGGTTCAGCGCCAAAATGCGGTGGGACGGAATCTCGGATACGCCCTCGTAGAAGTCCGAATACATCTCGAAAATCTTGCTCTCTTCCTTGTCCTTGTCCGCCATTTTCGCCGAAATCGCGCCGTTTTTCGCCATGACGGCACGGAGCTTTTTGCGGAGTTCCGCGTTGTCAGAGACCATTTCCGCGATGATGTCCTTCGCGCCCTGAATCGCCTCTTTGACAGAGCCGACCTTCTTCTCCTCGGACACGAAGCTCTCCGCGAGCGTCTCGAGCGCGGTGAGGGTGATTTCCTGCTTTAAAATCTCCTCCGCGAGCGGGGTCAAGCCCTTTTCCACCGCGACGGACGCGCGGGTCTTTTTCTTCTGCTTGTACGGGCGGTAGATGTCCTCTACCTCCGTCATCGTCTCCGCCGCCGCGAGTGCCGCGGTGATTTCTTCCGTCATCTTCCCCTGCTCGGTGATGCTCTTCTCCACTTCCCCTTTGCGTTTCTCGAGGTTGCGGAGATAGGTCAGACGGTCCGCGAATTCGCGCAGAACCTGATCGTCGCAGTTTCCCGTCATCTCCTTGCGGTAGCGCGCGATGAAGGGAATCGTATTTCCCTCGTCAATCAGGGATACGATATTGTTGATTCTCGTGGGGGCAATGTCGAACTCCGAACGGAGTTTTTCTTTGATGTCCATGCTTGTCTCCTTTGCTTGACTATTCAACATATTAGCACAATCGGGGGCAAATTTCAAGCGTTTTTTTCAATCCCAGCGCTGAAAAAAAACACACTCGATTCCGCCGTTGTAAAGTTTGCGTTTCCGGCACTTCTCCCCCGCGATGCGCTCGAAATCGCGTTCCGGCGTGATGACGTTCAGACTGCGGATTCCCGCGGATTTCGAATAGGCGGAGAGCGCCGCGAGAAGTTCGCGCGCCTCCTGTCTGTCCGAGATACGCTCGCCGTAGGGAGGATTGGTCACGAGCGTGCCGCCGGGGAATTTTCGGGAGCATTTGCGGATGTCCGCGACGCGGAAATCCACCTTTACTCCCGCCTGTTTCGCGTGATACCGAGACATCGAAAGTGCGTTTTCGTCGATGTCGCTCCCGAAGATTTCGAGCGGACGGGACAGGATTTTTTCGCGAAGCGCTCTGCGGAGGGCGGGGACGTCCGCGTCGCAGGCGCGCCATTTCTCGAAGTCGAAGGTCGAAGAAAGGTTGGGCGGGACGGCGTTTGCGTAGAGCGCCGCCTCGATCGGGAGCGTGCCCGTGCCGCAGAAGGGGTCGAAAAAGGGTTTGTCCGGCGACCAATGCGAGAGAATCACGAGCGCGGCGGCGAGGGTTTCCCGAATCGCTGCGGGTCCGTTCAGTCTGCGGTAGCCGCGGAAGGACAGTCCCTTGCCCGTCGTGTCGAGGTAGAGTTCCGCCACGTCCTCGCGCAGGGAAACCGTCAGGCGGTATTCCTCTTCGCCCGAGAGCGAGGTGACGCCGAGTGACGCGCAGGCGCGGTCGATGAGCGCCTTTTTGGTCACGCTTGCGCAGACTTCGAAGGCGGAGAGTTTGGATTTTACGCTCTTGCCCGAGACCATGATGCGGGCGTTTTTCGGGAAGGGAAATTCCGCGCGACGCGCACCCTCGTACAGCTCGTCAAAGGTGCTTGCGGGAAATTTTCCGAGCGGCAATACCACGCGGTCCGCCGCGCGCAGACAAAAATTCAGGCGGGCGACGTCCGAAAAGTCGCCCTCGAGGTTTACTCTGCCGTTTTCGGTCTGCGTCTCCGAATAGCCCAAGGTATGCAGTTCGTGCCGCACCACGCCTTCGAGACCAAAGGCGCACAGGCAGGCGATGTTCATCTTTTTCACCCGTATATTGTAGCACAAAACTGCAAAATATGGTAATATATTTTTATGATTACCGCTTTTGACCCCGTCTTTGACGATAACAGCAAGATTCTCATTCTCGGTTCTATGCCGAGCGTCAAATCCCTCGAGCAGGGGTTCTATTACGGACACCCGCAAAATCGGTTCTGGAAAATCCTCGGAGAAATCGTCGGAGAAAGTTTCCCCGACGATATTCCCGGAAAAAAGGCAATGCTTTTAAAGCACGGCATCGCGCTCTTCGACGTCATCGCCGCCTGCGAACGGGAGGGGTCGCTCGATTCCGCAATCAGAAACGCGATGCCGGCAGACCTCTCCGTCTTTCCCAATCTCGGACAGATGAAGGTCTTTACCAACGGGAAACTCGCCGAAAAACTGCTCAAAAAATATTACCCCGATCTGCCCTTTGCACCGCTCCCCTCTACAAGCCCCGCAAATCAGGCGCACTTCGACAGGGGGAAATGGTTGGAATTGAAAAAATATCTGTAATACGAAATACGATTTCGCATAATGAAACGCTTATCCTCTGAAATGTGATATTATCAAAGCATCAAGGCAACAAGGAGTAGATATGACGAAATCTATTTTTCGAGAGATTATGTTTCAGGATAAGTTGAGCGGTATCGAGCAGGAAATTCACTCGGAGGAGCTCGACAAATTCGATGAAAAAATATCTCGCTGTGAAAACAATCTGCAAGCAATGCTTTCCGCTGAACAATGGAGGGCTTTTATAAACTATGAAAGCGAATACTCTGCCAAAATTGCAGTAAAAATAGACGAATGTTGCATGAAAGCTTTTCAAATCGGATTTCTATTCTGTCTGGAGTTGACTGAATACTATAAAAGTTAACCGCCGCGCAAACGTGTTGCGCGGCGGCTTTTTTAATCCTTGGTGCGGTAGGTGCGTTTCAGTTTCCAAACCGTGAGCGCGTAGCACACCGCTACGATTGCCGCGAGCGCGAGCATCGAAAACAATACGTTGTAGTCGTAGCTCGCCTTTTGATAGTAGATTTCGTTCATGCGGAACTGTTTGCCGAGAATGGAGGTTCCCCAACGCGTGGGCGTAATCCAATAGAACCAAGTTGCCGCGCCCGAGAGAGGAATCACGCAGTCCGAAAATACCACCTGCATGATGATGACGAGGAGTACCGGTAGAATCGCGCTCTCCGATTTCTTTAAGAGCGCGGAAATCAACAGTCCGAGCGACGCCACGGACACGTTGGTTAAAAAGAGCGTCACGATATACACGGGAACGTCGAGAATCGGGTTCGCCATGTTGAAGTCGATGAACAACAGGCTTCCCCCCGCCATAAGGATACTCTGCGCCATGCCCACCGTCGCGAGCACCGTGAGTTTGGACGCCGCGTAACTCGTCACGTCCAATCCGCCGTAAACCTCTCTGCCGAGCACGTCCCGCTCCTTGCAGATTTCGCGGTAACTGTTCAGAATTCCCATGAGCGCCGCCATGAATACGAGCACGAATAGCGTCATGTTCGCGTTGGACGCGTCCGGACTCACGTACCCGAGCGTCTCCCTGCGGGGCGCGAGAAATGCCCCCTTCTGATACACAAGCGCCACGATGCACAGCATGACGGGAGCCTGAAACAACAGCGACAGCACCGTCGGCACGCTCGTCACGATTTGTCGGAAATACCGAACCGTCAGCACCTTAAAGTGCAGGACGTTCATACGCATGCTCTTTTTAGATCTCTTCATGTTCGTCCTCCTCCGGCAGTGGCTCGGGCGGCGCGGGAAAATCGGAATCTTCGGGCGCGCGTTCGGGCGGCGCGGGAAATTCGAGGGGGTCGGGGAATTCGGGAGAGACGGAAAAATCGGAATTGGCGGGCGCGCGCTCCGGCGGCGCGGATTCTTCCGGTTTCTCGGGAGGCTCGGAGGGCGTCAAAAGTTCTTCGCCGTACAGCTCCGCGAATCTCTTCATCATATTCTTGTAGGACTCCGTCGAACGGTACTTCTTTTCGTACTGACGGCAGTTCTTTTCCTCGGTCAGCGCCGCGAAAATGCGCGAATAGCTCTTGCGGTTGAAGTAGCGGAATACACCCTCGTGCGAACCGTAATAGCACAGTCTGCCGCCCTTGCCCAAAAATGCGATTTTGTCGCATTTGTCGAGATTCTCCATCGCGTGCGTGATGACCACAATCGTTCTGCCCTTCGCCGCAAGCTCCTTTAAGAGCGCCATCATCTCGAGGTCGAGGTCGGGAGAGAGTCCGCTCGTCGGTTCGTCCAAAAAAATCACCTTCGGGTCGGACAAAAGCTCCATCGCAATCGACACGCGCTTGCGCTGACCGCCGGACAGGCTCGAAATTTTGAGTTTCTCCTTGCCCGTCAGTTTGACGTCCTCTATCGCCTCGGCGACGCGGGCGCGCACTTCTTCCCGTTTTAAATCCGTGCGCATGCGGATGAGCGCGGTATAGTACAGCCCCTCTTCCACCGAGAGGTCGTCGTGCATGACGTCCCTTTGGGGTACGTAGCCGATGACGCCCTTGTAGGAGTTGATATTGTCGTAATAGTCGTTGGTGTCGTAAAAGATTCTGCCCCGCGTCGCCGGACGGAGTCCGTTGATACAGTCGAGAATCGTGCTCTTTCCCGCGCCGCTTCCGCCCACGATCGCCACGAAATCCCCCGCTTTGACCGAAAAGCTCACGTCCGACACGAGCCGCACCCGCTTTCCCTTCGCGTTGCGGTCGGGCACTTCCCGCGAGATGTTCACGACGTCGATGCCGATGCCCCCCGCCGAGGTCGAGTACAGCAGTTTCTTATCGAAATATGTATAAGCCGCCGACGAAATCGAAATCCGGTCGTAGTCGGACAGTTTGGCGCGTTTGATTTTGCGGTTGTTCACGTAGGTGCCGTTGATGCTGTGCAGATCCTCTACGTAACAGCTCTCCCCGTCGAAGATGATACGGCAGTGCTGCGCCGAGACCTGCGGACTCTTGACCACAAGGTCGCAGGTCTCCGCACGTCCGATCACCGTCACCGTCTTGCGCGTCAAGTCCAACGTTTTGGAGGAACCGCGGCGGCGCGCAATCTTTTTGACCACGGATACCCGCACAACCGCTTCCGCCTTCTTTTCGTTCTTCTTGCGGATGACGAGTTCGCCCTCGCATTTGGCGGGCTTTTTCAGGCGTTTGCCGTTTAAGAGCACCTCGCTCTTTGCGTCGAAGGGGGTCAGATCCATGACGTACCACACGCCGTTGCGGTTGTCGAACAGAATCTGTTCGGGCAGGACGAGCGCGTCCCTTACCACTACCGCGTTCGTACGCTTGGAGCCGAGCGAAAATCTTGTCAGAGATTCGCTGTCGAAAAATCGGAACAGCTCTCCTTCGGTTATTTTTAAAATCAGATTGTCGGGCATCGCTATTTCCAAAATCTCCTCAATGTTTTATCGCTCCCGTAGGGAGGGTATTTCATATTCAACTCGAATCCGCCCCTCGACAGAACGGATTTGAAGTGCGACAGCTCAAAAAATCCGCGATAGCCGTGATAACTCCCGAGTCCGCTCTCCCCCGCGCCGCCGAAGGGCAGTCCCTCCGGAAGCAGGTGCGAGACCGTGTCGTTGATACAGCCGCCCCCGAAGGGAAGCGCGGAAAATTCTTCCGCCGTCCGCGCGTCCCGGGTAAAAACGTACAGCGCGAGCGGGGTCGGGCGTTTCAATATCTCTTCCTTCGCGCCCGCCGCGCTGTCAAAGGGCAGAATGGGCAGAATCGGACAGAAGAGTTCTTCCGCCATCGCCGCGGCGTTCGGGGCGGGAAAAATCAGCGTAAGCGGAAACCTGCGTTTCTCCCGGTCGGGCGTTCCGCCGCGATAGACGATTTCCTGTCCTTCGAGGAAACTCTCGGCGCGGTCGAAGGCGGCGGCATCTATCAGTTTTCCCCAATCCGGACTCTCCACGCCGCCCGGGTACATGGCGAGATACGCGCTTTTCAGTTCTTCGACGAGTTCGGGGAGAATCGAACGCTCCGCGAGCAGGTAGTCCGGCGCCACGCAGGTCTGTCCGCAGTTTAAACACTTGCCCCACACGATACGGCGGGCGGCGAGTTTTAAGTCCGCGGTCGCGTCCACGACCGCAGGGCTTTTGCCGCCGAGTTCGAGGGTCACGGGGGTCAGATTCTTTGCCGCCGCCTCATAGACGATTCTTCCCACACGGGTGCTCCCCGTAAAGAAGATATGGTCGAATGTTTGGGCGAGCAAAAAGCCGTTCCGCTCCACGCTCCCCCTCTCCGCGCGCACGAGGCGGGGGTCGAAGGCGTCCGAGAGCAGGCGCACGAGCGCGTCCGAGGACGCGGGCGAACGCTCCGAAAAGGTCACGTAAGCCGCGTTGCCCGCCGCGAGCGCCGCGACAAGGGGAACCAAACCGAGTTGCAGCGGGTAGTTCCAAGGCACGAAAATCAGGACGACTCCCTTCGGCTCGGGGGTCACGCGGCATTTCGAGGGGAAATTTGCGATTCCGCCCTTCGCGCGGCGGGGTTTCATCCACTTCTTCAGGTTCTTCTCCGCGACGGACAGCTCGTGATAGAACATGCCGAGTTCTGTGGCGTATGCCTCGAAACCGCCCTTGCCGAGATCCTCGGAGAGCGCGGCGAGAAGCTCCCCTTCCCGATTCTTCACCGCCTGACCGAGCGCGCGGAGGGCGCGGATACGGAATTCCGCCGGGCGCGTCACGCCCGTTCCGAAATACTCGCGCATCCGCGCGAGCTCCGTACTCCCCTGCTCTCTTGCCTGTTTCTGTCCTGCCATCCTCTTTGCCTCGCCTTTTTTCTGCTATTATTTCCCAATTCGGACGGAATTATTTTGCTTTTCTCTATTGTAACATATTTTATGCGTTTTGTCCTCTCAAAGTTTGTGAGATTTTTCACAAATCCCTTGCGGGAAACGCGAGGATATGTTAAAATAGGAAGTGCCAAACGACAAGGAGAATGATGATATGAAAATCAGTGTTTGCGTCGGCAGTTCCTGCCATCTCAAAGGGTCTTACGCGGTCATCGCCAAATTCAAGGAAATCATCGCCGCCTACAAGCTCGAGGATAAGGTCGAGCTTTCCGCGAGTTTCTGTCTCGGCAGGTGCGCCACCGGCGTCACCGTCAAGGCGGACGAGGAGTTTCTCGACAACGTCAGCGAAGAGAACGCCGAGCGCGTTTTCGTCGAACATATTCTTCCCCGCGTCGCGGGCTGATTTGCCATGCAATTTCTCAATTTTAAAAAAACCAACTGTAAAAACTGTTATAAGTGTCTGCGCGGGTGTCCGGTCAAGGCGATTACCGTCCTGAACCATCAGGCGCAGATCAACGAAAATATGTGCATTCTCTGCGGAAAATGCACCACCGTCTGCCACCAAAACGCGAAGGAAGTGGCGGGCGAGCTTTCCCGCGTCCGCGAACTGCTCGCGGGCGACAAGCCGGTCTTTGTCAGCGTCGCGCCCTCTTTCGTGTCGAGTTTCGACACGGCGGGGTTCGGGGCGTTCCGTTCCGCGCTCAAAGCCTGCGGGTTCGCCTTTGCGGAGGAGACCGCGCGGGGCGCGAAACGCGTCGTCGCAGAGTACAAAAAACTTCTCGACAGCGGGACGTACAAAAACCTCATCGCTTCCGCCTGCCCTTCCGCCGTGCGGCTCATTCAGATGTACTATCCCGAGGCGCTGAAGTATCTCGCGCCCGTCGATTCCCCCATGATTGCGCACGCCAAACTGCTCCGCAAGGAGCACGGGGACGCCGTCCGCATCGTGTTCGTCGGACCGTGTATCGCCAAAAAGCGGGAGGCGTACGAGTCCGGACTCATCGACGCCGTTCTCACCTTCGAGGAACTCGAGGAGTTCTTCGGGGAGAAAAACGTCAATCCCGCGGATTTCGACAACGGCGAGGAGGGCGAAGGTTCTGAGGAAGTGAACGCCGTGAAAAACGCCGCGGGCGCGAACTGCGCCGGCAGCGCGCTCGGCAACCGCGCCAAGTACTTCCCCATCAACCGCGGAATCATCAAGTCTTTCAACGGGTTCACCGAAGGGTACGAATACATCAGTATCGACGGCGTGGAGCGGTGCTGCGAGGTGCTCGGCAATATCGACCGGCTCTCGGGCATGTTCATCGAGATGAACGCCTGCGAATTCTCCTGCATCAACGGTCCCTGCGCGCTCAACAAGGACAAGGGCGGATTCATCAAAGCCACCGAGGCGGTGCGCAGTTACGTCAAAAAGGACGTGACTCTCCCCCAAGGCGAGGAGGAAGAGGCGGATATCGCGCAGAATTATCCGAGGATTTCCGTCGCCAAAAGTTTGCCCTCCGAAAAGCAAATCAAGGACATTCTCGCATCCATCGGCAAGACCAAGCCCGAGGATGAACTCAACTGCGGCGCGTGCGGATACAACACCTGCCGCGAGAAGGCTGTCGCCGTCTATAACGGCTGGGCGGAGCGGGAAATGTGCGTTCCCTTCATGCGGGAACGCGCCGAGTCCATGAGCTACGAAATTATCAGAAACAGCCCCAACGGAATCATCGCCGTGGACGGGGATTACAGAATCGTCGATATCAATCCCGTCGCGAAACAGCTCCTCAATATCAAGGAGGAGAACCCCAAGGGGCGGCTGCTCGTCGAATTCTACAATCCGACGGACTTCTTCCTCGTGCGCAACGAGGGCAAAAATATCTCCCGCAAACAGATTTTTATCGAGGCGACGGGCAAGTACGTCGAGATGTCCATTACCCTCTTAAAGAGTCAGAATCTGCTCTTCTGCATCATGAAGGACATCACTTCGGACGTCAATTATGAAAAACTCCTCGACAAGGTCAAGCGGGACACCGTTGCGGTCACCGATAAGGTCGTCGAAAAGCAGATGCGGGTCGTTCAGGAAATCGCGTCCCTGCTCGGCGAGACCACCGCGGAGACCAAGGTCGCCCTCATCAAACTCAAAAAGACCATGCTCGGCGAGGACGGCAAGGGCGGAGACTACGAAGCGCCCGAGGGCTACGTCTATCAGGGCGACGGGCACGCGGAGGACCCCAAATGAGTCTTGTCTTAGAGAGCGGTTACGTCTCCCTCAACAAGCACGGCGAGGAACTTTGCGGGGATAAGGTTGAGAGTATCCGCAGAAAAAACATGAATACGCTCGTCCTCGCGGACGGGCTCGGGAGCGGGGTCAAGGCGAATATCCTCTCCACGCTCACCTCGAAAATCCTCTGCACCATGATTGCGAACGATATTTCCCTCGAGGAATGTATCGAGACAATCATCAGTTCCCTCCCCGTCTGCAAGGTGCGCGGCGTCGCTTACTCCACCTTTTCCATTATCCATATCGACAACGAGGGAAAGGGCTATCTCATTGAGTTCGATAACCCCATGGCAATCCTCGTACACGAGGGAAAAGCAGGCGACCTCGCGCGGGAAAAGCTGTCCATTTCGGGCAAGACCGTCTTTAAATCCGAGCTCAATCTCACCGCAGGGGATATTATCGTCGTCATGAGCGACGGCGTTGTGCACGCGGGCGTCGGTATGCTTTTGAATTTCGGCTGGCAGAGAGAGGACATTATCAAATTTATCAACGAACGATACCGCCCGTCCATGAGCGCGAGATGTCTCGCGGGTCTCATCGGTTCGGCGTGCAAGGACCTCTATCTCGACGAGCCCGGGGACGATACGACAATCGCCGCCGTGCGCGTGCGGGAGCAGAAAAAGGTTTCTCTGCTCATCGGTCCGCCCGTCGATAAGAGTCAGGACGATTACGCCGTCTGCACCTTCCTCGGGAACGAGGGCAAAAAGGTCGTCTGCGGCGGGACGAGTTCGCAGATTGTCGCGCGCTATTTAAACACCGACGTCTCCGTCGATTTGGACTACACGGACAAGGACATTCCCCCCACCGCGCACATCAAGGGCATCGACCTCGTCACCGAGGGGGTTATCACCCTGCGGCGGCTCATCGAGCTTGCGCAAAAGTATCTTTCGCCGAACGACGTTTCGCCAAAGTACTTCGACAAAAAGGACGGAGCGTCGCAGCTTGCGAACGTGCTCTTCGAGGAATGCACGGATATCAAATTCTATGTGGGACGGAGCGTCAATATCGCGCATCAGGGGTTGCCCATCGACACCACGATGAAGCTCAAAATCGTCGAAAATCTCTCGAAAATGCTGCGGGAGATGGGAAAAAATGTTGAAATTTACTACTTTTAGGAGAACTGTTGCATGAGACTGTTCGATACAAGAATTCAAAAGACAAAATACAAGGTATTGAAGGAGATTATCAGCCGCGCGTATGAGGACAGGCTCGAACCCGATATGTACCTTGAAATCCCGAAAAAGATTGTTCCCGGTCCCAAAGCCGAAATGCGGTGCTGTATCTACAAGGAGCGCGCCGTCCTTCAAGAGCGCATTGCCCTTGCGCTCGGCGGGGATAAAAACAACAAAAATATCATCGAGGTGCTCGATATTGCCTGCGACGAGTGCCCTGTCGATTCCTTCTTCGTCACGGACGCCTGCCGCGGGTGTATTTCGCACAGGTGTATGGAGGCGTGCCCCGCGGACGCCATTTCTATGGTGCACAAACACGCGTTCATTGACCAAGACAAGTGCCTCGAGTGCGGCAAGTGCAAAAAGGCTTGCCCTTACGGCGCGATTATCGAAAACGTGCGACCCTGCGTGCGGAGCTGTAAGGCGGGCGCAATCAGCATGGACGAGCGCAAAAAGGCGAAAATCGACGAGTCCAAGTGCGTCGCCTGCGGCGCGTGCGTCTATATGTGCCCCTGGGGGGCGATTATGGACAAATCTTTCGTGCTCGACGCGGTCAAAATTCTGCGGGAGTCCGAAAACAATACCAAATATAAGGTCTATGCCGTCATCGCGCCCTCTATCGTCAGTCAGTTTAAGTACGCCAAAATCGAACAGGTTGTGACGGGGATTCAGCGGCTCGGATTCCACCACGTGGTCGAGGCGGCGCTGGGCGCGGATATTACGCTCTACAAGGAGATGAAGGAGCTTGCAGAGGGAAAGGAAAAACTCACGACTTCCTGCTGTCCGTCTTTCGTCATGTACATCGAAAAACAGTTCCCCGCCCTCGCAAAGTATATTTCGCATTCCCCCTCCCCCATGATCGAAGCCGCCGACCTCATCAAGGCGACCGACCCCACCGCGAAGTGTATCTTTATCGGACCGTGCACGAGCAAGAAGGCGGAGATTCAGCGACCCGAAAACGCCGGACGAATCGACTGCGTGATCACCTTTGAGGAATTGCAGGCGTTTTTGGACGCGAGGGAAATCAAGGTCGAGGAACTGCCCGAAACACGACTCGAAAATGCTTCCTTCTACGGCAGAATTTTCGCAAAAGCGGGCGGAATCCGGCAGGGCGTGACCGAACTTGCCGCGCAGAACGGCGTCGCGGTCAACGCGCTCAACTGCAACGGGCTTGAGGAAATCCGCGTTGCGCTCTTAAAGATGAAGGCGGGAAAACTGCCCGAAAACTTCATCGAGGGAATGGCTTGCGAGGGCGGATGCCTGAACGGCGCGGCTTGTCTCACGCACGGTCCCAAAAACGTCCTCGACGTGGACAATTACGGAAAAGCCGCATCCGAACACAGTATCGAAAATTCGGTCAAACTCTACAAGACCGCGCACAAAATCGAGGAGTAAAGGGATTGGGAGGAGGACGCGCTTTAAGGGAAAATTTCACCGCAGGTATCATTTTCCCGAGAGGAGAGCGGGCGCGCTTGCGCGGATATTCGAGTCTCGAGGGAAAATTACACCAAAGGTATAAAAAACTTCCGAATGTACAAAATATGATTAGCGGCGAAAACCGCAAAATTTGGAGGTTTTTAAAAGGTTTATGAGATTGAATCCCGGTGAAATGGCACCTAGAACCGGCAACTACAATGTTGTCGATGCGAACGGGGAAGTTGTAAACTCCGTCTTTATGAATCAGGGCGATACGATGCCCCCGACGCAGAGTTCGGACTATCACTACGAAGATTAGTTTTTAACCGAAAAAAACTGAAAAAACAAAAAACGCTCCGGCAACTCCACAGCCGGGGCGTTTTTTTATGCTATTTTTTCTCTGTTTCTGTTTTTCCCAAATCAAACCCCAAAAAGAAGGCTTTGCGAAACGCATAATCATAGGCACACCACTGCGCCTCTAATCCTCTATCCGCGTCTATATTCTCATATTCTTCAAGAAGTCCTTTCTGTTCCTCTGTCATCGTCGCACGAATTCGCTCGGTCAAATCATTCAGTTTTTTATCGATTTCTATTAACTCGGGCGTTCGCCTAATTTCGTTAATTGCATCATCGATATACATATCTTTAATTGCCGAGTAATCCATAAAAATCCTCCTGAACGGTTCCTATTCGTAACCATTAGCGTTATAAATCGTAACAAAATGTACAATAATAACAACATGAAAGAAACTTTTGCAACAAGATTAGCGGAATTGCGCAAGGAAAAAGGTTATTCTCAAAGCAAATTGGCGAAACAAATCAATGTTTCGCGTAGCGCTGTTGCCGCTTGGGAAACAGAGAGAAACGAACCGAATACTGAAATGCTGATTGTTATTGCCGATTTTTTCGGCGTTACCGTAGATTTCTTGGTCGGACGAACGGATTACTGATATTATGCCTTCCCTATTTAGGGATGTCAAGGAAAAATGTTACGAAACGTAGCAAAATTTAATTATGAAATTTAATCAGGAATTATTTTCAAAACAATTACAGCTCTTGATTTCCGAATCGGGCAAGTCTCAAGCGGCAGTCGCAAGAGAATCCGGCGTTCCCCCTACCGCGCTAAATTATTATATCCTCTGTAAACGAAAACCTAATATTTACGATTTGTTTGCGCTCGCCGATTATTTTAACTGTTCTTTGGATTATCTTACCGGTCGGTCAGACTATTAAAAGCTCTTCCGTTTGGAAGAGCTTTTTTTTGTGCTTCTCCTAAATCCCCGCCCGCATAAGCGGGCGGCTTGGGGCGGGTGGGCGGGAAATTCTCGGTTATGTCCGCGACCTCCTCCGCATAGAATGTCTGTATGAATAAGTTTTATCAGGTCTCCGACCTCGAGGAAACTCGCGAATTCCTCGCGAAAAACGGTTACTCCCTTCCCTATCTCCTCAAACTCAACGACTCCGACCGACTCGAGGTCGGGGACGTTCTTCTCCTCGAAAAACCCATCGGCACGCCTTACCGCGTCAAACCCTTCGAAACCGCCGATTCCATTGCCAAAAAATTCGGGACAACCCCCGAAAAAATCCTTGAAAATAACCACATCTCCGCCGTTCTCCCCTTCTCCGAAATCTTCATTCCCTGATATATTTCACATGCTCGTCCCATATAGTATTCTATGAAGTACGAAAGGAGGAAACCGCTATCAAAAAAACCATTCTTCACGGCGCTGCCTATATTCTCATCTTCACCGTCGTCTCCCGCGTCATCGGCTTTATCTACCGAATTTATCTCTCCAACGTCATCGGTCCCGAGGGCATGGGTATCTATCAGATTGTCTTTGCCGTCTTTGGCGTCCTCATTACGCTCACCTCGAGCGGAATCCCCGTCACCGTCAGCCGGCAGTCCGCTATCTACTTCCAAAACCGCAATTCCGATTCCGCAGAACGCACCGTCACCGCCGCCGCTATCATCGGGCTCGTCACTTCCGGCGTCATCAGTCTCGGCATTCTCCTCTTTCAGCATCAGCTCCGCTGGGTCTTTGCCGACGCGAGATGTATGCCCATTTTTTTATGCCTTATCCCCGCGTTCATCTTCTCCTCTATCTACTCCGCCTGCCGCGGCGGTCTTTGGGGGGAAAAGAATTTCTTTCTCTATTCCTTCACCGAATTTGTCGAGGAAATTCTCCTTGTCCTTCTCGGCGTCATTCTTTTGCAGTTCGCCGACGGTATCTTTTCGGGCGCGTTCTATGCCTCGCTTGCCGTCTGTATCTCCTACTGCGCCGCCGCTATCGTCACCTTCGTCGTCTATGTGCGGAGAAGAAAATTCTTTCAGGTGCCGAAAGGGTTTATCAAACCCCTTCTAAAGAGCAGTATGCCGCTCACGGGAATCCGGCTCTGCTCGAATATTCTCAATTCCCTCATCGCCATTATCATTCCCGCGCGGCTCTGCCTGACGGGAATGAGCACCTCCGAGGCGCTTTCCGCCTTCGGTATCATGAGCGGAATGACCCTCCCTCTCCTCTTTCTCCCGGATACCTTCGTCAGCTCCGTCGCACTTCTGCTCGTCCCCGAACTCTCCGCCGACCACGCCAACCGCGACCCCGCCTTCCTCAAAAAGACCGAATTCGCGATTTCCTTCGCCGTCGCAGTCGCGCTCATGTGTATGCCCGCTTTCATCGCCTGCGGTCCCGGTATCGGACAATTCCTCTACCAAAACAACGTCGCGGGCATGTATCTGCGGCAGTGCGCGTTCGTCATGATTTTTATGTGTCTTTCCCTCATCACCAACACCATTATGAACAGCATGGGGCTGGAATACAAGACCATGAAAAATTTTCTCGTCGGCGCGTCGAGTCTGCTTTTGTGTATTTGGTTTCTGCCGAAATATATCGGAATCTACGCGCTCATGGTCGGCTATTGCGCGAACCTCTCTTTGAACGCTATTTTGAATCTCTTTACCATTCGCAAACACGCCAAAATCAGTTTGAAATTCCTGCTCCCGCTCATCGGCTACGCCGCCGTGCTCGTGCCCGCAGGCTTCCTGTCCTATTACATCTACAACATTGCGTCCGCGTTCCTTCCCCTCGCAGTCGCCGTGCTCGGGTCTTGCGCGTTCAGTTTCGGATTGTGCGCCGCGCTCGCCTTCCTCTTTAAATTTATCAGCTTTGAAAAACTCGGCGTCAAGCTGCCCGAATTCCGCAAAAAGAAAAAGAAGGAAAAAAGCCCTGCCAAAAAGGGCGTAGGGAGGTTTAAAACGCTGAAATCCTGAAATAATTGAAAGTATGGTTTTGATTATTTTCAGAAGTATTATCATCTTCATCATTTTACTTATCATTCTGCGGCTCATGGGCAAGCGGCAGATCGGCGAAATGCAGCCTTTTGAGCTTGCTATCACGCTGATTATCGCCGACCTTGCCTGTATTCCGATGACCGACGTGTCCATTCCGCTCGTCTATGGCGTGGTCGCTATCTTCTCCATTTTCCTGCTGCATCAAATTCTCACGCTGTGCTCGGAGAAGAGCGAAAAACTCAACACCTTGATTTCGGGGTCGCCCTGTCTCGTCATCGACCCGCAGGGGCTGCGGTACAAGGATATTAAAAAACTGAACGTCAGTATCTCCGACCTTCTCGAAAATGTGCGAACCGCCGGCTACTGCGGATTCGAGGAGATTCAATACGCCATTATGGAGACAAGCGGCAATCTTTCCGTCGTCGCAAACGAAAAACAACAGCCCAACAAGTCCTTTTCGCAGATTCTTGTCTCCAACGGCAAATACAATGAGGAACACCTCCAATACTATCACATTAAAAAGGAAACCGTGGAGGGTTTCATCAAGAAATACGGGGAAAAATCCGTCAAGGATATTCTCGTCTGTACCGTCAATGAGGACGGCGACGTCTATTTGCAGAGCAAGACAAAACCAAAATCTATACTGAAGGTGAATTCATGAGAAACTATATTATTCCCGCAATTATCCTGTTACTGCTCATCGGCGGCGGCATCTTTGAGGACATTTCTCTCGAACGGAGCGTTCGGGACTGCGCCGAAATCGTCGAGACCGTCATTCAAAAGACCGAGGAAAAGACCGCAAAGGAGGAGGACGTCCTCTCCTTTTCGGATATTTGGGACAAGACCAAATCCCGCCTGCATACCTATATCCCCCACACCGAAATCCGCGAGGTCGATATGTGGCTCTCCGAGGCGAAATCCTTTGTCGCGACGCAGGATTTTGAACTCGCACGCGCCAAACTCGTCGTCGTCAGGGACAAGATTCTCTCCATTCCCGACAGCTTCCGCACGACATTTGGAAACGTGTTTTAAAAAAACTACACCGACAAGGGCTTGCAACCTCTGTCGGTGTAGTTTGTTTTTTAGGGAGTAGCGAGCGGGATAAGGTATCGGTTTTCCCGTAGGAACGCCTTGTTACCCGACCGTGCTTAAGCGTGAGCGGCGACCATACCCCTTAGGGGTGTGGTCGCTCCTCGGGACTCGTATGCGAGTGCGAGCACTCGCGCACTCCCCTCGTCGCGACCATAACGCGCGCGGATTCAATATAGCATTTTCGCGTTCTCCGGCAGAGTCACAATCTTCTGCGCCGAAGGCATAATCCGATACTCCTGTATCGGCATTTTTTCGTCCGCTATGACGTAAATTCTGCGGTCATGCCAAAGAGTCTGTATGTCCTCCGAGACTTCCCGCGAACGGTACAGAACTTCCGCAAGACTCGGGTGCACCGTCAGCATCGCCACCTGAATCCTCTCGTCCAAAAACAAATCCACGAGTTCGGAACGTATCTTCTGCGTCATGAATTCGTTGGAGGGAAGCCTGCCCGCGCCCTTGCAATACGGGCACTGTTGCAAAAGGATACTGTCGTTGTCGTTGCGGGTCTTTTTGCGCGTGATTTCCACAAGCCCCAATCCCGTCATGCCGACTACGTTCGTCTTGATTCTGTCCTCTTTCAGCGTTTCGGCGAGCCGCGCAAGCACTGCCGTTCTGTGCTCCTCCTGCTCCATGTCGATAAAGTCGCAGATGATGATTCCGCCGATGTTGCGAAGGCGGAGTTGACGCGCTATCTCTTCCGCCGCCAACAGGTTGGTCGTCAGCACCGTTTCCTCGAGTCGGTCCGTGCCCACGTACCTGCCCGTGTTCACGTCAATCACCGTCAGCGCTTCCGTGCGGTCGATGATGAGATAGGAACCGTTCTTCATCACCACCTTGCGCTCCAAGAGCTTTCCGATGCTCTCTTGCAGGTGGTAGTGCGCGAACATGTCCCTGTCCCCTTCGTAGAGGCGCACGACGTTCTTGCGGTCGGTTACGCCGACAAGCGCGTCCTCAAAGAAGTGAAAAAGTTTTTCGTCCCCCGTCACGATTTCCGCGATGTCCTCGCTGTACAGGTCGCGCACAATGCGCGAGGCGAGATTGCTCTCCGCGTGCACCACCGAGGGTACGGGCGCGCGCGCAAATTTCTTTTCTATGGCGCGCCACTGCCGAATCAGACGGCGGGCGTCAGCCTCGATTTCGGACGCGGACGCGTGCTCCGCCGCTGTACGCACCACAAATCCCGTGCCCTTGGGACAGAGTGCCGTCACCTGCGCCGAAAGTTCGTTCCGGCGCGTTTCGTCCGTGATCTTCTTGGATATGCCCACATAGGATATGGTCGGCATGAATACGAGAAGCCTGCCCGGGAGGGAGACGTTCATCGTCACCCGCGCGCCCTTGGTGCCGATTTCGTCCTTCACCACC
This sequence comes from uncultured bacterium, assembly GCA_905215695.1. Taxonomy (GTDB): domain Bacteria; phylum Bacillota; class Clostridia; order Christensenellales; family HGM11417; genus CAJMQN01. Next base: position 73,164 of record CAJMQN010000009.1, read on the forward strand.
TGTACCATGACCGTGTCTCCCTCCTTGAGGTTGAGACCTGCGGTGATTTCCGCGGAGCGCAAATCCTCCTTGTCCACGAGCGTTTCCCCCATGTACAGAAAGCCGTTGCGCTCCAAGCCGACATCTACAAACGCCGCTTCCATGCCCATCACGACGTTTTTGACCCTGCCTTTATAGATGTTTCCGACAATCTTTTTTGCGCTGTCCCGCTCCACCGAGAATTCAAGCATTTCCCCGTCTTCGCACAGGGCGTAGCGCGTCCTTCCCGGCATCGAGTCGATATATAAAACCTTTTTCATACTACGTTTTTCAGCGGAAGAGTTCGTCCGCGTCCGCAAGCTCCCCTCCGCGCTCCCAAAACTGCCGGGTGCGCACAATTGAATACGCCCGACTCTCTCCGAGTTCCGCAAGGACGGAACGCATCCACATATCCGCTTTCAAATTTTCCTTGCCCGCCTTTAAGCGCACGCGCAGGCTGTCGGGTTCGGATTCGAGGGAGAGAAATTTGTCCGCCGCGCTCTTCGTGCGCGCCGTTCCCTCATATTTTACCACAAAATCGGGGTTCGTTGCAAGGGCGCGGATTTCGGGCGCGAGCGCGCCGATTCCCGCGCAGGAAATTTCGTACTCCGCCGCGCAGAGTATGTCCGCAAAATTCGGGTTCTTGTCCGTTTCGCGGGCGAGCAGAAGCTCGACGCCCGGTATCCTCTTTTCGTTGAAGCGGGCGAGAAAGGTCTCCGCTTTTTCGGGGCTGTCCGCGGCGCAGTATTCGCACAGGGTGGGGATTCCGAGACTGATCGGATTGCCGAACCAAAACAGCATGTGCGGGTGAAAGCCCTCGCTGTAGTTGATTTTCAGTCCCGCGCGGCGCAGCACTCTGCCGAATTGACGCAGGACGTCCAAGTGCGGCAGGTATGCCGCGCTCCCCGTTCGGGAGTATTTGAGTATCAGCATGTTTCCCCTCCCGGGCAGAGGTCGCACCCGCCCCGACGGTTCGCGCCGCAGCCCTTACAGCTCGTCTTGCAGTCCGAGGTCGTCTCGCCGCGGTAGGCGCGTTCCCGTTCCCGCCAAAGAAAACGCTTCGGGATTCCGATGTCCACGAACTCCCAACAGAGCGGTTCTTCCTCTCCGTAGGCGCGGGTGAAGTCCTCCGCCGACAATCCGCATTCGGCGAGCGCCGCACGGAAGTTTTCGGGTTTGAAGTGCTCCCGCCAACCGTCGAAACGACTCCCTCTCGCGTACGCTCTCTCGAGCACTTCGGAGAGCCTGCGGTCGCCGCGGGAGAACAGCGCTTCCGTTTCGGAGGTGTCGTAGTCGTTCCAAGAGAGGGTCACGCCGGGCAGCCGGAGCGCTCTGCGCAGAAGTTCCTGCTTGTGCTCGATTTCCGCACGGGACGCCTGTTTCTCCCACTGGAAGGGCGTGAAGGGTTTGGGGACGAAGGTCGAGGCGGAGACGGAGACGCGCAAAGATTTTTTGGACGTTGCGTGCGCGCGATACAGGTCTTTTGCACGGGTTACGATGTCCCGAATCGCCAAAACGTCCTCGTCCGTCTCCGTGGGGAGACCGATCATAAAATAGAGTTTGATGGTCGCAAAGCCCCGCGAAAACGCCGCCGTCAGGCTGGATTCGATGTCCGACTCGGTGATGTTCTTATTGATGACGTCCCGCAGGCGCTGACTTCCCGCCTCGGGAGCAAAGGTCAGGGAACTCTTGCGAGCGTCGTCGCTGTATTCGCCGAGGTAGCTGTCGAGGCGCAGAGAGGGCAACTGCAAGTGCACGTCCCGTTCTTTGGCGTACTCCCGCAGTCCGTCCAACACCTCCAAAAGGTGCGGATAGTCCCCCGTCGAGAGAGAGGACAGCGAGACTTCCTCAAAGCCTGTCGATGCCGTTACCGCCTTTACCTGCTCCACCACCCTTTCGGGGGATTTGAAGCGGATCGGACGATAGGTAAAGCCCGCCTGACAGAACCGACAGCCCCGCGTACAGCCCCGGAACACCTCGCACACCGCGCGGTCGTGCACCACCGCGATGTTGGGCACAATCATCTTTTCGGGGTAGAAGGACTTGTCGAGGTCGCGCACCGCCGCCTTTTTCACCGGGTAGTCGCTCTCGATGCGGGAGAGCCTGCCCGACTCATAGACCGGACGCACGAATTTGGGGACATAAACCCCTTCAATCTCACGGGCGGCGCGGGTCAACAGTTCGTCTTTCGTTTTACATTCGAGTTTCAGGAGGGAGAGCGCGCGGATACAGTCCTCCCCTTCCCCGATCATGAAGAGGTCGAAAAAGTCCGCGACGGGTTCCACGTTGTAGGCGCAGGGACCGCCCGCCACGACAAGCGGATATTCCTCCCCGCGCTCCGCGGAACGGAAGGGAATGCCGCCGAGTTCGAGCATATACAGGACGTTGGTATAGCAGAGTTCGAATTGCAGGGAAAAGCCCACGATGTCGAAGTCCGTCATCTTCCGGCGGCTCTCGAGGGAACAGAGGGGCACGCCCTGCGCGCGGAGTTTGTCCCCGAAGTCCGAAAAGGGCGCAAAGCAACGCTCGCAGAGCACTTCGGGCATTTCGTTGAGTTCGTGATAGAGAATCTTCCAACCGAGGTTGCTCATCGCCACCTCATAGACGTCGGGAAAACAAATCAAAAATTTGAGGGCGGCGTCACGCTTTTCCGTGCTGTTGTATTCGCCGCCCGTGTAGCGGGCGGGTTTCTCCGCCTGCCGGAGCAGTTCGTCATAGGTCATGAGGCGTTCCTTTTTCCAATGAAAGAGCTCCGAAACCTCGGAGCCCGTATATCAGTGCGTTTTTCTGCGGCGCAGGGTCACCGCGACCACCACGATTGCCGCCGCAACCGCGAGACCCGCAACGATTCCCACCACCAAAACCGTCACATCGACGGGATGGTTGTCCGTGTAGATGAAGTACGCCTTGGAATCGGTTTGAAAGACGATTCCGCCGTCCTTCTGCTCGATGGTCTTGTTTCCGTCGTCGTAAAAGTATCGGAACGCGCCTTCAATGGTGATTTTTACGCCGTCGGCGAGGTTCTGCAACTGCCAAATCTTCAGTTTCTTCTTGTCTTTATCCGACGCGCCGACCGCGCTGTAATCCTTGTCGGGATTTTTGAAGTCCTTGAAATGGTAATTCATGTCCGCTGTGCCCGAACTCTTGAGATATTCCTCGAGCGTCTGCACCTTGTAGTAGGACTCGTGGCACCAAGTCAGGTTGGAAAAGCGAATGGTCACCCACCTCGTCTCCGACGTCTCGTCCACGTCCCCCTCTTCCATGTAGAACAGGCGGTAGCCCTTTTCCGTGTACTGCTTTTCGGAATAGCGGAGCTTGTTGAGGGTCACGAGTAGCTTGTCCATGTTCTCCCGAAGGGTATTGGACGAACCCGTATAGACGTATTTCACCCACCCCGAATAGTCGTTGTTGATGTGGAGTTCCTTCGCGGAAAGACTCGCGTTGCGGATATAGCTCGAGTTGGTTACGTCGAGATTTGTCCTGTCCTCCCAAGAGGGTTTGGGCGAATTTGCCACCGTTTCGGGAAGGCGCGCACCGCAGCCGAGCGCGAAAACGCCCATGAGAAGCGCCGCCGACAGCGCGAGGATTCGAATCGTCTTTTTCAAAATGCTTACTCCCGTTGATTTTTTTCAACAGGTCTATTGTACATCATTTCCGCGCGTTTGTAAAGATTTTTGCGGCAAATCCCGCACCCTCGTCCCGAGGTCGAAGCGTTCGGTCAGTTCCATGAGCGCGAACTGGTCCATAGAGCGGGTCAGTCTCCTGCCGCCGTAGAATTTCAGCTCGTAAAAATAGTCCGGGTTCAGGCGGCGCAGAACCTCGAGAAGGGTCATCTCGTCCGAGAGGGCAAGCGTGCGCACGCCGAGTCCCTTGCGGAGCGCGGCGGCGTCGATTGTCAGATTCTTCAGGCGCTTGAGACCGCCCTCCCCCCGTTCGGAGAGCGACGCCCACAGGAGCATGAGCGCACACACCCCGAGGGTGAGATTCAGTTCCCCGAACGCCGACCACACGAACAGCCCGAAGAGCGCGGCGGAAAACGCGAAACCGAGCGCCATGACAAAGCGCAGGGCGCGACGATACCCGAAACGCTGTTTTAACAGGCAGGTCAGAATTCTGCCCCCGTCCAACGGATAGACCGGGAGCAAATTGAAGAGGGCGAGAGAGAGATTCGCAAAGACCACGGTATCCGTAAACAGGTAAGTCGCGGGGACGATCCACCACATCGCCGTGAACAGAAGCGCCAAAAGAGCGTTGAAAAGAGGTCCGGCAAGGCTCACGATGACTTCCTCGCCGGGCTTTAAGACCTCGATGTCCCCGTAGGTCACCGCACCGAAGGCGAACAGTTTGACTTCCGAGAACTTACAATGAAAAAATCCCCCCGCCAAATTGTGCGAATACTCGTGCAGAATGACGGAGAGGATATAGACGAGAAAGGTCAGCCGATCCCCCGCTATCAGCAGAAACGCCGCGAACAGGAAAAAGCTGACCGAAAACCTGATCTTCAATTTTCGTTGAATACCGCGAGTACGTCCTCTATGTAATCGGTCTTGACCGCTTCCTTCACGTCGTCGAGGTAGTTCTTCGTGAGCGGAATCAGGTTCAGGGAAAAGAGCAGAATCAGCGCCGCCATCGTCGCGAAAAACTGCCGGTACAGCTTGGAAAAAAAGCTGCCCTCTCCGCTCTCGCCGTACCGCTTGCGGCGGATATAGACCGCGTCCGCCGGGCTCTTTCGAATCTCGCCCTGTACTGCCTGCATACCTTCATATTTCATAACCGCACCCTCCTATCAAAACTTATGCGGGACAGGGGAAAAATATGCGGGCGGGCGCGGAAAGTTGCGGGAAAATGGACGGGGTGGAAAGTGCGGGCGGAGGACGTGGGAAGTTGCGGAAGGAATGGGCGGTGTGGAAAGTGCGAGCGGAGGGCGGAAAGTTGCGAGAGGTTGGGCGGGACGACAACTGCGGGCGATGGGCGGGCGCGGGCGATGTACGGGGTGAAAATTGCGGGAGGAATCGTTTGACTTCCGGAGGCTTTTATGCTATATTATTCCCGAGGGAGTAGAGAGCGCAAAGAGAGTTTTCTCCGCGCGTAACAAGTCAACATACTGACCTTCCCCGGTCTGGCTTGTTTTCAATTTCGAGACTCATGTATCGCATCGGATACGTGGAGTCTCTCTTTTTTTTGTCCCGCGTGTCCCTGCGCGGGATTTTTTATTTACGGAGGAAACTATGAACTTTCTGTTTTTCGCGAACAGCGCGCTCCTCGGCGTCGGTCTTGCGATGGACGCCTTTTCGGTATCCCTCGCGGACGGTCTCCGCGAGCCGGTCATGAAGAAGAGAAAAATGTGCCTTATTGCGGGCGTGTTCGCGTTCTTTCAGGCGCTCATGCCCCTGCTCGGGTGGGCGTGCATTCACACCATCGTCGAAAAGTTCCAAGCCTTTGAGGCGTTCGTGCCCTGGATTGCCCTCGTTTTGCTCTGCCTCATCGGTGCGAAAATGATATTCGAGAGCACAAGAAAGCGGGACGAAACCCAAGCGCAGGCGGCAAAAACCGGACTTTTCGCACTTCTCTTGCAGGGAATCGCCACCTCTATCGACGCGCTCTCCGTCGGCTTTACCATTGCCGAATACGACTTCATCGCCGCGCTCGTCTGCGCGCTCATCGTCGCGGCGGTTACCTTCGGTATCTGTCTCGCGGGTCTTTTGATCGGAAGAAAGGTCGGCACGCGGTACGAACGGCGCGCCGGACTCCTCGGCGGAATCATTCTCATCCTCATCGGCGTCGAAATCGTCGTGAGCAGTTTTCTTTAAAAAGAGAGACAGCCTTTCGGCTGTCTCTCTCACATTTCCGGCAGGGACAAAAACGGCTTGACCGAGCGGGCGTTCACTTCCACATGGAGCACCACGCCCCTTCCGCCCGCGTCGCAGCGGAGTTCGATGTGGTCGCTGTCCGTCTCGAAATAGTTGCGCAGAATCGAATACAATTCCGAACGCAGGACTTCCTCGAGTTTGGCGGGTTTCGCCGCCTTGTCCGTGGTCATGATTTCCTTGAGTCTCGTATATTCCAAACTTCTCTTTCCCAACAACATTTTTTACCCCCTGTTATACAATATTCGCAAGTTCTTGCGCACGCTTCCGAAGAGTCCCCGGTAGCGTTTGGTGCAATCGTAGATATAATTTTCGCGGTTGATGATGTTCGTGACCGCGAGGTCGAGTGCGTCAGCCGCGATTCCCTGCCGTACCTCGCCGCCGCTCGCCTGCGAGACCGACACCGCGTCGTCCTCGGGAATCACCCCGATCAAACTCACCGACAGCAGGGACACGATTTCTTCCACGCTCATCATCTTGCCCGCAACCATCAGGTCGCCCCGCGCGCGGTTGACAAGAAGGCTCACGTTTTCGAAACGGCTCTTCAGAATCGAAATCACCTTGCCCGCGTCCCGCACGCAGGAGATGTGCGGGGTCGTGACCACGACCGCTTCCGTCGCGCAGGAAATACTGCGGTAAAATCCGTTCTCTACCCCTGCCGGACAGTCGATGAGCACAAAGTCGCAGAGCGCGGAGAGTTTCTCCGCGATTTCGTCGAGTCCGGACAGCGACGCGGTCAGATCCAATGCGTGCGACGAGGGCAAAACGGACAGTCCCGGGTAGTCCGGCACGTCGATGAGCGCCTGCTTGATACGGCATCGTCCCTCGATACAATCTACAAGGTCATAGACCACGCGGTTTTCCACGCCCAACGCCATATCCAAATTGTTGAGCCCGATGTCCGTATCCATGACAATGACGCGGTGCGTCTTGGAAAGTTTCATGCCGAGGTTTGCCGCGACGCTCGTCTTTCCTACGCCGCCCTTTCCGCTCGTGATGACGATTCTTCTCGACAATTCAGCTCCCCCTCCTCTTTTTCGGTCGGTAACTCGCATTATATCATAAATGATGTAATGCCCGTCGAAATGCCCTTGAGCCCTTCGGGTTCAAGCGTTTCTCGGGAGCATTATAACACAATTTGCTCCCGACGGGCGCATAGGGGCAAAACTTCCCGATTTTCCGCAAGTTTCGCTAAAATACGCGGGAATCCGAAGGAGTTTATGCCGGGTTGTCCTGCGCGGGCGTTTTTTTCGCAAAAAAGCCGCGGCGGAGCAGAATCCATAATATCAGCGACGCGACAATCAAAAGAACGGAGATCAATTGCGAGGTTGACATGCCCAAGAGAAATCCGCGCGCCGCGTCCGCACGGAAAAATTCGTTGACAAAGCGGCATACCGAATACGAAATCAGATAGAAAATGACGTTTCTCCCCCGCACCGCGCGGCGGTTCAGAAGGAGCAGGACGAGAAAAATCAGGAGACAATACCCGCTCTCGAAGAGTTGGGTAGGCAGAAGCGGCACGCCCGTCGGCGTATTGGGGTCGGCGGGATTGGTAAATATCACGCCGAGAAAACTGTCCGTCGGTCTTCCGTAACAGCATCCCGAGGCGAAACAGCCGATTCTGCCGAACAGACTCCCGAGGGGAAGCCCCAACGCCGCCGTGTCCAAAAAATCGAGAAAATCCACTTTGTACGCCCAACAGTACCCGAAAATTCCGAGCGCACCGCCGATGACGCCGCCGTAAAACACAAAACCGTTCTTGAGCACGTCTGCGAGCGGAATGCGGTTCTCGATGATTGCGCCGAGATTGGGCAGGACGGAGAGCAGTTTTGCCCCCGCGAGTCCGCACACGATCGCGATTGCCGCGCCGTAGATCAGGTCCTCCCGCCTGACCCGCTTGCGCCCGTCCAAGAAGAGCGCGGCGAGCACCGCCGCAACCATGCCGAGAAGAAAGCAGAGTCC
>CAJMQN010000010.1 GCA_905215695.1 uncultured bacterium
GTCAAGCGGTTAAGACATCGCCCTTTCACGGCGGTAACACGAGTTCGAATCTCGTAGGGGTCACCAAGAAACCATTACAAAAGTAATGGTTTTTCCATTACGGAGAAGTATCGAAGTGGTCATAACGGCCCTGACTCGAAATCAGGTAGTCCGCAAGGGCTCGTGGGTTCGAATCCCACCTTCTCCGCCAATCGTCTCCCTTTCCGAAAAGGAATGTGCATATCGGGGTGTAGCGCAGATGGTAGCGCGCTTGAATGGGGTTCAAGAGGCCGCTGGTTCGACTCCAGTCACTCCGACCAATGAAAAACACGAAGAAGTCTCCTTCTTCGTGTTTTTCATTCTCCGCCGACTGCTTAAATCCCTTCCCTTCTGTTTATCAATATGGATATGAAGAAAACTTACCGCGCTCTGTTTTCCCTGTATGCCCTCTGTGCAATCCTTCTTTTCACGAGCTGTACAGGTGAAAAAATCACCGCAGAAAATCACGATTGGGAATTTTCTCTCCTTCAAAACGCACAAACCGGAGAAGTGACCGCCTGTTCAAACGCCTACGCCGAAATCTACGAAAACGCGGCGGTCGTCGAGCTCCTGTGCGAGGCGGACGGAAACGCTTTTCATTTGCGGAACAAGGAAACCAACGAAACATGGTCGCTGAACTATACCCTTTCGGACAGAAAAGCGGACTCCGTATTCTACACCCTGCATCTCGACGGCACCGATAAGAGCGGCATCGGCTCAATCGGAATCACCGAATACGCGAACGGAGATTCCGAATACACTTTGATTCTCACGATAAACGGTCATTCCCTCACTTTCAGGGAAAAAATAGGATAACACTATGTCAGAATTTGAACAGGACTACATCATGCGCCAAATCAAAAATTTGGCGGGAGCGCTCGCAAAATTGCTCTTTCACAAGCAGTCTCCTTCCTATACCGTAACCTCGGAAGAGCACCGCACGGACGCGGACAAGCTCTACCTTGAACTCGGCGCCCTCCTCGACGAGGGCAGAGTCAATGACGCCGAAAATCTGCTCTTCGAGCGGATGGATCCCGCTTGTCCCGAAATCCTTGAAGTCGCAATCGACTTTTATGACCGCATCGACGGTTGGGAAGACGAAACACTCGAATCCTTCAGCTATTCCCGCGCGGAAATCCGCGAAGGCTTGCTCTCCGCACTGCGCTTCTATCATGTTCCCATGGAACAGATCGTCGCCTATTTTCCTCAGGAAAACTGAACCACACTTTGGAACTGTCAAATAAAAAAGAGCCGATTCCATCGGCTCTTTTTATTTTTATCTGTCGTAGAGGACGAAGGTGGCGAGAAGTCCCACAACCGAACAGCCCGCCGCAACATAAACGCCGATTCCCATGCCCGCCATAGATACCTCGAGAACAACGGCGTTTCCGACGATAACCAGCACTGCGGCGGCAATCGCGAGAATCCAAAGAATCACGAGCACAACTTTTTTCGCGCGTTTGTGGCGCAAAAAGCAGAGGTTGAGAACAACTGTCAAAAGCGCCACTGAGAAGAGCGCAAGCACACCAACATACATGAGAATGCCGAGAATGCCGCCTCCCTTCATGAGTTCGACGACCGCCTGTCCCGCATCGTGATAGCCGATCATGCCGAGGAGCAGGGAAAGTCCGGTCTCCTTGCCCGCTCCCGCCAACGGCAGGAAGAATCCGACCAGCGCGCCGACCGCAAACAGCGTCAGGAGAAGAGAAAACCAGACCTGCGCCTTTCTCGAAACCTTGCGTTCGGAGAACAGTTCCCGTTTCTTGGGTTCCCGCGGGAGTTGCAGCTGCATGCCGTCCTCTCGGGATTCCCCCTCGGCGCGCTCGGCAACGCTTCCTGCGGGCGCCTGCCTGTTCTCGGGAAGCATCATGATTTCGACTTTGATATTCTTTTCCCGCTCGGTGTCGAAGGTGGGCAGAATGACAATGGGCACATTCTCTTCGGTCACATAGTAGGCGTATTTCTTTTCCTTGCCGTCCGAAGAGATCTCCGGTCGCAGGGTCAGATAGTGAAGCATTGCGCGCTCGGAATCCGTTATCGTCTGTTTTCGGTTGAAAACGGGCTCCTCGGGCGCCCCGATCTCCCCGGCATACCCGCCGGGTTCGTCCATGCCCGAAAGATCCTCCGAAAAGCCCCCGTCAAAGGACTTTCCGCAGTATTCGCAGAATGTACTCGCGATATCGTTTACTTTTCCGCAGAGCGGACAGACTTTGACGTCCAGCACCTCGAAACTGTGACTGCCGCAGTTCGGGCAGGTATTGGATTCGATGTGGACGACCGTCCCGCATGTCTTACATCTCTTCATAGCAACCTCACCTTCCGTATGACTCGATTATACCCCACTTCGGGGGCTGTGTCAACGATAATATTTTCAGGGGCGATAGGAATCCTTCAAATCGACAATCTCGATAAAGGTGTCCGCGTTCTCCTTGACGAAGTAACCGCACCGCATAAACTGAAAGCGCGCGCCCTTCTCCGCCTCGGAGAGATATGGCTCTCCGACCCCTTCAAAAATGGTCAGACTGTTGTCCCGCAGGCGGTCAACGAAGTCCTCGCCCGCCTTGTCCGGGTCAAGCAGGCTGTCATAGTGCCGGAATTGAAACCGCTTTCCGCACTCCGCGCTCACCCACTGCACGACGCCCTTGCACTTGATGCCGCTCGTATCGCCGCCGCTCTTGGAGCCCTCGACGATACTGCACCGAAGTTCGGAAACATTCCCCTCCGAATCTTTGACAATTTCGTCGCATTTTATAATATATGCCGCCTTGAGCCGCACGTATCCGCCCGGCGTAAGCCGAAAATATTTCGGGGGGGGATTCTCCGAAAAGTCCGAGCTGTCGATATAGAGCTCTCGGGTCAGCCGCACCTTCCGCGTGCGCCGGGGCTCCTCGTTGGGGTTGATTTCAAAGGGAAGTTCCTCCGCCGCCGCCAAATTGGTCAAAACGACCTTGAGCGGGTGAAAAACCGCCATGGCGCGCTCGGCGTTGGCGTTTAAATATTCCCGTGCAAAGTGGTCGAGCATGCGCGCGTCCACCTCGCTGTTGGCTTTGGCAACGCCCACGCTCCGGCAGAAATTGACGAGCGCCTCCGCGGGCACGCCCCTCCTGCGGATTCCGCAGATGGTGGGCATACGCGGGTCGTCCCAACCGTCCACCCGCCCCTCTTCGACGAGCCGTTTCAAAAACCGCTTGCTCATAATGGTGTTCGTAATATTGAGCCGTGCAAATTCGATCTGCTTGGGCGGATTTTTAAACTCACACGCCTTCAACACCCAGTCGTAAAGGGGTCTGTGGTCCTCAAATTCGAGGGTGCAGATGGAATGCGTGATTCCTTCGAGCGCGTCCGAAATGGGGTGCGTGAAATCATACATGGGATAGACGCACCACTTATCCCCCGTACGGTGGTGTTTCGCATACAGAATCCGATAAATGACGGGGTCGCGCAGGTTGAGGTTGGGAGACGCCATATCGATTTTGGCGCGGAGAACCTTCTCTCCTTCCTTGAATTTTCCTACCCGCATCTCGAGAAAGAGCGCCATATTCTCCTCTGCGGAACGCTCCCGGAATGGAGAATTTTTGCCCTTTTCGGTCAGCGTGCCTCGGGTCTCGCGGATTTCCTCCGCGGACAGGTCGTCAACGTACGCAAGCCCCTTTCGGATGAGCAGTTTTGCATATTCGAAAAGCTGATCGAAATAGTCCGATGCATAGTGCAGTTCGTCGTAGTCGAACCCCAGCCAGTGAATATCCTCGATAATGGAATCGACGTACTCGACGTCCTCTTTGGTGGGGTTGGTGTCGTCAAAGCGCAGATTGCATTTGCCCGCATACGCGTCCTTCATACCGAAGTTGATGCAGATACTCTTGGCGTGCCCGATGTGCAAATAGCCGTTGGGCTCGGGCGGAAAGCGGGTATAGACCCCCGAAATCTTCCCGTCCTCGAGGTCCTTGTCGATGATTGCGGTGATAAAATTGGATTCCATTTTCTGATCCTCTCTAAAAAAGTCCCTTGATATTGCCCTCGTCATCAATGGTCATGCGCTCCGCGGCGGGTACGACGGGCAGACCGGGCATGAGCATCATATCCCCCGCAATCGCGACGACAAACCCCGCGCCGCTCCTAACGACCACGTCCCGAATCTTGAAGGGAAAGCCCTCCGGTCGCCCCAACAGCGCGGGATCGTCCGAGAGGGAGTACTGCGTTTTGGCGATAATCACAGGCAAATTTTGAAACCCATTCGTCTCGATGCGCGCAATCTCTTTCTTCGCCTTGTCCGAGAGCGAAATCTCCGCGCCCCCATAGACCCGACGCACCACATGGCGGAGCTTGTCCTCGATGCCCTCCTCCAGTCCGTAGCAGAACTTGGCGGGCGTTGCCGGTTCCTTTAACAGCCTTAAAATCTCCGCGCAGATCCCTTCCGCGCCCGCGCCGCCCTCGGCAAACACTTTGGTATCGAAAGCCGGCGTATGCAGTCTCGCGCAAGCCTTGCGGATCTCCTCGATTTCGGCGTCGGTGTCGGTGTCGAAACGATTGACCGCAACGACCGTGCGAAGACCGTAGATTTCCTTCATGTTCTCGACATGCTTTTCGAGGTTGCACATCCCCTTCCGAAGGGCGTCGATATTTTCCTTTTTGATCTCCGATGCGGGCGCGCCGCCGTTGAGTTTCAACGCCTTGACCGTCGCGACGACCACCACGAGATCGGGGAAAATCCCCGCGGTACGGCACTTGATGTCAAGGAATTTTTCCGCGCCGAGGTCCGCGCCGAACCCCGCCTCGGTCACGACCACGTCCGCAAGGGAAAGCGCGGTCTTGGTGGCAATGATACTGTTGCACCCGTGCGCAATATTGGCAAATGGTCCGCCGTGCACGATTGCGGGCGTTCCCTCCAGCGTCTGCACGAGATTGGGCTTGATCGCGTCCTTCAAAAGAATCGCCATCGCGTCCGCCGCGTTCAAATCGCGGCAATAGACGGGCTTGTCATCGTAGTCGTAAGCGACGAGAATGTTTCCGAGCCGGCGTTTCAAATCTTTCAGGTTCTCCGAAAGGCAGAGAATCGCCATGATTTCGGACGCGGCGGTAATGTCGAAACCGTCCTGCCGCGCGGTGCCGTCCTTCTCGCCGCCGAGACCGACCACCGTGCTCCGCAAAACGCGGTCGTTGAGGTCGAGACAGCGTTTCCACTGCACGCGGGCGGGATTGATACGGAGCTTATTGCCGAAGTGAATATGGTTGTCCAGCATCGCCGCAAGCAGATTGTTCGCGGCGGTGATGGCGTGCATGTCCCCATTGAAATGGAGATTGATGTCCTCCATGGGCACAATCTGCGCGTACCCCCCGCCGGCGGCGCCGCCCTTGATGCCGAATACCGGACCGAGAGAGGGTTCCCGGAGCGCAAGCGCGACCTTCGCGCCCGCGCGAGAAAGCCCGTCCGCTATGCCGATGGAGACCGTGGTCTTTCCCTCGCCGAGACTGGTGGGGTTGATTGCCGTCACCAAAACGAGCTTTCCGCCGCACTCCGAACGCGCCCGAATTTTTGCCTTGTACTTGCCGTAACAGTCGAGGTCCTCCTCGGGAACGCCGAGCTTTTTTGCGATCTCGCCGATGGGACGAAGGTTACAGTTGTTGGAAATCTCGATATCAGTCAGCATGTTTGGCACACTCCTTGCATTGTTTGGGAAAGACGAGTTCCTCGGGGCGGGCGCGGAACGCGTCCCCATCCCGCCGGAATCCGAATTTTTGATAGAAGGCGTCCCCTACCTCGGGGTCGGCAATCGCCCATTCAGGCTTTTCGACAGTGACTTTGAGCATGAGCGTGCGAAAAATCATCTCCCGATAGTTGACAGCGTTGGGCGCGCCGGGTTCCGCGAGACAAACCCTGCCGATTCGGAGCGCATTTTCCTCCCGATACATGCGCCCCGCGCCGAGCAAAACCCCGTCGTCCTTGAGCGCAATGTGCCAGGAAAAATCGTCGTGCTCGTCAAGCCCTTCCCCAAAACATCGGACGCGCAGCGCGTCCAACGCTTCCATATCGAAAAACTCCTCGATTTTCAGCATCTTTTCCACCTGTATGTTTTACTCTTTCAGTCAAATTCTATTTTACCCTGTTTTCTTCTCCTTGTCAATCGGAAGGCGAAAAACACCGAAAATTCGGACAGAAATTTCCTTATGGCTCTTTTTTGAAATTGACCTTGACAGTCCTCCGCCGCTGTGATAAATTAATGACAAACAAATACGAAAAAGCACACCTTTATAAATGAGAAAAAACATAAAAAAAACGCCTTGTTTTTTCAACAAAGCGCCGATTTTTGGGGAAAAATTTAATTTTGATAAGGTGTACCTTTTCGTATCACAAAATTTAGGGAGGATTTACTTATGTACTGCAAAAACTGCGGCGCGGAGCTTGATGACCGTGCCGTTGTCTGCCCGCACTGCGGCGTGGCAACGGGGGCGGGCGAACCCGTCTCTGCAAAAGCACCTGCGTCGGACGACGCGCCTTCGGGCGGATTTCTCGCGCTCTGCCTGTTCTTTCCGCTGATCGGACTCATTCTCTATCTTGTTTGGAAGGACCAGTATCCCCAGCGTGCCAAATCCTGCGGCAAAGGCGCAATCATCGGCGTAATTTTAGGAGTCGTAATCGGCATCGTGGGCGGAATCATCATGGGAATCACCATGGCAAACACTCTTACAGGATATTCTCTGTTTGCGCCCCTGATTGGATAGGAGGGTTGATCATGTACTGCAAAAACTGCGGCGCACAGATTGACGACCGCGCGGTCGTCTGCCCGCACTGCGGCGTACCGACCGACAACTATGCCGCGAAACCGCAAGGTGTCGCTTCGGACGACGCTCCTTCGGGCGGATTCCTCGCGCTCTGTCTGTTCTTCCCGCTGCTCGGGCTGATTCTCTATCTTGTTTGGAAGGACCAATATCCCCAGCGCGCCAAATCCTGCGGCAAGGGCGCAATCATCGGCGTGTGTCTCGAGGTCGGATTGGCGATTCTCATTGTCGTTTTTACCTTCATTATTGTGGGTGCGGCGGTGAGCGCCCCCTACTACTATTCCCTGTTTCTATAGCTTATGTCACAAAAAAATCCCCTCGCGTTTCGCGGGGGGATTTTTCTATCTGAAAATTATTCTCCGAGGAGTTGAATGGTTTTCTTGACCGCTTCGCCGCCTGCAACCTGAATCAGCTTTGCGGCGTCAGGCGTAAACTCATTCGCGACGACGGTGAACTTCCCGGACAGCGACTCGCTCTCCGTAACGATGAGATAGTTCGCATTGGAAGTAATCATTTCGCGCTCGCGCAGGTCGGAAATGGTGACCGTGCTCCCCGCCTCAAATGCGTCCGCAATCTCTTTGACGGTGATTCGAGAGCGAATGAACCGCTCGGCAAGCTCGATTTCAGGGTCAATGGAAATGTTTTTAATGGCGAGCGAATCGTCCAGTTTGCGGACTTCGGAGAGTTTTGCGGTCTCCGAAATCAGATACCCGTAACCGTTCTTTTCGAAGGTCGTCAACCCCTCTGCGGAGAGCGCGGGCAGATAATCGACGGGCACGAACCGACGCTTCGGCTTGAATTCTTCCTGCGCGGCAAGGCGTTCGATGAGCTCAACGGCGCGCTTTGCGGCACGGGAGGAACGAATCTTGAAAAGCGAAGGCGTATCCGCAAACTTCTTGACGCCCGAAACGTCTTTGGCGAAGTATTTGGCGTCTATGGTTGCGGGCTCGAGATTGAGGTAAAGACAGAGCGACTTTCCGCGCACCTGCACGACCGCTTGGGTGCGCACGGGCTTTTCGGCGTCCAGTCGGGACATCGTCCGCCCTTTCCGGTTAAATTTCTCGCAGGTCTTGGACATTCTCGCGCGCAGTCCGAAGGACAGGAGCGCGTTCTTGATTTCTCCGTAATACCCCTTTACGGCGTCGGGCAGCAAACGAAGTTTGAGTTCCGCGTCCTTCTTTGCGGGCAGTCCGCTCGAAAACGCAACGGGCGTAAACGCAGACGTGACAGCGGGCGCAGGCTCTTGGGCGGGCGTCTCGGCAACGGGCGCGGATTCCTCGGCAAAGACCGACTCCTCGGCGGGCTGTTCCGCAGTCACCTCTTCCGCCGGCGCCACTACTTCCGCAACGGCAACCGCCTCTTCGGCGACTTCCTCGGTCACTTCGGGCGCGGGTTCCTCGGCAGGAACTTCCTCTGTCATCTCCTCTTTTGCAGGCTCTTCCGCCGCAACAGCTTCGGCGAGCAAGGGCGCAAGGGCGGGCTCCGCCGCAGGCGTCTCCTCGGTTTCGGGTTCCGCGCCTTCCTCCGCCGCGATAAAGAGCACCGGGGTTCTAAACCGCTCGACAGTCAGCAGAATGCACGCGGCACTCGCCACCGCCCAGAGCGTCGTCTTGAGCGCGGAGAAACCGGAAACAACCTGCAAAATGAGCAGAAGAACAACGAGTACGTCGGCAGAGTACAGGAGCAAATCCATAAAGCCGATCTTGCGGGAACGCAGTCCGAAGAAAAGCCCCACCAGCGCAATGATTGCGACAATCGAAACGATAACCAGAATCGCCACACGGCTGATGCCCGCCTCTCGGACGAGCTTTCCAACGATTCCCGTTTGGTCGAGAAGTGCCAACCCAAAGAATATCGCAACGGGAAATACCAACCACAATACGAGGTCATACCTCTGCGCGAGCGCACGGTAATAGGGCACGAACCCGCCCTTTGTCTCGACAAGGTTCTCCTCCGCCGTCTCGATTCGCGTGGCGCGGATCGTCAGGAAGGTGAGAAGAGCAAGCGCGACAAGGCAGACGACAAACAGAGCGATACGCGTCGATGACACAACGGACAGCAACTCAAAACTGACCGCGATGAACGCGAGGTCGAAGATGAAAAGAATGCCGTCAAATCCATTCACGCGCTTTCTTCGAATGCGCAGCCAGAACGCCCAGGCAAAGCAGAGTGCGAGGAGCGCGATGAACAGGGCAAAGATTGCGACCGCCCCTTGCGTCTTACGGAAATCCCCCATCAGCCCAAGGCTCGAGAAGGCATATAAAGCGCCGAACAGAATCGCCGCGCCAGCTACGAGGAGCAGAATGTTTTGAGACCGCGCAAATTCCTTGCAATAAGCCTTGAATCCCGCGTTCGCCTTTGCGGGCGGGCAGGCGGCAGTATCCTCCGCCACGGGATTGAAAAAGACAATCCGGATCGCGGTCAACGCAATCGAAAAACCGAGAATGAGCAGCCATCCGACGAGCGCCGCCCCCTCAAAGCCCAGAATGCAAAGATCGACAAAGACCAGCACCGAGGACATGAGTCCGATCAAAAGCACGTTATCGACGCGCCCGATTCTCTTGTCAAAGAGCTTTAAAAGCACTGCGGCAAGGACGACGAGCCCGACAAGCACGGCGGCGGTTATGTACAGATCAAAGAGTGCGGTCTTTTCCCAAACCTCGGGCGCGCCGAAGGCAGCCATCACTCCCACGAGGGCGAAGATCAGCACGGAGACCGTACCGCAAAACGCTAAACTACAGTGCTGTCCGACAGCCTTAAAATACGCTGTCAAACGATTGGATTTCTTGTTCGACATAAGGTACCCTCCCCTACTCGAGATATATCGGTTTCAGTATAGCATTTTTTGTCGAATTATGCAATAATAAAAAATGAAAAACCCCGGAACTTTCCGAGGTTTTTTTGTTTTTTTTCTTCAGAGGAGAAAAAAGAGGGAATTTTTGGGTTGTTTTCGGATTGCGAATACCCGTCCCCCCGCATTTCGGTCACGCGGCGCGGTTGATTTTGCCCGCGCCGACGGCGACTTCCTCCGCGCCCACATTGTCGTAAGCGGGGTCAGCCGCGACGTTGATGATTGCCGACGCGCCGGAGCCGACTTCCGCCCGGAGTCCGGTGTCGCAGTTGCGGATCACGCCGCCCGAGAGCACCATGCTGTTGTTGCGGCGCTTGTCCGAAAATACGTGCACCGCGTTTCCGCAGTCAGCAAAAGTCGTGTCCTCGCAGTTGACGTTGATGACATCGACGAGGGTCATAGACATGCCCGCAAGTCCGGTCGCCGAAGTGTCCGAAACGTAAAGTCCGTTTTCGCAGTCCGTAATCTCTCCTCCCAGCACGGAGATCGCGCGGTTGGAGTTGAACACATGCACGCCGTAGGCAAATCCTTCGATGCGGTTTCCGCTCGCGAACAGGTTGCGGAAGGTGTCCTTGGTGCAGGTCAGATAGGCGACGCCGAAGTTGCCTGCCTGCGACCGGATCACGTTGTCCTTGACGTCATAGCCGCAGTCGGCGCTGATTTTAGCGAGTACGACGCCGTTATTGCGCGCGTCGATTTCGTTTTTGCAGATGCACCCCTGCGAGCCCGAATCCACGTTGAGAACATTAAGTTGAACGCCTGTCTCTACGTTCTCCATGCGGTTTCCGCTGATTTCGGCGCAGACGTTCTTATCAAGCTCGACGCCGTACCCGTAGGTCGTGGAGAGTACGTTGCAGATGCGGTTGTAGAGAATTTCGTTGCCCTCGGAGACGCTTAAGGAATTTTTCGCGGACAACGACACGCCCGCGTAAAATACGTTGCGGATATCGCAGTTCTTGACCGAAAGGTTCTTGTGCATGACGGGAAATTCCTCAGAATAGCTCAATTTCTTGACCCGTACCACAATGCCCGTGTAGGCGTCCGTCTGTCCTCCGGTCTGATAGGAGCCCGAGAAAGCAGTGAGCGGGGTCTCGAGCGCGGGATTGTCGCCGTCCACCGCAACCCCGTCTATGGTCACGTTGTCCGCGTCCACGCTGATCACGCCGAGATTCTGACGATCCTCGTTGAGGGCGGAAGAGGGCATTTTCGAGGTCGCGGGCTGGATGACGCTCTCCGCCTTGCGGGGAAGGTCCGCGCAGTCCAGCCCTGCGTTCGCGCCGGCAAGGCGCAGGTTGGGACGGTTCAATATGACGTCCTCAACGTAGGTGCCGCTCATGAGTTTCACGGTGACCGTGCGCCCGTTGTTTTCGGACACGGAAGCGACTGCGGCATTGATACTTTCGCCCGGATAGACGGTCTTGAAGGTGTCCGTATCCGATACGCTCACGTCGCATTTCGCGGAGAAATTTCCCGTCCGGGTGCGCGCGGTGACCGTAGCGGTGCCCCGCGCCTTCGCGGTGACCTTTCCGTCCTCCACGCAGACGACCTCTTCGTCGGAGGAAAACCACTCAATCTCCGCGGGTTCCGCCTCCGCCGGGAATTGGGACACCGACAAAACGAAGGTCTCCTCCGCCTTCAGCGCCTTCGCCGAATCCGAAAGCTCGATGGATTCGAGCTGTGCTTTGGTTTCGCCGCCCCCGCACGCGAGCGAGAGGAAGCCGCATGTCGCGGCGGCGAGCGAAAGAAGTACGATTGCAAACTTTTTCATGAAAAAACTCCTTTCCTGCCTATGTAAGGGCAGATTTCGTGATGAAATGATTGACAACCGATGTCATTTTCATACGCGGCATGAAAATATTTCTCAAATCCTCAAAAATTCCCTTTCCAATTCGCGGAAAATATAATATAATAGGGGTGACAAAAATAACAAAACATTGGAGGAATCGGAATCATGCCTTTGGTAACTACAACCGAAATGTTCAAGAAAGCCTACGAGGGCAAATACGCCATCGGCGCGTTCAACGTCAACAACATGGAGACCATTCAGGGAATTGTTGAGGCGGGCAAGGCGCAGAAGGCTCCCCTCATTCTGCAGGTTTCGGCGGGCGCGAGAAAGTACGCGAACCCCACCTACCTGAAAAAGCTCATCGAAGCGGCGGTTCTCGACTCCGATCTCCCCATCGCCATGCACCTTGACCACGGCGATTCCTTCGAGCTCTGCAAGGCGTCTATCGCGGACGGATTCACCTCGGTCATGATCGACGCCTCCAAGTACGATTTCAAGGAGAATATCCGCATCACGAAGGAAGTCGTCGAGTACGCGCACGATAAGGGCGTCGTCGTCGAGGCGGAAATCGGCAAACTTGCGGGCGTCGAGGACGACGTCAACGTCAGCTCCGAGGACGCGATGTACACCGACCCGGACGAGGTCTGTGAATTTGTGGAAAAGACGGGTTGCGACTCCCTCGCCATCGCGATCGGCACCAGTCACGGCGCCTTCAAATTCAAGCATGCGCCCCGCCTGCGCTTCGACATTCTCGAGAAGGTGGGACAGCTCCTTCCCGGATTCCCCATCGTTCTGCACGGCGCGTCCTCTGTTCCGCAGGATAAGGTCGCAATCATCAACGAATTCGGCGGCAGTATGCCCGGTGCGCAGGGCGTGCCCGAGGATATGCTCCGCAAGGCGGCGTCCATGGCGGTCTGCAAGATCAACATCGACTCCGATCTCCGCGTCTGCATGACCGCGGCAATCCGCAAATATATGGCGGAGAATCCCTCGCACTTTGACCCCCGTCAGTACCTCGGACCCGCGAGAAAGGCGGTTCAGGAAATCGTCGAGCACAAGCTCGTCGAGGTGCTCGGTTGCGCGGGAAAGGCGTAATTTCAAACAAAATTAAGAAAAAGCCCGGCATTTGCCGGGCTTTTTCTATTTGCGGAGCTTTAAACCGTCCTTGAACGCCTTCCCCACACGTTCGCCGAGGGCGAGATAGGTCTGATTGACCGGGTCGTAGGAGATTGGACGAAGCTTTGCGGGGTCAATCTTCCCGTCCGCGCCGAGTACGCGCTCCGCCGCGCTGACGTTGACGATTTCGCCGACCGCGCACTCGGTCTCCTCGTCGTACCGAATGAGCCTGCACTCGAGCGCCATCGGAAGCTCCTCGATGAGCGGCGCGTCCACAAACTCGCTCTTTGCCGCGTGGAATCCCGCCTTTGCAAACTTATCCGAAACTTCGTTCCCCGAAACCACCCCCACGTAGTCGCACGCATCAAGCTGTTCCTCCGTCCCGATACTCACGGTAAACGCGCGCCTCGCGAGGATATTTTTGACCGTCCTGTGCTCCGCGCTCAAGGTGAGCGCAACCTTGTCCATGTCGCAGACTGCGCCCCAGGCGGCGTTCATTGCGTCGGGCGTCCCGTCCTCACCGTAGGTCGCAACGATCAGCACGGGCATGGGATAGAGCCAGGGTTTCGCACCAAAATTTTTTCTCATAACAAAACCTCCTTTTTTCTCCTATCATACCACCGGAATCCGAACTTTTCAAGCATTCAAACAGAAGATTTTTTTCGCCCCGTCATTTTGCAAAAAAATTTATTTCAAAACCATTGACAAACGTCCCGCAGGATAGTATACTGCGTGTGAATTTCCTGCGAAAGACCGCCCGGATCGCAACCGCACGCCCTCGTCGGAAATTTTTATTTTTGCGATTCCGGGCGATACGGCGAGGGGAAACTCTCCTTCCGTTCCCGGAGAGGAGAGGTATGGACGCAAGGAAGATTATCGAGATTCGCAACGTCAGCAAGGCGTTCGGGGACAAACTCGTCGTAGACAACGTGAATCTCACTATTAAAAAGGGGGAATTCGTGACCCTTCTCGGTCCTTCGGGTTGCGGAAAAACCACCCTTCTCCGCATGATTGCGGGATTCGAGACCCCCACATCGGGCAGCATTGTCATCAACGACAGGGACGTCAAGGATTTGCCGCCCCACCTGCGCCCGGTCAACACCGTATTTCAGAAATACGCGCTCTTCCCCAACCTCAACGTCGCGGGCAACATTGCCTTCGGGCTCAAGATGAAGAAACTCGAAAAGACCGTCACTGACCGCAAGGGCAGACAAAAGACGGTCTTTGTGCGCTACACCAAGGCGGAAATTGAAAAAAAAGTGCGTTCCGCGCTCAAAATGGTAGGGCTTACCGACTACGAGGAACGGGATGTGACTTCTCTTTCCGGAGGACAGCAGCAGCGCGTCGCCATCGCGCGCGCCATCGTCAACGAACCCGAAGTGCTGCTCCTCGACGAACCGCTCGGCGCGCTCGACCTCAAGATGCGCAAGGACATGCAATTCGAGCTCAAGCGTATCCACGATACCCTCGGCATCACCTTCCTGTACGTGACCCATGACCAGGAGGAAGCGCTCACCATGTCGGACACCATCGTCGTCTTAAAGGACGGCGTCATCCGCCAAATCGGAACGCCCGCACAGATCTACCGCGAGCCGAAGAGCGCGTTTGTGGCGGATTTCGTGGGCGAATCTAACATTTTCGACGGAAAAATCTGCGACATCGGCAAAGTTCGTTTCGGCTCTCTCGCCATGCACTGCGATACCGAAGGCTTTACCTTGGACGAGGATGTGGACGTCGTCATCCGTCCCGAGGACATCTATATTCTTTCCGCGGACAAGGAAGGTCATTTCTACGGCGAAGTGACCTCAAGCGTCTTTAAGGGGATGCACTACGAGATGCTCGTCTCCACCACAGAGGGCTATGAATTCAAGGTGCATGACGCGAATATGCGCGAAGCGGGCGAAAAGGTCGCGCTCTTCATTCGCTCGGACGACCTCACCGTCATGAAACTCGCGCGCAAAAACAACCGTATCCGCACCCGCCTTGCAGACGCCACGCACGTGGAAATCGACGGGGGCGCGTTCGAAATCGACCCGACCGTGCTTGCGCACGGCGCTGAATTTCATGAGGACGAGGGTAAATATTACCGAAACGGCGAAGTTTTGGATTTGACGGGACGGGAGGTAGTCGCCGAAATCGAGTTTGAGGACGTGAAACTGCACGACTACGAAGAGGACGGCGTCATCGGCGGCAATGTCGCCTCCATTCTCTTCAAGGGCGACCACTATCACCTCGAAGTGAAATCGGACGCGGGCGAATACTTTTACGTCGATACGCTCGAACAGTGGGACGACGGCGACCGCGTGGGCATCACCCTCCCCCGGGACAAAATCCGCCTCACCTTTGCGGAGGACTTCCATGACTAAACGGCTTCCCTTCCGCCGCAAGTATCTCGCAATCCCCTACGCGGTGTTTCTTTTGGTGTTCGTCGTCATTCCCCTCTTTTTTATCGCGTGGTACGCCTTCACGGACGAGACGGGCAGATTTACCTTTGAAAATTTTGTGACCTTCTTCACCGAATCCGCCGCGCTGTCCGCCTTTGTGTATTCGGTTTGGTACGGGGTCTTGACCACTCTCCTGTGTCTTGTCATCGGCTTTCCCATCGCATGGATTTTTGCGGCGGGCAAGACCTTTCAGTCCCGCATTTGGATTGTGCTCTTCATTCTTCCCATGTGGGTAAACTTTCTCCTCCGCACACTCGTGACCCGCAATATTTTCGAATTTTTCCAGATGGAAAACGGCGCGGTCAACTCGCTGATCGGTATGGTTTATAACTTTCTGCCCTTCATGATTATGCCTGTCTATACCGTGCTCTTAAAACTCGACCGCTCTCTCATCGAAGCGGCGCAGGACCTCGGCGCGACACCCTTTCAGGTCTTTTGCAAGGTAGTGGTGCCGAGCGCCGTGCCGGGGGTGATGAGCGGTATTCTGATGGTGTTCATGCCCACGATTTCCACCTTCGCCATCAGCGACCTTTTGTCCGGCGGCACCGTTCAGCTCCTCGGCAACCTCATCAACGACCAGTTTCTCAAATCCTCCGCATGGAACTACGGCGCGGCGGTGGCGTTCATCATGCTCGTCATGATCGGCGTCGCGGTCACCTTCATGAACAAGGGCGAGAAGGAAGTCGCCGCAAACGGAGGCGGACAATGGTGAAAAAAATTCTCGCAAAGACCTATGTCTTTCTCATCCTTTTTCTGCTGTATGCGCCCATCCTCTTTGTCGTGCTGTTCTCGTTCACGGACACGGCGACGGTCAATCTCGGCAATATCTTCCGCATGACCTTCTCGCTCGAGCCCTACCGAACGCTCTTTGAGGACGCAAAGCTCGTGGATGCCTTTGTCAACACCCTTGTACTCGCGCTCGCGGCATCCGTCATTTCCTCGGTGCTCGGCACCGCCGCCGCAATCGGAATTTACAACAGCAGAAAGCGAGCCAAAAACGCGCTCACCACCGTGAACCAAATCCCGGTTCTGAACGCGGAAATCGTGACGGCGGTGTCTCTGTCCCTGCTCTTCGTGACGCTCGGCATGAAAAAGGGATTTTTCACCCTGCTCATTGCGCACATCACCTTCTGCACCCCCTACGTGGTGCTCTCGGTGCTCCCCAAACTCAAGCAGATGAACAAGAACACCTACGAAGCCGCATTGGATCTCGGCGCGACGCCCGTGCAGGCGCTCTTTCGGGTGGTTCTGCCCGAAATCCTTCCGGGAATCCTGACCGGATTCATGCTTGCGTTTACGCTCTCCATCGATGATTTTGTCATCACGGTATTCAATACCTCGGGCTTTACCACCCTCTCCAAATACATCTACGAGACCGCCGCGCGCAAAGGTCTGACGCCGCAGCTCCGCGCACTTTCCACCATCATCTTTGTCGTCGTGCTCACCGTCCTGCTCGCCGTCAACTTCGGCGGAAAAAAGGGGCGGAAAGGAGGGGCAAAATGAAGGGCATTAAGAGATTTCGGCGCTCTTTCTGACCGTCGCCCTCACGCTTCCCTTTCTTTCGGGCTGCAGGCTCGGGGAAGGTTACTATCTCACCGTGTATAATTGGGCGGACTACATGGACGAATCCGTGCTTGACGAGTTTACGGCATATTACAGAGAAATCGACCCCGACTTCCGCGGCGTAACCTATGAGACCTGCGACACCCCCGAAACCATGTTTACGAAATTTACAAAATCCGGCGAGCCGTGGGACGTGGCGTGCAATTCTGACTATCTCGAGGGCAAACTTTTGCGTCGCGGAGACCTCCAGCCCTTTCCGGTGGAACAGATGCCGAACTATGCGCAGATTTCGGATTACGTCAAGGAACAGTACCGCGTGATTCAGGAATCCGCCATGGAGGGCTACGCTTGGGAAGGGTACGACCCCGATGCGGTTTACGGCATCGGCTACATGTGGGGCACGATGGGGATTGTCTATAACGTGGAGGACGTAAAAGCCGCGGAGAAAGCGACGGGAAAGGACCTCTTCGCGGATTGGAACCTCATGTGGGAACCCTCCTTCGATCATCGGGTGTACATGAAGAACAGCGTGCGCGAATCCTATATTGTGGGTTTGCTCAAGGCATACACCCCCGAACTGAAGGAAGCGCTCGCCCTGCGGGATGCGGCACTCCGACGCGGAGAGAACCGGGAAACCGCAGACGCCGCCTACCGCGAAACGCTCTCAACCATACTCGGCAGGGTGGACGAGGTCTCCGTCGCCCGGGCGGAGGAAGCCCTCAAAAGTCAACAGAGTGCGGTCAGCGTCAAATACGATGTGGATTACGACAAGAACGCCATGGCGGCGGGTCAGGCGTCTTTGGACTACTGCTGGGCGGGCGACGGCTACAAAGCCCTGCGCATGGGGGCGGAATCCGACCCGCGGATTGTGCTGTCCTACGGCGTACCGGACACGGGCACCAACCTCTTCTTTGACGGATGGTTTTTAAACGGCAAGCTCGAGAAGGATTCCCCCAAATACCGTGCGGCGGTGGCGTTTGTGGACTTCCAGTGCGCACCCGAGCAGGCAAAGCGCAACATGACCGAAATCGGCTACGTCTCCGCGACGGCGGGCATGGATATGCTCGAATGGGGTGTGAAGAATTGGGAGCTTGCGGTTGCGGGCGGCAGGAACGAGGAGGGAAAGAAACAGCCCCGCATCGTGTGGGACGACGGACTCGTCGAAAAGGGAAACTCTTTGGATGTGGCGTATTTCTTCGGCGAGGAGACCGTAAAGGATTATGTTGCGCGCCACGGCGGACGCCCAAAGCTGAACCCGATTCAGTATCCCGACGCCGCGGAGATGTACAAATTTGCCGTGGTACGCACCTACTCGAACGAAGAAAACGACAGACTTCTCGAAATGTGGTCGAACGTAAAGACAGGGGACTTTCCGCTCCTGCAAATCGTGCTTTTCGGAGTCTTTGCCGCGGCGATACTCGGTCTTGCGGGGTGGCACTGGGCGCAGAAACTCTCCCGCCGCAGAAAGGCGAGAAAGTACCGCCCCTGTCCGCGGATATAGCGCTCCGGCGTTCGGATTTCCGATACCCCGCGCTGTCGCTTTCGTCCGGTGTTCCTGCCATACCATTCTCTGTCCGTTCCCTCGCGCCGTCTCCGTCCGTCGCTCTCGCCCGGCGTCCCCCCGCCATACCGTTCTCCGTCCGCTCCCCTGCGCGTCCCGCCATTCTGCGCGCGCCGTATATCGGGGTTGACTTTTGGAAAGAATTGACATATACTGTACATGAAAACAAAGGGAGGTATTCTCTATATGAATCAAGAAAAGAAACTGCCGGAAAACGTACTGGTAGCGCTCGCGTTCTTTGCGGGGCTGTTCGGGTTTATCGGAATTCTGCTCGTAGGCGGCTACTGCTATCTCGCCGACAAACGCGAATATCCCAAGCAATGCGCGCTGATTTCACTCTTCATCGCCATCGGATTTGCCGTACTCGTTCTGCTGTTGAACTTTATCGGACTCTTTACGAACATCGGCTATGCGGTGTACAATTGGATTGACGTCATCGAAAAGATTCTGTATGCGGTGCTCGGTTTCGTGATGCTCTTCGGTGCCTTCCGCAACCGCAGGGACGCCCAGACGTCGCAAGAAGTCAAATCCGAACCCCGCCCCTCGCCTGCCGCGACGGAGAGCGCGCCCGAAACCTCCGCCGATAAAGACGGCACGCTCCCTCACTGAACAAAAAAAAGCGCTCCGCTCTAAGCGGGGCGCTTTTTTGTTTTATTCAAGCGTAATGCTCCATTCATTTCGGTAAATCTCCATGGACTCGAGGGTCTCCATGTCCGCCTTGGTCTCGAGGTCGTCCACCTCTCCGTCCACGCTCGGGAGCGAAGTCCACGGCTCGATACAGACGTAGGGCGCATCGGACTTGGGCTTGTGCCAAATGCCGAGATAGCGCATATCGGGATAGGAAACGGTCACGCTTCTCTTTCCCTTGTCCGAACAGAGCTTGACGCTCCTGCACATGTCCTCGAGGACGATCGCGTCGTTGTCGAAGAGGTCGTGCCGCAGGTTCAGAACCTTCCCGTTCTCGAGCGCAAAGGGCTCCCGCTTTTCCGTCACAAAACACGCGGGACTCATGACCACGGACTTCGCGGGCTTTTCGCACTGAAATTCGAGCCGATAGTCCTCGAATTTTGCGCCCTCTTCGAGGGGCACGTTGAACCCGGGATGACCGCCCACCGCAAAGATAAGCGGTTTGAACCCCTTGTTGCGCACGCGGTAGCGAATCTTTAACGTATTTCCCTCGAGCACATAGAAGACCCGATAGGTAAAGTCAAAGGGATACATTTTCATGGTCTGTTCGTTCGGGCGCAGACGAAACGCAATCGTATCCTCTGTCTGCGCGTAGAGCTCAAGTTCGCTCTTCCGCACAAAGCCATGCAGATTCATCTCGTACTCGTCGCCGCGATAGGTGTATTTGCCCTCCCACAGCCTTCCGCAGATGGGAAACAGGTTGTATGCCCGCCCGGACCAATACTCCGGGTTACCCTGCCAAAGGTACTCCACGCCGTCCTTTTTGACGGACATCAGTTCGCCGCCCAGTGTCGAAACCTGTACCTTCAGATGCTCGTTGCCAATCTCATAAATCATGTTCCACCCTCTCTTTCGGTTTATCCCCGCGTCGGGACTTCACCGTTCCCGTTCGGACAGAGAATTCCCCCTGTCCCTGCAACCATTATAGCATACTCTCCCGGGAATCTCAACCCTTTGCCGAAAAATTCCCCTTCGGATTTTATTCGTTGACCTCGACGAATTTGTCCGCGCCCACGCCGCAGATGGGGCACTTGTAGTCCGCGGGAAGCGTGTCCGCCTCCAAAAAATAGCCGCATACGGTGCACCGGAATCCGTGCTTTTTGGGCTTCTCCTCCTGATAGGACGGCGCATTCTTGGGCGTCGTGCCCTTTTTGACCTGATGGTAGTAGGCGTAGGTCATGGGCTCTGCCGAACCGAGAATTTCGCAGTCCTCGAGGTCGGCGACAAAGAGCAAATGCGTACCGAGATCCACCGTCCGGTTGACCTTGCAGGAGAATACCGCCGATGCGCCCGCCGTCGGGTACTTGACCCCCGCTCCGTCCGTGCGGTGCTCCGCCTCGGCAAACTTATCCGCGTCTCTGCCCGACCGGAACCCGAAGTTCGCAATGAGCCCCATATCCGTATCCTTGGAGAGGACGACCGCCGCAAAGCGCCCGGACTTCTCGATCAGTTCGGTCGTAAAATTATTCTTATTGAGCGCGACCGAGAGCTGCGCGGGGCTTGAAGTCACCTGCGCAAGCGTATTCGCCACACAGCCGCTCTCTTTCCCCTCCGCGCTCGCAGAAATCACATAGAGCCCGTAGCTCAACTGAAACAATGCCTTTGTATCCATAAACCTTTCCCTCCGATTATTTTCGATTCAAAAAACGGTCCAACAGCTCATATCCCTTCTCCACGAAGAGACCGCTCTCCCGCGCACCCGCCTCCGAGTAAGGGAACTTTCCCTCCCGCTCCTCGCTCCTGTAGATAACGAAGGGCACGGGATCCCCCGTGTGCGTCTTTAAACGCACGGGCGTGGGATGGTCGGGCACGAACATCATCGCGAAGGGCTCTCCGCGGGACTTCAGATAGGAGAATACGGGGGAAGTGATCTTCTCGTCGATGAGCTCGATGGCGCGCACCTTTTCGCGGAGCTGTCCCTGATGCCCGCACTCGTCCGGCGCCTCGAGGTGGATATAGACGAAATCCCTTCCCCGCTTGAGCGCGTCGATTGCGGCGGCGGCTTTTCCGTCAAAGTTCGTGTGAATGTTCCCCGTCGCGCCGGGCACGTCGATGACCTCCATGCCCGCGAGCTTGCCGATTCCCTTGACGAGATCGACGGCGGAGATGACCGCGCCCGAGAGTCCTGTCTTTTCCTCAAAAGAGGACAATGCGGGTTTTGTTCCCTCGCCCCAGAACCAACAGCTCGTCGCCGGATTCTTGCCCGCGCGAATGCGGGCGAGGTTGACGGGATGCGCCAAAAGGAGTTCGGACGAACGCTTCATGAGCCCGAGGAGTAGTTTTCCGAGTCCGCCCTTGGGCAGAAACTCGGCAATCTTGCGGTCGGAAATATCGTGCGGCGGCGTTGTCTCGGTGACGCCGGGCGTCGCGCCGGACAGGCGCAGGCAGTGCCGATAGCTCACCCCCGGAAAGAGGGAAAGCTCCGGCGGAAGTTCCAGCTTTTCGGCGAGATAGGAAATCAGTTCCGCCGCCTCGGGCGTGGAGATTTCCCCCGCGCTGTAATCCTTCATGGTCCGATCCTCGAAAACGGGCTCGTCCGAGAGCGTGACGAGGTTGCACCGATAGGTCACGTCGTCGGCGCGGAGCGCAACGCCCATGCTGACCGCCTCGAGGGGAGAACGCCCCGAGTAAAACTTTTTGGGGTCATACCCCATCACCGAGAGATTCGCCACATCGCTCCCGGGCTTCATTCCCCTCGGAACGGACTGACAAAGTCCGACCTCGCCGTGCGCGGCAAAATACCGCGCAGCGGGAATCTCCGCCGCCTCGATAGGCGACCTTGCTCCGAGTTCATCATACCTTTCGTCGGCCATACCGTCGCCGAGCACCACAACGTATTTCATAGTATAATACCTTATAAACAAAAAACACCTTTGCAAATCAGCAAAAGTGTTTCATTCGTCAAAATAAAGTCCCTTACGCGTTCAGCGCGTTGTACTTCTTGGCCAGCGCGGACTTCTTTCTGTTCGCGTTGTTCTTGTGGATACTGCCCTTGGCGCAGGTGCTGTCGATGATCGAGATCGCCGCGGGGAAGAGAACCGCAGCGGATTCCTTATCACCCTTTTCGACGGCGGCATTGAACTTCTTGATGGCGGTCTTCATTTCGGAAATGACCATCTTGTTCTGTAGCTCTTTCTTTTCCGTCACCAGAATGCGCTTTTTCGCGGATTTTATATTAGCCACTTTTTCGCTCTCCTTGTCAGTTTATTCAACACTTTTCTGTCGTTTTATTCATTCGCCAAAATATTTTATCATAAGCGCGGACATTTTGCAAGCAGATTCGAGGTGCTTTTTTGGAAAGCAGGTCCTTTTTTTTGCTTTTTTCATCGCTGAAACGCAAAGACCGCGCATAGAATAGAGGGAAGGGGCAAAAAAATTGCCCGCAAAAAATCCGGGGGGTGACACAGTGAACCGACCCATCGGCGTATTTGACAGCGGAATCGGAGGGCTCTCTCTCCTCGCGAGCCTCATGCGGGCGCTTCCGAACGAAACATATCTTTACCTCGCGGACAACGCGTCTGTGCCCTACGGCAGCCGCCCGCCCGAGGAAATCGCCGCGCTCGCCGGACGGTGTGCGGACTATCTCCTGTACGGGGGCGCGAAATGTGTGGTCATCGCATGCAATACCATCACGGGAAACTGCGTGGAAACGCTTCGAAAAATCTGCCCCGTCCCCGTATTCGGGGTAGAGCCCGCCCTAAAACCCGCCCGAGAGCGCTACGGTTCCCGCATCGGCGTACTCGCGACCCCCGCGACTCTGCACTGCCCGAAATTCAAAAAACTCCTCAACCGTCTCGGCGAGGAGAATTTCACGCTCTTTCCGAGCCCGGACCTCGCCCGGGCGGTGGAAGAAAATTTTTTGAACAATCTCGCCGAATCGGTCGCGCCCTGCCTCGAGGGAATCCACCGCGAAGATTTGTCCTGCCTCGTGCTCGGGTGTACGCACTACGTGCTCGCGGAAAAAACCATCGCGCAGCTCTCCGGTCTGCCGACCCTGCACGGCAACGACGGCACCGTCCAAAACGTGCGCCGAACCGTTCAGGAAGAGGACGCTCTGCACGGCGTGTTTTCCTCCTCCGCGCGGAACGCGCCCTCTCTGACGCTCGCCGTCACCCGACCGGGAAGCCTTCCCTACTATGTCAACATTCTTCAGCGCATCGGTCTTGCGCCCGCGCTCCGGGAATGCTCCGAAATTATTCTCGCATAGGAAACCCAATTTCCCTTCTCGCGCTTTCGCTTACCCCCGCGAATAGGTGCGGTTCAAACGCCGTAAAAGTCCGATTTCCCGGCGGTAGGAATCGTCAGAGAGCCGGAACGTCCAGTTCCCCGAGGCAATCGCGGGCGTATTGATACGCCCTTTTTTCAACCCCAAAACGTCCTGCATCGTCGCAATGACAAGCTCGGACGGACTCGAAAACAGGGCACGGAGCGCAGCCTCCCGCCCTGTTCCCCCGCAGTAATCCGAAAAATATCTGCGGTCGGATTCGGACAGCGCGGAAAGCCAGCCCCGGAAGGTATCGTTGTCGTGCGTTCCGAGGTAGGAAACGCTGTTTTTTTCGTGGTTGTGCGGCAGGTACAGACTGTCCCGCGCGTTTGCGTCGAAGGCAAACTGCATAATGTTCATGCCCGGCCAGCCCATTTTTTCGCGGAGCGCGCGCACTTCGGGCGTGATGATTCCGAGGTCCTCCGCGATATAGGAAACCTTGGGGAGCGCACGCAAAAACGCCTCGCCGGGTCCCTTTTCCCAATGCCCTTCCCGTGCGGTCGCCGCACCCGCGGGCACGTTCCAAAAGCTCTCGAATCCCCGAAAATGGTCCACCCGCAGAACGTCGTACATCTCCGCAAGGTGCGAGACGCGGGAAATCCACCAGTCGTACCCCCGTTTTTTGAGAACGTCCCAGCGGTACAGCGGATTTCCCCAAAGCTGACCTTCCGGCGAAAAATAGTCGGGCGGCACCCCCGCGACGGCGGTGGGATTCGCGCCCCGAAAACGGAATATCTCCCGATTTGCCCAGGTATCCGCGCTGTCCATGGCGACGTAAATGGGCATATCTCCGATGAGTTTGAGTCCGATTCGGGCAAGGTGGTTTTTGAGCGCGCCGAACTGCCGGAAGAACAGATACTGCACGAACACCCAAAACCGCTCCTCAAACATGTACCGCTCCGAGACGATAAACATATGCGGGTCCCAGCGCTCCCGAACGGGGCGCTCCCAGTCCCGCCAGCTCCCGCCTCGGTCCTCTTTCAGGCACATAAAGAGAGCGTAATCCCGAAGCCAGCGCATGTAATGTCGGTCCGAAAAGGATTGAATTTCCGCATCGAGAAACCCCGAACGTCCGTAGGCAAGGCGGAGAAGCCGGAATTTTTCCCGATACTGTCGTCCGTAGTCCACCCGCCCCTTTGGAAAATGCGGAATTTCCCCGCGCTCCAAGAGCCCGAGGGAAACGAGGTCGTCAAGATCAATCAAATAGGGATTCCCCGCGAAGGTGGAAAACGCCTGATAGGGCGAATCGCCGAACCCTGTGGGGTGCAAGGGGAGAACCTGCCAAAAGGTGCAGCCGCACTCCCTCGCATACTCCGCAAAATCGAAGGCGCACTTTCCCAACGTACCGATTCCGGCATTTCCGGGCAGCGCGGAAATCGGCATCAGAATGCCGCTTGCTCTCATTTTCCCGCCCCTTACGGAACCTGATCCGCGCCCAAAAGGGTCAGATATTTGGAGAGTTCCTCTTTCGCTCCCGCGAGGTCGTGCTCGCGGTAGTTGCCGCACTCGGCTTTTTTCGCGCCCGGCACCTCCTCGAGGGCAAGCGCCGCGCGGAGGGATTCGGAGAGCAGGCTCCGCGCTTCCGCCTCGTTCAGTTCGACGGTCAGAAGGTAAAATCCCGTCCGGCACCCCATGGGTCCGAAATAGATGACGTTTTCCTTTTTCGGACTGTTTCGGAGCGCGGTTGCGAGCAGGTGCTCGATGGTGTGCATGGCGGCGTAGGACAGATAGTCCCCCTCGTTCGGCGTCTTAAAGCGCAGGTCGAAGGTCGAAACGCCCTTTTGAACGCCCGAAAAATAGAACCCGGGCTTTAATACGTTGTGGTCTTTCTGAAACGACTTGATTTTTTCCATTGATTTTCCGCGTGTGTTACGGTCGCTTTGCTCCCTCTTAAGCACGCGCGGGGAACAAGGCGTTGCAGCGGCAACGAACTTCCGCATTCCCCGAAGTCAATCCGGGGAACGCTCCAAGGGCTGCCGCCTTTTTACTCCTGTCAATTCATACGGACACGGGTCAAATGATATAACAGTCCTTTTTCCCGGGTCTTGCGTCGAGTTCGGCGCGCTTTGCCTCGTAGCCCTTCTTTCCGAGCAGGGCGTAGGTCGCGTTCTTGCCCTCCTCGACGCCGGGCTGATTGTAGGTATTGATGCCGAGCATCGCGCCCGCGTAGGCGGTCTGCATCTCGAAGAAATACAGGAGCTGTCCCACATAATGGGCGTTGACCTCGGGCAGAAGAATGGTCTCGTTGAGCCGCTCCGCCTTTAAGAGCGCATACTCCGTCGCAAGTCGTTCGGCGGTAATGAGCTCGTTCATGGTGTGCCCGCACAGGAAATGAACGTCGGGAATGTCCGCGCATCCCTCGGGAATCTCCACCGTTGTGCGGTAGTTCTCCACGCCGAGGAAGGTGGTCACCTTGTCAAAGGGTCCCTCGGTGTAGAGCTGAACCTGACTGTGTTGGTCGGTCACGCCGAGCGCTTTGACCGGGGTCTGCCCCACGAACACTTCTTTGCCCGCGTTGTCCACGGACTTTCCGAGGGACTCCGCCCAAAGTTGGCAGTACCAGTCCGCGATAAATTTCAGCGAATCGGCATAGGGCATCATGACAGAAATATTCTTGCCTCTCTGCATGGCGAGATAGGAGAGCGCCGCGAACATGAGCGCGGGATTCTCTTTTATATCCTCCTTGGCGCAGATTCTGTCCATTTCCTTCGCGCCCTCGATCATGGCGCGGATGTCGATGCCGAGCACCGCCGCGGGCAGAAGTCCCACCGGGCAGAGTTCGGAGAACCGCCCGCCCACTCCGTCGGGAATGACATAGCTCTTGAGTCCCTCCTCTCGCACGATTTTGACGAGGTTTCCCTTCTTTGCGTCCGTGGTCGCAATCACATGCGACGCGGCGTTTTTCCCGAGCTTCTTTTTGAGCAAATCCATGATGATGAGGTACTGCGTCATGGTCTCGCTCGTCGCGCCGGACTTCGTGACGACGTTGAAAGCGGTCTTTTCGACGTTGATGACGTCGAGGAGCGCCGCCATGCGTTCGGGGTCCACGTTGTCCTCGACATAGAACCGCGGTCCGCCCCGTTTCTCCGCCGGAAGGTCGTTGTAGTGCAGGTGGGTCAGAGCCTGCTGAACGGCAATCGGACCGAGCGCGGAGCCGCCGATGCCGAGCACGACGAAACACTCGAAATTTTTGCGCACTTCCTCCGCGGTCTTTAAAATATCCGCGACGATTTCCTCCTGCTCGTAGGGCAGTTTCATCCACCCCGTCATACCGGTGCCGCGGTTGTCCTGCACCTCGCGGAACGCCTTTTCGCACAGCCCCGCAATCCCCTCGAGGTCCTTCGCCGAAAAGCCCTCGCGCTCCCCCACGAACTCGGACATCATGTTGTTGTAGTCAAACCGAATCGCCTTCATATCTCTCTCCTTATAACAATGATTTTATATACTCGAAACTTTCCCGCACCTCGTCAAAGCTCTCGTAGTCGCTCGAATAGAGCTCAAGGAGCAGAGGCGCGTCCACCCCGGAATCCCGAAGCGCGCGGACAAGCCCGCGGAAATCGAAGATCCCGCGCCCCGGCAGGGTCAATTTTCCGTTTTCGTCGTAGTCGCAGAGGTGAACCGTGCGGATCGTGTCCCCCATCGCCCCGATAAATTCCCGATAGTCGATGCCCGACTGCATTGCCTGCTTGATGTCGAGACAGCTCCCGAGTCCGGGCGCGTGCGCCGCGAGCTCCCGGAAATAGGAGGGCTCGGAGAAATAGGTCCAATGCACGTTTTCATAGCAGAGGGTCACTCCGAACTCCGCCGCCCGACGGCAGAGAAGCTCCGCCCGCTCCCCGAGGAAATCGAAATCAAACTTATATTCCCGCTTTTTGAGTCGGGAAGGACCGTGAAAGGTATAGTTCTTCGCCCCGAGCACGCGCGCGCCCGCAAGCACCTTTTCGTAGAGCGCGAAGGCGTCCGCGAAAGTACGGGGGTTCTTGTTGAAGAGCTCGGGCTCGAACTGCGTGTTGAGGGTGTGCACCGAATGCACCTCGATGTCCCCCTTTCGGGATGCGAGAAGTTTTGCAAACTCCTCCCCGTACTCCGAATACGTGGTCAGAAAGACCTCGCACACGCCGCAGTCCATTCTCCGCAGTTCGTCGAACACGTCCTCGTTGAAGAGCTTATTGAAAAATGTCGCCGACGAAATGCCCGCTCTCATTTTCAGCCCCTGTAGCCCTTCGGATTCTTGGTCTGCCAGTTCCAAAGGTCCCGACACATCTCGTCCACGCCCCGTTCGGCAACGAAACCGAGCTCCTTTTTCGCCTTTTCGGTGGAGGCGTAGCACTCGGCAATATCCCCCTCCCGCCGCGCGACGATTTTGTAGGGAAGTTCCCTTCCGCACGCTTTGGAGAACGCGGCAATCATCTCGAGCACGGAA
Organism: uncultured bacterium; assembly: GCA_905215695.1. Lineage (GTDB taxonomy): Bacteria > Bacillota > Clostridia > Christensenellales > HGM11417 > CAJMQN01. Next base: position 27,491 of record CAJMQN010000010.1, read on the forward strand.
ATGCCCCTGCCCGTTCCGAGGTTATAGACCTGTACCCCGCCCTTTGTCTCGAGGGCGTTCATCGCGAGAATATGCCCCTTGGCAAGGTCGGTGACGTGAATGTAGTCCCGCACGCCCGTGCCGTCCGGCGTCGGATAGTCGTTTCCGAACACCTTGATTTCGGCGAGTTTGCCGATGGCGACCTGCGCCACAAAGGGCATGAGGTTGTTGGGAATCCCGTTCGGGTCCTCCCCGATCTCCCCGCTCGCGTCCGCCCCGACGGGGTTGAAGTACCGCAGGAGCGAAATATGAAAGCTCGGATCGGAGAGGTGCAAATCCTTTAAAATCTCCTCGATAAAGAGTTTGGTTCTGCCGTAGGGATTGGTTGCGCCCGTGCGGCAGTCCTCGCGGAAGGGCACCTTGTTCTCCATGCCGTACACCGTCGCGGAGGAGGAAAATACGAGATTACGCGTGCCGCACTTCTGCATCGCGCGGATGAGCGCGAGGGTCGAATTGATGTTGTTGTCATAGTAATCGACGGGAATGCGCACGGACTCCCCGACGGCTTTCAGCCCCGCGAAGTGAATCACGCATCCGATGTCGTTCTCCGCAAAAATGCGGTCGAGGAGCGCCCCGTCCCGCACGTCGCCGCGGTAGAATTTCAAACCCTTTCCCGCAAGTTTCTGCACCCGTTCGAGGGATTTCTCGCTCGAATTTGCGAGGTTATCGACGACGACGACCTCCCGTCCGTCCTTCAGGCACTCGAGCGCGGTGTGGCTCCCGATGTAGCCCGCGCCCCCGGTAATCAAAACCGCCATAATCCTTCCTCCTTTTTCCCTATCTATTTTAAAGCAATTCGCGGCATTCGTCAAACGTTTCGCGAAAAAACAGGAGCGGCACGGAAATCCGTACCGCTCCGGGAACGCTTCAGTTGGGAATGAGCACGCCGTAGGTGCCGTCCCCTCTCCGATAGATGACGGAGAGCTTTTTGGTCTTTTCGTCCTCGTAAATAAAGAAGTCGTGGTCGATGAGGTCGAGCGCGGAGGCAGCCTCCTCGACGGACATGGGCGAGACGTCGAAAGCCTTTGTCTTGGCGATAACCGCGATATTCTCGTCGGTATCCGGCTGTTCGTACAGCGCGGGGAGCTCCAAAGAGCCCGCCTTGAGCTTGGAACGCAGCTTGGTCTTGTGCTTTAAAATCTGCTTTTCAACCTTGGGAAGGAGCTCGTCGATGTTGTCGTACATATTCTCGCCGGACACCTCGCTCCGAATAAACGCGCCGCCGAAGGAGAGCATCATTTCCATCTTGCAGACTTCCTTCTGTTTCTTGAGCGTGAGCGTTGCGACGGTCTCTTCACCGAAGTATTTGTCCAGTTTCTGAATCTTCTTATCCAGAATGTCGCGCAGCTTGTCGTTTACCTCGAAGTTCTTGGTTACAATTTTGATTCGCATGGTTTTTCCTCCCGGTTATTTTGCTCTGCCCCGCGGGGCAAACTTGTCTTTTAACGGATACCCGTGTTGTTCTTGAGCGGAAAGATGACGAGTCCGCCCTTCTCGCAGTCCACAACGACGGTCTCCCGGTCGTGAATGGAACCCTTCAGAATCTCCTCGGAGAGCCGGTCCTCGAGCAGCCGCTGAATGGTGCGCTTTAAGGGGCGCGCGCCGTACTCGCTGTCGTAGCCGTTCTCGACAAGAAAATTTTTCGCCTTGTCCGTGACGTTTAAGGAGATTTCGCGGTCAACGAGGCGCTTGGCAAGATTCTCGATGAGAATGTCTGCAATCTTCTTGGTGTCCTCCTTCCCGAGCGGGTGGAAGATGATGATATCGTCCACGCGGTTGAGAAATTCGGGGCGGAAGTGCTGTTTCAAAGCGTCGTTGAGTTTGGACTTGAGGTCCTCGTACGCCTGCTCGTCGGTCTGCTCGAATCCGACCCGCTTGCGTTTGGAGATCTCCCCCGCGCCGACGTTGGAGGTCATGATGATGATAGAGTTTTTAAAGCTGACCACCCTGCCCTTGCTGTCGGTGAGCCGTCCGTCGTCCAAGATCTGCAAGAGCATGTTGAACACGTCCGGGTGCGCCTTTTCAATTTCGTCGAACAATACGACGGAGTAGGGCTTTCTGCGGATCTTCTCGGTGAGTCCGCCCGCCTCCTCGTAGCCGACGTATCCCGGAGGCGCGCCGATGAGTTTCGAGATGGAGTGTTTCTCCATGTATTCGCTCATATCGACGCGAATCAGGAGATTTTCGTCCCCGAACATCGCCTCCGCGAGCGCTTTTGAGAGCTCGGTCTTACCCACGCCCGTGGGACCGACGAAGATAAAGGAACCGATGGGGCGTTTGGGGTCCTTGAGCCCCGCCCGCGCCCTGCGGATTGCCCGCGCGACGGAGACGACCGCCTCGTCCTGCCCGATGACCCGCTTGTGGAGCACCTCCTCGAGGTGCATGAGCCGTTCGGATTCGTCCTGCGTGAGCCTTGCGACGGGAATGGAGGTCCACTGCGAGAGCACCTCGGCAATCTCCTCCTCCCCGATCACGGATTTGGATTTCGTGACCTCGGATTTCCAGCCGGCTTTGAGCTTTTCGATTTCGTCCGATACTTTGAGAATCTTGTCCCGGAGCCGAATACACTCCTCGTAGTTGTCCGCGGCGGATGCCGCCTTCTTCTCCTGCTCGAGCCGCGCAAGCTCGGTCTCCTTCTCCTTGACGGCGGGGGGCGCGACAAAGCTTGCGAGCCGCGCGCGGGAAGCCGCCTCATCGATGAGGTCGATCGCCTTGTCGGGCAGGAAACGGTCCATGATATACCGATCGGAGAGCACCGCCGCCGCGCGGATGGCTTCGTCCGAAATGGTGACCTTGTGGTGCGCCTCGTAGCGGTCGCGGAGTCCCTGCAAAATCCGAATGGTATCCTCGACCGTGGGCTGATCGACGGTGACGGGCTGAAACCTCCGCTCGAGTGCGGAATCCTTCTCAATATACTTGCGGTACTCGTCAATCGTGGTCGCGCCGATGGTCTGCAATTCCCCTCTCGCAAGCATGGGCTTTAAAATATCCCCCGCGTCCATCTTTCCCTCGCCCGTCGAACCCGCGCCCACGAGGTTGTGGATTTCGTCGATAAAGAGAATGATATTTCCCGCGCGCTGTACCGTATTGATCGCGTCCTTCAAGCGCTCCTCGAAATCGCCGCGATACTTGGTGCCCGCGAGCAGTCCCGCGATGTCGAGAGAAAAGATGACCTTATCCTTCAACAGTTCGGGGACGTTTCCGCTCTCGATGGCGAGCGCGAGTCCCTCGACGACCGCGGACTTTCCGACGCCGGGCTCGCCGATGAGAATGGGGTTGTTTTTGGTTCTGCGGGAGAGAATCTGTATGATGCGGTCAATCTCCTTCTCCCTGCCGATGACGGGGTCGAGCTTGCCCGTGCGCGCCTTCTCCGTCAGATCCACGCCGAACTTAGAGAGCTTGTCTATCGCCTCACGGGTGTCCCCGGAATATCCGGACTTTTCGGCGCGGTCGGACTCCGCCCCCGCGTGCACGCCCTGAATCTCGGCGATGAGCTCGCGCTTGATTTTCTCGACATCTCCGAGCTGACGCACAATCATGGTCGCCACGCTCTCGTTGTCCGAGAGAATGGAGAGCAGAAGATGCTCCGTCCCCACGAATCCCTGCGTCTGCATGGCAATCATGACGGCGTTTTCAAACATCTTCTTGGTTCGGGGGGTATAACCCTCGTAGCGATAGCTTGGGTCGGCGTTGTCCTTGAGATACTCGGCATAGGGCGCGATGCCCACTCCGTTCTCTTTCAAAATCTTCTGCGCCGCGCACCCCTCGACGGACATGAGCCCGAAGAGAATGTGCTCGGTGCCGATATAGCGGCAGCCGAGTTTTTCGGAGACGTCCTTTGCCACGGCTACCGCCTTATTTACGCTGTCTGTGAATTTATCAAAATACATTCTATCAATCCTTTTCCGTTCTGATGATCCGCTACAGTTCCGCGGAAAGAGTTTTCAAGGTCGCCTTCACGAAATCCGCCCGCGCAATGTCCCGCTCTTCCGCCGAAAGCTCCCGCCCCTCTCGGAGCGTAATGTTGGCGGGGCGCACCTTGACGGCGATCTCGTCCAGCGCGCCGAGGTTTTTGAGGGGCAGAATGCCGAGTGCCGCGCCGAGTTTGACGTCCGCAAACAGCCGCATAAACTCCGCGCTGTCCACCTTGACCACGTACAGAAGAGTTCCGTACGCCCGCATGACCCGGTCCCGAAGCTCGGTGGGCGCCTGCTCAAAGAGGCTTTTTCTCCCGTTCTTCTCCGCCTCCGCAACCTTCAGGGCGACGTTTTCGACCTGTCGGATAATTTCCGTTTCGGAAAGTCCCAAGGAGACCTGATTGGAGACCTGATAGAGACATCCCTCCGCGTCCGAGCCCTCGCCGTAGATTCCGCGCACCTCGATACGCTCCTTGGAAACCGCGCTGATGATGCTCGCAATCGAGCGGTTCATGGTCAAAGCGGGCAGAAAGAGCATAACCGACGCGCGCATGCCCGTCCCGAGATTGGTGGGACAGCTCGTGAGGTAGCCGCGCTTCGGGTCGAAAGCGAATTCGAGATTTTCGGAGAGAATGTCGTCCAGCTTATCGAGGGCGGCGTATGCGTCCCGCAGGTTGAGCCCGCGCAGGAAACACTGTTCCCGAATATGGTCCTCCTCGTTGATCATGACGGAGACGGTCTCGTCGTCGGAGACGAGCACGCTCCCGGTCTCGCGGTTCTCGATGAGGTCGGCGGAGATGAGATATTTTTCTTTCAGCGCAAGGAGTTCCGTGCCCGAAAGGTCGCGGACGTCCATGCGTTTGAATTCCCCGACCGACCGAAGAACCGCCTCGACCCTTCCCGCGATTTCCTTCTGTTTTTCTCCGTACACCGTCGGAAAGACCAGCCCGGAAAGGTTGCGCGCGAGCCGAACCCGGGAGGAGACGGCAATGCCGTCCAACAATTTATTGATGTCGAGTTCCATCGCCCTTCTCCAGCTTTTCCTTGATTTCCTTCATGCGCGCGTGAATGCGGATCGCGTCCTCGAACCGATCCTCGTCCTTGGCGTGGCGCAAATCCTCCGCGAGCCCCTCGTACTCGGCGACAAGCCCCGCGTTTCCGCACCGCTTGGGAAACTTCCCGCGGTGTTTCTCCGTTCCCTGCACCCGGCTGATGACCTGCTGCATGGTGGGCTCGAATTCCCGGTAACAGTTTTCGCACCCGACGTACCCGGTGCTGTTGAATTGGGAAAGCCGCGTCCCGCAGGAACGGCAGACCTTATCCCGCCCGGGGGAGTCGAGAGAATACCCGCCGAAGGGAGAGAATGCGCCCGCAAAATCCATTGCGGCAATGGCGTGCAGCCGTTTTGCGCAGGATTCGCAGAGATATATTTCACTCTTGACGCCGTTGATGTCGGTCACGACCCGAACAGTCGCCTCGTTTATCTTACATTCGTTGCAGAGCAAACCGAACCGCCTCCTTCAAGCGAAATCCGACGCGCAAAACCCGCGCCCTTCGCTCAAATCATTATATGCAACCTTGTTAATAATATTTAACACAATCGGGTTGTCTTAAAACACCGATTTATGATATAATATTTCCGATAAACGCCCTTGCAAGCAAGCATTTTTGTTTGGGTTATATCCCCCTTGGAGGCTGTCATGAACATCCGAAATCTTTTCGACCGAAAAAAATGCGTATTCTCCTTTGAAATCTTCCCGCCCAAGGCAGATTCTGCGCCGCAGGCAATCACGGACAAGCTCTCCGAGCTCGCCGCGCTCAAACCGGACTATATCAGCGTCACCTACGGCGCGGGCGGCACGGGCAGCCGCAATCTGACCGCGGAACTCGCCAAAGAGGTCAAGAGCTTCGGCGTGGAGCCCCTCGCGCATCTGACCTGCATGGGCAACGACGCGGCGCGGATTCGCGGCATTTTGGACGACCTCGCCCAAGGCGGTATCGAAAACGTGCTCGCCCTGCGCGGCGACAGGCGTCCCGACCTTGCGGAGAGTCCGGACTTTGCGCACGCCTCCGACCTCGCCGCATTCCTTGCAAGGGACGGCAGATTCAACATCGTGGGCGCCTGCTATCCCGAAGGGCACTTCGAGAGCGACAACCTCGTAGATGACGTCCGAAATCTCAAAAAGAAGGTGGACGCGGGCGTCACGCACCTGAATTCGCAGTTGTTCTTTGACAACGAGGACTTCTACGCCTTTCGTGAGCGCGCAAGCCTTGCGGGCATCGAAGTTCCCATTCAGGCGGGCATCATGCCTATCGTCAATCCCCGGCAAATTCAACGGGTGGTTTCCCTCTCGGGCGTCAAAATCCCCGCCAAGCTCTCCCGCATGTTCGCCCGGTTCGGCGAGGACGAAGAGGCAATGCGGGACGCGGGCATCGCCTACGCCACCGACCAAATCGCGGACCTCATCGCTGCGGGTGTGGACGGCATTCACGTCTATATCATGAACAACACCGCAGTCGCAAGGCGCATCACGGAAAACGTCTCCCGCCTCTTAAAGAGCCGGAACGCCTGACGTTTACAAATTCTCTCGAGGAAACAAACGTGTTCGACAAAAACAGGCTCAAAAACCAAATCATTCTTTTGGACGGCGCCTTCGGAACGGAGCTCCAGAAACGCGGACTGCTCGCGCTCGGCGAATGTCCCGAGCGTCTCAATCTCACCCGTCCCGAAGAGGTAGAGAAGATTTCGCGCGACTACGCGCAAGCGGGCGCGCACATACTGATGGCCAACACCTTCGGCGCGAACCCGCACAAGCTCCCGGACGGACTCTCGGTAAGAGAGGTCGTTTCCGCGGGCGTGGCGACGGCAAAGCGCGCGGCGGCGCCCTTCGGCGGGGCTGTCGCGTTGGACGTGGGACCCTTGGGCGAACTCATGGAGCCCATGGGAAAGCTGACCTTCGAGGAGGCGTACGCCTGCTTTGCGGAAATCATGAAGTGCGGCGAAACCGCGGGCGCAGACCTCATCGCTATCGAGACCATGACCGACCTCGCGGAGGTGCGCGCGGCAATCCTCGCCGCAAAGGAGAACACCCGTCTCCCCGTATTCTGCACCATGACCTTCGAGGAGAACGGGCGCACATTCACAGGGTGCGACGCGGAGGCGTTCGCACTCGTGGCGGAGGGTCTCGGCGCGGACGCCATCGGCGTCAACTGCTCTCTCGGTCCCGCCCAGCTTCTCCCCATCGTCAAAAAGCTCGCAAAGCGCACCGACCTTCCCCTCATCGTCAAGGCAAACGCGGGACTGCCCCTCCCGGACGGGAGCTATTCGGTGGGCGCGGAGGAATTCTGTCGGGAGTACGGGGCGTTTTTGGAACTCGGCGTCTCCGTCGTCGGCGGTTGCTGCGGCACCGACCCGGCGTACATCTCGGGACTCAAAACGCTCACTGCGGGGAAAACCCGTCTCCCTCGACCAAAGGCGGACCGCGCGGCGGTGTGTTCGGGGACGCGGGTAATCCCCTTCGACGGCGTGCGGGTGGTGGGCGAGCGGCTGAATCCCACGGGAAAACCCCTCTTAAAGAAAGCCTATCTCGAGGGCGACTCCGATTACGTCATCTCGCAGGCGGTTTCGCAGATTGACGCAGGCGCGGAAATTTTGGATGTCAACGTGGGCGTTCCCGGAATCGACGAACCCGCCGCCATGCAAAAAACGGTGCGCGCGGTACAGTCCGCCTGCGCCGCTCCCCTTCAGATCGACAGCTCGGACCCAAAGGCTGTGGAATCCGCTCTTCGGGTCTATTGCGGCAAAGCCATCGTAAACTCGGTGAACGGGGACGAAGAATCCCTGTCCGCGGTGCTCCCGCTCGTGAAAAAGTACGGCGCGGCGGTCATCGGTCTCACCCTCGACAAAAACGGAATCCCCGCCGACGCGGACGCCCGCATCGCGATTGCAAAACGCATCGCCGCCCGCGCGGAAACGTTCGGCATTCCCAAACACGACCTGATTTTCGATTGCCTCACGCTGACCGTGAGCGCGGAACAGCCGCAGGTCAAGGAAACGCTTTCCGCAATCCGAACCTGCAAAAAAATGGGTTACCGAACGGCGCTCGGCGTCTCAAACGTGTCCTTCGGACTTCCGCGGCGGGAACTTGTCAACGCGGCGTTTCTCTGCCTCGCGTTGGGCGCGGGACTGAACTTCCCGATCACCAACCCGAATATTCCCGCAAATATGGACGCAATCCGCGCCTTTTTGGCGCTGTCGGGGCAGGATGAGAACTGCGCGGACTACATCGAGCAATACGCGGGCACGGCGACCGCCGTCGCGGTCATTGCCGGCGCGCCCTCTCCCCAAGCTCCCGAGATTTCGTCCGCTCCGGTCAAAGCCTCCGCAGGTCAGCCGCTCCCGCAAACAAAACCGATCCCCCCTTCGTCCAATATTCAAGCCCCCCGGTCTTCCCCATTGTCCAACGTCCAAGCCCTCCATTCTTCCCCATTGCGCAATCAAGCCCCCGAAAACGACCTTGCCGCCTGTATCGTCAAGGGACTTCCCGAGGCGGCAGTGCGCACGCGGGAACTTCTCGAACACAATCCGCCCCTCGACGTGGTGGAAAAGCACCTGATTCCCGCGCTCGACGAGGTGGGAAAGCTGTACGAACGGGGCACGCTCTTTCTCCCCCAGCTCATCCGTGCGGCGGAGACGGCGAAACTCGGCTTTGAGGAAGTGCGCCGCGCGCTCGCGGGAAAATCCGCGCCGGATAAGGGAACAATTGTGCTCGCGACGGTGCACGGAGACGTGCACGACATCGGCAAAAACATCGTCAAAGTCGTCCTTGAAAACTACGGCTACCGCATTGTAGATCTCGGCAAAAACGTGCCCAAAGAGGAAGTTGTGAAAGCGGTGCTCGCAGAAAACGCGAAACTCGTCGGTCTTTCCGCGCTCATGACGACGACGGTCGCCTCGATGAAGGAGACCATTTCGGCGCTGCGCGAAGTCTGCTCCTGCAAGGTCATGGCGGGCGGCGCGGTGCTGACCGAAGAGTACGCGCGCTCGATCGGCGCGGACTACTACGCCAAGGACGCGAACGATTCCGTGCGAATCGCGCGGGAAGTGCTCGGCTGATATGAAAAACGCAAACGCAGAGCTTTCGGGATTCGTCTCCCGGTTTCGGGTGCGCAGACTGACCCCGGACGATCTTCCCCTCATCTTCAGCCTCTCCGCCGGCAACCCGCAGTTCTATCGCTATTGCCCTCCCGCTGTGACAAGGGAGAGTATTCTTCAAGATATGCGCGCCCTGCCCCCCGGGAAAACCTTTGCGGACAAATTTTATCTCGGATTTTTTGAACAAGAAAATCTGATTGCGGTCATGGATTTGATTTTCGGGTATCCCGACCGACACACAGCCTTTCTCGGACTGTTCATGATGCGCAGGGAGCGTCAGGGACAGGGCATCGGTTCGGCAATCATAAGGGAATGTTTTGATTTTGCAAAACAGCGCGGCATGCGCACAATCCGCCTCGCCTTTGCGAAGGGAAACCAGCAGAGTGAAGGCTTTTGGAAGAAAAACGGCTTTGAGGAGACGGGGGTCGAAACGAACAAGGGCGCCTATACCGCCGTCGTGCTCCAAAAAAGATTATAAAAAAACTTCGGAATCCGAGCATTCCGAAGTTTTTGTTTTTTGTCTCACAGATTGTAGTAGGGCGTGCCGTTGTCGATAAATTCCGCGACCGAGAGATCTGTGAGCATGAGAAATCGCTGTGATCCCCCTCATCTCCTGTTTCTGTCGCCGAATTTCCTCATCCTTTTCCTTCAGAAGACTCTTCTATAAAGGTATATCGACTTTTTATCAAACTATTTTCCCTCAATCGAAATCCGCTTGCCATTTTTACTGCCCCTCCGATGCCATTAAAATATCCGTTAAAATACAATTTCGCCGAATAAAGGCAATATTTCCTATCAATAATATAAACTTCATACAGATCAATAATCTGTCCTTTACGATTTGAGACAGAACCTTTTCTTTGCAACCTCCCAAAAAATCCCGTTCTCCCCGCTTTTGCAATGACTGCTTCTCCATTCAAGCCCTCCATTTCCGAAATAATTTCCATTGCCCTGTTCGCTAACAATATATTACCTCCTGTTGACCCCATGGGTTTTTCCGCAGAAAAACCGCAATCGGAAAACGGAACCGCAGATTTTGGGAGTCCATCTAATTTCCCAAGTATGTAACGTATAAAATCACAGTAAGGGGCGTTTAGGGTTACCGTTTCAGTTTTTAAACCGTTTATAAAATAATATGCCGCTTCTTTATAATCTTTTTGATAGGCGCAAATTGTTCCCCTCAAAATGTTCAAGTCTCCCCACTGTTTCAGCCAAGCGAGATATGTTTCATCCTCCCGATCTGGTATAGGTTTTTGATTTTTCAACCAATCAAACAAACCGACGGTCATTTCATATGCCTGTTGTAAATTTTTTTCACATCCATAACCGCCAAAAATATTTCCGAAAATAGCCATACAGGATTCTTCCCAAGTTAACTGTCCCGTCCCGTTTTGAGACAAATTAAGAGGCTTAATCCGTCCTAATAACACCGACGCATCAAAATACGGATACAGACTTTGAAGTTCAGCAAATATTTTTTCATTCATGGGCATTCCCATCATCCCTTTAAAAGTGTCATCCCGCTCCAAAAAAGTTTTCTTATCGTCACCCTGTTCGAGGTCCATTTCCTCGTCTTCTTCGTCAGTATTCTCTTCCGAATCCTCCGCATACTTTCCAAGCTTGTTTTCCTGATTAAAGCTATCGCAGAATTGCTCGAGTTCTTGATCAACATCAATTCCTTGTTCCCGCATCTGTTGCTTTGCCACTTCCCAGTGCTGTCTTGCATCCTTACTTTTTTCTTCGAATGACGGCTGATCCCAATCGATATCGTCGTTATTTCTGTCTTTGTTATGCTGTATCCAAATCCCAATCCCAGCATCAATAAAACATAAAATCAACGAAATTATGCCCAAAGTAGTATTTCCTGCGACAAAACCGCCTATCATCATGCCCAAAAACAACATCAATAAAAAATATAGAAACCCCATATTTCCTCCTAGCCATTGATATTTTCACTCGTGCTCTAATTTAAGAATAAAATTCTGCCAAAAATGATTCATGTAGTTCCATCCATTCTTCGGCAAAAAGTTTCCTTTCCTCGATTAATTTCTTTGCCGTTTTCCGATATTGAGACTTTTTCCCGTCAAAAATCCTGCTCAACGAACCATATTTCCTATTTCCGCAAAACTTATAATAGGGCGCAATTAAATCAAAATGTGCAATTATATTATCGCAAAGCCTTAAATATCCTTCCCCATTCAGCAATATCTGCTTCTTAAACCCTTTAAAGATTTGAAAAACAGTATTAACGGAAACAAATTCATCTCGTGACAACGACTTTTTGGCATCTATTAAATTGACCATCGTTCCAATAATTTCTGCCGGACAAAAATACTCTTCCGCATATGGATTTTTTTCGATCTTTTTCAATTTCCGAATATAACGGATTATGCTCATTAACATCCCTCCTTTCTCATTATTTTATAACCATCAAAAATTTTACTCTCAAATTTTACTAAGATATAATTCGACACCTATTGCCACCCATCCAAGTTTTACATCTTCCAGCATGTTAATTTAAATATGTTTTATATAAAGAATAAGGCACAATGTGCCTTTTGTCAAGCAAAAAAAAGCACAATGTGCTATTATTGCCATGTGATAGAATTAAAAGATATTCAAAAAAGGTTACGGGAAGAAATCAAAAACTCAAACCTCACCCAAAAGGAAATTGCGAAAAAACTCGGAATCAACCCGTCAACGGTCAGCAAGTATATCCGACTTGATAAATTTCCGGCAATCGACACCTTCGCGAATCTCTGCGAGATTTTGGATGTCTCCGCAGATGAAATTTTAGGTCTTAAAAAATAACAGATTTTTGGACAAAATACAACACGGCGCAGCGAACCAATCGCTGCGCCGTGTTCATTACAAGCCTTATCTACAGATTGTAGTAGGGCGTGCCGTTGTCGATAAATTCCGCGACCGAGAGGTCTGTGAGCGGATGATAGATGAGCTTGTAAAAGAGTTGGGTATTGATGGTGACGCAGGTGACGCCCGACATGATGGTCTTGTGAATCTGCTCGACGTTGTTGAAACTCGCCGCAAGCACCTCGCAGTCCATGTTGTGAATCTTCAAAAGCTGCTGAATCTCCCCCGCGACGTCCGTGCCGCTTGCGGAGATGTTGTCCAAACGATTGACATAGGGCGCGACGAATTTCGCCCCTGCGGTGGCAGCCATGAGCGCCTGCTGCGGCGTAAAAATTGCTGTCGCCGTGATGTTTATGCCCTCTTCGGAGAGCCGCATCATCGCCTCAAAACCATCCGCCGTCACGGGAATCTTGACGTAGGTATTTTCCCCCGAGAAATCGACGATGCGGTGCGCCTGCTCGACAATGCCGTCCGCCGTGGACTCGAGCGCCTGCACGTGCAGCATCTTGTCATAGCCGATCACTTTACGGATATTGGTGACAATCGTTTTCAAATCCAAACCGGTTTTAGAAACGATGGTCGGATTGGTCGTAACACCCACGATCGGAAAGGTCTTGATAATTTTCTTAATTGCCGAGATGTCGGCGCCGTCAATCATGTACTTCATCTTGTGTTCTCCTATCTCCGCTAAAAAATTGATACAACGCACAAAGGGCCAAGATACACCGATCCTGACCCTCATCATTTCCACTCATCCGCTCTATTATATCTCTTTTTGCGGCCTATGTCAAAATTTTAACAATATTTTCAAAATGTTATTTTTCGCCCCGAAAACTTCACAATCTTACTCCTGTTCGGCACGCCCGAGCCACTGCCCCGCGATAAAACGATTCCCGTTGTCGTTGGGATGTACGCCGTCGTCCGAAAAGTTTTGCGGCGCCATATGTACACACGCCTCCGCAAACAGTCCGTCGAGGGGCAGGAAATCGACCGCATATTCCCGCGCAAGCTTGCGCACGACCTGAATCTTCGGGTCGAGATCCTCACGGAAGCGGGTCTTATCCGGGTCAACGGGGAGCAAAAATGGCTCGAGAAGCACGATCTGCCCCGCATACTTTTTCACGATCTCGAGAATTGCGCGGTAGTTTTTTTCAAACTCTTCGGGAGTGGTCACGAGATTGCTGTCAAACCGCCTCCAGGTATCGTTGATACCGATGAGAATGGAGACAAGGTCGGGCTTGATTTCCCTGCACTCCTCTTCGATGCGCAAGAGCAAATCGCAGGAACGATTCCCCGAAACGCCGCGGTTAAAACACTCGATTCCGAGCGCCGCGAGCGAGCCGGAAATATACCGGTTGTAACCCGAAAGGCTGTATCTATCCTCCCGATCCCGTCCCGCGTCCGTAATCGAATCCCCGTCAAACAAAATTTTCATGCCGCTCTTCAGTTTCATCTTTTTTCTCCTTATATTTTCCGAACGACAAACGTCCGAATTTTTTTGGGACCGAACTCCAGTTCGACGGCGTTTGCGCCGAGCCGTTTCTCCGAATCTTCCGCGAGGTCGGTCTCGAAGATTTCACCCGCCGCGCTGAACTTGGTGCGCTGACTCTCCCCCGACAGGTTGACCAACCGCACAACGATATCCTCTCCGTTCTCCGCAAGTTTTGCCGCGGTCACGGCGATATTCTTGTTCCCGTAGCGGAACGCGGACTCCCCCGAGAGCACAAGCCCTTCGTAGGGGTCGGGCAGGAAATAGAGCTGTGAGAGCTTGGAATCCTGCACCGCGGGTCTGCCGCCCGCAAACTTTTTCCTGTCCATGGACGAAAACTTTGCCAAAATTCCCGTGCGAAATCCTTTCGCTTTGGCAAAGAGCATTCCCGCGCTGTCGTCCGCGAACCCGTAGAGCCCGAGCCGCCCCGAAATTTGCCGCTTGCACTGCCCCTCGGGCATGAACCATTCCGCCCCGGTATCCCCGCGCACAATCACGCCCGTCGCCCGCAGAAGGGTAAACCACAGCAGACTCCCCGCGCGTTCCACCTCGTGCTGCCCCTCGGTGAAGACGGCAAACCCCCGTCCCTCGCCCCGAACCGCCGCAAAAGTCGCGTTGCAGAAGGTGGGCATTACGGTGTCGCAGCAACACTCTTCGGGCGTATGCGCGGACACGTCGTAGGGCGAATCCGTCCAAATGCAGTCCGCGGCAATCGCCGTATCGATTCCGAGCCGCAGACGGTGGTCCTCCGCGCGGTTGTCTATCTCATAGGAGAGCTCGAGAACGTCGCAGTTTTTCTTGAGCGTCAGCGTCAAACCGACCGTGACGATGACGGTCGCCTCCGAACGCCGCCCCTCGACAAAATCAAAACGCTTGGGAATGCGCAGGTGGTGCTCCACCCGCAGCGTCTTGCGGAGGGGATTGTCCTCCGTCACTTTGACGGAGGCGAGCACGGGGTCCGGCGTCACGACCCGCCCTGCGGGCAGGCAGACATAGCTCTCCCCCATGTCCCCGACGTCTTCGATGCGAATGGCGTCCCGAACGGTCACGCCGCTCTTTTTGCAGAGAATATCAATTCTGCCGCCGTCCGCATCGATTCGGTAAAATTCGTTTTCCAAGCCCTCTTTCGCGCGCACGGGCTGACTCTGCCCGCCCGGCACAACCGCATAGGCGCACACCGAGTGCGCGGGCACATCCTTGCACCCGACCAGCACCCGCCAGATGTCCACGTCCAGTGTTCCCGGCAGATTCACCGGGCTGAATACCGCAAGGTATCCCTTCTCCCGTCCCAGCACCGTAAAGGGCACTTCGTTTCCCTCCGGGTCGAGAATGGAAAAACTCTCCACTTTTTCCGCGCGGGGAAAGTGCATTTCAAGCTCAACAACGTCGCTTGCGCGCTCCTCGGTGGGATTGCACAGCGCGACGACGTAATTTTCCGGTTCGCGCGCGGGACTCGCTGCGTGCCCCGCGACGAGTTCGAGTCCCCGTTTCAAGAGTTCCTCGCCCGCCTCCCGAATCCGCGCGTAACGATCCTCCATGTGCGAACAAACTTCATCCCGCGAACTCCCGCAAATACTGTCGTGCGGGTGGTTGCGGAGCAGACTTTTCCAAAGATAATCAAGTTGGTCCGCGGGATATACCCCCCGCATTCCCTTCGCCTCGAGAATGGTATAAAGCGGTTCCAAAATATCCGAAAGCAGCGTCTGCGCGCGCACGTTGAGGGTCTTTAAATAGATTCGCAGCGCCCAGCACCCGCGCAACAGTTCATTGTCCCTGCCGTTTAAGAGCGCACCCGCATAGACGGGAAGTTCGGTTTTGTTTTCCTCGAAATAGGTTTTCAGCGCGGAGACAAAATCGTCAAGCCGCATCTGTTCCATCTCGTGCCCGCGCGCAGAAAGTTCCGAAATAACCTCCCGCACGTCCCCCTGCGCCTCGAGGTGGTCCACCCCGTTCATGAGCAGAACGTAGGGCGAAAGATTAAAGTGTTCAAAACTCTCCCGTTCCCGCGCCAAAAGATGTTCCGCCGCCTGTATGTCCGTAGGAATATGCTGCGCGTTGTTGTACCAGTCTTTCAGATGAACCGCAAGCGCGCGCGTTCCGTCCGCGCCCTCCCACAAAAATTCCGTAGGCATAGCTACCCGTTCGACTTCGCCGTTCTCGCTTCGGCGGTAAAAGGCGTAGCCCCTGCCGAAAATAAAGTTGTCGATTCCGAACTCTCTCAATATCTGCGGCAACTGAGAGACGTTCCCGAACTGATCGGGAGCGTACCCGACGGAAGAGCATCCGCCGAACTCCCTTGCGATGCGCCGCCCGCGCAGGAGATTTCGCACAGTCGCCTCGCCGCTCGTGAGATAAAAATCGTTTTGAAGATACCAAGGTCCTACGACAAGGTTGCCGCGGGAAATCCAACTTTTCAGTATTTCCCGTTTGGAAGGTCGGATCTCGAGATAGTCCTCGAGAACCACGGTCTGCGCGTCGAGGTGAAAAATGTAATCGGAATCCCGCTCGAGAATTCCGAGCAAGCGGTCCACAAGGTCCACGAGCTTGAGCCGGAATACCTCAAAGGGCTGATACCACTCCCGGTCCCAATGCGTATGCGAAATCACCACAAATTTCATTCCCCATTTCCTCCGCTCAAAATCAAACCTATTATCCCCGAAAAAGAAAAAATAGTCAACCGTTTCACTTGAGAAAAACAAAAAGCACGGAAGGCAGCTGCTACTGCAACTGCCTTCCGTGCTAATATGATAAGGGGGGAAAATGATGAGCGATATTGAAGAGGCAAACTTGTGAATTTGTTTTCAATCAAGTTTACATTTATTATTATACTCACAAAAAAATTTTTGTAAAGCGTTTGAAGGCACTTTTTAAAATTTTTTTTGTTTTTTGCCCGAAAAATGTCGAATGGAAAAAAACAAAAAACAGTTGCCTAAACAAAAAAAATCATGTATAATAATATGGCTTTGAAAAAAGCGAATCGCCACGGAGAGGTGTCAGAGTGGTCGATCGTGCCATCTTGGAAAGGTGGTGTACCGCAAGGTACCGCAGGTTCAAATCCTGTCCTCTCCGCCAAAAAGAATCCAAATCGAGATATCTCGATTTGGATTCTTTTTTTTAAAAGCTTGCTTTTCGGTTGATAATATGCTACACTAATTTTGCCAAACAATTCTTAATATTCAATCGGAGGTACGGGATTTTTTCTTTTCATAGGTTACATATATCCTTTTCACACCCATTTTGAATTTGGTAAAAATGCAAATTCCTTTTATGTGGGTGTGGTTAATCCGTACTACGTAAGAATTGTTTGGCGACAGTTGGGGTTTGCGTTTTTCGTGCGTTGGCTTCGGCTGGCGCATTTTTTTATTTTAGGGAGGTTATTTATGCAAAAAGTTGTTACGATAAGAGCATCACAAAAAGATTTAGAATTTGTAATTGAAAAATTTATTTCGTATGGTTGGCGCGTGTTGAATACTGCAAGAGGTTCAGAATGGGGAAGAGTTGGGATATCCTATAAATGGACAATTATATTAGAATTAGGAGAGAATGACTATAATGCCGACGAAAAAATAAATAGCATTATACGAGAGTTTTCTTCAAAAAGTTATGTAACAACCTCTTTGCTAGTCTTTGGTATTATTGTTGGTTTTTTATGTCTAATTGTTTTTGCTGTATCACTATAAAATACCTTCTGACAAACAAGAAATAAATAATTCGTTTTAGGCTACCACCTGCGCCGTCAAGTGGGACTATGTTGAACCCCAACAAGGGCAGCGCAGTTCTTTTTATTTATCGAGTTCAATTCCGACACAAACTGCGCCGCCACAGCCAAAGAGCCCGCAATTTCTGCGGGCTTTTTTCTTTTTCTCCTGTTGACTTCGGGGCGGTCAATCTGCTATGCTATAGATAAGGAGGGTAACACTATGGCAAATTTTCGGGAAGATTACTTTCAAGAGGGCAACGGCATGGAGCACAATGCCATCGAGGACGTGCTCGCGGAGGGCGAACAGCTCCTGTGGCGGGGCAAGCCGAAAAAGTCCGCTTTCATTTGGTCTCGGGTCTTAAAGATGCTCCCCATCGCGATTCTTTGGCTATGCTTTGACGGCGCGTTCATCGGACTCATGGTCGGGCTGAACGTCTTTTCACAGATTCCGACCATATTCGTGGTGTTCATCTGTGTGTTCCTGCTCTTTCACCTTCTGCCGGTGTGGATTTGGGTGGCAAATATTCTGACTGCAAGCCGTCAGCATAAAAATATGGAATACGCCTTCACCAATACCCGCATCATTATCCGGAGCGGCGTGGTGGGAATCGACATGAACAACATCTATTACGCCGACATCAAAAACATCAATCTCAAGGTTGGTTTTATCGACAAACATCTGCATGTCGGGGATATCTACATCACAAGTTCGGACAAAGCACAGGTTCTCTGGGACATCGAACGCCCCTACGAGATGACGGCAAAGCTCCAGAAAATCGTTGCGGATATCAAGGCAGATACCTTTTTCCCGAATGCACTGCGCCCCGAACACAATCCGGGCTACACCACCAAATATAACGGATAACCTGCGCGCTTTCGGGCGCGCCCCTTTTATTTCTTCAGAAGAGTGAGAATGTTTTCTGTCGTGTCAAGAATAATGTCTTGCTCATTCTCGTCCAAACGATGAAACAGTTGCAGGCAGCGCATGTCCTTCGGGCTGAGTTTATTGCAGTCGAATCCGCACAGAAACCGGCAGGGACTCTCTCCCATCGCCTCGCATAGATAGCAGAATGTATCGAGCCGGGGATAGACATCCCGGTTTATCAGGTTTGCCAGCGTGCTCTTCGAGAGCGGTGTGTCCTTGATGAGCGAGTACGGTTTTAAGCTCTTTGCTTCCATGACTTTCAGCATTTCTGCTACAATGTCTTGCATTGCTATTCTCCTCAAACGTATGTATTATATTATATCATATCTTGAATGTGAGAAAAAACAGCGCTTAATTTTGTACTAAAATTGTCCAATTTCGTAAATAAAAACAGGGAAATCCCGTTTTTTGGGGATTTCCCTGTTTTTTGACTCTCTTTTATTCTTCGGTAGCGGGCTTTGTCTCGCTCTCCGGCGTTTCCGCACTCTCCGCTGCGCCCTCTTCGGACTCCTCGGGTTCCGAAGGCGTCACCGCGACGGAGACAACCTTTCCGCTGTCCTTGAGTTTCATGATTCGAACGCCCTGCGTATCCCGTCCGATCTTGGAGATTTCCTCGGCTTTGATTCGGATGATGATACCGTTGTCCGCAATAACCATGACGTCGTTGTCCGCGGAGACGAGTTTCAAGGCGACGAGCTTGCCCGTCTTTTCGTTGATGACACCGGCTTTGATGCCCTTTCCCGCGCGGCTCTGCAGGCGGAACTCCTCGATTTCGGTCCGCTTGCCGTAGCCCTGCTCGCTCATCGTCATGACCTCAAATCCATTCTTCAAGACGATCATATCCACAATATAGTCGTCCTTGTTGAGATTCATGCTCTTGACGCCCTGCGTGTCTCTGCCCATCGGGCGGACGTCCTCCTCGCTGAACCGAATGCACTTGCCGTCGTTGGATGCGACGAGAATTTCGTCGTAGCCGCAGGTCATCTGCACGGAGATGAGCGAATCTCCCTCGTTCAAGGAAATTGCAATCTTGCCCACCTTACGAATGGAGTCGAATTCGGCGAGCGGCGTCTTTTTGATCAGCCCTTTGCGGGTCGCCATCATCAAAAAGCCCTTGGCAATTTCGGGACGGGGAATGACCGCGGACACCTTTTCGCCCTCGGAAAGCTGCAACAGATTGATGATCGCTCTGCCCCGCGCCTGTCGTTCCGCCTCGGGAATCTCGTAGCCCTTGACCGAATATACCTTGCCGAAGTTCGTAAAGAAGAGGATTTCGTCGTGCGTATTGGACACGAAAATGTTTTCCACAAAGTCCTCGTCCTTGGTCTTGTGCGCGGTGATTCCCATGCCGCCTCTGCGCTGCGCTTTGTACTCGGAGACGGGCATGCGTTTGATATATCCCGTGTGCGTCATGGAGACGAGAATGTCCTCCCGCTCGATGAGGTCGGCGATGTCGATTTCGCCGTAGTCGAGGGAAAGCTCGGTGCGGCGGGGCGCGCCGTACTTGTCTTTCACGGCGGTGAGCTCGGTCTTGATGATATCGAGCACCATCTCCGTCGAGGAGAGCACCTGCTTGAAATAGGCAATCTGTTTGTGCAGTTCCTCGAGTTCGGCTCGAATCTTCTCCACCTCGAGGGAGGTGAGCCGCTGAAGCCGCATGTCGAGAATCGCCTGCGCCTGTTTCTCGGTGAGAATAAACTGCTGTATGAGGTTATTGGTCGCCTCCACGCGGTCCCGCGAGGAACGAATGACCCGCACCACTTCGTCGATATTTGTGAGTGCGATGACGAGTCCCTCTAAAATGTGCGCACGCTCTTCCGCCTTCTCGAGGTCGTACTTCGTCCGGCGGACAATAACTTCCTTTTGGTGCTCGATATAGTAGTAGAGAATCTCCTTGAGGTTCAGAACCTTGGGTTCTCCGTTCACGAGCGCGAGCAGAATGATTCCGTTGGAGACCTGCAATTGGGTGTGCTTGAAGAGAAGGTTCAAGACGACCTGCGGATTGAAATCCCGCTTGATGTCGATAACCATGCGCATGCCCTGCCGGTCGGATTCGTCTTTAATGTCCGAAATTCCGTCGATCTTTTTGTCCTTGACGAGGTTTGCAATGTATTCGATGAGTCGCGCCTTGTTGACCTGATAGGGGAGCTCGGTCACGACGATGCGGGAACGCGTGCCGTTGTTGAATTCCTCGATGTCCGTCTTTGCGCGCAGAATCACGCCCCCTCTTCCGGTCTTGTAGGCGTGCCGCACGGCAGCCCTGCCCATGAGAATCGCACCCGTCGGATAGTCCGGCGCGGGAATGAACTTCATGAGTTCCTCGATGGTGATATCGGGGTTGTCGATCATAGCGATCACGCCGTCAATGACCTCGTTTAAGTTGTGGGGCGGAATATTGGTCGCCATGCCCACCGCGATGCCGTCCGAGCCGTTGACCAAAAGGTTGGGAAACCGCGCGGGCAAAACCGTCGGCTGCATTTCGGTGTCGTCGAAGTTGGGATAGAAATCGACCGTGTTTTTGTCGATGTCCGCGAGCATCTGCGAGGCGATGGGCGAGAGCCGCGCCTCGGTGTACCGCTGTGCCGCGGCGGGGTCGCCGTCCACCGAACCGAAGTTTCCGTGTCCGTCCACGAGCGGGTAGTTGATAGAGAAGTCCTGCGCAAGGCGGACGAGCGCGTCATAGACCGCGTAGTCCCCGTGCGGGTGATATTTACCCAGCACTTCGCCGACGATTCTCGCGCACTTTCTGTGCGGTTTATCGGAGTACAGTCCGAGCCCGTCCCCCATCGCGTAGAGAATGCGGCGGTGCACGGGTTTCAAGCCGTCCCGAACGTCCGGGATCGCGCGGGAGACGTTGACCGCCATCGCGTACGCGATAAAGGATTTTTTGATTTCGTCCTCGACGTTTACGGGCAGAATCTTGCTCTTGGCGAGACTCTTTTCAAATTCCTGTATGATTTCTTGTTTCTTTGCCATCTCTCTTCCCCCTAAATGTCAAGGTCTTCGACGAGTTTCGCGTTCTCTTCGATGAACTGCCGCCGAAGTTCGGGCTTTTCGCCCATGAGCAGCGTGAAAAGTTCGTCCGCCGCGACGGCGTCCTCCATCGTGACCTTTTTGAGCGTGCGCGTCTCGGGGTTCATCGTGGTCATCCAGAGCTGCTCCGCGTTCATTTCGCCGAGACCCTTGTACCGCTGAATGTCCGTGCCCTTTCTGCCCACCGTGTCGAGGTAGGCGTCAAGCTCCTTGTCGTCGTAGAGATACACTTCCTGTTTGTTCTTTGTCACCTTGTAGAGAGGCGGCATCGCGATATACACGTGTCCGTGCTCCACGAGCGGACGCATGAACCGGAAGAAGAAGGTCAACAGAAGAATACGGATATGCGAGCCGTCTACGTCCGCGTCGGTCATGCAGATGATGCGGTCATAGCGGAGTTTGGACTCGTCGAAATCGTCCCGCAGTCCTCCGCCGAAGGCGGTAATCATCGCCTTGATTTCCTCATTTTCGAGCGCGCGGCTCAAACGCGCCTTCTCGACGTTCAAAATCTTGCCGCGCAGGGGCAGAATCGCCTGAAAACGTCTGTCCCGTCCCTGTTTCGCCGTGCCGCCCGCGGAATCGCCCTCGACGAGGTAGATTTCGCAGAGTTCCGCACGCTTTTCGGTGCAGTCGGCGAGTTTGCCCGGGAGCGTGGTGGACTCGAGCACATTCTTTCTGCGGGTGAGGTCGCGGGCATTCCGCGCCGCCTCCCGCGCGCGCTGTGCGGTAACCGCCTTTAAGATGAGTTCGCGCGCCTTGACCGGATTCTCCTCCATGTAAGTGCCGAACTCGTCCCCGACCGCCTTCGCGACGATGGTGCGGATTTCCGAATTGCCGAGCTTGGTCTTGGTCTGTCCCTCGAACTGCGGTTCGGTCAGCTTGACCGAAACCACCGCCGAAATGCCCTCCCGCGCGTCCTCGCCGGACAGCTTTTCGTCATCCTTTAAGACCTTCAGGGAGTGACCGTAGTCGTTGATGACCTTGGAAACGGCGTTCTTAAATCCCTCGAGGTGCGTACCGCCCTCGTCGGTGTTGATATTGTTCGCGTAGGTATAGATGACCTCGCTGTAGCTGTCGTTGTACTGCAGCGCGATTTCGACCGAGGTGTCCCCGTAGGTGCGGTCGATATAGATGGGCTGTTCGAAGAAAGTCTCCTTGTTCTTGTTGAGCTGTACCACGAAATCGAAGATACCGCCCTCGTAGCAGAAGGTCTCCTTCCTTCCGTCCCGCTCGTCCGAAAGCTCGATGATGAGCCCCTTATTGAGGAAGGCGAGCTCGCGAAGTCTGCTCCGCAGAATGTCGTACTTGAAGTCGAGGGTCTCGAAGATCTCCGCGTCGGGCATGAAGGTGACCTTGGTGCCCGTGAGTTCGGTGTCCCCCGTGACCTTGAGCCGATCGGCGGGAATACCGCGCTCGTAGTGCTGAAAGTGGATTTTTCCGTCCTGATAGACCTCGATGTCCAGCCATTCGGAGAGCGCTGAAACGACCGAAAGCCCGACGCCGTGCAGACCGCCGGAAATCTTGTACCCGCCGCCGCCGAATTTGCCGCCCGCGTGGAGCTTGGTCATGACGACCTCGACCGCGGAAATGCCCTCCTGTTTGTGGATGCCGCAGGGAATGCCCCGCCCGTTGTCCACGACGGTACAGGAGCCGTCCTTGTTGATGGTCACGGTGATTTTGGTGCAGAAACCCGCGAGCGCCTCGTCGATGGAGTTATCTACAATCTCATGCACGAGGTGGTGCAGCCCCTTTTCGTCGGTGCTGCCGATATACATGCCCGGACGTTTCCGGACCGGCTCGAGTCCCTCGAGCACTTGGATTTGCGCTTCGCCGTACTGCGCCGCGTTTTTGTCCTGTTTCGCCATTCCGTTCTCCTTTCTTTTCGTTCGACTCCATTATACCACACTTTGAAGATTTCTCCAAAGGATTTGTCGCATCTTTTGCCCCAAAACGCGAAATTTCGCCCGTAATTGCCCTTATGAGCCGAATCACGTCAAAAATGAAAAAAGACACTTGCAAGCGTTTCGGCGCTTGCAAGTGTCTTTAAGGTGATATTTCCGTTTTTGTCCCTTTCGCCGCGAGAGCGGGGATTAAGTTGTGCGGGAAAAATAGATATTCACGAAAAAGGCGTCGCCTTGATAGGCGACACACAAACGGGTTTCGCTCGTCATATAGATGTCCGAGTCCGAAAACTCCCCGTCATAACTGCCGCTGTAGGTCTTGTTCACCGTAGGTCGGGACAAATTGATAACGCCGTAGTAGGTGCCGTCGGCACGAAGTTCAAAATAACTTCCGTGATCCACCGTCGGTCCGGCAAGCGCGCCTCCATCGCCGAAATTGCCCCCGCCCGACAATCCCGAATATTCGTACCGAACCGTTTCAGCGGTAATATCCTCCCGACAGCCGCCTATCGTACAGGAGCAATCGTCAACTTTGGTAAGAATAAACAGAATCACGGCAAGAACAATCATGATGCCGCCGATAATCGACTTTTTTCTCTGCTCGGAACGGTTGTGCTGATCCGTCTCCTCTTTGGACGCAGGCTTGAATTTCGGCGTCTTTCCGGGTTTCGGCGTTCCGTAGGAAAACACGTCCTCCGCCTCGGGCATTCGGACGGGCTGCAGGGGCTCCGGTTCGTCCCCTTCGGACGGCGGTGTCTCTGTCGGTTCGAACTCCGCGGGTTCGGATTCCGTCGGTTCGGGCACGGAATCCTCTTCCGACTCCTGTTCGGGAGATTCCGAGCCGAACACATGATCCTCCCGACAGACCTCCGCGGACTTTTCAGGCACGGGAGCTGGTTTCTCCTCCGCCCCCGCTCCGAATACGTGATCTTCGCGGCATGCGGTATCTTCCCGCATAGGCGGGGATTGCCGCGCCGTTTTTTTCACAGGCTCTTGCGGTTTTGGTTCCGTCGCTCCGAGCGCACGGGTGACAAAATCCGAATCCGCGCCGAGGAGCAGACAGACCGCGCCCGAGGTGTTCGAGGTCATTTCCGACCACACGTCCTGCGTTACCTGTCCGACTTCTCTCCCGTCCGCGGCGGTCACCCTGCCGTCCTTGAACACGCTCCCGACGAGTTTCGCCTCGCCCGACAGCGTCTCATAGACGTCCGTCCGCTCGAAACCCACCCGCTTGATCGCGCCGACCTGTATGCGGCGCCCGTTTGCGGCAAAATAGATTTTATCGAAGAGGATTTCCCCTTCGACAGGTCCGCCGAACCGCCGGTCGTCCGACCAGCCCACAACGATCCCCGACCGCAATACTTCGTGTTTCAAATATGATCCCCCCTGCCAATATGCTACTTCAGCTCGTCCATGAGATCGAAGATTCGGTCGAGGTCATCCGGCGAGAAGTAGTCGATACAAATTCTCCCCTTGGAATCGTTGCCCATGACCGTCACTTTGGTGCCGAACACCGTCTGCATGGTCGAGACAAGGTCCTTTAACTCCCTTGACTGTACCTCCGCCTGTTTTACGGGGCGTTTGACCGCCTTTCGCACCTCGACGTCAAGTTTTTTGCACGCCTCTTCGAGCTGCCGCACGCTCATCTTGTTGTCGCAAGCGCGGTTCGCAAGGTCAATCTGACGGAGCTCGTCGGTCACGACCACGAGCGCGCGCGCGTGTCCCGCGGAGAGACGCCCCTCCCGCACCAATGCGAGCACCGGACGGGACAGCGTCAGAAGGCGCAGAAGGTTTGCAATCGCGGGTCGGCTCTTGCCGATGCGCTCCGCGACCTGCTCCTGCGTCAGCCCGAATTGGTCCATGAGTTCCCGAATGGCGATCGCCGCCTCAACGGGGTTCAGGTCCTCGCGCTGTAAGTTCTCGATGATGGAGATCTCTTTGACCTCCTTGTCCGACAGCTCCTTCACGACCGCCGGAATGCGCTCGAGCCCCGCGAGCTTGGACGCGCGCCAACGCCGTTCGCCGGCAATGATGACGTATCTGTCACCCTTGCGGTTCAGAACGACGGGCTGAATCACTCCGTGCGCAGCAATCGAATTTGCGAGTTCCTGCAATTTTTCCTGATCAAAGACCTTTCTCGGTTGGTCGGGATTGGGGGCAATCAGATTGATTGCAATCTCCGCAACACCCGCCTCCGGCGCGGTCTCCGCGGTCGGCTTCGGCGATTCTGCGCGCTTCGGCAGTCCGAAATCCGCCTCCATCGTCTTATCATACTCCGCGTCCGTCTCCGCAAAGAGCGCGGAAAGTCCCTTTCCCAATCCTCTGTTCTTTATCATATGCTGTTCTCCAAGCAGTTATTTACGTTCACAGCGCCGAATGTATTCCTCGGCGAGTGCGCGGTACGCCTTCGCGCCGGCGCAGCGGTCGTCGTGCAAAAGCACCGGGACGCCGTGGCTCGGCGCCTCCGCGAGCCGCACGTTCCGCGGAATCACCGTCGAAAAGAGCTTCGCGCCGAAGTAGCGGGTAATCTGTTCCCGGATTTGGTTTGAAATCAAGCTCCTCGAGTCAAACATGGTCAGAACCACGCCGTCAATCTCGAGATTGGCATTCAAATGCCGTTTGACGAGTTTAAAACTGTTGATGAGCTGCGTCAGTCCCTCGAGCGCGTAAAACTCGCTCTGAATGGGAATGATGACCGAATCCGCCGCGGCAAGCGCGTTGATGGTCAGAAGTCCGAGAGAGGGCGGACAGTCCACAGTGACATAGTCATATTCCGCCGCAACCTCCGTGAGCGCCTGTGCAAGTCGTTTTTCCCTGCCCATCTCGCTCACAAGCTCAATCTCCGCGCCCGCGAGGTCAATGTTCGAGGGCGCGACGTCCAAGCCGTCCACCTCGGTCTTTAAAATCACTTCGCGAATGGGCACGTCCGAGAGCAGCGCGTCATAGATCGATTTTTCTATTTCGTTCTTCGCGACCCCGAGTCCGCTCGTGGCGTTGCCCTGCGGGTCCGCATCTACAAGAAGAACCCGCCTGCCCGCCGCCGCGAGATACGCCGAGAAGTTGACGCAGGACGTCGTCTTGCCGACGCCGCCCTTTTGATTGGAAAATGCAATGATTTTTGCCATAACCTTCCCCCGAACCGAATAAAACCCGAAAGAAACTTTGATACTATTTAGTAGTATTATATCAGTTCCTTTTGGTTTTGTAAAGAATTCTGTGTTTTTTCGCCGTTTCTGCGGTTATATATGTTAAGACAGGATTCTGACCCGATTTTTTTATTGTCATTTTTCGGAAACTGTGCTAAAATGATGGAACAACTCATACGCGTATATTACTGCCAAAAGCAGACTATGGAGGAAATATAGTGTCGTCAAACACCAAGAAAATTCTGATCATCGTATCCGCGCTGCTGTTATGCGGAATACTCTATTTTGTCGCCGTGACCTGGCTCGTCCCGAAACCCAAGGAAATCGACTATACCGAATTCTACCAGAAATACGAGACGCTCGAACGGTCAGATAAGAACAAGATTGTCATCAACGGCAACGCGATTGCGACTGTCGTCATCAATGATAAAGCTGAATATACCTGCAACCTTTACCTCGCGCACACCGAGTTCATGAAACAGGTCACCGAGGATCTTGCCGCGGGCAAAGCACGGGTTCAGGTTTATCTGCCCGACCCCGGCGCTGGTTCTTGGGTCAACACCGCAATTTCCATCGTCGGAATGATTCTTCTCGTCGTGGTCTTTATTATGATACTGCGGCAGATGTCCGGCGGCGGCTCCAAAGCCATGAACTTCGGCAAGGTCAAAACCCGTGTCAACGACAACGTCAAAGTGCGTTTTGCGGACGTGGCGGGCGCCGAAGAGGAAAAGGAAGAGCTGAAAGAAATCGTTGAATTTTTGAAAGCGCCCAAGAAGTTCACCGAGCTCGGCGCGCGCATTCCGCGCGGCGTATTGCTCGTAGGCCCTCCCGGAACGGGCAAGACGCTCTTTGCAAAAGCCGTCGCGGGAGAGGCGGGCGTGCCCTTCTTCTCGATTTCGGGTTCAGACTTCGTTGAAATGTACGTCGGCGTGGGCGCGAGCCGCGTCCGCGACCTCTTCGATATCGCCAAGAAAAACATGCCCTGCATCATTTTCATCGACGAAATCGACGCCGTAGGACGGCAGAGAGGCGCAGGGCTCGGCGGCGGACACGACGAACGCGAGCAGACCTTAAACCAGCTCCTCGTGCAGATGGACGGTTTCGAGACCAACGACGGCATCATCGTCATGGCGGCGACCAACCGCGCGGACATTCTCGACCCCGCGCTCCTGCGCCCCGGACGTTTCGACCGTCAAATCTACGTCAACGCGCCCGACGTGCGCGGACGCGAGGCAATCTTCAAGGTTCACGCCCGCAACAAGCCGATTTCCCCCGAAATCAACTTTAAAAATCTTGCCCGCATGACCGCGGGATTCACGGGCGCGGACATCGCGAACCTCTTGAACGAGGCGGCAATCCTCGCCGCCCGGGCGGGTCGAAAGGTCATCATCATGAAAGACCTCTACGAGGGCATCAACAAAGTTCTCATGGGTCCGCAGAAGAAATCCCGTCTCGTCACGGAGAGCGACAAGCGCATCACCGCCTATCACGAGGCGGGGCACGCAATTCTCGCCAAACTCCTTCCCCACTGCGACCCCGTGCAGGAAGTTTCGATTATTCCGCGCGGACAGGCGGCGGGCTACACGATGACGAGACCCGAGAACGACAACAGCCACGAGTCCAAGAACAAATGGCTCGACTATATCACGATGGCGCTCGGCGGGCGCGTTGCGGAGGAAATCGTCATCGAGGACGTCTGCACCGGCGCGAGCGGAGACATCAAACAGCTCACGCAGATTGCCAAGGCAATGGTCACCGAATGGGGCATGAGTGACCTCGGTCCTATCTTCTACGGCTCCGACCACGAAGTGTTTGTGGGTCGGGACTTCGGTTCCCATTCCGCGAACAGCGAGGAAGTGCAGGCGAAGATCGACGAACAGATTTCCAAGATTGTGGAGAGCTGTCTCGAACGCGCGCGCAACCTCCTCGGTCAGCACAAGAAGGTGCTCGACAGCATGGCACGCGTGCTCATCGAAAAGGAAACCATCTACGCCGACGAAGTGGATATGCTCATGGAAGGACAGAGCGTCGCGGACGTCCTGAAGAAAATCGAGGATCGCAACGAGTACGAGCGCAAGGGAATTCCCGCGCCGACGGATACGCCTCCCGCTCCCCCTGCGGCTCCCGCGCCCGATGCGGACGCAAAGCCGAACGACGAAATTTCCCACTGACAATAATCATAAACGTCGGATTTCCGAAATCGGAAATCCGACGTTTTTATTTGTCAAAACTTATTTTCTTTTTTATTTTCGCGAGAATCTCCGCGTCCTGCAACGCCTCGAGCAGATACCTTCGAAGATCCTGCTTTGCGCGGAGACTGCCGCGCGCCCAAAGTCTCCCCATCAAATTTTCACAGTCCTCCCGAAGCATTCCGTCAAGCTCCTCTTCCGGCAGTTCCAAAGAAGTCCCCCTCCCGTTTTTCTCTATTGTAACGCAATCGCGCAAAAAAGGCAAGCAATTACTTCTACTTTAAGAAGTACTATGCCTCCACAAATAGTACTTTATTTTCAATCGTTCATTTTATAATAGTATCATGATTGAAAATTTCGAACTATTTAAGCGCATTGACACTTTGAGAGAACAGAAAAAATTAACCGTTTATCGTCTTTCCAAAGACGCAATTCTGTCTCAAAGCATTTATCATCGTTGGCGCGACAGTAACATTCTTCCTTCGATTCAATCGCTCGACGCATATTGCGACGTATTGGGCATCACGTTGTCCGAGCTGTTCGCGGAAGAGGAAACCTTTGACGAGGCGGCGACAGAACGACGCCGTATCTTTACGCTGCTCGAAAAACTCACCGACGAACAGCGCAAAAATGTTCTTGTCATGCTCGACGCACTCGTGAAAAACGAACAGAATTAACCGTACAAAAAAAAGCCCCGTTCCTCATAGGAACGGGGCTTTGCTTTCTTTCCTTATTCGCCTTTCTTCTCTTCTTCGGCTTTGGGTTCTTCCGCCGCGGGAGCGGGAGCCGCAGGCGCTTCGGGCGCGCCCTGTCCGTCGATCACGACCGTGCCGATAATCTTCTTCGTGCCCTTCTTGTTCTCGAAGTTGCCCTCGAACTTGAAGCCGTCAAGATTTGCGGTCACCGAATAATACTTCATGCCGAAAACGGTCTTATAGCTGCCGCAGAACTCGAAATACTTGTCGCCGTTGAAACGCGCCATGTCAATCTTGTTCTCATCCTTCCCGTAAGTGAAGGTGCCGACCATCTTCCGACCCTGCTGCTCAATGCTGAATTTTCCCTTGTTGTTGAACCATTTTTTCTTAATGGTGTACTGCCCCTCAATCTTATTCATTTTCAACTCTCCTTATACGTTTCGGGATAGATATTAGAATGATACCCTTATTTTAATCTTTTTTCACGCTTTTGTCAAGACATTCGGCAAAAATCCGACCCTCGCAGAATGCCCAATAAATACCCGTCTTATTTGTTCAATATGTCAAAAAACTGCTCTTTGTCCCCGTCCTCCTCGGACGCGGGCTTTTTCTTCGCGGTTTTGCGGCTCTCCTTTTCGAGTTTGCGCTGTTCCTTGAGCCTCTGCCGCCGCTGTTTTTCCTCGAGCCGGCGGGCGCGTTCCTCTTCGATTGCCTGTGCCTCCGCCTGCCGCTGCGCTTCTGTCCGGCGCTGAACCTTCAATTCCTTCTGTTCGACCTTGGAGAGATATTTCTCTTTTACCGCCGCGCCGAACTGTCGAATGTCCAAAATCAGCGCGCCGAATTCCTTGAGCATGACCTGACAGTCCGCCGCGGGTTTGATGAGAAGTTTCTCTTCCCGCATTTTTGCCGTCGAGGAAAAGCCCATGAAGTCCGTCATCGGATAACTCGAATAGATACGAATCTGATACAGCGAGGGCGAACGCAGGAGCCCGAACACCAGAGCGAGCACGAGACACACGCCTGCAACGCCCCACATGACATATTTAAGCCAAGCATAGGGCAGAGTCAGCACAAGCGAAACCACCATGAGCGCGGCGCACACAATCAGGAAAATCGCCGCTGCGGTCAGCTTGCCCGCGTTGGACGCCTGCCGATAGCGGTAGTCGATGCCTCCGACAGCCTCAATGGGAAGTTCTGTCTTGCGGCAGTCGCGGTTGCGCGAGGATACCTCCACAAGGAGTACCCTGCGGTCGGTTACGGTGAGGTAGCCCTCGTTTTCCCCGTTGTTCAGCGTGATGCAGTGATAGGTCTTGACCGCGGTCTCCCCTTCGGACAGCGAAACCAAGCCCTCCGCCTTCTGCTTAAAATAATCCTTGTTTTTCATAGTAAGAGTATTTTACACCATTCCCGCGTTTTCCGCAAGGGCTTTTCGCATAAAATTGTTTTGTAAAACGCGGATTATATGGTATAATGGTCGAAAAATAAAATCATATTGAGGCAAAGCATGAAAAAATTGGATTCCGTCGCCCTGCGGAAGATGTATCTCGACTTTTTCAGATCCAAGGGTCACGCGGTCATCGACAGCGCGTCACTGATTCCCGAAAACGACCCCACCGTTCTCTTCACGACGGCGGGCATGCACCCCTTGGTGCCCTATCTGCTCGGCGAAAAGCACCCTTCCGGCACCCGTCTCTGCGACACGCAGAAGTGCGTGCGCACGGGGGACATCGACGAGGTGGGCGACGCCACGCACTGCACCTTCTTTGAAATGCTCGGCAATTGGAGTCTCGGCGACTACTTCAAGGAGGACGCAATCCGTTTTTCCTTTGAATTTCTGACGGACGAGAAGTACCTCGCGATTCCCGTCGAAAAGCTCGCGGTCTCCGTCTTTGCGGGGGACGCGGACGCCCCCCGGGACGAGGAGAGCGCAAGGATTTGGAAGGAATGCGGGATTCCCGAGGACCATATCTTCTTCCTGCCCAAGGCAAACAACTGGTGGGGACCCGCTGGAATCACAGGACCCTGCGGACCGGACACCGAAATGTTCGTCGATACCGGAAAAGCCCCCTGCGGACCGGACTGCTCCCCCGCCTGCGACTGCGGAAAATACGTCGAGATTTGGAACGACGTCTTTATGCAGTATTTCAAGAACGCGGACGGCACCTTCTCCCCCTTAAAGCAGAAAAATGTGGATACGGGCATGGGTTTGGAGCGCACGATCTGCATGTTCAACGGCTACAAGTCCGTCTATGAGTGCGACCTCTTTGCCCGCGCGCTCGAGGTCATCTCCGAATTTTCGGGCAAAAACTACGGCGAAGACGAGGGGACGACCAAAGCGTTCCGCATCATCGCCGACCACGTGCGCACCGCCACCTTTATCATCGGTGACAAAAAAGGCGTGACCCCCTCCAACGTTGACCAAGGATACGTCCTGCGCAGACTTATTCGTAGAGCTGTCCGCTACGGCAGACTGATCGGACTGCGCAAGGGCTCGCTCTCCAAAATTGCCGAGACCTATATCCAAAAGTACGCGGAGGTCTATCCCGAGCTTGTCGAGAACCGAGACAAGATTGTCGGCGAAATCAACCGCGAGGAAGAGCGGTTCATGAAGACGGTTTCGCTCGGACTCAAGGAGTTTGAAAAGGTCGCGGCGGGGGTCACGGACGCAAAGATTGACGGCGTGACGGCGTTCCACCTCTACGACACGTTCGGATTCCCCATCGAGATGACCGAGGAACTCGCCACGGAAAAGGGCTTTGTCGTGGACAAAGCGGGATTCGACGCGGCGTTCGCCGAGCATCAGGCGAAGTCCCACGCGGGGAGCGAACAGCGATTCAAGGGCGGACTCGCGGATTCCACCGAACAGACCGCGCGCCTGCACACCGCGACCCACCTCTTGCAGGCGGCGCTCCGCAAGGTTTTAAAAACCGAGGTCTGCCAGCGCGGGAGCAACATTACCCCCGAACGCCTGCGCTTCGACTTCTCCTTCGAGAGACCCATGACCCCCGAAGAGGTGAAGGAGACGCAGGAACTCGTCAATTCGTGGATCAAAACGGGTGCGCAGGTGACCTGCGAGGAGATGACCGTGGACGAGGCGAAGGCGGCGGGCGCGATCGGACTCTTCGAGCACAAGTACGGCGACAAAGTCAAGGTCTTTACCATGGGCGAATTTTCCAAGGAAATCTGCGGCGGACCGCACGCAAAAGCTCTCTCCGAGCTCGGCGCTTTCGAAATCGTCAAGGAACAATCCAGCTCCTCCGGCGTGCGCCGAATCAAGGCGGTTTTAAAGTAAATATAAAAAAAGGGTATCCGTTGAACGGATACCCTTTTTCATCGGGCGCGTCTTTCTGCGGAAGGGCGCGCTTATTCTCTTACCGAATGCCGTATTTCTCGATGATGTAATCCATGTCCTTGTCCCCTCTCCCGGAGAGGTTGACGAGAATGGAACCGTGGTCGAGTTTTTTGGCGAGTTTCATGGCATAGGCGACGGCGTGCGAACTCTCGATTGCGGGAATAATTCCCTCCATGCGGGAGAGCTTGAAGAAGGCATCAATGGTATCGTTGTCGTCCACTACGTCGTACTTGACCCGTCCGATTTCCTTTAAGAATGCGTGCTCGGGACCCGAAGAGGGATAGTCGAGACCGCTCGCCACCGAATACACCGGAGCGGGTTCGCCCTTT
Source organism: uncultured bacterium (assembly GCA_905215695.1). GTDB lineage: Bacteria > Bacillota > Clostridia > Christensenellales > HGM11417 > CAJMQN01. The sequence continues at coordinate 60,232 of CAJMQN010000010.1, forward strand.
TCGTCCTTCAGCATGATGCTGTTGAACCCGTGCATGACGCCCTCGGAGCCGTAGGTCAGGCTCGCGGCATGGTCGCCGAGCTTTGTTCCCCGTCCGAGGGGCTCGACGCCGTAGATCTCCACGGGATCGTTCAAGAATCCCGCAAACAGCCCCGCCGCGTTGGAACCGCCTCCCACACAGGCGACGATGTTGTCCGGCAGTTCTCCGGTCATCTCAAGGAACTGTTCCCGCGCCTCGATGCCCACCACGCTTTGGAAATCCCGCACCATCATCGGGAACGGGTGCGGTCCTACCACCGAACCGATGCAGTAAATGCAGTCCTTATGTTCCTTGCAGTACGCCTCAAACGCCGCGTCAACCGCCTCTTTTAAGGTGGCAAGCCCGTGTTTGACTTCCACGACCCGCGCGCCGAGAATCTTCATGCGCGCGACGTTGGGCGCCTGTTTCTTGATATCTACGGAACCCATGTAGATGTCGCACTCCAACCCGAAGTACGCCGCCGCCGTCGCGAGCGCGACTCCGTGCTGTCCCGCGCCCGTCTCCGCAATGACCTTCTTTTTGCCCATGTACTTGGCGAGCAGAGCCTCCCCCATGCAGTGGTTGAGCTTGTGCGCGCCCGTATGGTTCAGATCCTCGCGCTTGGCGTAAATCTGCACGTTGCCGAGGGAATTGGAGAGACGCTCGAGATAGGTAATCGGCGTGGGACGCCCCTGAAATTCCTTGCGAATCCGCCGAAGTTCCGCGATGAATTTGCTTGACTTGCAGATGTTGAAATACGCTTCTGTAATCTCATCCATCGCCGTCTGCAGTTCGGGAGGAATATAGCTCCCGCCGTATTTGCCGAAATAGCCTTCCTTGCTCGGGTAGTTCTTGAAATAGTTATCGAAATCCACATTGTTCCGTTTCATAATCGTTATTCTCCAAAATTTTTAAATTTTTATTGACCAGTTTTGTGCCCTTGCGCCCGCAATGCTCCGCGGCGCCATCGAAAATCGGGATTCCTGTACATAAATTTCTCCTTTCGGCAATAAAAAAACACGGCAAGACGCCCTGCTGGGACGTATTGTCGTGATGCCACCCAAATTTCACGGAAAGTTCTTCCGCCTCTTTTCCGGTACGATCATACCGTCTCCCCGTAACGCGGGAGTTGCGTCGCCGGCTAATCGGATTCCCTTTCGCCGCCGCCCTCTGCAGTCCATTCGCCGAAAATCTGCGTATTCCCTTACACCGACCGGGAACTCTCTGCGCCGCGCAATCTTCGCTACTTCTCTGCATCATCGGTTTGTTGGACACATTCTATCACCGATTTTCCGGTTTGTCAACAATTTTTTGACAAAAAACAAAAAAAACACATCCCTGTGAGGGATGTGAAGATTTCGCAAAATACAGACAGAGATAGGAAAAGGAGGAGAAACACTTTTGTTAAAGTCCGGCA
>CAJMQN010000011.1 GCA_905215695.1 uncultured bacterium
GATAAAGGCGGAAAAGAACCCGACCGAGGCGACGCGGTCCGCCTCCTGCCCCCTGTGGCTGCCGAGGAGTCGGGAGATATAGTTGCCCGAACCGTGCCCGAACATGAACCCGAGCGCCTGAATAATCGCCATAAGGGGGAGCGCGATACCGATTGCCGCGCTCTCGCTTGTGCCGATCTGCCCCGCAAAATAGGTGTCCGCGAGGTTGTAGATCGAGGTGACGAGCATGCTGATCATAGTCGGCACCGCGAGGGTACCGACGAGCTTTTTGACCGGCGTCTGAGTCATGTATGTGAACTTGTCCTGTCCGTGACGACTTGATTTCATACCTTTATAGTATATCACCGAAAGAAAAATTGTGCAAACCAACCGCGGAAATTTGTATTTTTTTGGGGGTATCGTATCCTTGCATTCGACAAAAAACTGTGCTATAATGACAAAAATGTACAATTTTCTGAATTATCATAATTGAATAAAAAACAAGCAGTTTTGTTCAAAAAACCGCGCGAAACGGAATAAAATGATGCGTACGGAAAGGTGTACCTTTACGTAACGGAGAGAACATGGCTGAAATCGCAGAAATCCGAAAGTTATCCAAAAAATACGGCGCGAAGTCCGACTATGCGGTCAAAGACATCTCCTTTTCCTGTGGAGAGGGGCAGATTGTGGGCATGGTCGGTCGCAACGGCGCCGGCAAATCCACCATTCTGAAATGCCTGACGGGACTCCTGCCCTTTTCGGAGGGAAGAATCTTTGTGTGCGGGCACGACATCTCCGAGGACTCGATTTCCGCGAAGGCATGCTTCGGATACGTGCCGGACGTGTGTTTCGCCTTCGACAAAATGACGGGCATGGAATACCTGAACTTTTTGGCGGATGTGCACCGGGTTTCGAAGTCCGACCGCGCGGCTCGCGTCAAGGAATTTCAGGAGCGTTTTTCGCTCGGGGACAGCATTCACCGGCTGATTTCTTCGTACTCGCACGGAATGAAACAGAAGATTTCGGTCATGGCGTCCCTGATTCATCGTCCCCGGCTGTGGATTCTCGACGAACCGCACACCGGACTCGACCCGCAGACGACTGCGGCGCTCAAAAATTACATGCAGGAATATGCGGCGCAGGGAAATACCGTGCTCTTTTCCTCGCACAACCTTGACATTGTGGAGAAAATCTGCGACCGCGTCGTGATGATCAACCGCGGCAGAAAGACCGAGGATATGGAGATGACCGCCTTCCGCAGGACGGGCAGGAGTCTCGAGGAATACTTTATCGCCAAGTGCGAGGAACCGCCCGAACAGCCGGAGGAAAAGACGCATGCGTGAGTTCGGGGTTCTCTTTTTCCGGGAGCTCCGGGAAAAGCGAGCGGCGTGGAAACCCCGCCGGGAAAATATTTGGAGTACGCTCTTCAACCTTGTTTTGACTGCCGCGGTGCTTGCGGTGGTCATTGTCGTGTTCCGCTATTTCCTCGAAACCTATTTAAAGGTCAAAATCGGCTATACCGATGCGAAAGCGGTGCGGGAGCGGGAGGCGCTGACCTTCGTCTATGCGCTCGCCTGCGCCGTCACGACGATTTCGGGTATCTTTAAAATCAACCGCAGTATCACCTCGAGCAAGGGCATGAATGTGCTTCTCCTGCTCCCGGTGCGGCGGCAGACCATCTTTTTATCCAAGCTCGCCGCGCTGTTTACGGACTTTGCATTGACCTCTCTTTTGACCGTGCTCCCGCTCACGACGGTGTTTGCCTTCGTTGCGGGGCGGGGATTCGGATTCTTCGCGCTCTCGATTTTCGGCGCGCTCGTGTGCGCGCTGTTCTCATTTGCGCTCGCGGCGCTCCTCGCCCTGCCCGCGCACTTTCTCACCAAACTTCTCTCCCGAAACTATCTTGTCCTGACCATCGTCTTTACCGCGCTCGTGGCGGGGGCGTTTCTCGTATATTCGCAGATTCTCTCCCTCTTAAAGGGACTTCTCGAGACCGGAAGAATCCGGTTTATCTTCAACGAAAGTTTCTTAAACGCGGTCGCAATTTTGCGGAAAATCTTTTTCCCCGGCAATGTTCTCGCGGATTTTACGCTCGGCAACGGGCGCTGGCTCAACCTCGTCTGGGCGCTTCTCGCCGCGGCGGGGAGCGTTGCCGTGGTCTGTCTCGCGGTGCGCTGGCTCTTCGGACTGGTGGCGAACAATCGGCTCTCGGGCGGAAAGGAGTTTCGCCGCGTCGCCCGCGTTTCCCGCCCGCACAGTCCGCTCGCCGCACTTTTAAAGAAAGAGTTTGTCACCATTCTGCGCACGCCTTCCTTTGCCTTTCAGTTCTTCGCGGTGACCCTTGTTCTTCCCCTCATGGTGTATGTGACGGCGACGCTCCTCGATTCCCTCGCGCGGGAACTCATCTTTGTGGACGTCGGCTTTGAAATCGCGCTCCTGTGCACGGCGATGTTCTCCGTGCTCACCAATACCTTCTGCGCGACCAATATCAGCCGGGAAGGAAAGTCTTTTTCCGCGACCAAAATTCTGCCCGTGAACAGCAGGCTTTTGGTGTGGTCGAAGGTGCTTCTCTGCGGCATCGTGTCGCTTGCATCTATTCTTTTTACAAATATCCTTCTCGCCGTGCTCGGAGTGGTAAACCTTTGGCAGGCGGGCGTGTGTTTTCTCATCACGGGCAGTCTGTCCGTGGGCATGATCTGTCTTGCGACACGCAGAGACCTCAACCAGCCGGACTTCGGCGGGTCGAATAACCGCGCGGTGACCTTCGTGGTCTTTTGGGGACTCGTGGCGTCCCTCGTGACGGGCGCACTGTCTCTGTTCTGCGCAATGTTTTTCCGCGCCAAATATGCAAATTCCGTTGGAACAATCATCACTGTGTGCGTTCTCTTTGTTCTCGCGGTGCTCATTCTCGTCCTGTCCGTGCTCTACTTAAACCGCGGACTTGACCGAAAATACAGGGAGGTGCAGGCATGAAACAGCGAATTGTCGCGCTCGTCATGATTATCCCCATCGTTCTGATGATCTGTGTCTTTTCGGCGGCGAACGTCGTCACGCTCGCCATGCCGATACCTGTCTCGGGCATCGAACTCGACATGAATCAGGAGGAGACGCTGTCCCTCTCCGCGGGCGTTGACACGCTTAAAATCAATGCGCGCGCGATTCCGCTCAACGCGAGCAATCAAAAACTGAACTATTCCTATGCCGAGATTTCGGGAAAGCGTCCCGCCGAGATTGAAATTGACGCGGAAGGGGTGATCCGCGCAAAGCGGGTCGGTTCTCTCAAAATCACCGTCAGCACGGCGGAAGGGGGCTTTTCCAAAAGTTTTCTCCTGCATGTGACCAGCGAGAAGGCGACGGAAATAGAAATTACCGTCCCCGAGAGCATGGTGTCGGGAGAGAAAAAGACCTTTACAAGCCAAGTGTACCCCGAGGAAGCGGCGAGCACCAATGTGACATGGGAATCGTCGAACAAAAACATTCTCAAAATCAACGCACTGACCGGCGCGGCAGAGGCTGTTTCCGCGGGGCGCGCGACTGTGACGGCAACCGTTAAGGACGGACTAACAGGAAAACTTTCCGCCTCTGCGGAGGTGGAGGTGACACCTGCCGAGACGGAGAGCGGTCTCTTTGTTTCGGCGGGCGAGGATCTCCGCACCTCGGGCGGCGTCTGTACCTTCCGCATGGAGATGAACGCGGGGGAGAGCGGCGCGACCCCGACGGATATCAAGTCGAATTTTGACCAAACGCTCGTCGATTCCGTCGAAATTTCGGATGTCTCCGAGAGCCTGCCCGGGGTTTGGTCCTTCGATGTGACGGTCAGGCTCGCAGATGGTTCGGCGGGGGAAATTCCCGTGTCCTTCTGGATTGACAGCCCCGATTTCGGGGAAGATAAGGCGATTACCGTCCGTATTCAAAACGTGGAGGCGGCGGACGCCGAACTCGTCATCTCCAATTTCGCCGCGTATATTCAGACCGGAAAATACAATATCGTCAATGTCTCTTCTGACCCCGAGTACGCGGGCGCGGAATTCACCTGCTCGAGCGACAATCCTTCGGTTATCAGCGTGACCAAGGACGGCAACAACTTTTTGCTCCGCGCTCTTTCGGAGGGGAAGGCGCAGGTGCGCTTTGCCTTCCTTTTAGACGGGGAGGAAATCGCCTACGAGACGCGCGAAGTGCACGCGGTAAAACTGCCCGCGGAACGAATCAATTTTGAAATCAACGCCCAAACCCATGGGCTTGCCGACCGTTTCGCGGTGGCGAATCAGACGATTTACGGCGAACAGAACGAATACGAGACCAACTACGTGCGTGAGACCGTGAAATATCTGGAAAACAGTTTTCAACTGAAATTTACGGATTCCGGGCTGAATCCGACGGACGTAGAATTCACTTCGAGCGACGAGAGCATCGCGACGGTCTCCGAAAAAGGATTTTTGAAGATTAAAAAATCGGGCGTCGTAACGGTGACGGCAGTGCTCAAGGCGGGCGCGTTGCTCGGCAGGGATATTCGGGACACCGTGACGATTCAGTGCGTGAACGGGGTGAGTGTTTCCGACTATCCGCAGCTGCGCTATGCGACGCAGGAGGGCAAAGAGGTCGTGCTCACCGCAGACATCGACGTGGGCGTGAAACTCATTGAAAAGAGCGAATCCGGCGCGGTGACGGTGATTCCGAACGCGAAGGAAATTCTCGCCGAGGAAGTGGGCGAGATGCCAACGACAGCGCCCTGGGACTACTACAAGAACAATGGAAAAGAACACCCTTCAGTTTATTATGCGCTGAAGATTACCAACAGCGTTTACGGGAACGGACACGTGCTCAACGCGAACAATATCACAAACGTGAAGGACGGCACGGGCGCGCCCTTTGCTTGGTCAAAATTTCAGGGTCCGCGGGACTTCGTGTCTCTCTCGGATTCGAGCGCGTCGGCGTCGGTCAAGGCGCAGGACAATATCGCTTTCCTTGTGGAAGGCAAAGATATCGAGATAGACAACGTGGAGCTTCGCGGTGCGACCGTCGAAGGCGGGGAGCAGGCGGACTGGAATAGTCTCAACTATGTCTGTACGACCTGCGAGGTTATCGGCGAGGCTGTCTTTACCAACAGCAGAATCAGCACCGGGCGCACCGTGCTCCGCATCTTCGGGGAGTCCTACAATCCGCTTTCGAACGCGGACGCAAATCTTGTTTTCGCAAAGAGAGCAAACGTGACGAAAGTGCGCGTGGAGAGCTGTATTCTCTCCCATGCCCGCGAATTTATCCTGCGGCTCGGCACAAACGTGCGTCAGCTCGGGGACTATCCTGTCGGAAACAGCGAACATCTCGGCACCGCGCTCGCAAAAGACCCTTCCCTTTGGGAGAAGTGTGCGCCCAAAATTGCGGGCTATGATGCTTTTAATTCAGCAAGCGACCGGGGCGCGCTCGCGGCGGCGGCGCTAAAAGACCCCGATTTCCTTGCGCTCGTCAAGACCGAGCTCACGCTCAAGAACTCTGTTCTCTATAACTCCGGACTGTTTGCGGTGGGGCTTGAAAGCAGTTTTGCGGGACCTGCGCTGGACGGCGGAAGGTGGAACAGCTGGGATTTTTCGGAATTCGGGTGGAAAAACCTTGCGGCGACGAGCTTTCCGACGCTCCTGAATCTCGAGGGGGATTGCCGGATTTACGATTGGAAAAATTTGAACAACATTGACAGCAGTACGCTGATCGAGGGAGCGGGCGGCTTTAACGGCGGGATGCTCACCTTTGACATCAAGAAACTCATTGAAACCATTGCCTCCCGTCCGGACTTCGGGAGCATTGTTTCCGAGGTGGACGGGGAGACCGTCGCGCACGGGGGGATTGCGATGTACGGCGGCGGTAAGAATTACTGCCTCATCAATGATTCGGAGATGACGAGCGAAAAATTTTCCGAGTACAAGATGGGACTCGGAGAAATCGGGTCCGGCGTCACCGAACTTTTGCAGTACGCCGCGGGAAGAGAGCCCTTCCGTTTCCTGATGTATGATGCGAACAGCGCCTTCGGTTGGGAGAAACAGAGCGCGGATATCGCTTCCGGCGCGGCGTTTTCGGTGCCTTCCGTCCCCGCAGGAGGAACTGCATGAGGAAAAATAAGACCCGGCGCAAAAAATCACTGGGCGTTCATCTCTTTTTCCTCGGACTTCTCGGCTTGCTTTTGCTTCTCCGGGGGAACGTCTATAAGTGTATCAGTTTTCTGTCGCAGGGCGCCTGGGACAGGGGATATTTTGAGTTTAAAGAGGTAGTCCTGACAATCTTCTCGGGCAACTTCTGGCCGGTTGTCTATTTTGCTTTTTTCTGCACCCAAATGAAGTTGGGGGCTTGGTTTCTCGTACGCATGGAGGAGTTTCCTCTCTTCGAGCGAACCAATACGCCGGCGGGAACTCTGCCCGACGAAAAGGCTTGCGCCCGCGAGCGCGGAAGCGAAGCCTTTCGGACAATTCCCGTCTATCTTTTGCATCAGACCTTCCTGAATTGAGTGTGCCGAAAGGGACTTTTCGGCACACTGAATTATTTTGGGAAGGAGATACAATATTCTATGATTTTTCGAATCGATAAGAAAACCAAGAAAATCAATGATTCGGGCACAAAAGAGCGTAAAAAAAGCGAATCCGCGGCTGTGCGGAAAGGTATAGATTTCCGAACAGGAGAGTTCCGAACGGAAGAGCAATCCCGCCGAACGGAAGATACTCGATACATAAGCATAGCGAAGACAAGAAGCCGAGCGCATATACGCCCGGTGATTCTGCTGTTGTCGGCATTGGCGGTATTGCTGTTTGCCTCGTTTTTGCCGGGAGCATTTGGCGTGTCCGGTAGTACAGGAAACATCCGGGATATTCTGAATCCGGCCTCACAGACTGCTCTTACTGTTGAGAACGATTCGTCCAAACCTTGGGTAGAGGACGGAGCCGATTCCGACGGAAATATCAGATATAAAACCGCTATCGAAGGGATTGGCGGAGGAACGACGGCGCTGACTTTTCGTTTCACCCATACCGCAGGGAAGGGAAAACTGATATTTTTTTATAAAATTTCTTCAGAAAAAAACTACGATTATTTTAAAGTAACGTATAACGGCACGCAAATTGGAGCGCAGAGGGACCCGGATATGAGCGGCAACGTCGATTGGACGCTCTATTCCTTAGAACTCGCGCCCTCCGAAATCGAACAGACCGTCGAATTGCGCTATACGAAGGACAGCGGCGGTAACAGCGGGGCTGACGCGCTCTGGATTTCCAACGTCGGAATTTTTGAAACCGAACCTGTAAAAACTCTTTCGCCCACGATCTCGCTTGCCATGTTCGAGGGGGGAGTCCGTACCGAAATCGGTACCGTTTTATCCGAAGGCGCTCCGACGGAGATAACGGAATATTCGACAAGCCTGACCTCGGATAAAACTTTTGAATTTTCAATTACGGGTTCGGAAACTGAAAATTTGATTGCATTGGCTGACGGAGCAAATCTCCCTATCACCGAGAATAAAATCGTGCTTTCTGGCATAGTCGGAAAGAGCGTTATCAACTTAAAAGAGCGGGTAAACGGTTATTTGGTCGATATCTTTTCCTTCTCCCTGACGGTCGGTGAACTTCAGGACCTTTGGCAGGGAGAAAGCTCGGGAGTCGTGTTTGAAAATGATAAGGCGGAACCATGGGTCTTGAGCGGCAGCGAGAACGGCGCAGTGGTCTTTTCGAACGGAAACGGTCCGGTTAATGACCCGAGTGAAAGCGTTCTCAAAGCGACTCTTCCCACGGCGCAAGGAGTACAATATGTGCTTTCTTTCGATTATCGTCTGCTTACCAACACGAATTCCAATTTCCTCAAGGTGACGCTGAACGGCGTCGCTCTCACGACCAAAGACACCCCGGATATGCACGGAGAGGTCGCCTGGACTACTTACTCCGTCAAAACGGATCCCGCTTTATCCGCACAGGTGCTCGAAATTTCAATGTCCAAGGGATATACATTTTATGAGAGCCTTGCTTTTATCAAATGTATCCGATTGAATGAGACCGAACTTCCGGCGATTTCCCTCGGTTACCGCGACGGAACGGGCGGCGCTGTTTCGGTGGGTAAACTCTTTGAAAACGGCAAAGCGTTGGAACTCGGGACGGTCACAAGGGATTTTGACGCACAGCCGGACCGAGTTTACGAGTTCAGCCTTTCGGGACTCGGAGAGGGCATGAATGTCTATGCGCTTGTCAATCACCGTGACCGTATCGACGCCGTGGAGGGTAAGATTGTCGTAGATCGCATGGAGGGAAATTATATTCTCGACTTTTATGCGGAAAAACAGGGAGAATATTCTCTCTATCTCTGCGAATATGAATTCCGAATTTCGTGCGAATTAAACGGACTGTTAAACGATGCAACGGGCGGTATCACGCCTTCCAATGACAAGACATATCCCTGGGCGGTGGATACCGCGCTCTCGGAGGAGCGTGGCACGCGGGTATTTAAAAATACCAACCAACAGAGAAAATTGTCCTCTGATAAGCTTAAATCTTTTATTTCGCTCGACATCGACGTTGACGAAGTCGGGCAGTATCTGCTGAGCTTTGACTATTTTGTCTCAAGCAATCCTGCGAGCGGCTATGAGTATCTCTATGTCACGTTGGACGGCGTCGAGGTCACCAAGCCGGGCTGGGGTCTCTACGGTATTTCGGAAGCGTGGGAAACGTTCACGGTTCAGGTTCCCGCGGGGCGGCACAAAGTGGAAATCGGTTACAGCAGGAGTTATTCCGCACCCGATATGTCCCCGACGAGCCAATATCAGGATACCGCATGGATTTCGGATGTGCGTCTGTCCAATCTCGCCTATCCCGAAATCTATTTCGCTATGACTGAGGACGGCTCGCGGACGGATTTGGGCGTGGTTGCGACGGGTGGCAAACTGATCGGTTGCGACGTTCTTGCATTGGATTATTTTCAGGATATCGAACGTGAATATTTCTTTGAGGTATCCGGACTTTCACAGGGAAGCGCCGTATATGTCATGTGCGGTGAACGGAAATTTACGCTGACAGATGGCAGGATTACGGTGCCGGGCGGCGATGTGACGGCAAATTTCACAGTTTGGTTGGAGAACGGCGAAACGGCTTGGCAGATTTCCGAGGTTGTGTGCGATGTGTTCTATAATCCGCTTGAGTTGGTTCGTGAGAGCGACGTGAGTCTCGAGGGCGGCAACGAAAATCAGGAAAATCCCGCCGCTTACAGCGAGAGGTTGACTTCGTCGCAGGGCTATGTCGTCTATCAAATAGTCGGACAATTTGAAAACGGTTCTTATATCGGCGGCGGACTGACTTTCCGCTACAATGTCGATAAACCCTGTCTGATGACTTTTTCCGCATATCAGGATATTACCGGAAGTTATAACCAGGGTAGCCGATTTATTTTGCTTCTCGACGGACAGGAGAGAAAAGATTTTACCAATTCCGATAAGGCATGGCATGACTATGCGATGATGCTGGGCACGGGTCTGCATACCGTTACGCTCAAGTATGACGACAAGGGACATTCTTACGGCAGCGACAATTGTATTGCAATCGGAAATATCCGATTCAGCGCGGCGACCCTTTCGGGCTCCGGCACGGCGGGAGATCCCTACGTTGTGGGCGGACTCAATCCGATTCTGAACGCCGGAATGCTCTCTGAATTCAGTCAGAAACTTGTATTCGGGGAATCCGTATCCGAAACTTATGTAAAGTTTGCGGACTTTGTCCCGGATTCGGCGAGCGTTTCGAACGGCGACGCGTCGGTTGAAAAGGCGGGGGACGTGTTCCGTATTTCGAATGTGCCCGCATCGGGCGTAACCAAGATTACCTTCTTGTACGGCGAGGATACTTTCTTTTTCGAACTTGCGAATCCCGGGATTCCCGGCTACGACGAGATAACGGGCGCGGGCACGGAGGAAAATCCCTATATCATTTCCACAGAAGCGCATTTGAAACTTCTCGCCGACTATCCCGACCTCTATTTCCGCTTGTCACAGGATATTTTGCTGTCGGCAGAATGGACGCCCGTAGGAACGGAAGCAGACCCCTTCCGCGGCGGACTGGACGGCGCGGGTTACAAGATTTCGGGTCTGAAAATTTCGTCCGGCAGTTATTTGGGGCTTTTCGGCTGGGTGATGTCGGCAAAGATTCGCGATTTGGTACTTGAGGATGTCGCGATCAGCGGTGAGAACTACCTCGGCGCTTTGGCGGGGTATGCGAAAAACGCTGTCGTCAGCAATGTCACGATACGAAACGTAGCGGTTACGCTCCGACCCTATACGGGCTACGCAGGAGGGCTCTGCGGACATGTGGAGAGCGGTTCTTTCCGAGACATCCAAATCTCGGGACTTGACATGAAACAGACGCAGGTGAATATGAACGGCGCCGGTGGGGGTGTCGGCGGGCTTGTCGGCGAGGCGTCCGCGACCACCGGGAGCATCTTTCAAAATATCACGACGCACGGTTCCATTCTGTCCTATGGCAGCAATGCCGGAGGATTGACGGGTCGGGGCGGCGGAGAGTGGACGGATTGCTACACAGATATTTCTCTTTCGGGTTACCGCACGCTCGGCGGTTTTGTCGGCGGGTATCAGACGAGCGCGAATTTCATCGGCTGTGTTTCCGCCGCCACCGTACATGTGCTCGCAGGGTTCTCGCAAAATTACCCCTACAACGGTCATTTCAACGGCTACGGTGCCTGGGTATCCTTTCAGTACCGCGATTCGGGGCTGGATTTGAGCGGAAGATATACCTCTGCGCAGGAAATTTCCAAGATCATCGTTTACAACGGCAACCACAATCCGAACGGTCAGGAAATTCCCTTTATCAAGCAGGGGAATACCTACGTTTTCCGCGCTACCGTACTCGTCAGCGACGCGAGCGCCTCCATGGACCTGCTCTCCGAGACCAAGGAAAACGGTGTGACGGGCAATTACGGCGGCTATACCCTTCGTTTCGTCATGGCGGACGGTACCTATAAGTACGATACGACTTATGACCGGGGCACCACGACCTATCGCGCAAGTCTTTCGGGTAACCTTGACCAATATACCTCCTATGTCGATAATTTTGCGAACATGGGTCTGAATTTGAAGATCGGCACAGGTGAACACCGCACCGAAAATTACAACGGGCGTCAGGTCAGTATTTGGGGCACGGTAGAGGTTGCGAATGCAAACGACTTCGAGCATCTGTCCTGGGTCATCAACGGCGGGATTCCCCTTGAAATCGGCGGCAAATATTATAACATGCGTTCGGTGGCGACAATTTCGGTTTCCTTGCTTGCGGACATTGACTTGAAAGCGGAGCGTACGGCGGTCATTGGCGGAAAGACCGTATATCTGAACCGTGTCGGCGGAAATGCAGGCGGGACATTGATCCGAAACGGTTTCCGCGGGTTTGGCGTAAACGACATGATGCCTTTCCGCGGCAGTTTGTACGGAAACGGGCATACTTTGACGGTAGATATGGACTTTGAGGACGGCTATGCCGTAGGTATCATCAATATCGCGAACGAACAGTCCTATGAACCTGTTGTTTCGGATTTGACGGTTCGCGGAAGCATCCGTGGACGGGAGCGCGTCGGCATCGTCGGTCTCGTCAATATGTATATGGTCGGAAGCCAAAAGTATCGTTTCCGCAATGTAACGAACGAGGCGGATATTACCGCGGATACGGATGCCGCAGGACTCGTCGGAATGCCGCAGTCCGCTATGATTGCCGTGGAGAACTGCGCGAATTACGGGACGATTACAGCGCGGACGCGCGCCGCGGGACTTGTCGGCTATACCTACGGCGGAGGAACCGTCGGCAACGTAAAGTTTGAAGGCATTTCCGCGAACGGCGGCTGTGTGATTGCGACGGATGAGAATGGTTTAAAGAGTTATTTTGCCCTGCATACCGGAACGACGGAATTTGACAAAGACGCTTCGGTCGAACTCATCTATACGTTCGACGTCGGCAAAGCGAATCTCCCGGTGACGGTGGACGGGAAAAGCTATATGAGCGGTGCGGACGGACGGGTGCGGATTGCCGCGGTTTCCGCCTCCAATGTTGACGATATGAAGGCGATCACTTTTGCATCTCTGCCCGCAAGTTTTCTTTTGACCGACGATTTCCGGCTGAACGGTTTGACCGTGCAGAAAGAAGAGGCTCTTCTCTCCCATGTGAAGGTCGCGACGGGAATCTCCTACCATGCGGACAATGTCTATGACGTCACAAAGTCGGGTGAAAATTGGGTTGTCAAAGCGGTTGTGACCTTCTCGGACGGCAGTACGGAGATTGTTGCGCTGACCGTGAACGTCGAAGATTCGACGACAAAGATTATTTTTGAAAACGTTGTTCCCGAAAGTGCGGACTATGACCTCTCTTCGCTCGCCCCGCTGACCTTAAAGCGCGTGACGGTAGCGATGGAGGAATATGTCAACGCCTTTGCCGCGCTCGCGGGGCTTTCGGGGGAGGAACAAAAGACTGCGGCTGCGGCGGCGGATACCAAACTCAAAGCGCTCGAGGATACATATACAAAGGCGGGTACGGACGAACTCTTCCGTTTCCTTGCGTACATTCGCAACGAGATTCCGAATATTCAGAATATCGACGCCTCCCGCGCGGTATTGAATGCCTATCTCGGCGTGGCGTTCGCCTTTGAGAGCGCGGAATTCGTCTATGACGGCACTCCGAAATCCTTGGAAGTGATTGGGACAAAGGAAGGCGATATGGTCGATTACACGGTCAACGGCGTGACGGATGCGGGAACCTACACCGTGACGGCGACGATTACGCCGGCGGGGGGCGGCGATCAGATTGTTTTGACCGCGACGCTCCGCATTCTGCCCTATGAATTCAATGCGGCGGTAGATAGGACGGCGTTTGTGTACAGCAGTGAAGCGCAGGCTCCGAACTTCGTCAACCTCGGCGCGGAGAACGAAGGCTTTTTGACGGTGACCTACTACAGCGGCGATACCGAGCTTACGGAAAAACCCGTGGATGCGGGAACTTACCGCGCGGTCATTGCGTCCGAGAACGCAAACAATATCTCAATTGTCGGCGCGTCCGAAGTGACCTTTGTCATTTCGCCCAAGGAAATTGCGTTGACAATACCCGAGCGGACAGAGACATATTCGGGGAAACCTATCGAATTTCCGAGTAACCTTAACCCGCCGCCGGGCGTGGGGGTCGAGGTACGCTATAACGGCGAAGCCGTTGCGCCCACGAACGCGGGGAAGTATGCGGTGACGTTCGTCCTGACCGGGGAGAAGAGCAGGAACTTTGTGCTGAAGGGGGAACCGGGAACTCTGACCATTCTCAAAAAGTCCATTTCGGTGAAGCCCGAGGCGGTTTCGAGGGCATACGGCGAGGCGGACGGCAATCTCGGATACTCGCTCTCCGAGCCCCTGTGCGAAGGGGACAGCATGGACGGCGCGCTCGCGCGGGAGCCCGGAAAGGACGTCGGGGTGTACGCAATTCTTCGGGGCACGCTGACCGCCGGGGACAACTACGAGTTGACGGTGGAGGCGGGAACCTTTACGATTTTGCCAAAAGCAATAACGGTGACGCCCGAGCCTGCCCGATTTGAATATGACGGCGAGGAAAAGACGGTGCTTCCGCGCGCGGAAGGGCTTGCCTACGGGGAGACCGCGGAACAGGTGTTCCGCATCGAGTACGAGGGCGACCGCGTCAATGCGGGAAGTTTTACAGTGCGCTTTGTGCTCCTTTCGGACAACTATACGCTCGCCGAGGACAGCGCGACGGTCGAAATCGGAAAGAAAGATATTTCGGAACTGATCGAGGGACTCTTCGGTACGTCCTCGGATTATGACGGGACTCCCAAGCAAATGAACGTGCTTATCGACGCCAAATACAAATATACGCTCTCCTATGAAAGGAACGGCGTGCCCGCAGACGCGGTTGTAAACGCCGGAACGTACCGAGTCCGCGTGACGATTGCGGAGGACAATTACAAGGGCGAAGGGGTCTTTGAATACACGGTGAACAAAGCCGCGCGCCCCGCACCCGAGGTGGAAACGCCTGCGGCGTACGGAAACAAGGTGGTTCTGCCCGAGGGGTACCTTTATCGGCTCGGCACGGGCGAATGGCGGACAGAAAATGAGTTTACGGGGCTGGACGGAGAGACGGAATATACGTTCTTTGTCAAATTCCCGGAGAGCGAGAACTATCTCGAGTCCGCCGTCGCAGAAGTGAAGGTTTCGACCACGCTCGCGGTGGAGGACTACGGGGAAATGGTCGAGGCGCTCGGTGCGTTCGAGATGGAAAAGTACGAAGAATTCCGGGAGGCGTTGCTTGCGCAGAACCGGGTGAGCGAATACGAACGCGAGGAGATTGCGGCAGACGTCGCGAAACTGAACGCCGCCTTCGATGCTTACCGCGATTCGGTGCGCGAAGAGGCGGAAGTTGCGGACGCGGTCGCAGACTGTGCGCTGTTGAATCTCGTCCTCGCGCTCGCGGCGGCGGGAGCGCTTGCCGCGCTCGGGCTTGCCGCGGTCAAGTTCCACTGATAGGAGGTGCGACATGAAAAAGAAAATTTTGGCAATTCTCTGCTGTCTTGCGGTTGCGCTCGTTTCCGGCTGTTCGGAGACGACCGCGACGGACTTTGCTGCGGCGCTCAACACGGCGGAGGGGATTACTCTGTCCGAGCAGACGACCGCAATCAAGGACGGAGAGAGGACCGTCTATGAGCGCACCGTCACGGTGACGGCGGGGGAGACCGCAACCAAAGTGGAGCGGGTGACCCGCACGCTGAATCCCCTCGGGAGCGCGGAGATGTTTGCGGAGGAACGGGAGACCGAATACTACGCGGAGGGTTTGCGCTATTTCGAGGAAAACGGCGTTTGGAAGACGGAGAGGGGAAGTTTCGGCAAACCTTCCGGCTATGCGGTGACGATAAACGACTTCGAGGACGCCGCCGCGGAGGGGCGCACCCTTCGCGCGAAGATCCCCGCGGGTTCCGTCCAAAAATTCGGGGGCGGCGCGGACACGCTCGGAATGCGCGTGCGCATCGACCTTGACGCGGAGCTCGACCGGATTTCGGCGCTTCTCATCGAATACGATACGCCCGGAGGGCGTCTTGTGACCGTTGAAACGGCGTATTCTTACGGTCCGCAGAGCGTGACGCTCCCCGCTGTGGGTAAATAGTTCAAAAGATTGCCGGTTTCCGCAAGGAAACCGGCTCTTTTTTTCGCAAATCTTGACAAATTTCGTGCGGCAGTGTAAACTGGTATCATACTATACGGCAGGTGAAACATCTATGTTCGGAAAGAGAAGCGACGGGAAAAAGATCAAGCACATCGACCCGTATCAGAAAATTATTCCGCATATCATGTCCGCACGGCACGATTCGCAGAATTTCTTCAAGATTCCGGTGCGCTGCGCGCCGCTGGACGGCTTTATCCGCGCGCGGCGGGACGAGGAAGGGTTGAGTTTCAACTATATGCACATCGTCTTTGCGGCGATGGTGCGGCTGTTTGCGAACCGTCCGCAGCTCAACCGCTTTGTCATGAACGGGAGAATCTTCCGCAGAAACAACGTACAGATCTCCTTCGCGGTCAAGCGCACGCTGCGGGACGAGGGGCAGTCCACCACGATCAAGCTGACCTTCGACGGCACAGAGGACATCTATACGGTCAAGAAGAAGATGGACGAGGCGATTCTCGTCAACACCAAGCGGGACTGCGTCAACGAGACGGACAAGACCGCCAAAATGCTCACGAATATGCCCAACTGTTTTATCAAGCTCGGGGTGGGGTTCGTGAAATGGCTGGACAAGCACGGCATGCTCCCCAAAAAAATCATCTCCGCAAGTCCCTTCCATACTTCCTGTTTCATCACGAATATGAAATCCATCAAGACGGACTACATCTATCATCATATCTACGATTTCGGCACGACGGGAATCTTTCTCGCAATGGGCAAGGAATCCCCCTGTCCGGTTGCGGACGACAAGGGCAAAGTGAGCGTCGAAAATATGATGCGCATCGGCGTCGTCACGGACGAGAGGTTCTGCGACGGGCTGTACTACGCGAACAGTCTGCGTCTTTTGCAGACCTATTTTCAGAATCCCGATATTCTGCGCGACAGGCTGGAGGCAATCGTCCCGGACGCGGAATAGGGGAATATACCCGCAAATCAACGCCGCAAGGCATAAAACTCCGGAAAAGGACAGACAATAGAGGCAGTAATTTTTCGGAGGGAGAGATGAAAAAGTTTTTGGCGGCGTGTCTCGCCGCACTGTTGTGTGTTTCGGCGTTTGCCTGCGGGAGCGGAACTGAAAACAAGAGCGCGGCTGTCTCCGCGGAGATGGCGGAGACGCCTGTCAAACTCGTCTATTTCCCGGGCGAAAAGCTGAAGGTCGGCGGCGGAAGCCTTACGGTGACCCGAGAGGACGGGAGCGTTTCGGAGGAAAAGTTGACGGAGGAAATGTGCGAGGCAGACCTCTCCGAACCCGGCAAAAAGACCGTCAAGGTGCGCGCGTTCGGGAGAGAGACCGAGTTTGAGGTCTTTGTCGCAAGCAGGCGGCTGTGCAAGTCCAAGAGCGTGCAGGAGGCGATCGACGAGGCGGAGGACGGGGACGTCCTGTGGCTCGCGCCCGGCACCTATCACGAGGGGCTTGTGTTCGACGGAAAGAGGATTACGCTGATCGGGGACGGGAGCGGTTCGCTGTTCATCGGACCCAAGAAATATGAGGAACTTGCCGAGGACGGCGCGCTGTTCGTCCTGAAGAACGGTGCGGAGGTCACGCTTCAAAAGATTACGCTCTGCGCAGACCCCAAGCTGTTGAAACGCGCGAAACTGCCCGCAGGCGAACTCGCGGCGATGAAACTTTCGGAGGGTTCGGACGCGCTCCTAAAGGAGTGCCGGATTTCCGGGTTTCCGAAGGGCAGGGAGATTGTGCGGGACAGGGAGAGTATGGTGGAGTCCGAAAAGCTGATCTACAAGCCTTGACCCGAAAAAACCCAAAATAATTCAAAAAAATGCAAATTCGGAGAGAGCAAACCGCTCTCTCCTTTGCTATTTCGGAAAGATTGTGGTACAATATCCGCATGGAAACGACCCTGTGCGTGACCTGCGGCGCGCGGCGCGCGCAAGTGCTTTGCAGGTTCAAGCGCATCAAAAACGTGCACCTTCGGGTCTATCCCGACGGGCGCGTCATTCTCTCCGCGCCCGCGCGCACGGGGCTCGACTGGATTCAGAGCTATCTCGAATCCAAAGCCGCCTGGATTTTCCGCGCCGCGGAGAAGTACGGCAGAGCGGAAAAGCCCGAGGAAGGCGTCTGCTGTCTCTTGGGCACGCCGCGGCGGATTGTCGCGGAGTCGGGACCTTCCCGGACGGAATTGACCCCGGACGAACTGCGGGTGCGGCTCCCTTCGCCGGACGAGGCGGGGGTCATGCGCCGGGTGGAGAAATTCGTGCGGGAGCTGGCGCTCGAGACTTTTTGCGCGCGGGTAGAGAAATGGTACCCCGTCGTGCAGGCGAGGGGCGCGCCCTATCCCGAGATTTCGGTGCGCCGCATGAAATCCATGTGGGGCAACTGCAATACCGCAAAGGGTACAATCCGTTTCAATACGGTGCTCCTATGCGCGGACGAGGCGTGTATCGACTATGTTGTCCTGCACGAGCTGACGCATCTTTTGATTGCAGGCCATCAAGAGAATTTTTATCGCTTTCTCGCGGCGGCGATGCCGGACTGGAAACAGAGAAAGACCCGGCTCAACCGCCTGTATTCCAAATATCTGTAACATTCTGTATTCCAAATATCTGTAACGTTTCGGAGGTACTTATGAAGATTGCAAAGTCGGTCGCGGAGCTCATCGGGAACACGCCGCTCTTGGAACTTTCCCGCTTTTCGCCGGAGGCGTGCGGGCGAATTGCCGCCAAGCTCGAGTGTTTCAATCCGCTCTCCTCGGTCAAGGACCGGGTGGGATACGCGATGATTGCGGACGCGGAATCTCGTGGACTTTTACGGGAAGGAAGCGTCATCATTGAACCGACGAGCGGGAATACCGGCATCGGACTCGCCTTCGTCTCGGCAGTGCGCGGGTATCGTCTCATTCTGACCATGCCCGAGACCATGAGCGCGGAGCGTCGCAGGATTCTCGCGCAGCTCGGCGCGGAACTCGTTCTGACCCCCGGCGCGCTCGGCATGAAGGGCGCGATTGCGCGGGCGGAGGAGCTCGGGCGGGAGATTCCCGGGAGCTTTCTGCCCCGTCAGTTTGAAAATCCCGCAAACCCCGCCGCGCACGAGCGGACGACCGGACCCGAAATCTGGCGGGATACCGAGGGAAGTGTTGACCTCTTCGTCGCGGGCGTGGGGACGGGCGGCACCGTCACGGGCGTCGGCAGATATTTAAAGTCGCAAAATCCCGCGGTGCGCGTCGTCGGGGTAGAGCCCGAGACCTCCGCCGTGCTCTCCGGGGAAAAGCCGGGCGCGCACGGTTTGCAGGGCATCGGCGCGGGTTTCGTGCCCGATACGCTCGATTGCGGAATCCTCGACGAGGTGATGAAGATTTCGGACAATGAGGCGCTTGAGGCGGCGCGGCGCGCGGCAAAGCGGGAGGGGATTCTCGTGGGAATTTCCTCGGGCGCGGCGCTCGCCGCCGCGGAGAGACTCGCCCGCCGTCCCGAGAACGCGGGAAAACTCATCGTCGCGCTCCTGCCTGACACCGGCGAGCGCTATCTCTCTACCCAACTGTTTGACTAAAAAAAGGAAATCACCAATGAAAAGAGTTCTTGCCATTCACGACCTTTCCTGTTTCGGAAAGTGCTCTCTAACCGTTGCCCTGCCCATTCTCTCCGCCTGCGGGGTGGAGACGACCTGCCTGCCTACCGCCGTGCTCTCCACGCACACGGGGGGCTTTACCGGATTTACCTACCGGGATCTGACGGGAGACCTTCTGCCCATCGCGGAGCATTGGAAGGGGCTCGGGCTCTCCTTTGACGGAATCTACGCCGGATTTTTGGGCTCATTTGAGCAGGTCGGAATTGTGGAGGAATATTTTGACCGCTTTCCCTGCGGTTTAAAGCTCGTCGATCCCGTCATGGGGGACAACGGCTCTCTCTATACCGTTTTCGATATGCGTTTTGCCGAGGAGATGAAAAAGCTCTGCCGCAAGGCGGACGTCATCGTCCCGAACATGACGGAGGCGTCTCTGCTCCTCGGGATTCCCTTCCGCGAGCCTCCCTACCGGAAAGCGGAGGTGGAGGAACTCTTGAAGGGACTGTGCGGACTGGGCGCGAAATCCGTCGTTCTGACGGGCGTGGCGTTTGACGACGTACATCTCGGCGCGGCGTGCATGGATGCGGAAACGGGAGCGTTCGACTATTACCTGAATCAGCGCGTGGAAGGATTCTTCCACGGCACGGGGGACGTGTTCGGGAGCGTGCTCTTCGGCGCGCTCGTGCAGGATAGACCCCTCGCCGAGGGCATGCGCATCGCGGTGGATTTCACCCTCGACTGTATCAGGCGCACCAAAAAAGCGGGAACCGACCCGCGGTACGGCGTGTTTTTCGAGCAGGCGCTCCCCAAACTTGTCAAAGAGTTGAACCGTTAATTGCTCGAAAACCTTTACAAATTTTCTATTTCTGTTATAATAATAGCGGAAACGTTTTTTCTGTCCGAAAAAGCGTTTTGAAAAGAGCGTTGCTCTTTTTGGCGCGATGCGCGTCCGCTCTTCTTGCGACGCTTCTCAAAAATGCCCTTGCAAGCAAGCATTTTTGTTCGCGTCGTAATAACGCGTTCTTCCATTGCCGAAAGTTTTGGAAATGCGGATGATTACAGTTAGCTTGCGTTTTAACGATCCCCTGCGGAGGAAATTTACCGAAAAATGGACAGGCAGAAAGGCTATCTGCGCCTGACGGGCGACGGCGAAGGCGCCGTCAGTTTCGAGGGCGAGTGTGAGGTCACCGACGACGGCAGACAGATCGTCATCGAATTCGACGAGAGTGCGGCAGGTATCGAGGATACCAAGACGCTCCTCGTACTTTCCGAAGGCGCGATGACGCTCAACCGCGTCGGGAGCTATGAGACCGTCATGGTCTTTGAGGCGGCGGGGGACAATCCCGTGCGGCTGGGTTCGCCCTTCGGCACGCTCGACATGCGGCTTGTGACCGACGCGCTCGAGATTGAGAAACATGACGCCGGCGTCAGCGCAAAGGTGCGCTACCGGTTTTTGTTCGGAGGCGGGAGCCTCGAAAACGTCCTCACCCTCGAGTGCAGGACGTCGGGATATTTGGAGGAAAGGTTTTCATGAAGATCCAATGGATCGGACATTCGTGCTTTCGTCTGACGGAGAGCACGGGCACGGTCATTGTCACGGACCCCTTCGGGGAGGTGGGCTACGAACAGCCCCGTCTCCGCGCGGACGCCGTGACTTCAAGCCACGACCACTACGATCACAACAATTTCAAAATGATTGAGGGGAATCCCCAAATCTTCAACCGCCACGGAATTTATGATTTCCGCGGGGTCAAGATTACGGGAATCCGCAGTTCGCATGACGACGAGAACGGCAAAAAGCGGGGTTCGAATATCATCTTCAAATTCCGCATGGACGGGCTCGACATCTGTCATCTCGGGGACATCGGGCACGAGGTCACGCCCAAACTTTTAGACCTTTTGCTTCCCGTCAACGTTCTCATGGTTCCGGTGGGCGGGGTCTATACCATCGACGCGGAACAGGCGAAGGAATATGTGGACGCGCTCATGCCGGACATTGTCCTTCCCATGCACTACAAGACCAAATCTTTGACGCTCGACATCGACCGCCTTGACAGCTTTCTGCGGCTGTTCGAGGACGAGGAGATTGAAGAGCCGGGTTCGGATACGCTCGAGCTCGACCGCGACGACATGGATAACGAGAGTACCAAAGTCGTCGTGCTTTCACGAATGAAAAATTAAATAACGGGGTTATTTGGGGATTATGTACGGTTATGATACGGAGAAGCTGAAGCGCGCGCTGGAAGGCTTGCGCATTCATGAGCTCAGGGAACTCGGCGGCATCGTGGGCGTTCGTTCGCCCTCGAGCCTGAATTTCGGTGTCTTGCGGGATTCCATTATCGACATCGTGACGGGGCGAACGGGAGTGGAGCAGAAGTCCACGCGCGGACGTCCGCCGAAGTCCGGCGGGGACGAACACCGCTACAGGAAACTTTTGGACGGCTGTCGGACCTCTCTGTCCGAGCTCGAGTACGAGTGCGCACAGGAGGGCGCGGAGGAAGAGGAATATCAATACGTATATCCCGCCGCTCCCATTCCACAGGTCTCGGAGAAAAAGCACGGAAAACTTACAGGCGGGGCGGTTTTGACCGCGCCCGGCGGGTTTGCGCTCGAATATCACTATCTGCCCGCACAGCCCGTACTGGAGTGCTGTCAGAATCCAATCGGATTTGACGAAGAGGAAGAACCCGAATTCGGGGAGGAGAACGGGGCGTTAGAAGGCGTGCTCGAGATTCTGCCCGACGGCAACGGATTTGTGCGCCGGAATTTTGTCGAGGGCGCGGGGGACGCGCACGTTCCGGCGGCTCTCATTAAGAAAAATAAACTCAAAAAAGGCGACTTTATCCGCGGCGCGACGGCGGGGCGGTATCAGGCGAAGTTTCCCGAGGCGGCGAGTGTTGCCGAGGTCAACGGCGTTGCGCCGGGCGGGGAGAGAAGGGAGTTTGAACAGCTTTTTCCCATGCGCCCGAGCGAGCGGCTGCGCCTCTCTCTTCCGGGGCAGGAGAACATCATTCTGCGTTATCTCGACCTCTTTGCCCCCGTCGGAAAGGGACAGCGCGGGTTGATTTTCGCGCCTCCGCACACGGGAAGAACGACGGTTTTTGCCAAAATCGCGCAGGGGATTGCCCGCAACTGCCCGGAGGTCGCGCTCCTTTGCGTGCTCGTGGACAAGAAACCGGAGGACGCGGCGGAGTTTGTCCGGGATTTTCCGGGAGAGGTTGCCTACGCCGAATTCGGAGAACGGGCATTCCGGCATGTCCGCGCGGCGGAGCTTGCGCTCGAGCGCGCGAAACGGCTCGCGGAGAGCGGCAAGGATGTCGTTCTGCTCCTTGACAATGTGACGCGGCTCGCCCGCGCCTACAATCTCGCGGCGGTGCGCTCCAACCGCCCGCTGGACGGGGGTTTGGAACCCGCGGCGGTGGAGGCGGTCAAGAAATACTTGAGCGCGGCGCGAAAGACGGAGGGGGGAGGCTCTTTGACTGTCCTCGCGGCAGTGCTGACAGAGACGGGAAGTCCGCTCGACAAGAGTCTCGTTGACGAACTCGCGGGATTCGAAAATATGCGGCTCGTGCTCGACGCCGCGCTCGCAGCGGAGGAAGTGTTCCCCGCGGTGGATTTAAAGAAGAGTTTTACCGACCGGACGGAGCAGCTGCTCTCCTCGGAGGAGCGGGACGTCGCCCGCAGAATGCTCGGCGTTTTGCCTTGGGAACCCAAAGAGGCGGCTCTTGCGCTCTGGAAACGTCTCGAAAAGACGACGAACAACGCCGATTTTGTCCGGCAGTTTTAAAAGGAATAAAAAAGCGCCCCGGGAGGGGCGCTTTTTCTTTGTCAAAATCTGCCGATGAGTTCGACGATTTCCTCGATTTTTTCTTTGCCTCCGCCCTCCGAAAAAGCCTCCTTGACACAGCACTCGAGGTGCGCGGACAGAATACTTTTCTGCGCCTTTTCGAGAATTTTCTGCGCGGCGAGAATTTGGTTCAGGACGTCGAGGCAATAGCGGTCCTCCTCGATCATCTTGAGCACGCCGTCGAGCTGCCCCCGCGCCGTCTTTAACAGCCGGGTCACGTCCGCATGGTTCGCTTTCATTTCTCAACCCCTTTGACCTCATAGCCCGCCTTGACGATTGCTTCGCGCAACGCGGTTTCGGGGACGTCCTTCTCAAGCGTCACGTCCGCGCATTTCCCTGCGAGATCGACGGTCGCCTGTACGCCGTCAATCGCGTTCAGGGCGTTTTCCACGTGCATTTTGCAGTGGTTGCACATCATTCCTTCGACATAGATTTTCATGGTATGTTCTCCTTTTCTTTGATTTTCTTTTTTGGTTCGGAAGGCGCGCAGGCGGAGGGAATTTCCGACCACGCACACCGAGGAAAGGCTCATCGCCGCCGCGCCGAACATGGGGTTCAGTTTCCAGCCGAGCAGGGGATAGAAGACGCCCGCCGCAAGGGGGATTCCGACGGTGTTGTATAGGAATGCCCAAAAGAGGTTTTGCTTGATGGTGCGCATGGTGCGCCGGGAAAGTTTGATTGCCGTCACGAGGTCGTTTAAGTCGTTCTTCATGAGAATGACGTCCGCGGACTGAATGGCGATGTCCGTTCCGCTCCCGATGGCGACGCCCACGGTGGCGCGAGTGAGCGCGGGCGCGTCGTTCACGCCGTCTCCCACCATGACCACGTTTTTGGGCTTAGAGAGGCATTTCCCCTTCGCGTCGAACTTGCATTCGGACCGCATGAGGGAGGCGACCGCCTGTTCCTTTTGGTCGGGGAGCACTTCCGCCATGACTTCGGTGATTCCGAGTTCTCTCGCGACAGCCTCCGCCGTGACCCGGTTGTCTCCGGTCAGGAGCACTATCCGCCTGCCCGTCCCGCGGAGCGCGGCGATCGCCGCTTTGCTCGTCGGTTTGATGGTGTCCGCGACGGCAATGACGCCGAGCAGTTTGCCCTGCTCCGCAAAAAAGAGGGGAGTTTTGCCCTGTGCGGAGAGTTCCTGCGCTTTGGTTTCGGTTTCTCCGAGCGCGCAGACGCCCTCGAGAAGTTTGCGGTTGCCCGCGAAGTAAGTTGTTTTCCCGATTTTGCCCGAAACCCCTTTGCCGAATATCGCCTGAAAATTTTCGCAAGGGGCGGGGGAGACTCCCTTTTCGGAGGCATATTCGATGACGGCGCGGGAGAGCGGGTGCTCGGAGGGAGTCTCGAGCGCGCAGGCGACGGAGAGGAGTTCCTCTTCCGAAATGCCGACGGGGAGAACGTCGGTCACGCGGGGTTTGCCCTCCGTGACAGTCCCCGTCTTGTCGAGAACGACGATTTCGGAGCGGGAGAGGAGTTGAAGCGCTTCGCCGGAGCGGAAGAGAATCCCGAATTGCGCCGCCTTTCCCGTGCCGACCATG
Organism: uncultured bacterium; assembly: GCA_905215695.1. Lineage (GTDB taxonomy): Bacteria > Bacillota > Clostridia > Christensenellales > HGM11417 > CAJMQN01. The sequence continues at coordinate 24,097 of CAJMQN010000011.1, forward strand.
ACCGCGACGGGGGTCGCAAGCCCGAGCGCGCAGGGGCAGGAGATAACGAGCACCGCAATGGCAATGGAGAGCGCGAATTCAAAACCCTTCCCGACCGCGAGCCACACGACGAAGGAGAGCAGGGAAATTCCGAGCACGGCGGGGACGAAGATTCCGGCAATTTTGTCCGCGAGGCGGGAGATGGGGGCTTTGGATGCGCCCGCTTCCTCGACGAGTTTGGTGATTTTGGAGAGGGTTGTGTCCTCGCCCACGCGGGTGGCGCGCATGAGAAAGCTCCCTGCGCCGTTGACCGACGCGGTCATGACCGAATCCCCTTCCCGCTTTTCTACGGGAATGCTTTCGCCCGTGAGCGCGGATTCGTCCACCGAGGTGCTGCCTTCGGTGATTTCGCCGTCCACGGGAATGCTCTCGCCCGGGCGTATGCGCAGGATGTCCCCGACGCGAATCTGTTCGGTGGGGAGAGTGAGTTCTTCCCCGTTCCGCAGAACGGTCGCGGACTTGGGCGCGAGGTCCAAAAGCCGGGAAATTGCGTCCCCGGTCTTGCCCTTGGAACGGGTCTCAAGGTACTTGCCGAGGGTGATGAGGGTCAGAATCATCGCCGCGGACTCGAAGTACAGATCCATGGAAAAGGCGTGCAAATGCTCGGTGTTTCCGGTGGCAAAGGCGTAGATCATGCGGTAAATCGTATAGATTCCGTAGGCGTAGGAGGCGGAAGAGCCGATTGCGATCAGCGTGTCCATGTTGGGCGCGCCCCGAAAGAGGGCGCGGAATCCGACCGTAAAGTATTTGCGGTTGATGATGAGGACGGGGGTGGAGAGCACGAGCAGGGTAAACGCGAGCGCAAGGCTGTTTTGCTCACCCGAAAAGAAGGGCGGCATCGGAAATCCCCACATGGGACCCATGGAGAGATAGAAGAGGGGGAGGAGAAAGACAAGCGACGTCCAAAACCTTCCTTTCATATCCGCAATCTCTTCCTTCGCGTAGTCCCGCGATTCGGGCAATTTTGGCTTTGCGCCGTCGGGCGCGTCGGGTTCGGCGCCGTAGCCCGCGTCTCGCACGCTTTTGAGAATTTCGTCCGCCGAAAACTCTCCTTCGACGACCATGCTGTTGCCGAGCAGGTTGACGGCGACGGATGTTACCCCCGCGCACTTTTTGACCGCCTTCTCCACGTGCGCACTGCACGCCGAACAGGTCATTCCCGTTACTCTGAATTTCTGTTTCATGAAAATATACCCCACCCATGGGGGGTATTCCTCCTGTGCGAGTATTATACCCCTTTTCTCTATCCTTTGTCAAGCGCAGGAGAAAAATTCATGACGTAAAAAAGACCACTCGTTCCGAATGGTCATTCTAAAAGTTCGTCGTATGTAATATCATACAATTTCGCGAGTTTAATAAAGTTTTGGAGAGAAGGGACTGCAATGCCGCGTTCGTATGCTTGATAAGATTGATAGGTAATGCCAATCTGTTCCGCTACCTGTTTTTGTGTATATCCGTATTGATTGCGAAAGTTCTTTAAATTTTTGGATAGATTGTATAATTCTTTCATATATTACTTGACATTATACAGTTTAAAACTGTATAATGTTGTAAAATACAGTTTAAAACTGTGTGTACAGAGGTGAGATTATGAAAGTATTGGAATTTGACGTTTTTATCGGAAGGGAATTGTTAAATTGCAGGGAGGAGAAGACGATTGCGCTTGTGTCGCCCAAATTTCTTGTCCCCTGCGGAAATAATACGGAAAACCGACAGGCGCAAAGTTTTTTTTCATTGGAAGCGGCAGGAACTTATTTTGCCGATTGGTTTGACATCGTAGATAAGAATATGCTGAAAGCCGTCATATATTTGAAAAAACTTTCGAAGAAGAAAGTTTTTCGGGGAGAGGATATTATTCGCGCAATCGACGGGATTGACCGAAAAGGATTGGATAACGTCGTGGAATGGGGAGATATTCTATGAAGAAAGTAGTGTCTGTTCTGTTGAGCGCGGCTTGTTTGTTGTTGTTCGGTTCTTGCGGAACGCAGACCGACCGAACCGGATATCCGACAGGTTCGATCAATGTAGGCGTTGTCGTCAACGGCGTTTTGGTCCAAACGCTGTCAACCGGAGAAAGACAGGGTTATAAAATCAGTCCTCCGGAGCAGCCGACAGATCCTTCCGCAAATGCGGACGCCGAAAAATTTTTTTACGGTTGGTTTCTCGACGAAGATTTGCAGGTTCCTCTTACGCAGGATACCCTATTTTTCCGGGACGGGGTAATTTACGGCAAATGGATTTATGCGGACACCAGTAAACTCCTTTTCTCCGTTTCCGGGGGAATCGCTACCGTCGTCGGGATAGAATATTTGGCATATCCTGTTTTGCTGATTCCGAGTTTTTACAATTCTTTTCCGGTGAAGAGTATCGGGGATAGTGCGTTCTATGGTTTGGGCGAATTAAGAAGAGTGATTGTGAACGAGGGAGTGGAACGAATCGGACGCCACGGGTTTAAGCAGTGCAGTTCTCTGGAATCCGTGGAGTTGCCTTCGAGCTTAACAAGAATTGAAAATAACGCGTTTGAAGAGTGCCGTAAATTAAAAGAAATTGCGATTCCGAATCATGTAAAGAGTATTGGGAACTTTGCCTTCTCAATGTGTGAATCACTGACAAATATAAAGCTATCTAACGAAGTCGAAGATTTAGGAATCCAAGTGTTTTGCTATTGCAAAATAGTAAGTATCATTATCCCGAAAAGCGTAAAGAACGTGACCGCTTATATGTTTCGCGGATGCGATCAATTGCGGGAAATTTGGTGCGAATCGTCATATGCCGAAGCGACAGAAAGCGGTTGGGGAGGATTTGGCGAATATTTAGAAGAAAACGTTGCAGTGCATTGGGGGGAGAGTTGGGAATATATTGACGGTTTACCGGCATTAAAATAGTCAAGAACCTTCCCGATTACGGGAAGGTTCTTATTCTCTCTATAATCTCTTTGCGGCGGCGTTCAGGCGCTCGACGGTGCGGGACTTGCCGAGAAGATCCGCCATTTCGGTCGCGCCCCCGGGAGTGTTTTCCTGTCCCGTGATGGCGATACGGAAGGGCCAGAGCACCTGTCCGTTTTTGAGCCCGGAAGCGCCCACGAAGTTTAAAAGCGTCTCGTGCAGGAAGGCATTGTTCCAATCTTTCTCCGGAATTGCCTCGCAGGTCGCCGCGAGCTTGGGGAGAAGTTCTTTAGCGAGCGCGCCCGTCGCTTTCAGCTTTGGTTTTTCGAAGAGCGCAAGGTCAAAATCGCCGTACTCTTCGAGAAAGTTCACCTTTTCGGGAATTTCCGCAAAGGTTTCGATTCTTGTTTTCAAAAGCGCGGACAGCTTTTTATAGTCGTACTTGCCCGCGATTTTGCTCTGCTCGTACCAAGGCGTCGCGAGGGCGTTGAAGGCGTCCTCGTCCATTTCCTTGAGATATTCTCCGTTCAGCCAGCGGAGCTTTGCCTTGTCGAAAATGGCGGGGGAACGGTTGAGACCCGCGAGACTGAAGGATTCTTTGAGCTCCTCAAAGGACATCTTTTCGCGGTTGTCCTTGGGGCTCCAACCGAGGAGCGCGATATAGTTGACGAGCGCGTCCTTTAAAAAACCTTCCTTCACGAGGTCGTTATAGGAGGGGTCGCCGTAGCGCTTGGAGAGCTTGTGCTGCGCGTCCCGCATGACGGGGGGGAGGTGAATGTAGTGCGGGCGCTCCCAGCCGAAGGCGTCGTAAATCAGGTTGTATTTCGGCGTGCTTGAAAGATATTCGGTGCCGCGAATGACGTAGTTGATCTTCATGAGATGATCGTCGATGACGTTCGCGAAGTTGTAGGTCGGCATGCCGTCCGACTTTAAGAGGATATTGTCCTCGAGATCTTTCAGCTCGACGGAGATTTCTCCGAATACAAGGTCCTCATAGCTCGACGTGCCCACTTCCGGAATATTCTGACGAATGACATAGGGTTCGCCCGCGTCCAATCTGCGCTGAACTTCTTCGGGGGAGAGGGAAAGGCAGTGCTTGTCGTATCTGCGCTGTCCGTTCTCGTCGGTGAGGGATTCGAGGCGTTCTTTGGTGCAGAAACAGTAGTACGCCCCGCCGAGCTCGACGAGCTTTTTTGCGTATTCCGCGTAGATTTCCCTGCGCTCGGACTGCACGTAGGGTCCGTAGGGACCCCCCTTCTCGCCGCCCTCGTCGTAGTCGAGACCGCTGTCTTTTAGGGTGGAATAGATGATCTCCACCGCGCCTTCGACGTAGCGTTCGAGGTCGGTGTCCTCGATGCGCAAAACAAAGTCGCCCTTGTTCTTTTTGGCGAAGAGGTAGGCGTACAGCGCGGTGCGCAATCCGCCGATATGCAGATACCCCGTGGGGCTGGGTGCGAAACGTGTTCTGACTCTCTCGTCTTTCATAGTAAAAATCCTCCGATATTTTGCAGCATACGCGCGGATTTCTCCGTGTTGAACTTGTCCTGCAACTGTTCGATCTTGCCGTCTTTGAAATAGCTGTAGTACTCGTTTCCCGCTATGACGATATGGTCGAGGAGAGAAATTTCTACATAGTTGAGCGCCTTGTACAGCGTTTCGGTCAGCACGTTGTCCTCAATCGTGGGTTCGGGCGTGCCCGAAGGGTGATTGTGCGCGATGACGACGCCGGTCGAATTGAATTTGAGCGCGTGGTTGACGATGGACCGAATGTTGACGGAGGTCTGATTGACCGTTCCGGTGGACAGGATGTCGTGGCGTATGTAGTACATCTGCGAATCCAAGCAGAGAACCAAAAGCTGTTCCTTCTCCTGATAGCGCAGCTGCTTTTTGACAAATTCGACGCAGGCGCTGTGTTTCTTGAGGTTGAGCTTTTCGGTGTCTTCCTGCGATACATAGTATTCCACAAATTGCTTGAGAAAAGACAGGAAAGTTGCGGTATTTTCTCCCACGCCTTTGATTTCCATCAGATACTGCGGGTCAGTCTTCAGCAGTTGATTGATGGAACCGTATCGGGACAGCAGGTCGTGCGCGAGCGCGTTGGTGTCCTTGTACGGAATACAGTAATAAAGAGCCATCTCTAATATTTCATGCGGCTGAAAGCTCTTCAGCCCGTTTTGGTTGAAACGCTCCTTCATTCGTTTTCTGTGTTCCTCGTGAAGATTCTCCGCCATGCGTCACTCCATGTTGTTTTATTTTGCCTTTCTATTTTAGCATATTTTGTAAAAAAAAGGTATTATTTTCGATGTGTTTATGATATGATAGGAGAGAAGAATGCAAAAGGCAGGGTTTTGGCTTTGAGAAAGTATGAAAACGAGATAAAAAACAGTTTACAGAAACTCCTTTCCTTCCCGAGCGTACAGGAACCCGCAGAGGAGGGCATGCCCTTCGGGAAACCCGTCCACGACGCGCTCCGCTATATGCTCGACCTTGGCGAGACATTTGGGTTCCGTTCCAAAGAGCTCGAGGGATACGCCGGGCACGTCGAATGGGGAGAGGGAGAGATTCTCGGAATACTGACCCATCTCGACGTTGTGCCCGCGGGTTCGGACTGGACGGTTCCCCCCTTTGCTGCGACCTTTCGGGAGGGCAAAATCTTCGGAAGGGGAATTCTCGACGACAAGGGTCCCGCCGTCGCCGTGCTGTACGCCATGAAACGGCTCAAAGAGGAAGGGTTTGTGCCCAAAAAGAGGATTCGACTCATCATGGGTTGCAACGAGGAGACGGGCTGGAAGTGCATGCAATACTACATGGCGCACGAGGAGATGCCCGCAGTGGGATTTTCCCCGGACGGAGATTTTCCGGTGATTCACTGCGAAAAGGGCGTTTTGAACGTGCGGTTGACCTTCCACGGGATTTCGCCCGCGCTCCGGGAGCTCTCGGGAGGCGAGCGTGTGAACATGGTGCCCGACCGCGCGCGCGCGCGCTTTGAAAGGGAAGGGAGGATTGTCGAACTTTCGGAGACAGGAATCTCTTCGCACGGCAGTCAGCCGCAGAAGGGGGAGAGCGCGGTCTTTAAAATCCTGAAGAAACTTGCGGGGATTGATCCCGTTATCGACCTCTTAAACGAGCGGATTACGGACACCTTTTACGGCGAACACTGCGGACTTGCGCTCTCGGACGAAAAGTCGGGGAGACTCACGCTCAATCTCGGACTCATCGAGAAGAAGGGGGACGACCTTGCGGTCGGATTGGATATTCGATACCCGGTGAGCATTCGGAGAGAGGAGATTTTGGAGCGGCTGAAAGTCTTTGGCGCGGACATTGAGGTGACAGGGAGCCATGACAGCCTGTACGTTGACCCGGACTCCGAACTTGTGAGAACGCTGCTCGATTCCTATAGCAGAGTGACGGGAGAGAAGGGAGAGTCCGTTGCCATCGGCGGCGCGACCTATGCGCGCATTTTGAAAAACGGCGTGGCGTTCGGACCCGTATTCCCGGACGAGGAACAGACGATTCACAAGGCGGACGAACACACGACGGAGGAAAACTTTTTCAAGATGTGCGAAATCTATTGCGACGCGATACGGCATCTCGCAGAATAAAAACTCGGACGCTGTGCCCGGCAGGAAACTGCCGGGCTTTTTTTATTTTCCTTTTTGCGGCACGGGGCATTTCATCGGTTGGACGAAGAAAAAATGCGCGGAGGTATATTTTTTCGGGATTCGGTCAAACATTCCACCTGAAAATCCGTATTTTCGGAGGGGTAAAACATGAAAAAGAACGTGTGGATTGCGCTGCTGCTTGTATGCGTCTGTTTCGGACTGCTGTTTGGCGGCGGGTTGAAGGAGAAGCCGAATCCCGAATTTTTGAGAATACATATCCGGGCGGACAGCAACGACCCGAACGCCCAGGATATCAAGTACATCGTGAAGGACGCTATCACCCGCGACCTCGCCCCCAAACTTGCCGATTGCGACACCAAGGACAAGGCGATGGAAGTGGTGCGGAAAAATCTTGATAATTTCCGAACGATTGCAGACAATGTACTTATCAAAAACGGTTTTGACTACGTTTCAAGCGTGCGTCTGGCTGCCGAAGAGTTCCCCGAGAGGACTTACGAAGAGCTGACCCTGCCCGCGGGCGTCTATGATGCGCTCATCATCGAATTGGGATCGGGCGAGGGGCAGAATTGGTGGTGTGTGGTCTATCCCCCGCTCTGCTTCGTGGGCTACGAGGGAAACGGCGGAAGCGGTCTGACGTATCGCAGCAAACTTGTCGAAATCATTGAATCGTTTTTCAAAAATAAGTGAGAAAAGAGGAAGGTTTATGAAAAAGTTTGTAAAAATCATGGCAATCGTACTCTGCATTGCGACCGCTTTTTCGGTGACCGGGTATTTCGTCTATCAAAATACCGTCATCGAAGCCGCGATTATCAAGCAGGGAAGCACCGATACCGCGACGATCAAGACCATTCAGACCAAGCTCAAGAGGTGGGGCTACTATACCGGCTCCGTTGACGGGATTTACGGGAGCAAGACCGTTGCCGCAGTCAAGTACTTCCAACGCAAAAACGGTCTGGCACAGGACGGCGTCGTCGGTCCCGCGACCGCGAAAGCGCTCGGAATTACGCTCAGCTCTTCGGGTTCGACTACGACGGGAGGAAGCGGAAGCTACAATTCGAGCGACCTCTATCTTCTCGCCAAGGTCATCTACGCCGAAGCGAGAGGGGAGCCCTACGTCGGAAAGGTCGCAGTGGGCGCCGTGGTCCTAAACCGCGTCAAGAACGCGAATTTCCCGAACACCATTGCGGGCGTCGTCTATCAGCCCTGGGCGTTCACGGCGGTGCACGACGGGCAGATCAACCTGAACCCCGACGAGACCTGCAAGAAGGCGGCGCAGGACGCGCTCAACGGTTGGGATCCGACCTACGGCAGTATCTATTACTACAATCCGCGGACCGCGACGAGCAGTTGGATTTTCTCCCGCAAGACCACGGTGGTCATCGGGAAACACACCTTTGCAGTGTAATCGGAGGATTCGGATATGCAGGAACAGAAAAAGAAGAATCAGAAGAAGGGCGCTTCGGGAAGCTCCAAGAGCGCGAAACCCGCTGAAAGAAAGGAGCAGGACGACTTCGAAAAGAAGGTAGAGCGCGCGATTCACGCCGAGAAAGCGGAGCGCGCCGAAAAGACCGAAAGAGCGAAGGAAGCCAAGAAGGAAGTGCAGAAAGAGGCGGACAAGAAGGCGATCAAGAGCGAAAAGCGCGCCAAAGAACTTTCCGCTAAGAAGAAGGCAAAGCTCCGCAAGCTCGAGGCAAAGCGCAAGGCGCGTGCGGAGAAGATTGCCGCACGGCACGAGGCGAGAGCCGCCAAGCTTGAGCGCAAGAGGGCGGAACGCGCCGCCAAACTCGAGGCGAAAAAGAAGAAGATTTCCGCAAAGACCAGAAGGGGTCGCGCGGACGACAACGAAAAGATCCGCGTCCGCGAGGCGAAACTCGCCGAGCGGCAGAAGATTCGCGAGGCAAAGCTCGAAGCGAAAAAGCAGAAGAAGGAACTGCGGCTCGAAAACCGCCGCCGCCGCAAGGCGAAGCACGCGCACTTAAAGCACGCGACTCCCTCCGAGAAAAAGCGCATGGTCGCGCAGATTAAGGCGGAAAAGGAGCGCAAGCGGAACGCAAAGCGGGAAGAAGCCAAGGCGCGCAGGCTCGAAAAGGAGCGTGTCAAGGCGGAGCGCAGAGCGGAGAAGGACGAGGCGAAACGCATGCGCAGGGAGGACCGGGAAAACCGCCGCGCCGCCCAGCCCATTTTCAAGAGCCGGCGGCACGTGGCGATGTTTGCGGCAGTCTGCTCGGTATTCGTCATCTTCTCCGGACTTCTCGGATTCTCGACGGTGTATTTCCGCCGTCAGAAGGACCAAATGACCCAACAGCTCAACAACGTCTATGAGCGCGCGTTCTACGATTTGGTAGATAATATGAACAACCTCTCCGTCAAGCTCTCCAAACTCATGATTTCGACGGGAGAGGATTCGGAGCGCTACCTTGTGGACGTCATTCGTCAGTCCGACGCGACCGCCACAAACCTCTCTTCCATTCCCGTTGCGGAGGATTCCATCCTCAACACGATGAAGTACGTCAATCAGCTCGGCGATTTCTGTAGCTATCTGCAAAAGAAACTCGCAAACGGCGGGACGCTTTCGGAGGGCGATATCGAGAATATCGAAAAGCTCTACGATATCAATGTCATGCTGTACGCGCAGATGAACGACTTTTACGCGCGGGTCATGGCGGGATACCGTTTCACGGACAACCTCTCGCAGGATATGATCTACAATAACCCCATGAGCGATGCGTTCAACGAGATTCAGAACGGCTCGATCGAATATCCGAAACTCATCTATGACGGACCCTTCTCCGAATCGGTTATTAACGCCGATTTCAAGGGACTCGAGGGGCTTGAGGAGGTCTCCAAAGAGACAGCGCAGGAACGACTCAACGGCTTCCTGTCCGCCTTAAATCCTGCGGACATCTCCTATGAATCCATGACGGACGCCAAGATGGCGACCTATAACTTCAACGTCAACGTGGGCGGAGAAAACGTCTATGCGCAGGTCTCCAAGCTCGGCGGCAATCTCGTGCTCTTCAACAATTCCCGCGCGCTCGACAACTTCGACGTGTCGGTGGAGGAGTGCGTGCAGAAGGCGGAAGACTATGTCGCCTCGATCGGCTACGAGAACATGAAGGCGGTTTGGTCATCGGACTATAACGGTTATGTCTATGTCAACGTGGTCGCGGAGCAGGGCGGCGTTCTGATCTATCCCGACATGATTAAAATTAAGGTCGCCCGCGACAACGGCGAGATTCTCGGATTCGACGCGCTGACCTATTATATGAATCACACCGAGCGCAAGCTCGAGAGCCCCGCGCTCTCCGCGCTCAAGGCGAGACAGAAGATTTCCTCCAAACTCGACATCGAGAGTGAAAAACTCGTTCTCATTCCCATGGACGGCGGAAAGGAGTCGCTCTGCTATGAGTTCTACGGAACCTACCGCGACATGCTCTATTTCGTATTCGCGGACGCGAACACTGGCAAGGAGCTCAACGTCTATCGCGTCATCGACTCCGAGAGCGGCGCGCTGGTCATGTAACGGAACACAACGGATAAATTACACGCCGTGCGGAAACGCGCGGCGTGTTCTTTTTTATTATCGGAAAAAATTTTTTTCGCTTGTGAACAAATTGACAATATTGCGGGAAAATAGTAAAATAGCAGGGTAATAGAGAAAACTTTTTGAAAAGGAGATCACCTTATGAACAAGAAGACCGTCAAGGACGTCGATGTCAAGGGCAAACGCGTCCTCGTGCGCGTGGACTTTAACGTGCCTTTGGACAAGGATAACCGGATTACCGACGAAAATCGCATCAACGGCGCCCTTCCGACCATCAAATATCTCATGGAGCAGGGAGCGAAAGTGATTCTGTGCTCCCACCTTGGCAAGCCCCACAACATCTTTTCCGAGGGGTTTGGTCTGAATAAGAAGGAGAAAAAGGCGGTTGCCGAGCTTCCCGAGAGCGAGAGGGCGGCTGCGGAGTCCGAATATATCGAAAAGGCGAAGAAAAACGACCCCAAGAAGTTCTCCTTAAAGCCCGTCGCGGACAGGCTCTCCGAACTTCTGCCCGGCAAAGTGACGTTTGCCGCGGACCTCGTCGGCGAGGACGCAAAGAAGAAAGCCGCGGCGCTCGAACCCGGTCATGTCCTGCTCCTCGAGAACACGCGGTTCTATAAGGGAGAGGAGAAGAACGATCCCAAACTCGCCGAGGAGCTCGCCTCCTTTGCGGACGTCTATGTCAACGACGCGTTCGGTACCGCGCACCGCGCGCACGCCTCCACGGCGGGCGTCGCGAAGTTTGTCCCGGTCAGCGTTGCGGGATTTTTGATTGCGAAGGAGCTTGAGGTCATGGGCGGCGCGCTCGAGAACCCCAAACGCCCCTTTGTCGCGATTCTCGGCGGCGCAAAGGTTTCGGATAAGATCGGCGTCATCAACAACCTCATCGAAAAGGTCGATACCCTCATCATCGGCGGCGCGATGGCTTATACCTTCCTCAAGGCAAAGGGCTACGGCGTGGGCAAGTCCCTCTGCGAGCTCGACAAGGTTGACCTAGCAAAAGAGCTTATGGAGAAGGCGGAGAAAAAGGGCGTCAAGATGCTTCTGCCCGTTGACAACGTTGTCGCGCAGGAGTTCTCCAACGACGTACCCTTCAAGACCGTTCCCTCGAATGCCATTCCCGAGGACTATGAGGGACTGGACATCGGCGAAAAGACCCGCGAGCTGTACGCCGACGCGGTCAAGAGCGCGGGAACCGTCATTTGGAACGGACCGATGGGCGTGTTCGAGATGAGCAATTTCGCGGGCGGAACCAAGGCGGTCGCAAAGGCGCTCGCCGATTCGAACGCCATCACCATCATCGGCGGCGGCGATTCCGCGGCGGCGGTCGCGCAGCTCGGGTTCGCGGACAAGATGTCGCACATTTCGACGGGCGGCGGCGCTTCCCTCGAATTTTTGGAAGGGTTGGAGCTCCCCGGAGTCGCCTGCCTGAACGATAAGTAAAATACGCGGTTATACGCAGGAAAATTTTAGGAGAACCCTCATGAGAACACCCATTATTGCGGGAAACTGGAAGATGAACAAGACGGCGAAGGAGACCAAGGAGCTCCTCGCCGAGCTCGTGCCCCTGGTCGCCGACGCGGCTTGCGAGGTCGTCGTGTGCGTGCCCTTTACGGACATCGCCATGGCAAAGCGCATGACCAAAAAGACCAATATCAAGGTCGGCGCGCAGAACATTCATTGGGCGGAGAGCGGCGCCTTTACGGGAGAAATCAGCGGCGCGATGCTCAAGGAGCTGAAAGTGGAATACGTCGTGGTCGGGCACAGCGAACGCAGACAGTATTTCGGAGAGACGGACGAGACCGTCAACAAGCGCGTTGCGGCGGCGCTCGCGCACCGTATCCGCCCCATCGTCTGCGTGGGCGAGACCCTCGAGGAGCGGGAGACCGGCAAGACCGAAGAGGTGCTGTTCCGGCAGATTACCGAGGGGCTCAAAGGATTCAAGTCCAAGGACTTTGACAAGATTGTCATTGCCTACGAGCCCGTGTGGGCAATCGGCACCGGCAAGACCGCGACCAAGGAAGAGGCGGACGAGACCATCGGATATATCCGCCGCACCATCGCCAAAAAGTTCTCCAAGAACATCGCGGAGAAGGTTCGGATTCAGTACGGCGGCAGCATGAACCCGAAAAACGCTTCCGAACTCATGAGCATGCCCGAGATTGACGGCGGACTCATCGGCGGTGCTTCCCTCAAGGCGGAAGATTTTGCGAAGGTCGTCAAGTACTGATTTGGAAGGACCGGGCGGAATTGCCCGGTCCGCATTTTTCTTTGGAGGTTGAGATGAAAAAGTTTTACGCGCTCATGATCATGGACGGGTTCGCCTTCGGCAAGGACAAGAAGGTCTCCGCCATCGACGCGAGCGGTTATCCCAATTTGAAGCGGTATCTCGCGGCGTACCCGAACGCGACGCTCGGCGCGAGCGGCATGGACGTCGGACTCCCGGACGGGCAGATGGGCAACAGCGAGGTCGGACACCTCAATATCGGCGCGGGCAGGATTGTCTATCAGGAACTGACCCGCATCACGAAGGCAATCGAGGACGGGGACTTCTTTGAAAATCCCGCGCTCGTTGGGGCGATGGACGCCGCCAAGGCGTCGGGAAAGAAACTGCATGTCTATGGACTTCTGTCCTCGGGCGGGGTGCACAGCCACAACAGCCACCTCTACGCGCTCGTTCGCATGGCGAAGGCGCGGGGGCTCGAGAATATCTATATCCACTGTTTCATGGACGGACGGGACGTTTCGCCCACGAGCGGCGCGGGCTTTGTGGAAGAATTGCAGGACGTTTTGAAAAAAGAGAAATTCGGCGTAATCGCTTCGGTCATGGGCAGATACTACGCCATGGACCGCGACAACCGCTGGGAACGGGTGCAGAAGGCTTACGACTGCATGACGGCGGGAAGTCCGGTCACCTTCGCGGACGCGAAGGAGGCAATCGAGGCGTCCTACGCTGCGGGGGTCACCGACGAATTTGTGGTGCCCGCGACGATTTTGGAGGACGGAAAACCCAATCTCATCGGAGAGGGAGACAGCGTAATTTTCTTCAACTTCCGCCCCGACCGCGCGCGGGAGATCACCCGCGCCATGACACAGCCCGGATTCGACGGATTCCCCGCAAAGCGGCTCGGACTCCGTTACGTCTGCTTTACACAGTACGACGCGACGTTTGCGGGCGTGGAAGTCGCTTTCAAGCCGCAATCCCTCGCGAACACGCTCGGGGAGTACCTTGCGGCGCAGGGAAAGACGCAGCTCCGCATCGCCGAAACAGAGAAGTACGCGCACGTGACCTTCTTCTTCAACGGCGGCGTGGAGAAGGCGAACCCCAACGAGGACCGTATTCTCGTGCCTTCGCCCAAGGTTGCGACCTATGACCTTCAACCCGAGATGAGCGCGTACGAGGTCACGGAGAAGGCGCTTGCCGCCATCGACAGCGGAAAGTACGACGTCATGATTCTGAACTTCGCCAACTGCGACATGGTGGGGCATACGGGAGTATTCGACGCGGCGAAAAAGGCGGTTGACGTGGTGGACGAGTGCATGGGGAAACTTCTCGACAAGATTGTTTCTGTCGGTGGGTGCGCGCTCGTGACGGCGGACCACGGCAACGCGGACTGCATGATTGCGTCCGACGGTTCGCCCTTTACCGCGCACACGACCAATCCCGTTCCCGTCCTGTTGGTCTCGGCGGAGAAGAAGAATGCGGTTCTCCGCAAGGACGGGATTCTCGCGGACCTTGCGCCCACTCTTCTCGACTGCATGGGTCTTCCCGTGCCGCCTGAGATGACGGGAAAGACTTTGATTGTGAGGAACTGACGAATGGCGATGCTCCCAGTCAAATGCGCCCAATGCGGAGCAAGTATAGAGGTCGATGACACAAAAGAGACCGGAAAATGCCCGTATTGCGGCACAACTTACGTCACCCAAAGAGTCGTAAACAACTACAATACGTTTGTTTACGAAAAGGAAACGGTTTTGTGGGCTGGCGGAACGGGAAAGGTTGGGTGTATCGTATATGCTGCGAAATTTCTGCTCATTCTCGTTGCACTTTTTGAAATCATTTTCGCTCTCATCGCGGTTTTTTTTGATATCGGGCTGCACGATAAATGGAAAACCTTTGGCGTCTTGCAGGCGTGTCTCTTGATTCTTGCCGTCATTTTTCCGGTCATGTGCTTTCAGATGATGGGTGTTCGATATTCTCTCACCAATGAACGGGTTTTCTTTTATTTTGGAATGGGGGATGCAAACCATTTTTGTACACCGAAATCGTCGATATTAAATTGAAGTACGCGTTCTTTGAGCGTGATAAAAAGCGCGGCACGATTTGGATAAAATTGCGCGACAAGAGACCGAGACCGTTCAGAAATCACCTGCGCTCCGTAGCGGAGCCGGAAAAGGTCTATGCGCTCATAAAGAGTCGTATGGGCGAACAGATTTGCAAAGAGTCTCAAAAATAGTTGTGTTTTTTCGAAGTTTGTGCTATACTCTTCCAGTATCTGTGTAAAACCACTCGTTGGAGGCAATGATTCTATGATGAATGCGATGTTAAATATGATGGCGTTGATGGCTGGAGAGGCCGTTACGCCCCTCTATACTGCGGTCAAGATCAGTCTGATCGTACTCGTATCTCTCTGCGCACTTTTCCTAATCATCATCATTCTGCTCCAGCCCGGCAACACGCAGGGGCTCGGAGAGATCGCCGGAGCCGCGGAGACCTTCCTCGGCAAGAACAAGGCGAAGACTCAGGAGGGACGCCTCAAAAAGGCGACCGTCGTCGTTGCGATTATCTTCGTGCTCGCCATCTTGGCGCTGACGATTATCATCAACGTGAACTTCTGATACGGAATGAACACATAGGAGGGCAGTGTCGCTTGGATACTGCCCTCTTTTTTATCTGAAAGAAAAAAATTTGGAGACGGAATGAACTTTAAACAGACGATTTATCAAAAAATTTCCGAGGAAAAACAGGCGCTGACGTTCGCCGAATGGACGGAGAAACTCGGAATTTCCACCCGTTTCGAGCGGGAACAGCTCAAAAAAGCGGTGGACGCGCTCGCGGCGACCGGAGAGATTGCCGTTGGGAAAAAGGGAAAGATTTCCCTTCCCGAGCGCATGGGGCTCATCGCGGGAACGGTGGACGGAAACCGAAAGGGCTTTGCCTTCCTGCGCCCCAAGGACGCGAAGGAGACGGACATCTTTCTGCCGCCCCGGGCGCTCAACGGCGCGATGCACCGGGACGAGGTGATCGTCCGCATCACCGACGAAGAGCGCCGGGAGGGCGAGGTCGTCAAGGTCGTCAGCCGTGGCATGGACATTGTCGCGGGCACCTTTACGCGCACCGCGAGCTTTGCCTTTGTCGTGCCCTCGGAGAAAAAGTTTTTTAGGGACGTATTCATTCCGCACCCGCCCAAAAAGCTCAAAAACGGACAGAGAGTTGTCGCGCGGATTACCAAATATTTTGACAACGGCAAGAATCCCGAGGGGGAGATTGCGGAAGTGTTGGGCGGCGGACGGGAGAGCGATATCCTTGCGATCATCCGTTCCTATCACCTCATCGAGGAATTTCCGCCCGAGGTCGCCGCGGCGGCGGATAAAGTGCCCTCCGTCGTCTCCGAAAAGGAAATGCGGGGAAGAACGGATTTTACCGGGTTTCCCACGATTACCATTGACGGCGAGGACGCGCGGGATCTCGACGACGCGGTATCCTGTGAGGAGCACGCGGACGGGAGCTTTACCCTGCGCGTGCACATTGCGGACGTGACGCACTACGTGAGGGAGAATACACCGCTCGACCGGGAGGCGTATCGGCGCGGAACGAGCGCATACTTCCCCGACAGAGTGCTCCCGATGCTGCCCCGCGCGCTCTCCAACGGCATCTGTTCCCTGAACGAGGCAGTGCCCCGGCTCACGCTCTCCGTGGTCATGCGCATATCTTCCGCGGGGGACGTGCTCTCACATGAGATTCGCGAAGGGGTAATCAAGACCCTGCACCGCATGAATTACACCGAGGTCACCGCGATTTTGGAGGGAGACGGGGCGCTTGGGGAAAAGTATGCGGACATTCTTCCCATGCTCAAGTCCATGGAAAAGCTCTACGAGGCGCTCGCAAAGAGACGGACGCACCGCGGAAGTATCGACATGGATTTGTCCGAATTCAAAATTCTGACCAACGACGCGGGGGAGATTACGGACATTGTTCCCTATCCGCGCACGGTATCCCACCGCATGATCGAGGAATTCATGATTGTTACCAACGAGGTCGTCGCCGAGCATATGCAGAAGCTCGAACTGCCCTTCCTGTACCGGGTGCACGAGATTCCCGACGCCGAAAAGGTGGAGGATTTCGCGCGGTACGTGGCGGCGTTCGGGCTGAAATTGGGCGGCAACCTCAAGGAGATTCACCCCAGCGAGTATCTCAAACTCTTGGACGCGGCGCGGGAGACGCCCTACTATAACGTCATCAACCGCGTGATGCTCCGCACCATGATGAAGGCGAGATATTCGGAGGAAAATCTCGGGCACTTCGGGATTTCTTCCAAGTGCTACTGTCACTACACCTCGCCCATTCGCCGGTATCCCGATCTGTTCATTCACCGCATGATCAAGATGCAGTTGCACGGCGCGTGGACGGAGGAAAAGCGCAGGCTTTGGCGGGCGCGGGCGGAAGAGGCGGCGGTGCACTGTTCGGACACTGAGCGGAACGCCGACCTTGCCGAACGGGACGTGGACGACTACCTCAAAGCCGAGTATATGAAGGCGCACATCGGAGACGAATTCGACGGGATAATCTCCTCGGTCAAAGATTTCGGATTCTTTGTGGAGCTTCCGAATACAATCGAAGGGCTTGTCCGGGTGGAATCCCTCAAGGGCAGGTACGAATACAACGAGAAGCTCATGTTTTTAAAGGGCGCGGAGACCTATCGGCTTGGCGACCCCGTCCGCATTCGCGTCATCGGGGCGGACACCGAAATCAGAAAAATTGACTTTGAAATCGCAGAGAATTGATTTCGGAAAGGATTTGTGGTAAAATAGACCAAATGAAAATCATTGCAGAGAACAAAAAGGCGCGTTTCGACTACTTTGTGGAAGAGACCTTCGAGGCGGGAATCCGTCTTGACGGGGCGGAGGTCAAGTCGCTTCGGGCGGGCAATTGCTCGCTCCGGGACTGCTTTGCCTTTCTGCGGGAGGGGAGCGTCTGGCTCAAGAACGCGTATATCGCGCCCTATGAGAAGATGTCCGCGTTCAACGAGCGCGAGCCGCGGCGGGATCGTCGCCTGCTCCTGCACAAGCGGGAGATTGACCGGCTCGCGGGCAAAATCAACCAAAAGGGTCTCACCCTCGTGCCTTTAAAGCTCTACTTCAAGGACGCGCTCGTGAAGGTGGAGCTCGGACTCTGCCGCGGCAAGCAGAGTTTCGACAAGCGCGAGGTGACCAAGGACCGCGAGGTCAAACGGAGTCTCGAGCGCGCAATCAAAGATTACAATCGATGAGAGGAAAATATTATGAAGGAAAGACATCTCGACACCCTTTGCGTACAGGCGGGATACACACCCGCGGACGGTGAACCCCGGGTCACGCCCGTCGTGCAGTCCACGACCTTTGCCTACGATTCCGCGGAAAAACTCGCGAATCTTTTTGACCTGAAGGAATCCGGCTACTTCTATTCCCGGCTCGGAAATCCGACCTGCGGCGTTCTCGAGGAGAAGGTCGCCGCGCTCGAGGGCGGGCTTGCGGGGCTTGCCACGGCGAGCGGGCAGTCCGCGAACATGCTCGCGCTCCTCAACGTCTGCCATGCGGGCGACCACGTGATTTCGGCGTCCGCAATCTACGGCGGAACGTTCAATCTCTTTGACGTGACCCTGCGGAAACTCGGCATCGACACGAGCTTTGTGCGTCCGGACGCGACTGCGGAGGAAATCGAGGCGCTCGTGCGCCCGAATACCCGGGTCATCTTCGGCGAGACCATCGCAAACCCCGCCGTTGTCGTTTTGGACTTTGAAAAATTTGCGGGCGTCGCCAAAAAACACGGAATTCTCTTTGTCGTGGACAACTCGCTCGCGACCGCGTGCCTCTGCCGCCCCCTCGAGCACGGCGCGGACATCGTGACGTACGCTTCCACCAAATACCTCGACGGACACGCCACGAGCGTGGGCGGACTCATCATCGACGGCGGAAAATTTGCATTCCTCGGCAATCCGCGTTACCCCGAGTTCAACGCGCCGGACGAGAGCTATCACGGGCTTGTCTATGCGCGGGACTGCGGCGCGGCGGCGTATATCACCAAGGCGCGGGTTCAGCTCATGCGGGACACGGGCGCGTGCATGGCGCCCATGAATGCGTTTCTGACCGTTTTGGGCGCGGAGACTCTGCACCTGCGCATGGAGCGGACGAGCGAGAACGCATTAAAAGTCGCGGAATTTCTGAAGGCTCGCCCGGAAGTCGAATTCGTCAAGTATCCCAAACTTGCGGGGGACGAGGGCGAAAAGCTCGCGCAGAAGTATCTGCCCGACGGCGGAAGCGGCATGGTGGTGTTCGGAATCCGGGGCGGAAAAGCCGCCGCGGAGAAGTTTATCGGAAAACTCAAGCTGTTAAGGCTCGTGACGCACATCGCCGACGTGCGTTCTTCGGTCATTCATCCGGCGAGCACGACGCACCGTCAGCTCTCGGACGAGGCTTTGAAAGAGGCGGGCGTTCCGGCAAATCTGATCCGCATTTCCGTCGGAATCGAGAACGCGGAGGACATTCTCGCGGATCTCGCGCAGGCGTTTTAAGCGCCGGGGAGGGGAGCCGTGCCGATTATCATTCCGCGGGACATACCCGCCTTTGAGACGCTCAAGAACGAAAATATCTTCGTCATGACCAAGAAACGCGCGATTGCGCAGGACATTCGTCCCATCGAGATTGCGATTGTGAACCTCATGCCGACCAAGGAGACGACGGAGACACAGCTCATCAGGCTTTTGTCCAATTCTCCTCTGCAGGTGAACATCACGCTTGTCAACACGGCGACCTATCGGAGCAAAAACGTGTCCCCCGAGCATTTAAAGAGGTTTTACAAGAACTTTGCGGAGATTCGGGACAAGAAATTCGACGGCATGATTATCACGGGCGCGCCGGTGGAGACCCTCGATTTCGAGGAGGTCGAGTACTGGAAGGAGCTGACAGAAATCATGGATTTTGCGGCGCAGAAGGTCACGAGCACCATCTTCATCTGCTGGGGCGCGCAGGCGGGGCTCTACTATCACTACGGCATTCAAAAGGTTCTGCTCGACAAAAAGCTCTTCGGGGTGTTTCCGCATGAGAAATGTGTGGAGTACGAGCCGCTTTTAAAGGGGTTTGACGACGTATTTTATGTGCCGCATTCCCGCCATACGACCGTGCCCATTGAAAAGATTGCGGAATGCAGGGAGCTTGAAATTCTCGCAAAGTCCGAGCGGGCGGGGGCGTCCATCGTCAAGTCCCGGGACAATCGCAGAATCTTTCTGACGGGGCATATGGAGTACGACAAATTCACGCTGAAAGCCGAGTACGACCGGGATATCGCAAAGGGTATGGAGATAGAACCGCCCGAAAACTACTTTACCGACGAAACGCATTCGGACGTATCGGTAACCTGGCACAGCACGGCAAACCTGCTGTTCTCGAATTGGCTGAACTATTACGTTTATCAGGTGACGCCTTACGACATCGAACAGGTGAAGGGTTGACAATTTGGCGGAAAGGGCATATAATAATGGCAGGAGTCAATCCTGCTCTTTTGGGCCAGTTTCAGATTCGACTGGAAGCGGAGAACGCTGGAAGCATGCCGAGGGAGTCCGGCCTCGTAAAAACGGGCGCAAAAAATAAACGCTAACAATAGCAGAACCTATAGCGCTCCTGTAGCGCTCGCGGCTTAACTCATTTAAGCTCCGTCCGTCCGAAACTGCCCACGGTTTCGGGTGCGGGCGTCAAATCAGTGGGGAACTCCCATAAGAGCTGAATCTCCGGCTCATTTGGGTGACTTTAGGGGATATGCGCTTCGTCGGTTTGTCTGCGGACCGACGGGGTCGCGAGACTGACCACAGACTAAGCATGTAGAAACCACGGGCGAAACTTGCAACACCCGAGTGCAACTCTCGGCTGGTCCACCAAAAAAACCCGCACCCAAAAGGGTGCGGGTTTTAGTTTAATAATTCATCAATTGAACTTTTAAAATATGCAGCAATGATTTTCAATTCAATATCAGTCACAAAACGTTTCCCGTCCTCAATACGCTGAATCGCATTTTTGTCGAGGTCACAACCCAAAATCTGTAGTTGCTTGGCAAGAGCGTTTTGGGATAAATTTTTGTTTTTACGCAAAAGACAAATTTTCTTTCCGCAAATATTGTTGGTGCCGTCCGGCGCCTTATTTTTATACATGATGACTCCCTAATGACATTTAGTTGTTGTCATTAGAGGTATTATATGCTATAATAAAAATATAATTGACACATACTGAATGTCAACGAGGAAAAATAATGAAAATAATTTGTGAAAATGATTATTGCGTGTATCAAGAGGAAGGAAAATGCCGGTGTGACTATCTTGAAGTTGGCGTTTTGGGGATTTGCAGAAGTTGTATATGATAGAAGTCGAACCTTCCATTCGAAAAGAAAGCAAAGAAAAACTGTTAAAAGAATTTTCAAAAGAAAGAAACCTGAATCATATAAAGGAATAACTTGCAATCGGGTTGCAGATATTTTATAATAGCGGGGTAAGGAGGACTTATGATCGAAATACAAAAATACGGAGAAAAGGCGAAGTCCGAGCGTCCCGCGGCGCTCATTGCGGAGGAATCTGCGATAAACGAAGTTTGCCCCGAAGACGCGGGGGAGATTCTCTCAAGACTTCGGCGCTCCAATATCAATAAACTCGACGAGGTTGACGGACTCTCCGTCATCACGCTAACCTATCCCGCGTTTCTCGAAGTCGGATTGCTCCGTTTGGGATTTTTGACTGATTTTCAAAAGACCGCTTACCTTTTACTGCCGCCGGAGGGCGAAATTCCCGCCTTCCGGGAGGAAGCCAAACGCGCAGGGACGCTGCACGGCTACTTTTTTTCTCTTCTTCTGCGCTTTTCGGAGGGGGACTCCGAGCGGCTGGAGGCTCTTGAAAAAAAGATTTCCGACCTCGAGGAAAAACTCATCGACGACCCTTACCGAAAGAACGCGGCAAAGGAAATCATCGGATACCGCAAACTCCTCTTAAAGCTCAAACAGCATTACGAATCGTTGACCGACGTTCTCGAATCCTTTGAACCGCCCAAGTGTCAGCTCGAAAAAGGAGACAAACCGATTTTCGATATGCTCGCAAAGCGGCTCTCCCGTCTGCTCGATCAAGTTTTGAATCTGCGGGACTATATTTCGCAGGTGCGGGAGGCGTATCAGGCGCAGGTCGATATTCAGCAGAATCGGCTCATGAAGACGTTTACCGTCATCGCGGCAATCTTCATGCCCCTTCAGCTCATCACGGGTTGGTACGGCATGAATCTCGCGATGCCCGAAACCAAACTCGCTTGGGTGTATCCCGTGCTTGCGGGGGTCTGCGCGGTCATCGTCGTGCTCTGCATTGTGCTCTTTAAAAAGAGAAAATGGTTCTAAACGAAAATTGCCGCCCCGAACGGGGCGGCTTTTCCTATTTGGCGGAAAGGCGAGCGTCCTTTCCGTCGAAGAGATAGACCTTTGATTTGGATTTATCGAACAGCCGGGAGAGCACGCGCTCGCCGTAAACGGTCTGCAAGTCTTTGGGCATAAGATTTGTGGTAAAAACCGTGAGTTTCTTTTTCTCCATTCGCGCGGATAGCACGGACAAAAACACGTTTCGTGCGTACTCGCCGCATGCCTCGCACCCGAGGTCGTCCACGACCAAGAGATCGCTGTCGGCGAGCGCGGAGAGAATCACGCGCTTGTCCTCGTTCTTGTACAGCCCGGACAGGAGATCGAAGAAGGGATAGGCGGGGAAGAGAAGCGCCGTGCCGCCCTTCGCTTTGAGTTCGGTTGCGAGACACTTGGCGAGATGACTCTTTCCCGTACCCGTCTTGCCGCAATACACGAACACGCATTGCGAAAAGTTCTGCGGATTCTCGGCGAGCGATTTCGCCTCCGCATAGACTTTGCGGAAAAATCCGCGTTTTTCTTCTCCGAAGAGGTCATCCCTCGCCTCCGAAAAGAACTCGTCGGGAAGTCCGCCGAGGACGCTTTCCTCTATGAGCCGGTTAATCTCCTGCCGCAGGCAGCGGCAGGGGCGACCGCTCCCGTCGAACCCCGTGTCCCCGCAGAGCGGACAGTCCGGGTCGGGAAGGGAAAGCCGCAAACTCTTGCGCAGTGCGTCCAATCGTGACTTTGCCGCCGCGTATTCGGAAAGTTTTTCTCCCTTTGCCGCGAGGGGGGTCAGGGCGCGGAACTCCCGCTCCGCCGCGGCATATTTCGGGTCGGTTTCCGCCCGCCGGAGCGCGTCGCCGTATGCTTCCCTGCGGGCTTTTGCGCGGGACTGTATGCGTTCCGTCGCCGTCTGATAGATCGCCATATCCGCCTCCTTTACTCTTCGTTCGCGAAGAGGGAATCGAGTTCCTCGCCCGAGTAGTCCCTCTGCGCAAAGTTCTGCTTTTTGGGCGCGAAGGCACTCCGAATATCCGCTTTTGCAATCTCCGCATCCGTAAAGAGCCCGTTCGTCTTGCAGTGGGAGAGGAGCTTGTGTACTTCGCGAATGGGCGCGTATTCGTTTTTGCACTTCTCGCAGGCGGTCAGGATATTCTCGTCCGAAAAGCCCCAGGCGCGCCAGGTCGCGAGGTTCTGTCGGTCGTAGGTATTGACGCTTCGGGAGAGCTTGAAGAGGTCGAGAAGTTTCTTGATAAATTTGTCCGTCTCCGTGCGCTGGGCGAGATATTCGTCGATGCCCTCCTCGGAGAGAATGCCGCGGCGGAAGAGATTTTCAACGACGGCGTGCATGCCTTCGAGGGTCTGCGTGCCGCTGCGGTAGCAGGAATTTGCGAGTTTCTCGAGCGCGTCGGGGGAGAATCCGTAGTCTAACCAGGGAAGAATATAATTTTCGATTTCGGTGTCCAGCCGCTGCGCGTAGATGCCGAGCGCGCGGTTGATGCGCAGGGCGCAGTCCTTTGCGCTCTCTTTGCTCTCGAGATAGGCTTTGATTTCCCGGCTCGAGAGTTTTTTGTTCTTAAAGAGCTCCAAGAGAAGTTCGTCGAGACGGTCGATGCCGCCCTTCGCCTTTTTTGCCATGCGCGCGACATAGAGGATGTTCTCCTGTTCAAAGCCGAATTCCTTGGTCCACTTGTTGTAGAGGGTATTGACGTCCTTGTCCGTGCCCTTGATGCCGAGCGCCTTGAAAATTTCGCCGAGTTCACGGGAGACGCGGTTGTAGTTTGCGAGTTCCGCCTCGCATGCCTCAAGGGTCAGAATGTCCTTCGCCGCCCAGTTCTGCGCGACGGTGGTGATATATTTATAGCTGATGTTGTTGTCCTTGATCATCGTGCAGTACTTGATGATGAGAATGAGCGCCTCGGGTTCGAAACGGTAGGTCTCGATGAGATTGAAGTACTCGTTGAATTCGGAAGGGGTAATCATGCGCCCGGGAATGAGCGCCTGAATGTCCCGGCAGAGATCCTGATACTTTCCCGCCTTGATTTTCTTGGGCTTGACGCCCGCGGCGAGCGAACGGTACTCGACGGAGAGCGGGTCCTTCGAGAGAATATCGACAAGTCCGTATTCCTCGAAATAGGCGTACGCCTTATAGACGTCCTCGGCGGTGAGGGAGAGCGCTTTTTCGAGCTCGTCCGGGGAAGCGTCCCCCTTGCCGAGCAGAAACAGTCCGTAGATATAGACCTTGCAGAAATTTTCGGGGCAGATGGGCAGAAATTCCCGAATAAAAGTGTTGTCAAGCATGGTCTTGCCTGCCGCTACGCAGTCGTTGGACAGTTTCAGAAAGCTCATGTTTTTCCCCCTTGGTAAAAAATCCTGCTTGCCATTTTCGGCAAATTCCACTATAATGGATTTACTATTATATCCGCAAAACCCCGCGCTGTCAAATTTTTTCAGGTTCGAATTCTGAAGGCGCTATATGTTGGGGCGGCGCGCGGAGCGGATACGAACGGAGAATCGCTTTATGAAAATTTTACATACCTCGGACTGGCATCTCGGCAAGCGGCTCGAGGGTAGGGACAGAACGGAGGAACAGCGGGAAATTCTCGCGGACATCTCCCGCATTGCGGAGGAGAAAGCGTGCAAAATCGTGCTCGTCGCGGGGGACGTGTTCGATGTCTCCCTTCCCCCTGCGGAAGCGGAACGGCTGTACTATGACGCCCTTATCTCCCTCTCGGCGGGGGGAAGGCTCGTGTTCGTTGTCTCGGGCAACCACGACGACCCCGCCCGCGTCTCCTGCGCCGCCCGCGTTTTGGAGGCGCACAACGTGCTCGTCTGCTCCCCCGAGGGATTCCCCGAAATCTCCGCGCTCAAACACTTTCAAATAGTGTCGCGCACGCCGCGCTCCCTCGTGCTCGAGGGGTACGGGGAACGGGTGACCGTGACCGGGCTGTGCTATCCCTTCTCCTTTGCGGAGAACAGTGCGGAGCGGAGCTATACCGATAACCTGCGCGCCCTGCTCGACGAAGATTTGACCCCGAAGGGCAGGCATATCCTGCTGACGCACCTGTTTGCGGCGGGGGCGAAGGCCTCGGGGGACGAACGCGCCATCGAGGTCGGGGGCGCGCGGGTTGCGGACGTCTCCCTCTTCGAGGGGTACGACTATGTCGCGCTCGGGCACATTCACCGCTTTCAGCGGGTCAAAAACGGCTGTTATCCGGGCTCGATTGCGCAGTATTCCTTTGACGAAAGACAGGAAAAGGGGGTCGTCGTCTATGATACGCTCGACAATACCGCCGAATTTGTGCCCCTCTCCGCAGGGCGAAAACTCCTGCGCCTGTCCGCGGAGGGCGTTGACCTCGGCATACAGGCGCTTGCGGCGCACGCGGAGAACTTTTGCGAGCTCACGCTCCGATTGGATCGCCCGCTCTCCTTTTCGGAGAATAAACTTTTGAAAAATTTTGAAAACCTCGTCTCTTTGAAAATCGAGCTCTCCGAAAAACGGGAGGAGGGAAAGAGCTATCGCGCGCTCCGTCCCGAACAGCTCTTTTCCGCGTTCTGGGAGCAGAGATACGGAAAGGCGCCCGAGGAAGAGGTGATAGCCGAATTTCTGGATTTGCTCGAGGGCGGCGAGGACGTGACCGAAGAGGCGGCTGCCGCGGAGGATAGGGTATGAGACCGCAGAGATTGGAAATCGAGGGGATACACAGCTTCCGCACCCGGCAAACGGTGGATTTCGCCGCGCTGTCCGCGGGCGGTCTGTTCGGAATATTCGGGGACACGGGGAGCGGCAAGAGCACCGTGCTCGACTGTATCATACTCGCGCTGTACGGAGAGACGCCGGGCAGGGAGACGGCGGCGCAGTTCATTCATCTGTCCTCGCGCACCGCGTCCGTTTCGCTCGACTTCGCGCTCGGCGGGAAACTGTATCGGGTGGAGCGGGGATTTCGGCTGAATCCCGTCCGTGCCGTGAGCACTGCGACGGCGAAACTCATCGACCTCGGGACGGGCGCAATCCTCTGCGAACAGTCCAAGCGGGTAACCGCGGAGGTCGAATCCTTGCTCGGACTCGGAATCGAGGACTTCTGCAAGGTCGTCGCGCTCCCGCAAGGGGAGTTTGCGGAATTTCTGAAAGCGACGTCCGGCGAGCAGACCAAGATCGCGGGGCGGCTGTTCTCCCTCGAGCAGTACGGGGACGACCTCATTCGGAACGCGAACCGCAGGGCGGCAGAGAGAAAAGCCGCGCTCGAATCTCTCGAAAAAGAATTGGAAGCGTTCGCGGACGCGACCCCCGAGCGAATTTCGGAAGAGGAATCCCGACTCGCGGCTTGCAGGGAGCGCGTCGCCGCACTCACCATTCGGGAAAAGGAGAAATCCGCAGAGGTCGGAAAACTACGGGCGGACGCCGCGACGACAAAAAAAATTTCGGACGTTGTGCGCGAACTGACGGATTTCGCGGAAGAGGAGAAACGGAGGGCGGAGGAGGCGGCGCAGGCGGAGCGCAAGGTCGCGGCGTCTGCGCTCTTTCCGAAGTACGAGGAACTTTGCGGACTTCGCAAAAAGAAATGCGAAGCGGAAGTCGCGCGCAGAGAGGCGGAAACTTCGCGGGAAATCGCGGAAAAGGATTGCGCCGCGCTTGCGCGGGCGGCGGAGGACTTCGAAAAAACGTGTGCCGAGGCGCAGAAGACGGGCGCGGCGCGTGCGCAAGCCCTGCGGATGCTCCAAAAGCGGGAGACGGAGGCGAAAGAACTTTCGGATAAACTCGCCGCGACCCGAGCGGATTTCCGAAGAGCAAAGGAGACGCTTGCCGCCGCGCTCGCGGAGAAGGCGGCGGCGGAGAGAAAGTCCGCCCAAGTGGGTGCGGAGATTTTACGCGCGGAGGCGAGACAGCGCGCGCTTGCGCAGGAGATCGCGGGCGTGGTGAACGACGCGTTCCTGCGGGAGCTGAAGGGGAGTTTCGAGGAGGACTGCGCGCGTGCGGAGAGACGTTTCCCGGGCGTGCGGGAGGACTTTTCGGGTACTGCCGCCGTCATCGGGGGCGCGCGCACGGACGACACCCTCTCCAAGGAGTACGCGGAACTCTCCGAAACGCTGCGAAACTTGCGCGAAGAGAAATCGAACGCGGACACCGCGGCGGTTCGCAGGGACGCCGACGCGCGCGCGGCGGAGAAAGCGCAGAAGGATTTGACCGACGAGGGCGTCCGTTTCAAGGAAGGGAGCGACGCGCTCGAGGCGGAGCTCCGTAGCGCGGGGCTGAAACTGTTTTCGCAGATTCCCGCCGCTCTCGAAGGGCTTGAGGCGGAGGAGAAGGCGCGGGAGAAGGAACTTGCCGCGCGCAGGTCGCAGGCGGCGGGGGCGCAGGAGAGACTGACGGCGGCGCGGACGAAAGCCGCGGCGGCAGAACAGGACTTCGAGAATTTCTCCGAGTGGCTTGCGCGGGCGGAGGCGGAATTTGCGCCCAAGCTCGCGGCGTTCGGGACGGAGAAGGAGCTTGCGGAAGTTGCCGCGCTCGCGCTCTCCGCCGAGGAAATTCTCGCCCGTGCCAAGGACTTAAAGGAAAAAATCCGCGCCGCGGAGGTGCGGCGGGACACCCTTTTGGGCGCGCTCGACCGTCAGGTCTCGGAGACGGAACTTCGGGATGCGGAGAGGGCGCTCGAGGACTTGCGGGCGGATCTGCGGGGCGCGCAGGGAGAGGAAATCCGATGCGCGGACGGACTTGACCGGCTTCGGAAGAATGCGGAAAAACGGAAGTCTCTCGAAACGGAAGCGCGCCGCGCGAAAAAGAGGTTGGACAGGGTGGAACTCATCTGTTCGGCGATTCGGGGCAAGGCGCTGATGAAATTCGCGGTGGAGGAATACCTCCGCGAAATCTGTGTCTCCGCCTCCGCGATTCTTGCCGGGGTCACGGGGGGGAGCTATCGGCTCGTGTATGAGAACAGGGACGCCCGGGAGTGCGGATTTTTCGTGGTGGACAACCGCAACGGCGGGGAACGGCGGGCGGTCTGTACGCTCTCGGGCGGGGAGACCTTTCTCGTCTCCCTCTCCCTCGCGGTCTCGCTGTCCGAGGCGCTCACGGCGGGCGGAAACAACCGCGCGGAATTCTTCTTTCTCGACGAGGGATTCGGAAGTTTGGACGCCCGGCTCTGCGATGTGGTGCTGGACGCGCTCTTCAAACTGAAGGAGGATCGGTTTGTCATCGGTCTGATTTCGCACGTGGAGGCGCTCAAAGAGCGCATCGAGTCCCGACTGTTTGTCACCTTCGACGAGACCGCGGGAAGCTCCGTCAAGATTTGATTGCATAATTTTTCCGAGTATGGTAAAATATCTGTTATGAATGACAGCCTATATACGCCCAAGAGCCTTTGGCAGGACTTTGACGCCGACCTTCCGCTCGAATGCGTAACGACAAGACAATTCGAGGACTCCGGGGCGGAGGTTACCGAGATGTATTTTTCGGGTCGCGCCTCGGAGTTCGGCAGACCCCGAATCTTCGGGACGCTGTGGCGCTCCCGCGCGGACAGCCCGGAGGTGATCGTCGTCATCGGCGACCGCACGGGCGGTATTTCGTCCGGGAGCTACCGTCCCCTCTTTGAGCATTATAATGTCTTTTTTTTCGACTACGCCGGAGAGACGGGGGAGACTCCCAAACACACCTATTATCCGAATCAGCTCGCCTATGCCAACGCCCGCGTCGCGGGAGAAGATTTCAACCGCGCGCCGGTCACCGCACGGGAGACCCCTGTCTATGAGTGGTGCGCCGTCTGCCGCTATGCGGTGTCCATGGCGCTCGCGCTCGGCTTTTCTCGGGTGGGACTCCTCGGCACGGGAGAGGGCGGAAACCTCGCCATTATGACGGCGGCATTTGACGAGCGGGTCTCCTGCGTCGTCAGCTGTTTCGGCGGCGGTTGGGAGCGGTACCGCGCCAACTTCAAGTACGGACCCAATCCCGAGCCGCCCATTTCGGAGGAGTTTTCCCGTTACGTTGCGGGCTGTGAATCCGAAAATTATGCTCAAAACGTGACGCAGCCCTTTCTGCTCTTGTCCACGACCAATCACAAGCGGTACCAGATGGACCGCATCAATGATACGATTTCCCGCATCGGCGGCGCAATTTTCCACTTTGCGCCCCGGCTCGCGTCGCAGTTCGACAGCTCCTTCGGGAACAACGTCCTGCTCTTTTTTGACGAATATCTCTTGGGCGGCGAAAAGCGTGGGGCGCAGGTGCCGCAGATGAAGGCGGAGGTCGTCGGGGGCAAACTCCGGTGCCGACTCCTCGGTTCGGCGGACGCCGTGGCAAGCGCAAAGGTCTATTTCAGCGCAAACGAGGTCAATCCCGCAATCCGCGACTGGCGGGAGGCGGAATTCGTAAACGGCGAGTGTCTGCCCGAGCTCTTCGAGGGCGAGGACACGCTCTTTCTCTTTCCGCAGGTCACCTATAAAAACGGCTATATCCTTTCGGGCAAGCTGACGGTTCTGACCGAGCTTTCGGGAGTCTCCAAGACCTCCTTTGTCCCGAGTCAGGTGCTCTATACCTCGGCAATGGGCACGGATACGTTCACGACCTATTCCGAACACGCCGGCGCGGTCTTTGAGGAAGAAAACGTCACCGTCAAAAAGGGCGCGTTCAAGATTGACGGAATCACCGACCGCTACAACCGCCTTGCGACCTACAAAGTCAACGACGCGCGTTTCCGGTTCGACGTCGATACCATCAATTTCGACCTCTGCGCCAAGCGGGCGCAGACCCTGCATGTCGCGGTCTATGAACGGTTCAACACCGACGGGGAAACGCGGTATGTCGCGGAGGTCAAGGCGCTCGGCGGGGACATGTGGCAGCCCGTCACCTTGAGCGCAAAGGAATTCAAGAGCGAAAAATCCGCGCTCCGTTCCTTCGGAGAGGTCAATCTTCTCGTCTTTGCCTCCGAGGACGAAGTCCTTTTCAACAACATTCTCTGGGTCTGACATGCTTGAATTTGAAGTGGGCGACGAGGTCGTCACCAAGAAGAAGCACCCCTGCGGGGGAGACTGTTGGGAGATTATCCGAACGGGCGCGGACGTGAAAATCCGCTGTAAGACCTGCGGACGGATCGTCATGCTCGAGCTTGCGGAGTTTAAAAAGCGCGTCAAAAAAATCAACGGGAAGGCGAAATGAAGTACGACGAATCGCTCAAATATTTCAGAGAGGGAAAGTTCGACGAACCGAGAGGGGTGTCCGTGTGCTACGGGTGCCTGCTCGCGGTCATCGTGTTCTGTTTCATCGTCGTGCCGATCTTTATCTTTCAGACGGTGCCCGTTTTAATGCAGTCCATGTATCCGACCATTCACGGCGGCAACGCGGGGACGGGGGAACTTCGGGACTGCGTAGGGCTCTCCCTGCTCTCGGGGTACGGGCACGGCGACATCGTGGTATTCGAGCGCACGGAAAACAACGCGACCACCCGCCTTATTAAGCGCATCGTGGGCGTGCCCGGGGATACCATGTTCCTCGTCGATGAGGACGGGGACGGCGGGGCGGACGCCGTTGAGATTGAGACCGATTTCGAGGGCAAACGGACGCGCGCTCGGCTCATCGAGCCCTATCTCAATACGGAATTCGGTCGCTACGTCGCCAATGAGGGCGCCGATAAGGGCAACATCGGGACGAACAAGTGGGCGCGCGAACTTTGGAGCGAGGAGGGCTTGACCCTCGGCGCGGGGGAGTATTTCGTCGCGGGCGACAACCGCAAGGAGAGCAAGGACAGTTTCTCCTTCGGTCCGATTTCGGGAAAGGCCATTCTCGGGAAAGCGGTCTGTATCTTTGTGAAGTCGGGACATTCGTTCCTGTTCTGGGATATCTACAACATCAAGGGGACGGGACCGTCCGTGACCCTCAAGCAAATCGCATAGGAGCAAATTATGAAAAAAATCGTTTTGACCTCGGACAGTACTTGCGACCTCTCTCGGGAACTCATCGGGCGCTATGACATCCGAATCATTCCCTTCAACGTGATTCTCGGCAAGGATACCTTCCTCGACGGCGTAAACGTCGAGCCCGCCCAGCTCTACGAATTTGTGGCGCATTCGGGCATGCTCCCCAAGACCGCCGCGCCCGGCATTCTCGCCTACAAGAAATTTTTTGAAAAAATTCTCGACGGGGAGACGGAAATCATCCACTTCAATATCGGCTCCAAGCTCTCCGCCGGTCACCAAAATGCGAAACTCGCCGCGGCGGAACTCGAGGGCGTATCGGTCATCGACTCGGCGTCCCTCTCGACGGGGACGAGCCTTCTCATCTTAAAGGCGCACGACCTCATCGAAAAGGGAAAGACCCGCGAAGAGATTGAAAAGATTATTCGGGACATCGTGCCCTTCGATCAGGCGTCCTTCTGCGTGGACAAGCTCGACTATCTGCACAAGGGCGGACGTTGCAGCGGCACCGCGCGGTTTGCGGCGAACCTTCTGCACCTGCATCCCATGCTCCAACTGATTGACGGAGAAATCAAGGTTGTTTCCAAATTTCGGGGCAATATGTCCATTGTTTTCAACAAGTATCTCGAATACCTGTTGGAGCAATGTCCGAATCCCGACCGCACGCGCTGTTTCGTCACACACTCGGACGTGGACAAGGAGATCGTAGAGTCCGCAAAACGGTTCGCAAAGGAGAAGTTCGGATTTGCGGAAGTCTTTGAGACAGTGGCGGGCTGCACGATCACCAGTCACTGCGGCAAAGGAACGCTCGGACTACTGTTTTTGAATACGCAGCCCATCGGCTGAAATCGAGGGGGATTATGACAAAACTTACGCATTACGACGTCGTCATCATCGGCGGCGGAATCGGCGGTCTCATGGCGGCATATCGGTTCGCGGACACGGACAAAAAGGTTCTTCTTCTCGAGAAGGGCGCGGACTTAAAGGACAGAAGGTGTCCGATCGTCACCGGAAAAGTGGACAAGTGCATCATGTGCAAGCCCTGTAGCATCATGGCGGGTCTTGCAGGCGCGGGCGCGTTTTCGGACGGAAAATACGTCATCTCCACGGAGTACGGCGGTTGGCTGACCGATTTTCTTCCCGACGAAAAAGTGATTTCGCTCATCGAAGAGGCGGATCGGGTGCTCGTCTCTTTCGGCGCGACGACGGAACGCTTTCTGCCCAATAACGAGCTCAAACTTGAGTGTCTCAAGCACGACCTGCACATGCAGCAGGCGCAGCTCAAGCACCTCGGCACGGACGAAAATTTCCAAACCATGCTCAACCTCGTCGAGCATTTGAAGGAAAAGATAGAGATTTATCCCATGACCCGGGTGACCGACGTGGACAAGGAAAAGCGCGCGGTGACCTTCGAGGGAAAGGAAAGCGGCACGGTGACCGCGGACAACGTGATTTTCGCGGTCGGGCGCGCGGGCTCCGCCTTCTTTACGGATTGGTGCAGAAAGCACGGCGTTCCGCTCAAGAACAACCAAGTGGACGTGGGCGTAAGAGTAGAGCTTCCCTCCATCGTCTGGGAGAATTTTTCCAAGAAGATTTACGAACCGAAGATTTGGTACCGTTCCAAACAGTACGGGGACGTGACGCGCATGTTCTGTTTCAACGAGCGTGGAAACGTCGTCACCGAAAATACGGACGGCGTGCTCACCGTCAACGGTCATGCCTACCGCGATTTGAAAAAGAAGACGGACAACTCCAACTTTGCGCTCCTGACGACGACCCGATTCACCGAGCCCTTTAAGGAGCCCATCGAGTACGCGCGGTACGTCGCGAGCCTTGCAAACAAGATTTCGGGCGGGAGCGTGCTCGTACAGCGGTTCGGCGACCTGCTCAAAGGCAGGCGCACGGACGAAAAGCGGCTTCGGCAGTGTACGACGCGCCCGACTCTGCGCGCGGTGCCCGGCGACCTCTCGCTGTGCATGCCCAAGCGTCAGCTCGACAACATCATCGAGACCCTACAGGCGCTCGACCTTGTCTCCCCGGGTACGGCAAACTACGATACCCTGTTGTACGGCATAGAGTGCAAATACTATTCCGCGCGCCCGGAGGCGGAGAACTTCGAGATTTCGGGTTGCAAGGGGATTTACGCGATCGGGGACGGCGCGGGATTCACGCGATCGCTCTCGCAGGCGGGTGCGAACGGAATCTATGTCGCAGACCTCATCTGCAAGAAATAACGTCTATCCTTATATATAGAGAAAGGACTCCCGGACGGGAGCCCTTTTTTGTTACAGTGCGCGCAAAACTTCGAGGAGCAGAGCGCAAACCGCTGTGCGGTCGCATTCGTCCGGCAAATCCTCTTTTAAGATCTCCTGTAGGCGGGAGAGCAGAGTGCCCTCGTCCGTTCCCTGCGTCGCCGCCGCCACAATCTCCGCGGCAAGCGGCGCGAGCCGCTCATGTTGAACGCGCTCCGCGAGAATCCCGGTAGCGGCAAGCTCCGCGGGGGAGTTGGGCGGTGTCTTTCGTCGGCGCAAAAATTGTTCGTAGAGCACATAGAGAATCGTCGAAAGTCCGCCGCAGCGGAATCCATCCGTGACGAGCGCCGCGTAGGGCAGCATGGAAAACCCTTTCTGCCGCACAGCTTCGATACCGATTCGCAGCGCAATGCCGATGAGAAAGGGGAGAAAGGTAAAAAACTTTTTTCCCTTCGCCGGACATTTCCATTTCAGGAGCGCGGTCAGCGCGCACACCGCGAACGCAAGCGCGAGACAGTCTCCGCCGTATGCCGTCAAGAATTTCAGGATTTCCTCCCAACTCATACTTTCCGCCCTCCGCGCAGGGAAAGCCTGCGGACAAAGGCGTTGATTCTGTAAAGCCGTCGGTACATTTTAATTCCTCCTATCCGTTTTTTTGCGGGATTCCCTCAAAGTGTAGCGCGCCCGAAAAGAAATTCGACCTTTTGCGTCGAGATAGGAGAAAACTTTTCAAAAAAGTTTGAAAAAATCATTGACAACGGGCAGGGATTATGATAATATAT
>CAJMQN010000012.1 GCA_905215695.1 uncultured bacterium
AAATACAAACATTAACGTTTTCCTATAATAGCCTCTTACAAATATATCCCATTGCAGATATTTTAGATAATATTTTAAAGTACAGTAGAGAAAAAATTGAAGAAATTTATTCAACGGTTAAAAATGTTTATACATACGTTGTTCCAAACTCTTTTAAAAACAAAAAAGAATATGATACATACAAGCAAAGTATTGAAGAAATTCTTTGCGACTATGATTTAATTCAAGAGCAAAAAAGTTTAATTTTAACAATTATTAGCGAAATTAAACGATTACCCGATATTTATATTGATAGTGAAAATATATCTACGGCGTTAAAGAATGCGTTGAAGGGAGTAGAAAAATATAACGCTTATAAACGCAAATATTATCAAGCGCCTGTTGTCAATGTTAATACTATAGAAAACCATAACGAAAAATTTATTACAAGGCACTTATCCGATACTATTTTCGATAATGTAAACGGAAAAAGTCTTGATTATGAGCAAAGGCGTGCGGTACTTTGTAATTCTAAATCAAATCTAACAATCGCAGGTGCAGGTTCTGGAAAAACCTTAACAATTTGCGGTAAGGTTAAGTATTTATTGGAAACGGGATTAGCAAGAAAAGACGAAATACTATTGTTATCTTATTCAAAATCCTCCGCCGATGATTTGGAACGCAAAATAAAATTTATTTACGTTTCACATTCCTCCCCCACCAACAACAAAAAAACAGCTCAAAACGAGCTGTTTTTTTGTTGTCCTCTCCCCTGTTTTACAATATCATGAGCGTCAGATAGCCCGCCCCCAGCAGGACTGCAAGAAAAGAAAAATTCAGCGCAAAAAACTTCGCCAAATATCGCTTGGTTTCTCCGGGGCATACCCGACGAAAGGTATTTAAAGTAATCAAACTTGCCAAAGATGCAATCGGCGTCCCCAGTCCCCCGACGTTCACAGCAATCAGCAACCGCGCGTAATCCGTCGTAAATTTCGAAAGCAACACCGCGGAAGGAACATTCGAGATACATTGGCAGGCAAGCGTGCCGAACGCAAGCGGGTCGAGCGCAACCAAAGAGCCGAGAACTTCTTTGATTGCCGGAATGCGCGCCATGTTCCCCGAAAACACGAAAAAGGCGCAAAAGGTAAATAACAGCGCATAATCCACGCGCAGCAACGCGCGAAAATCCAACACCAAAAGTGCGGCAACGATTGCCAATAGTCCCCAATAGTAGGGAAATATACGAAAAATAATGAGAATCGAAAGGATAAAAAGAACAAGATAAGCAACTACGCGCCAAACCGGCGGATTCCGTCTTATCTTTGCGGAAATTTCCGCCTTTACCGGCTTGACGAACAGGCAGACGCCCAGAATCAGAACAAATGCGACCGCGAAAGGTATCGCCATAATTTTAAAAAATTCACTTGTTCCGATCGAATAAAAGGAATACAGATACAGGTTCTGCGGATTCCCGAAGGGCGTCAGCATCCCGCCCAAATTTGCCGCAATGTTCTGCATAATGAAGGTAAACGCGATCAGTTTCTTATTTCCAAGCGAATCAAGTACGAAGTACCCCAGCGGCAAAAAGGTAATCAGCGCCATATCGTTTGCCATGACCATCGACCCAAAATATGTAACGAACACCAACGCAAGCACAATCTTGCGCATGTTTTTGAAACGCCGCACGATAATACCTGCCAGCCACTCGAAAAATTTAATATTCCGAAACGCCGCCACAACCGCCAGCGTACAAAAAAGGCAAGTCAGTGTCCGTAAATCGAAGTAATCGATATAGTCCCTGTCTATGGGCACAAAAAAACAAGTGATCCCCGCCGCTGTAAGGGCAATCATCAGCACAGCATTGCGCTTAATAAAACGCAAAATCGCCGATAACGCCCTGCCGGCGCGCCTTTTCGGCGTCTCGAGATTCTCCGTCCGCATCAAAAATCTTTCCACCTATCTTTGCTTACGGTAATCTATTATACTCGCGCAAATAATTCCGTCAACAACTTTCAAGCTCAATTTTCCGATTCATTTTTCAGGTGCAGATTGAATGATTTTGTCTTGTCGTCGTAAACGGCGAGAAGAATATTTTTTAAGTCGGCATTCGACTTGATTTTCAACTGTTGAAAGAGCCATTTGACATCCTTCCCCACGTTGTTCAGCCCCGAATAGGAAATTGCGCCGTCCACGATAAGAACGTCACTCAGCTCCGCAGGCTCAATGAGATTCTTGTTCAAATCCTCCAGCACAACGGGCTTCTGCGCTCCCTTCGGAAGCACGGAGAGTTCCCCGCTCGGCTCAAAGATTGCGTATGCGACGTCTGAAATATCAAAGTAGTCCTTTTCGCGGAGCATGGAGAGAAGGTCATTGACGTCGATTTTACTTTTTTTAAGTTCTTTATAATTGATTTTCCCCTCGTAAATCAGCGTAGAGGGTTTTCCCTTCAGAAGCCGTTTTAAAAAGGTATTCTTTCTTCCCACCAACGCGACCAATATGGCAAGCAGGAAAAAGATTGTCATTGCGATGAGAAAATAGTAAAACGGAACTTCCGTATTCGTTGCCATCTCCGCGGCAATAGACCCGAGAGAAATTCCCACGGTATAGTCAATAAACTCGAGCTGCGCAATCTGTTTTTTCCCCAAGAGTTTGGAGATGATAAACAGAAAGATGAAGGCGACGAAAGAATCAATTAAAACCCAAATAATGGGCTGAATTCCGAATAACATAAGTCAAATACCACTCCTTTTTCTCTGTAGTATTTTCCTCTGTCGTTCTTTTATTCATATTTATTTTTCCGTGCCGATATTCGGACCGCGGTACTGCACCTCGGGCGCACGATTTCCGACCAAAGAAATCGCCTGCTTCGGACAAAGATTGACGCATCGGTAACAGAGCGCGCAATTCCCCTTCGCCCGCGCTCTTTTCCCGTCCATGCCGAGATTCCGAACGGGGCAGTTTTTCACGCACAGTCCGCAGCCGACGCACTTCTTTGCGTCTATTTTCAGCAAACTTTTCTTATCTTCCTCGCTCCGGCGCCAAAACGACCTTTGGCAGAAGTACCCGACCGCATGCGAGACAGGATTGAATCCTCGCCGAAATTTCTTTCCGCACAGAATCCGCCGGGCAAACCGATCGATTCTGCGGTCCGTTTTCCTCAAAATCCCCTCGAGCTCCCTCCCATTTCGGATACGAAACATTCCGCAATCGGCAAGATTGTTGGGCATATTGAAGTGTTCGGCAAAGGTTACCCTTCCCCCAACTCTCTCAACTGCCCGCCCGAGGCTCGCCGCACCGTCTCCCGAAAACATGTATTGCGTGGCGGCAATCATGACTTTCTTTCCGCGGAACAGCTCCGAGTTCCCCTGCAAAAACCGCCGCATGGGAACAGGCGGCGAGGAACCGTAAATGGGAAACGCCAGCAAAACAGCGTCCGCCCCTTTCAATTCCGCGGCGGCATCGAAATCCCCCGGGATTTCAAACGCTCGGGTCTCAAATTCTCCGGTAAGTTTTTGCAGGAGCGAAAGAGTGACATATCTCGTATTCCCCGTTCCCGTAAAGTAAAATGCGGTGAGTTTTTTCACGGCGTTCCTCCATTCAGGTTTCCGACTATTATATGCGCACCCGAATGATTTTGATACCACGCCGATACAAATTTTTTATGCCGATTCCACATCGTAGAGATGCTCTACCATAAAGGTCGCATTCTCCTCAACACTGATGAGCGTCCCGCCGGTCTGTTCCTTCGTGTGGTAATCGTAGTACCCCGTCTTGAGTCCGAAGGTCAACCGGATTCCCTCGTACATCACGCTGTAATTATTCTGATGACAGTGCCCGGCGAACACGCCGTCTATATTCGCACTTTTTAAGACCTCCCAAAATCCGTTCTGACTCCACGAACTGACCTTCTCCCCCTTGGCTCCGAAATCTCCGTCTTTGGTCTCAAAATCATTTTCCTCGGCGCCGAGCGTATATTTGAAAACAAACGCCGCGTCCCGTTCGTCCTGATATCCGGCGGCAATGAGCAAGGTCGGGTTCCGCCCGTTCGACAATCCGCCGCATTTGGTCAAAACACATCTCATCAATCTTGTTTTTGGCGTAAATGTTCTTTTCATAGACCGAAAGCCTGTCCGCGCGCCGCACCTGCGACGCGTCGATAATCTGCGTGTCCGTAAGCTGTAAAATACGGAGCGGTCTCCCCTCCGGCATCTCGACAAAAAAATCAACAAAATCCTCCACCTTTTGCACCTCCTCTCCCGAACAGCCGAACGCGGCAACCATCAGCGCCGCACAGAGCGCGGCGGTAAGCCATCTTTTTTTTCTCATATTCGCCTCCTTCCACATTATAGCCGAAGGCGCGCAACGATTCAAGCGGACGCAAAAAGACGACCTGTACAATTAAAGTACAGATCGCCACCTTTCCACAATATCCGTGCCCTGCGGCGCGGAAAGAATTTTTGTCCGCCCGGGTTCGCATTCAAACTCGAGAATCCCGTCCGCAAGCGGTACGCGCGCGTGCAGATATTCGAGTCCGCAGAGGTCGGGCAGAAGCGACGCCGAGTGAACGCCTGTACGCCGCACGCCAGCCACGCACTCGGTCAGGAAGGGAAGAACCCCGGACGCCCAACCGTGGCACAGGCTGTGCCGAAATCCCTGATAACAGAATTTTCCGTAATCACCGTGTACGTCCTTTTCTCCGGGGGAAGGCAGTCTGTCGATGGGACAGGCGTTCAGCCATTCCACATCGAAATCCTCCCAAAAGGTCGTCGCACCCAGTTTGAGCATTCCCCCGAAAAATTCTCTCATCATATCGAACGCCCTTCGCGTCCCCGCCGTCTCCGCCGCGGCTTTGAGAATAAAATAGCTCTGAAAACTCGACATTCCCCGCGCGCCGCCCGAAATCAACCTCTTCCCGGCATTCTCCGGCGCCATACCGGCGAGGTATTGCATCGCCGTCACCTGCTTAAAATCCGATTTTACAGGCAGGGCGGAGAGGGCACGGAGCAGACGTACAGCCTCCGCAGGGTCATCGCCGAGTTCGGGCAGAACCGTTTCGGCGCGCAGCGCCGCAAACCGAACGAGCGCATGCACGCCTGCGCCGGCATCCGGCGTGCCGTGCGTGGGCCAGTCGAAGTAGGAAGACATCTCCTCTTCGCCGAGAAAGAGCGCGCCCTCCCGCACACAGCCGAGAAATTCCCTCAAAATCTCCCGAATTTCCCCCGTATGCGCGGCGGCGTAACTGAAATCTCCCGTCCGCGCACCGTACTCGAGCGCGTTTAGCACCCACCATGCGGAATAGGAGGGAATACCGTTCATCCAGCGCGAGCGGGTATTTTTTCTCACAAACTCAAGCGCTTCCCCGATACACCCATCCCGCCCATAGAGGTCGGTCAGCGTGAGCATCTCGGGATACATATCCCCGACCCAAACCAGCCGGTCGCGCTTGATACCGTCCCAAAGCATGTTCTGAAGATTGAGATGCAGAGTGCGCGCAGCGGTCCTCCAAATCCCGTTGATTTCCTCATCGTCGCACTCGAAATGTCCCAGCGTCTCAAGCGCCCGATAGACACAGCTCCCAAAGACCCCTGTCAGGGAAATGTCCGAGTCCTCTTCAAAATCCAAGCGCACAAACCGATACCCCGTGCACCCGTATTCCGTATCCGAAAAACTGACGAGTTCGACCGAAAAATCCCGGAGCGCGTGGTCGTTCCCCGCCCCCTTTTCCCCGACCGAAGCACACGCTTCCGAAGCGGATTCCCCGAAACGAATCCGCACCTTCCCTCTCGCGAGAAAGGTAATCAGCCGCACGCCGCCGTGATACTCCCTGCCGAAGTCAAAGAGGACAAACCCCTTCCCCTTGGCGGAAAGCATGTGTTCGGCGGGATAGAGCGAGGCTTGCGGTTTTTCGCCGCAAGCCTCGCACTGCTCCTGCGCACCGGTCACGCCTTCGCAGGCGAGCACGCGCACGGGCGCAAAATACTCTTTGACTCTTTCGTCCTTCATTTGGAAAAATCCTCTCCGGCAATCGTCTGTAAAATGGTCTGCGCATAGACGCGCGCCAAAAAATCATTGGGATGATTGACATTGTTGCCGGTCATATCCCGATAACGCTTATGCTCAAGGATTGACTGATGCATAGAGGTCACCTTTGCTACGCCGATTCCGAGCTCTGCGCCGATTGCCTCGAGACGCTCCTCAAAATATGGCTGATTCTGATAGACCCAGGGCACTTCTTGATTGGGAAGCATGCTTGAGACCAACAGAATTTCCGCATCGGGGTTCTCCGAACACACGCGATCCACAAGCTGCCGCAAGAGCGCGCCGTGCGCCGCCTCCGTGAGTGAAATATCGTTCATGCCGAATCCGATGACCACGAGGTCAGGCTGATGGGCGGTCACCCGCGCGGAGACATTATTGAGTCCCCACTGCGTATCCATGCCGCCCACCGCGGTATTGACTGCCTCCACCTTCCCGCCGTAATTCTTTTCAAGCCAACTCGCAACCATGTCCGGCCAGCTCTCCGCATGCGGCGCCACATCGACAAACGCGCTTGAATTTGCCCCCGTCGTAATGGAATCTCCATAGAATACGACCTTTACGTCCTGTTTCGCCCGAAGCTTTGCGAGCGTCTTGGGAAAATATTGCGACTGAACCGCAGGCACTTCTCCCCGCCAGCGCTCCCGGGTGCGGTAAGTCACCGCCACCCGTTTGGAACAGAAGGTATCCCCCTCTCCGAAGAGGATAAAGGGCTTTCCCGGTTTCCCGCACTCAAAGTAAGTTCCCGGTTCGGGATTGACGGGATAATATTCAAGTTCTTCAAAGTAGGGCATGGAGGTATTTTCGGTGAGCACGATACAGCCGTCCTCCACCGTGTAGTCGATTCCCGCCCGATATTCCGTGGCAAGGTCGTAGGAACGCACAGAAAGTATTTCGCTCGGCGCATAAAGAAGGGGGGCGCGGTCCTCCTTTCCCACAAAGAGCAGAGTCTCATTATAGACAATCTTTCCCTTCCAAATCGGCGCAAGATAGGCGTCAAGCGTATAGCTGTCGTAAGTCAAAACAGGTTCCTCCGTCTTTCCTCCGTCCTCGTCACCGCCGGGATTTTTATCGCGGCACCCGAACAGGGCGCACGCAAACAGCAGTGCCAACAACAGACTGCATATTTTTTTCATCGATTCCCTCCGGATTATAACATTGTTGACTCCAAAAGTCAATACTCCAAAACGACGTTCCGGCAGTGCACAAGTTCGAAAGGCTCGTTCTTTCTGCGGGGCGGATATGCCTGCGTCTCGACGATTTCATTGTTGCGGAACACAAGGTTCTCGGTATCCTTTGCAAACAGCACGCCCCCCGTGAAGGTTTCAAAACGGTTGTCCTCGATGACGATATTGCGGTGGAAGTACTCCTTGTCACTCTCCGCGGTAAACTCGGGCAGAAAACAGATCGCCGCCTCCCCGTAATGGTACCCGCAGTTTTCGAACCGATTGCCGCGAATCAAAACGTCCCGAACCCCCGTGCTCTCGAACCAGAATTTCGTATCTCCCGTAAAGTGGAGACCGAAACTCGAGTTTTCAAACTCGTTGTCCTCGATGACGACGCGCTTGGGCGAAGAGATGAGGAACCCTCTCGGACGGTTGCGTCCGGAACGGCAGTGCCGAACCGTGACTTCGGGCATGCGCCCGTTGTTTTCGGCAAGGTCCCCCGGCTTTACGCCCGAGACATCCCCCTCCGTCAGGATTTCGATTTCGGAATCGGAGAGAAGGCGGGACGCCTTCACGGGCACCCGTTTGACGACCTCCGCACCGTTTTCCCCGCAGATTTCCACCTCGTCTCCCGCGCGGAATACATTGACCCGGTACTGCTGAAAGTGTTTGAGTTCGAGCACGAGCCGTCCCGGCTCGACGGACTTGACCACGGTATAGATTCCGTGAATGTTGACCGCGTCGTCCATCATGTTGAAGAAAGAGCAATCCTCAATGAGAATTTTCCCGTCGCAGTTGACAAAGTGCGTGGCGTCGCAGTTCAGCGAGACGAGCGCGGCCCCATTCTCCGTGCCGCACCGAATCTTCCGCAAGGTCAGGTCGGTACAGGTCTGACACAGCACGCCCATCGCGCCGCCGTGCACAATCTCTATATTTTCAAAGGTCATTTCTTCGCAGTCCAGCGCAAAGATTACGTTGTTGTCCCGCCTCTCGTGGGTTATGACCATGACTTGCCCGGGAGCACAGTTGAAATTGCAGTCCCCCTCGAGCCGAATCCGTCCCTGCCCAAGCTCCTTCACAAGAAAGGTGCGCTCCGGAATAGGCGAACGCGGGTCGGGCTTCGCGTTTTTGCCCGTCACCGCAATGGCGAGAATGGAGTTGTAAGCGGGCGCGCGTGTTACGGGGTCAAAGGGCAGAAAGAGATTGATGCCCTCCGAAAGGTCCGCCTCCCACTCGGGCGAGGTAAAGACCAGTCCTTCATTCTCCACCCGGTATGGATACCGGGCGGGGTCGATGCGCAGTTCGACGAAATCCGGTCCGCAGGCGAGAATTTCACCCTGCGAAAAGAAGGGACGGTCATAGTCGATGACAAAATTCTTCAGCGTGACCCGTCTGCACCTGTCGAACACGAAGGGCGTAATGCGTCCGTGAAAGACCAGCTTGCTCCCGTTTCCGTCGAGTACGAGATTCTCGCGGTCCTCGTAGAAGAACGCAATCTTCTTCTCTCCCGCGTCGTTGTTGCTTGGATAGTAAGTGCGCGAAACAGTACTTTCGAGTCCGATGTCGTAAGTCCCGCGTTGCAGTACAATATTCGCTCCGTCCTCCGCGCCCGAAAGCGCTGCGGGGGTCATTCCCGTTTGCCTCATTTCCCTATTACTCCTGTATTGTCGATTAGCGCCGGAACGCGCCGATACCTGCCGCAACCACGAGGACCGAGAGAAGCGCCGCCGCACTCGCCCGGTTACATCCTCCGCAGTTGTCGTTCGTCACTTTCGCTCCCTCTGTCACCTGTACGTTGACGTAAGCCACCGCATTGCCGTGACAGATTGTGACAGTCTGTTTTCCGACTTTCTCCGGGTCGTATCCGGAAACGGTGAGTGAGGAGCCCGAAACCGTCTTGGTCTCGCCGTCCGCCGTTGTTACGGTCGCCGACGCGCCCGAGAGGTCAAACGCTTCTCCCTTTTGGTATTCGGTCTTTGTCGGGCGCGCAGTCAAATCCATCGTCTGCGAGAAGAAGAAGGAATTTTCATTCCGCGTTCCGTTTACGTTCATCGCGGCAAAGGCATATCCGCTGTTCGCCTCGTAGGCGGAGGGCAGAATTGTCGCAAACCGGTCAAGTTCGAGATACCCTTTCTCGGTTTCGGTGAGTGCGCCGTCCAGCGTAAGCACCGCGCGGGAGAAATCCAGACGCTCCACGCTCAAAATCTTTTTGCGGGAGAGCAGGTTGCAGAGTGCAAAGTCGGATGCCTCCAGCCCGGTTCGAAAGACCGCGCCCGCGTCCCCCGTGAGCGTGACGAGAACTTTGTTCCCCTCATCGCCGAACGCGGCAAATTCCGCCCCTGTGTTCGGCAGGAATTCAACCGTCGCAGCGCGCCCCGCGGATACTCCGTCAAGCACAATTTCCACTCTGTTGAAGGGAATGTTCCAGTTGATTCCGGGCAAAGCCGCAATATCGACAATTCCGTCCGCAGTTTCAAAGGCAATGGGTTCGGAAGATGAACTTCCGCCCGTAGATGTTGCGCGAATGGTTCCCTTGAGAGCAGTGGAACCGCGCACCGTGAGTTTCATCGCGCCGTAACGCTTGGAATGCAGCCCGATATTTTCGAGGGTAATCTTTCCGCCCTCCGCGGTCTGCGTCTCAAACCAGACCGAAAACTCTTTAAAGCCCGCGCCGCTCTCATAGCACCCGACGTCGTTATTCTTCAGCGTGTAAGTCTCGGGCAGTTCTTCCGCCTCCCCCACGAAACCGACTTCGACGCCCATGGTGGTATATCTGCGGTGACGCACTGTGTTGTTTTCGATGATCACGTTATCGTTGTTTCGGTTGTGGAAGGAGATGACATGCGAATCAATATTGTTGTTCCGGTTGTTGTACTGATGATATGCGTTTTCAAGATTGCCGTAGAAGAGATTGTCGCGGATAAAGAGATTGGAGTGTCCGCCGCTTCCGTTGTCCATGATGAGCATCGCGCCGCCGTCGTTGTAGGCGAACACACTGTTTTTGAGCTCGATGTTGGCACAGTTGCCCTCGAAGTCAAATCCCACGCCGTCGCAGTTGTTGTGATTGGTCATGCCGAGGAATTCGCACTCTTCGATGAGAAAATTCTTTGTCTTTTCGATGATGACGTCGGTGGTACCGAGCGGAATGCCGTACTCCGCACTCTCCGCTCCCCGCACGACGCGTACGTTTTTGATTCTGCCCCAGCCCTCGGGAGAGGGCACAAGGCTCTGTCCGGACAGCGTCGCGCCGCCCTCGCAGCCCTCGAGACCGATTGCACTCGGCGATACACCGGTCGCAACCACGTCCTCGATATTCACATACTGCACATTGCTCCGAAACTTGTCCTTCGCGGTCTGTCCGTTCCAGTTGTAGAACCACGCCATGATGCCCGCAATACAGTCGCGGATTTCCACCCTCTGCACGCGGAAATACTTGAATGCGGGCGAAGCTTTGTCGGCGTTCGA
Source organism: uncultured bacterium (assembly GCA_905215695.1). Lineage (GTDB taxonomy): Bacteria > Bacillota > Clostridia > Christensenellales > HGM11417 > CAJMQN01. The sequence continues at coordinate 10,647 of CAJMQN010000012.1, forward strand.
ATCGTCTATCGTGCTCTTGATACCCCCGAGCATGACCGCCGTCGGGAACACATATTCGTATCCTCCGCCACCCGTCGCCTCGTACATGCCCGTGGTCGAAACTTTGGGAAGGTCGCCCTTTGCCCCGCCGTGCAATTCGGTCATCTTCTCATTGTAAACCTTATAGATTGCCGCCGACGCAATGGGCGAATATTCCTCCCACTCCGCCTCCGCCGCGTCCACCGCCGCGTTGAGCTCGGGCAAAACATTCGAATTCATATTCTCGAATTCGCAATCGGTGATTTCCACGTGATGGCTCGCAAGCTCGGGGCTGGTCTTTCCGATATTTTCGGTCATATAGATTCGTACGAAGATACCGAGACGGGAATCCGCCACCTTGATATTGTTGATTTTAATATACTGAATGGGGCTAATCACCGCCTTTCCGTCGCTTCCGCGGTAGAAGTCCTTGACGAGAATTCCGATGTCGTCCTCGTCATTGTTGAGCCGAATCACAGGTTTTTCACCCTCGCCGTACGCCGAAATTTCAATCCAGGCGTTCTCCGTACCCTGCCCGAGAATCTCGAGCCGCTCATGGAACTCATCCCCGCGCTTTAAGAGCACGCGCTCCCCCGCGGAGAGCTTTTTGGCGTTGACGTTCTGAAAAGTTTTCCAAGCGGTCTCGGGCGTTCGCCCGTCCGCCCTATCGTCTCCCGTCGAACTGCTGATATAGTAGGTATTCGCCGCACTCTCCGCAAAGGTCGGAACACCCGCGCCGAAGAGTCCCAGCACCGAAATTCCAACCGCAGCAAACAGGGCAAGCATTCTTTTCCAATGTTTCATCCTTTTTCCTCCTGAAATGATGTCAGCCTTTGACCGCGCCCAGCGTGATGCCCTGCGCAAAATACTTCTGCACGAAGGGGAACGCAATCGCCATGGGCAGAAATCCCACGATGACCTGCGCGTTCTTGATTGTCTTGTCCGAGACCAGCGCATAGTTCTGAATGTCTATCATAGATTTGATATCGGGCACTGTGATAACCGTCTGCAAATAGGTTTGAAAGGGATACAATTCGGTCTTGTCAATAAAGATGAGACCGTTGAACCACTCGTTCCAATGATTGACGAACACGAACATAATTGTGGTCGCGATGACGGGCGTGGACATGGGGACCACGACCTGAAAGAGCAGACGGAAACTGCCCGCGCCGTCCACCTGCGCCGCCTCCTCCACTTCCTTCGGGAGTCCCCGAAAGAAATTCATGACGAGAATGACGTTGTAGATGGGCACCGCCATCGGCAGAACGAGCGCCCAAACGGTGTTCGTCAGCCCCAGCCATACCTTGACGAGGATAATCCCGGGCACCAGACCGCCGTTGAAGATCATACAGAACACGACCAACCCGACATAGTATTTGCGGGTGGGATAGACCTTCGAGGGTTTGGAGAGCGGGTACGCCATGAGTACCGTAACGACCGTGCTGATGACAATGGCGAGCACGACGCGCTTGACGCTCATCCAAAGGGACTGATAGAGCTGCGGACGCCCGAGAATCACCTCATAGGACTGCAAAGACCAGACCTTCGGCCACAGGAAGGTCAAATCCGCCGTCTCCTTGGAGGAGAGCGAAATCGCGAGAATATTCACGAGGGGCAACAGGCAGATGAGCGCGCAGAAGATGACCGCGATATAGATGAGAATCTTTGCCCACAGAACGGGCTGCATGCTTTTTTCGGCGTTGTGTACCTTTTTCATGCCTCCCTCCTAAAATACCGAATAATTGGTGAGCCGCTTGGCGAGCCACCATCCGCTCGTGATAAACACCATGGAAACCACGGACTTCATCAGTCCGATGAGCGTACTCTGCGACCAGTTGTTGGAGTCCTTGTAGAGCCGATACGCAAGCGTGTCAATAATCTCCGAACTATTGATAACAAGGTCATTCTGCATATTATAAATTTGGTCAAATCCCGCATTCAGGACATTGCCGAGATTTAAGACCGCGCTCATGATGATGATCGGCACCATGCCGGGCAGGGTGACGTGCCAGGTCTGCTTCCAGCGCTTTGCGCCGTCGATGACGGCAGCTTCATAGAGGGTGGTATCGATGCCTGCAATGGTGGCAAGATAGATGACCGAGCCCCAGCCGAAGCCCTTCCAGATGTCCGTACCGATGAGGAGCGCGACAAAATTCCCCTCTTCTCCGAGAAACTCTACAGGGTCGATGCCGACAATTCCCAAAAGATTGTTGACAAAGCCGCCGTTCTTGGCGAATAGGTCGAGAACAATTCCCGCCATGATGACCCAGGAGATGAAGTTCGGAAGATAGACAATGGTCTGAATCCCCTTCTTCAGCCCCGCGACCCGAATCTCGTTTAAAAGCAGGGAGAACAAAATGGGAATCGGAAACCCGAGTACAATCTTTAAAAACGCAATTTTAAAGGTATTGAACATTGCCCGCCCGAACATGGGGTCTTGGGCGAGGTCGATAAAATTTTGAAATCCGACAAATTCGGAGCCGAATACGCCTTTGGCGGGGATAAAATCCTGAAAGGCGATGACGAGTCCGTACATGGGCAGTACGCTGAACACGAGGAGCAGGAGTAACCCGGGCAGAAACATGAGGTCCAGCGAGAGAAAGCCCTTCTTGCGGTAATTGTGCCAGGGCGACAGTTTCTTTTTTTCCGCCCGGCGCAGTGCGCGCGCCTCGCGCGTCTCTTCGCGCGCGGTCATGCTTCCGCCCTCTGCTTCGCCATATAGTCCTTCATTTCCTTCAGAAGCGTCCTGCCGCCGCCCGCATACCAATCCTCCACATAGGTGGCAAATGCCGCGTCGATGTCAGACTCCTTGCCCGAAATGATACGGTTCCGCACCTGATCGGTGGTGCGCTCGAGGCGCGCGAGAATATTCTTTCCGTTTTGGGAGAGCGGGTAATTCCACTCGTTATAGACCCCTTCGCCGTACTTTTTGGCGACGGTCACGCCCTCCACAAAGGTTTTATACATTGCCCAGCCCTTCTTGAAGGTATTGTCAAGGTAATATCCCTTGACCATATTCCAGCGCGTGGGCACATCCCGCGGCTCGATCATGGATTCGTCAAACTCCCCGGTCTCCTCGTAGGCGTCAATGGCGCTCATGAAGGCGGTATGCCGTTCAAAATTGACGGTGGAACGGTCGATGCTGACGGGCATCCAGTTGAAGATTTCCTTTTCGGTGCCAACGGTCTCCCCCGCCGCCATATAGCCCTTGTACCAGGCGTTGTTCTCGTCCGAAGTCGCAAGATTATTCAACAGTTTGATGAGAACTTCGGGATTGGAAAATCCCTTTTTGACGACATAATAGCCGTCAACATTGGGCATACGGGTGGGATTGACCAATTCGCCGTTCTCCTGATACATGGAGCTTGCGCACCAATCCCCGCCGAATTCGATGGTATTGGAGAGCGGCCAGGTCGGGAGATAGGCGGGACCGAGTACGATTCCCGCATAGCCGGACGCCGCCTTGCTCCAGGCGTCCGTGTTGCTCCAACTGATATAGTCGGAGTCGATCACGTTCTTTGCCACCATCTCCGCAAGTTTTTTGAGCGGTTTCGTCATCGCTGTATCCAGCCCCCGGTTGACCCAGGTGCCGTCGTCCTGCTCCTCAAGCGTGGTGGGATAGCAGTTGTAAGCGTTGAAAATGGGAATGGTCGTCGCGTCCAACCCTTTTGAAATGGAAAGTCCGTAGGTATCTTTTGTCCCGTTGCCGTCCGGGTCCTCGAGTGCAAACGCCTCGCTAAGCGCCCAAAATTCGTTTAAGCTCTTGGGACCGTCCGCATGAAAACGCTTGTTGTTCGCGGTATCGTAGAGCGTTTTTCCCGAATTGTCCCGCGCATTGAGGGCGGTAATCCAATCGGTGCGCGCCCAGACCGTGGGACGATCGCAGTCGTCGGTCACCTTGGGAATTCCGTACAGTTTGCCGTCGCGGAGACTGTAGGAAAAGTTGATTCCGTCATTGTACTCGAGGGTCTCCTTCAGCTCTTCGGTGCCCCACTGTTCATAGTAGGGCGCGAGATTGACGATCGCGTCGTTTCGGATCAGCTCGTCGAGCATCGCCTCGGTGACGTAGAATACGTCAGGATAGTCCCCCGTCAGGTGCGCCGCCGTAATCTGTTGGGAATATCCTTCAAAAGGCAGGGCGAACTTGTTGACCATATTGACGTTGACCGCGCTCTTATAGAGGTCATAGACGGGATTGTTCTGCGCGGTAAATCCGGTTCCCGTGTACCAGTCCTCGTTATAGACAAGGGCGGTATTGACGGTAATCGTCTCGTTCATGCGGTAGTCGTCCGTATCCCATTCGGGTCGAACGACCTCCGGTTCATCGCCGCCGCCGAACCGCCCGCACGCGGCAAAACCCGCGCAGAGAACAACCGCGATTGCAAGGCACAGCACTCTAAAATACTTCTTCATAAAAACCTCCGGTTGCAAATTTCCTTCAAAAGGGCGGACATATCCTGCCCGCCCCCTCAAAGTTTTTGCGCCTGAATGAACCCTTTGCGGAAGAGATTACAGGAACCTCTTGACCGCGACCGCCGCAAGCGCGGTCAGTCCGAATACGAGCGCAGATGTCGCAGAAGATCCTCTGTTACAGCCGCCGCAGCCGCTGCCGAGCTTCACGGTCGCGCTCGCAGCCTCGCTCGCGGCATAGTTTCCGTCCTCGCGGTAACGCACATAGACCGTATGCTCTCCGCCGGGCACGTTTTCAAAGACGCCCCTCTCCTGCCATTCGCCGTCGTCCAGCTTGAACTCGAGGTAGTCGTCCTCGTCCGTTGCTTTCACGGTAATCTTATTGCCCTCAACGGTCAACTCGGGAGTCTGCGGCGCCGCCTGCACTCCCTTGGTGATATTGACCGTCAGTGCGGGCTGCTTGAGTGTAAAGTTCTTTGCGTCCGCACCGGTCAGCGCGATATAGGTCTCGACTTCCTTGTTGGTTCCGGCGGCAGCGTTTGTGAGCTGTCCCTCGCCCAGCGTAAAGCCGATGTCAAGACCCTCCGGCACTCCCACGAGCGTTCCGCCCGTCAGTTGCACCACACGGGTACCGTCATAGGGACGGTCAACCGCGGTCACACCCGAAATGGTGAGTTCCTTCGCGCAAATCCGAAGCGCGCAGATGATATTTGCATAGACGTAACCGTCCGCGTCCGCAATGGTCACATAGATTCCGTGCCGCTCCGCGTCCGTCTGCGGTTCCCAAGGAAGCATGGTCGTGTACGGCGGGCGCTTGTAATTGATTGTCACCGTATATCCGGATTCCACATCGCTCCCGTCCTTCTTCTGAATCTTGAGGTCGTGCGGCTGCCCGTCGTATTCGGTGTAGATGATATACGGGAATCCGTCCTGAATGATGTCGTAATCGTTCTTGTCAAAGTCGGGATTCGAAGTGACCGCTTCTACAACTCTATCCGAAGGGTTGGTGGTCCGAATCACATAGTTGTCGGAGAGGTCCTCTTTGCCTGCGACGAAGGGCCACGCCTGAAAGCTCTTGCCCGTTTCGTTGGTCATGACCAGACCCTTAATCTTGCCATAGCTCTTGCTCGTAAAGATTCCCGCATACTGCGTCTCGTTCTCTTCGTCGTAAGATTTGATATTGGCAACCGTGTATTCGGAGAGTTCAGAGCCGGTGTTGTTGAGCCGGAAGAGCATCGTCGAATTGTTGACGTCGCGGAAGGAAACCGTCGCGGTATCGTTCTTGACAGTGAGCACGACGTGCACGAGAGCACCAGCCGCGGGCTTCGAGACAAACACAAAACCCGTCATATTTGCTTTTCCGTCCTCGCCGGGCACAATCAAAAACGCCATGTCCTTCTGTACGCGCAGGCTGTTGCCGCTGTAGGTGTCCGTCGGGTCGGGCGCGCGGAAGAAGAATCCAGAACCAGCGTCCTCCTTGGCGTCGGACTCTGCGGCAGTGGGCATCGTAACGTCAAATTCAACGGTAAAGTTTTTTCCGTAAGCATTTCCGAAACTGCTGATTGCCGCGGCAGTTTCCTTTTGAACGTGAAGGTCTGTGCCCTGAATAAATGCACCGTCCTCGCCCTCCTTCATTTTTCCGCACATGACGGTGAAGTTCGGGTTAATCTTTTCCGTGCCCTCTGCCTCAGGGAAATCGGTATTTGCGGTCACCTCGAAAGGATATGCCTTATAGTTGGAATTTCCGCTCGTGACGACAATATTCGAGAAACTGCTGGAAAGTCCTGTTCCTTCGAGATAGAACCCCGCGCGCAGAGCGCTTACAGGACTTGACTCGATGTTCGCCGTATTCGAGCAAATCTCGATTCCTTCCTGCGCAAAGACGTTCGTCGTCCCCTTTGCAACCACGAGGTCCATGGACTCGCCCGTTACCGTAATCGTAACAGTAACGGTATCTCCTGCTCCCGCCTTTCCGTCGTAAGAGCCCGCATTGACTTTCACATTACCGTTGCTCAACACATACAACGCACCCGCATCAAGGCGGACAAGCACGCCGCCGTAACCTTCATAGGGATTGTAGTTGGAAGTTTTCGCGGCACGGAAATTGAATCCGACTTGTCCGTTTCCGAGTACCGCGTCATAAGAGATGGTAAAGTTGGTCGCATTCGCAAGCCCGCCAAGGTCTGCGTCAAGGAATCCTTTGCCAGCATGGGCTCCGGTACTTTCGACTACGCCCAACAGCTCGATAATTTTCGTCGGGTCGCTGTCCTCGGTCTGCTTCCAGGTTCCAAGCCGCATCTGTCCGCCAAACCCTTCCGCAAGAGTCTCGGTCATGGGCTTTGCGGCAAACGGATATGCCTGATAGGTATCCTCGGCGGGTTCCTTGCCGTCCGTCACCACGATATTCGAGAAGGACGCGCCGACGCTGTTCAGGTAAAATCCTGCGCGGTTGCCCTTGTTCGCGCTGATTTCCGCGTTTTCGGTATGAGAGACGATTCCGGTAATTTCCTTTTCATCTACGACAACCGACTCACCTTTCTTGATGAGAAGTTCCATTGACGTCCCCGAAACTTTGACGGACACAGTCACGGTATCTCCCGCACTCGCGGTTTCGGCGTAGGTTCCCTGCTTTACAACGGAATTGTTATTGAGGACAAACCACCCGCCGGGACTCAACCGAACCAGCACGCCGCCGGCGACATGCGTCGTCGTATTCGCCCCTTCATAGGGATTCCAGTTGTTGCTTCTCGCGGCGCGGAAATTGAATCCCACCTGCGGGTCAGTTCCACCTGTTACAGGAATCTGCGTATCGAAGCGAATCGTAAAATTCTCCCCGTTCGCAAGCCCGTTAAATTCCGCAGGCAGGTATGCATTTCCGGCATAGACCTCGCCCTCTGCCACAACTTCGCCGACAAGTTCGTCGATTTTTTCGGGCGCGTCCGCCTCCGTCTGCTTCCAGGTGCCGAGCACGGGCGCGCCCTCTCCCGCTCCAAAACCGGAGTGCAGATTCGTCGTGTAGGTTTTTTCCTCCGCAAAGGCAAAACCGAAACACAGCGAAAGGCTCACCGCCATCGCGGCAACCAACGAAGTCAGCCATTTCCACTTCGTTCTCATATCATTTCCTCCTTATTTTTCAGGCGGGAATGCCCCGCCGCTTTCTCAACATTCTTCCTCTTCACAATATCATATCGTCCCATTATTTGGGCAATTATCCTATTGATAACCTTTTTAAAATGGAAAGAATAATGAACTAAATATTCATATTGTGCAAGATTATTTTCATTTTTAGATTTTTGGAAAGAATAATGAACAAAACCAAATCTTTGACAAAATATCTTGCATTTTTCGGTGCTTTGCCCTATAATAGAAGCAGATAAAATCCGGAATTCAGCCGGATTTGGGGGATTTTGTTCATGAATCTTGCCAAAATAATGGAAAGTGAAGAGTATTGTCTTCAGCCGGTTCAGTATTATTTACGGACTTTTCTGCCCGGCTACAACATGATCACGCATTCGCACGACTATTTCGAGATCATGTATGTAGAGGACGGCGAATTTATTTTAGACGCGATTTTGAATGGGCGAACCGAACAATTTACCATCGGAGAAGGACAATTTGTTTTTTTGGACAGCAACGTCATTCACCGAATGGAGGTCTCTGTCAAGGTCAAAGTGTACAATTTTGAAATCTCGCTCACCCGCATGAAGGCGAGCGACCTTCAAATTGTCCGTCACATGCGAAACTTGCTCTCCGTCATGGAGTTTGTCAAACACCTCAAAGGTGTCACCGTTTTGAGCGATACGGCAAACGTGCTGATGACCTTAAAGAGCATTCACGCCGCGCTTGACCGGGACAAGGGTGACGATGAGTCACACTATCTGATTCAATCCCTAATCTTTACGCTCTTTATCGACATCGGAAGGTGCTCGAACAACTTGCCGACACAGCCCCGCTCCATTTACATCACAAAGGTCTTGAATGTGATCGACAAGAATCTTTCCAAAGACCTCTCCCCAAAGCGGCTCTCAAACTATCTCGGCATTTCCGAAAGTTACCTGCACCGTCTCTTCAAGCAGAGCACGGGCACTTCCATTGTGGACTACGTCAACGAAAAGAGAGTCCGGCACGCGATGGTGCTTCTGTCAAGTTCGGATGATGCCGTCATCGATGTTGCGATTACAGTAGGCTTTAATACGCGACAGAATTTCGGACAAATCTTCCGCAAATACACAGGCATGACCCCCTCCGAGTACCGCAAAGCACAGCGGCACAAGGAATATGACATTCCCATCATGCAGGAAAAAATCTTCAGTCAGAAATCCTATCCCGAAACGCAGGTTAAGGAGACAAACTCATGAAAAACATTTCCACAGAGGCGCAGCTCCTCTCCCATATTCTGCGCCGGGGACCGGTTTCCCGCCGTGAACTGCAAACATTGACTTCCTTGAGTTGGGGTTCTGTCTCAGCGGCGACAGCGGAACTTCTCCGCCGCAAAATCGTGACGGAATCCAAGGACAGTCTCTCCTCTCCCGGTCGCACGCCGGGACTGCTGTCCGCGGACCCCGCGCACAACCGGAGTCTCGGCATCGACGTCAACCTCGCGGGTTTCACTTTTGTTGTCTGCGATTTGGCGGGAAATATTCTCGAAAAACGATTTTTCTCCCCCTCGGGCACAAAAAAAGAGGAGGTTCTCGGTCTCCTCTTTCGGGAGACGCAGAACCTCATCGAATCCTTCGGCGCTTTTTTCTCGGTCAGTATCTCCATGCAGGGCATTGTGGACCGCCGCGCAGGCGTTTCCGTCCGCGCGCCGCGGCTCGAGGATTGGGAGCGCGTTCCCCTCGTTTCGCTGTTCTCCGAACAGTTCGGCGTGCCGGTGCGCCTCTACCACGATCCGGACTGTCTCATGAGTTATCATCTGCGCCGCACTTTTTCCCCGGGCATACGAAACGCCGTGGTGCTCCGCCTCGATTCCGGAGTCGGAATGTCTGCTCTCATCAACCGCCGAATCTACGAAGGGAGCGGCAGTGCGGGCGAAATCGGACACACCGTCGTCCGTCCGGGCGGTCTCCCCTGTTCCTGCGGGAAATCCGGCTGTCTCGAGGCGTACTGTTCGGAGAGCGGCATGGCGGCTCGCGCTGGAGTCCCTGTTTCCGAATTTCGGGAACAGATTGAAAAGGGCGCCCCCGAAGCCCTGCGCCTGCTCTCCGAATGCGGAACCACGCTGGGAATCGCCGCTTCCAATCTATTTCTTCTTTTGGACCCGGAAATTCTCTGCCTTGACGGCAGCATGACCAGATATTACGAACGCCTACGCCCGGATTTCCTCGCGGAACTCCCCTCTTCCCTTCGAAACAGAATCCTTGTCGCCCCTTACCGCAACGAGGCAGCGCCCATCGGCGCGGTTCTGCGCACCGTCGAGGAACTCGCCCCGTCTCTGTTGGATTGACAAAAAAAAAGCGCCCCCGGATTTCCGGGGGCTTTTTCTCACAAAATTTGATATGCAAGGCACCCAAAGAGTACCTGTTTTCCGTCCAACCTTGAGAGAACAATCTCCGCAGAAGGACAGAGCCGCTTCACCTCGGGTAAGAATAGGTCTGCCGCCGCGGTCACGCCTCCGCCAAAGACAATCCGTTCAGGGTCAACAATCTTGACAATGTGACCGATGCCCTCCGCGAGCGCTTCCGCACACCGCGAAAATACGGCTTTCGCATCCGAATCTCCGCCGCGGGCAAGTTTCGCAATCTCCGAGCAGGACAGCGAGCGTCCGGTGCGCCGCCGAAACCCTGTCTCGATTCCCGTTCCGGAGGCATAGAGTTCGAGACAGTCCGTCTGCCCGCAGGCACAGGAAAGCCCCTCGCCGCGCACGCGAAGATGTCCGATTTCCCCGCTGTTCCCCCTGCCGAAGCAGAGCGCATTGTTGACGATGAGACCGCCGCCCACGCCTGTTGAGACGCTGATATAGACCATATCCGAAACGCTCTTTTTCTGCCCGAACGTCCACTCGCCGAGCGCGCCCGCCGTGCAGTCGTTCAAAAGACGGAAAGACAGACCGAATTCCGCGCTGAAAATTTCGCAGATAGGCACGTCCCGCCACCCCATCGTCGCGATGTGCAGAATTTTCCCCTCCGCCGCGTCGAGGGGACCGGGAGACGCGATGCAGGCGGAGACAAAGGAGACCCCCAGCCCCCGCACGCGGCTGTGTGCGCGTGCGGCAAGGTCGGCGCACCCGCGCTCGGGCTCTGTGGGAAAGGCGCAGGAAAACAGTTCCTTCCCCTCCCGCGTAAAGTATCCGACCGCGGTCTTTGTGCCGCCCACGTCCACGCAGAGAAAGACCTCCGTATCGCTCACAGCCTCCGCCTCCGTATCGCTTACCGCCTTCACCGAATGAATTTGTTTTTTTCTCTCTTCCGTCCTCATTTCGCCGCCGCGCAGATCCTCGAAGTCGTCCCGTAAAGATTGAAGCAATAGATATACCGGTCGATGGAATCTTTGATTTTCTTGATGACATAGAAGTCGGGATCCAACCCGAGCGCGCGGATATTCGCGTTCATCTTGGCGAGTTCAGTCTTTACCGAAGGTTCCTCGAGGGTATAGTGTCCGCACATCTTCGCGATGAGCGCAACGTCCTCGGCGGATTTGGAAATCTCCTCAAAAGAGGCATTCCGCTTGTCGCCCACCATCCACTTGCGCCAGCGTTCGCCCTTGACGGCGCAGTCGGAGATGACCTCATGCAGACGGGAACGGTCCTTTTCCGCGACAAACTTTTTCTCAATCTCGACGAGTTCAAAGTATGCTTCTGTCTCGACTAAACCGAATTCAGGCGCAACGTTCATCGCGGCAAGCCCGATGACGGGATGCTCCAAAAGAATCCGATTCGCGAGATAATCGCCGTTGTGCTCCTTGAGCCCTGTTCCGTAGCTCTCGCAGATGTCCGAAAGCGTCTTTGCCGTGGGCGTATCGTAGTGACCGACGTTCGAAGTCATACGGGTGAGCGTTCCGGTCTGTCCGACCACGAACACGGGCATGGGATAATGTTTCGCCGCAAGCCGCTCTTTCAGCGCACGGATAAATCCTTCAAAGGGCTCCGCGCCGATGAGTCCGCCCATGGTCTCTTCGGTCCCTACTTCGTAGGCGATTTCACCGATTCCGAGCTTTTTGCGCTCGGTCTCCACAAAGTCGATGAGCTCCATGGTGCGGTCGAGCACCACGTCGAGGGGCACAACGCCCGTGCAATGCGGGTCCTTGGTGGGGTCGATGTGCAGAAGGTCGAATCCGTCCCGGATATCGTCAAGGTAGGACTGCTTTGCAATCTCCATCGCTTCCGCCGTGGGAATCTTGTCGTTGCGCTCCTTGTCTCTCTGCCAGGGACCGCCGTGGTCACGGCAGAAGTAGCAGAGTCCGTCGAATCCGATTTCCTCCGCAATCTCCTCCGCGGCGCGAACAAAACGCTTTTGGTCGAAGGAACAGACATAGCCGCCGCCGAAACGGTCGCTATCTACCTGATTGCGGCTCGCGATGAAGAGCACCGGGAAATCCTTTTCCTTCGCGAGCTCAAGGGTCGCGCGGATCAGGTTTTTAGACATGGGTCCGATACCGAGGTGGGTAAACCGCTGTCCCTCGGCGTGCAGTTTGCGGGATGCCGCCATCATCTGATTGACGTTGATTTTATTTTTCATCTTTTACTTCTCCTTGATCTGCAAATAGTCTGCGTAGGGAACGCGCTCGACGGGTTTGATTCCCAGCCAGTTGTTCATCTCCGTGACGGCGGCGGAACAATCGCCCTCCCCGATGGGATAGTGGTGCTCGAATCCGCTCGCCAGAATGGTATTGGTAAAGTCCAGCGCGCCGATTTTCTCGTGGTTGAGTTTCAGATTTCCCATCCAGCCGCGGGAACCGCAGAAACTTTCCTTGGAGTTCCCGACAAAATGTCCGGAAAGGTTGAGATAGCGCTCCATGTCCCCGCTGAACCGGAACACCGTTGCGTCTCCCTCGTCAAACTCCATATCCCGCGCAACGCCGATTCCGTTGACCTTCCCCTTCTCGTGCGGCATTCCGCTGTAGTTCTCGCCCAGCGTGTAGCCGTTTCTCTTGCAGAACTTTTTGGACGCGGGTCCGCAGTGCCACATGAGCACGGTCTCGTCGCTCTCGTCGAACGCGGAAAAATCCATGAGCATGGTGCTGTTCTTGGTCATCTCCTGGAGAGCGAGCATGCTGATGGCGCTCATGAGGTCGCCCTCGCAGGCAGTGACGATTTCGTCGTCGTTGAGCATACCCACAACCGAACAGACAGAGTATTTGTAGTCGTCTTGGAATTTTGGCCAGCAGGAGACCGCAATCGCGTCATAGCCGTGTTCTTCGATAAATCTCTTATATCCGAGATAGATTTTTAGGCTCAAGGGATACAGTTTGCCGGCGTTTTCGGTGCGCTTGATGTTCTTTTCCTCATCGGCGTACTTCTTGATGTCCGCGTCAGTCACCGAATCCGCGAGTTTGATGATTTCTCCGTATTCGTGCAAGCGGTTGATGGTCATTCCCGGGAACTTCGCGAGCACAGCGCGCTCGTCGAAATAGAGGTCGTTGAATCCGGGCGCAAATCCGCCGATGAGCGCAACCTTGCTTTCCCCCAGTTTCTTGAGCGCGGAAAGAGCCTGTACCGTCACCGATAGACGCCTCTGAAAGCGCTCGTCGTCCGCGTAGCCGTAGAACCACTTGCTCGCAATCTTCTCCGCGCGCAGGTACTTGTCATTGATTCCCTGCCACATATTGTTGGAGCAGAAGGAGTTGAACATGACAGGTCCCTTCGTGCCGCCTTCGGGAATAGACCAGATTCCGACCCGCGCGCCCTTGGTGCGGTACAGAATGGGCGCGAGAAATCCCGAAGAGTAACTGATATTCAGCATCAGCAGAAAATCAATCTTCTGCGCCTCCATATCCGCGCGCGCGGCGCGAGCCTCCTCCTCGGTGATGACGAGATTTTTATGCCAGACAAACTCAAAACCCATCTCCGCGGCATTCTTCTTCATGCCCTCGATTGCCTTTGCGAACATGCCCTCCTTGTCTCCGGGAAAACTCAGCTGGTGCGTTGCGACCATGCCGATACGAATCATAATTCTTCCTCCTGCTATTTTATCAATTATTGATAAATTAAATATATCACCTATTGACAGAATTGTCAAGAGGGTTTCGAAAAAAATATCGGTACCGAAAAAATTTATCTGCTCGGATATCTTCTCCCTCAATTTATGCACAAAAAAAAGACCGCGCAAACGCGCGGTCCGTAAAAACATCTCTATTTCCTCAAGAACACAACCAACTATGACACAAAGAGCCCGACCGAGGGTCCCTTTCCCCCGCGGCGCACGCCGGGCAATTCCTTCAGATACTCGACGGCGCAAATCCGAACGTATCCCGACGCGGGCGCGCAAAAAGTGAATTGCATACTTCGTATTTTGGAGAGTCCTTCCCGGTCGGTGTCGATTCCGATACAGGCAAAGACCCGGGTCAAATCCACAATCTGCTCGCTCGTCCCCTGCGGCAGTTCGACTGCGCCCCGGTCCGCTCCGACGGCAGGGACACAATTACAAAATTTTCCCTCCACCGTGCAAAAATTCAAACCGTAAAACACGAGACCAGGCGCCGAAGTTTTGAGTTTCAGCCGAAGCCCCGCATAGGGTGAAAGGTCCGCGCTCTGTTCGCTCGCGTTGAGTTCAGGCGACACGCCGCAGAAAAACATCGTTGAATTGTCCCGAACAACCCGCAAAACAGGCATTCCGTTAGACATGCGCACCTTTGCGCGGGGACTCGAAAAGAGTTCTCCGTTCTTCCAGGCGGGCTTTTCAAAATACCCGCCGTTCTGCGGGTAATACCCTTCAACGGGCGTTTTGTCCGTTCCGCACAAAAGGGGGATAAGAGGGCGGTATTCGTTCATGAATTTCCCCGTTCGGAAGGGAATTGCCGGCAGTCCCTCCGAATCGGTCAGGTTCGCGATATACGTGTATAGAAAATAGGCATACCCTATCCCCGCAGGCTTTCCCGCGCCGCGGTGCTTTAAAAGGACGGTATCCGACGAGATGATTTTTGCCTCCGCGGGATAAAATACGCCGTCCTCGTCGCAGACATAGAATCCGAGCACTTTTTTGTCCGCGCACTTTAAGGGCGAAGAGACCGAAAACGTCACACGGCTGCTCGACTTCCCGAGTTCCGCACTTTTCAGAACAGGCGCGCGAAGGGAGCGGTTTTCAAAGAGATTCGCCCGCACAAGGAGTTCCAGCCTCGCGGCAAGCGGTTCCTTTGCGACAGGGTGGAGCGGATGATAGTCGGTTCGACCGTTCTCCACGATATAGTGCGGAAAGACGTCGCACTGCGGCACCTCAAAGCAGTTCGGTAGCGAAGCGCAGACTTTTGCAATCTTCTCATTGAGCCGCACAACGCCGAGTTCCGTCTCGTAGATGAGGGGCGAAATCTCGAAAGCAAAGATAGGCATTTCCTCGTCGAACACTCTGCGCATCGACCCGAAGAGCAGGCGAAGCGCGCGTTCATAGACGTGCTGACCTGCCCGGGTCAAGATTTCAGATTCCCCCTGATACCAGCAGAAGGCGCGAAAGGAGAAATGCCGAAGCGGATGGAGTTTCTCGTTGTACATGCCGCAGACCTGCGTAAAATTCATCCCCCCAGCCTTATTATAGGTCTCCCGGCGGTACTCATAGCCGTTTTCGTCCAGAAAGCGGCGGATTTCGGGGTCGCGGTCCAGCGCGTCGGGCGGCAGATAGGTCTGAAAGAGCGCCGCGCCCACCGACACGTCGATGACTCCGACGGGAACGCCCAAAGACGCGGAGAGTTTTTTCGCGAACAGATAGCCGATGACCGAAAATTTCGCAACGCTTTCGGGCGTTGCCTCGGACCAGTACAGCCCTTCCCCAATCTCCTCCTGCGGGTCGAAGGGGCGTTCGTCATAGGCGGGTCCGTCCGGGCTCGGGTACGCGTTTGCGAGTTTTAATATGCGAATTTGGGAATTTTTACAGGAACCGAGTATTCTTCCGTCGTCAAGATATTCTGTGGGCAGTTCCATATTCGATTGTCCCGCGCAGAGAAAGACTTCGCCGAAGAGCAAATTGCGGATTCTCTGCCCGCCCGCCGAAATTTCGTATGGCTCTGCGGATGCCGGAATCCCCTCAAATTCGAGACAAAATCTTCCCTTTTCCCCGCAAACCGCACTCCCGCGGCGGGCGCAGGGACCGGAGACCTCAACTTCGATTCTCTCGCCGGGCGCGCCGTTCCCCCAGACCCGGAAGGGTCGCCCCGCCTGAATCATCATATTGTCCTGAAAGATTGCCGCCAACATATTTCCGCGCCCCCGGTTTTTTCTTTCATTTTACCACTTCACCGAAGAGGTGTCAACGGAACCCCCGAAGTTATAACAAAAAAAGAGAGGCGAAAAACCTCTCTCTTCTGTCGCTATTCCCCGCTCTCTTCGGACTCGGATTCCTTTTCTTTTTTCTCCGCCTTCTCCTTGAGAAGTTCGCGGTACATGCGCACAAATACAAGCATGTACAGCACAAACGCCATAATCAGAAATCCGCCCACAACCACCATCAGGAGATTGAGTATCCATTGATTCTGAATGGGCACGAGAATCATGATCATCATGAAGAGATAAAAGACCGCCGTCGCAACTTTGCCGTACCAAAGCGCGCCGTCCAATCGTTTGCCGTGCTTGTAGAGGTACGCCTGAAAGACGAACATGGTGATTTCCTTGACCACAAACACGATAAACAGCAGGTACATATAGGGAATTTTAAACATCAGCGACAGCGCGATGCCGCACTGCAAGAGCTTGTCCGCAAATGGATCGAGAATCTTTCCCACTTCGGAAATCATGTTGAATTTCCGCGCGATGAACCCGTCCAAAAAATCCGTCAGCGCGCAGACGAAGATCACGGACGCCGCAATCAGATTGCCGGTAAAATCCTCTGCGCGAAGGTACAGCACCACGAAGAGCGGCACGAGCAGAATACGGAACAGGCAAAGTATATTGGGAATGGTAAAGATCTGTTTTTTCTCCATGGTTTCCTCTTTTGGATTCGCTAACCTATTATATCCTGTTTCCGTCCGCTTGTCAATCAATCGCAAGCCTTGCGAAAACTCCCAAATTATGCTACAATGTTAAAAAAACGAGGAGGAAAATATGAAAAGTTTTCGCAGAGAACTTGCGTTCGAACTTCCGGCGCGGCGCGCCTTCGTCAACATCACCCCCGAGGTCGAACGGGCGGTCAGAGAGAGCGGAATCTCCGAAGGGCTCTGCCTCGTCAACGCCATGAACATCACGGCAAGCGTCTTTATCAACGACGACGAGAGCGGGTTGCATGCGGATTTTGAGGAATGGCTCGAGGGGCTTGCGCCCGAAAAACCCTACGAAAGATACCGCCACAACGGCTATGAGGACAACGCCGACGCGCATTTAAAGCGCACCGTCATGGGGCGCGAGGTCGTCGTTGCGGTCACCGCGGGCAAACTCGATTTCGGGACTTGGGAGCAGATTTTTTACGGAGAGTTTGACGGAAAACGCAGAAAGCGCGTACTCGTCAAGATAATAGGCGAATAAACAAAAAAAAGATTTGAAAAACACACATTCGGAAAGGACAAAAAAATGTGCGGGTTTTTGGCCGAAAACCCGCACATTTTTTAGAATTGTTTTCTACAGTACGCCAAATTCACCAGTTTTTCGAGCAAAACGTTCACATTCCAAAAATAATGGTTGCTCGCCTCGAACCCGATTGCGCAGTTTTTCAGCAAAAGAGAGAGCGTTTTTTTGGTTAAAATCTCCTCATTTTCAATCAAATCGCGACGATTTTTTTCATCCGTCTCCGCGATATATCGCAGTTGGTTTCGGGTGCTCTTCATATTGCAGGCGAGCACTTCCGCCATCTCCAGCCACTCCTTTGCCCGCGCGCCTTCCACTCCCTGCGCCGCGGCGAGCGCGCGGTCAAGCCCCTCGCACATCTCGGTAAACGCCGCCACGACGTCCGTCAGTTTATAGGGGTCTATCCACCGCTCCACATCGTCGAAGGGATAGCCGGTCATTGTCGCAACCGCGCCCGTGCGGTTCGGATAGAAGGGATTTGCCGCACCGATGTTGACCGGACTGTTATAGACGAGATTGACAGAGAAGGGAAAGTGTGAGAACGCCTCCGAGAGCTTTGCCGCCGCGTCCCCTATTCTATCGGCGTCCGCGCCGTAGGTCGCCTTCAGCCAAGTCCCGAAATCAGGACCGCCGGCGGCGTAGCGCGTATTGAAGTACTCCATATTCGGGGAGGGATACCCCCCGAGCGTCCAGCCGAGGACGAGTCCGTCCACTCCGCAGGCGAGCAGATTGTCCAGATGCTTTCGGTTGGTCTCAAAGACCGGAAAGAAGGGCGCCGCACAGCACTCCCAAGAGTTGTTGAGCTGAATTTTGGCGAATTTTCGACGGTGTTCGCGGTCGCAGAGTTCAAAAAATTTCCGGGTACAGGGACTCGGGGCGCGGGCGGACTGCGAGACCGTATAGTCCAAAACATAATACTCGACATCCCCCACCTTCATGGGGAGCATCTCCTCGCTGTTGCTCATGACCGCAATCCCCTCGGGAAGCCCGCGGAGCGCGGAGACAACTTCCGATTCCGGGAATCCCGAACGCTCGTTCCAGCTCCAGTTCCAAGCGATGAGACGGGCGTCCGAGCCCGCCTCGCGCATGCCCTCGTATATCAAACGGTTGACCTCCGCAACCACTTCGGCGCGGGTTCTGTCCTTACAGCGCGGGCAGGAAATCGGGCGTCCGAAACTGCGGGAATAGCAGTTGGTCAGATTCTCGCTCATCGTAATCGTGATGACCCCGCCGAGTCCCGGCAGGGCGGAGAAGAGTTCGCGGATACCATTCTTTAAGTACGCTTTCACCTCGGGAAGGCTCGTGCACAGCGCGCCCAAGCCCGTCTCCGTTTCCCCGAGGAGTTCGGGACGGCTCTCGAAGAAGGAGAGCGGAAGTCCGCGCGGCTCGTTGAAATAGAGGTAAAGCGACAGCCCGTGCTTTTTCAGCCGTTCGACAAGGACGGCGAGCACCTTCCGTCTCTCCCCGTACCCTTCGCTCCGTTCGGGCTGAAAGGGAAAAAGGCTCAATTGGTCAAGCACCGCATGGATGAACAGCCCCGTCACCCCGCGTTTCGCCACGGCGGAGAGGTAGGAGTCGGGAAAACACGCCTCGACGTCGAGTTCCAAAAGGTCTCCGCTCCCGCCGAGATAGGCGTGCACGATGCGGTCGTGAATCCTCGTCTCCCCCGCGCATTCGAACGCGGGCGGGTAGCAGAGCTTTTCAAAGCGGGTCTCGAAGTCAAAGGGCTGTTCCTCCGCGGCAAGGTTCTGCGCGCGGACGATTTCGGAAATTTCCCGCGTTTGAAGGAGCTGTTCGGGGGTCAGCGGAGAATAGGCGAGACATTCGACGTCCGGTTTGAAATAGCCGAGTTTGACATACAAAAAGTCCTCGTGGTACAGCCAGTTTTCGAGCGTCTTTGCGTCGATGCCGAGCAGGGTCTCGAGCTGGGCATAGGACAGCAGATACCAATTCTCCCGCACAATCGTCAGATACCCGCGCTTTCTCCATTCCGCGGAATAGGGAAGGTCGGAAAGTCCGAGCCGCGCCGCCTCGCGCGCCACGGTTTCGGGAGACGTGCGGAGAACCGCCGCGAGGTTTTCCGCGGGCACTTTGCCCCAGTTGCGGAAAATCACCGCCTGCCAGACCGTCGGAAACCAGTCGGGACGAAGCCCGGTCGCCTGTAAGGGAAGTAAGTCCATAATCAAACACCTGCCTGTGTTTTTTCTTCCATTATACGGCATTCGGCGCAAAATGAAAATGTAAAATCGTCTCTATTTTTTACACTATCGTATTTATTTTTCCGCAAGCCCTTTTTTACGGAGAGTATGTTCTCCGGCTTTAAAATTGTATATCGGCACAATGCGTTTCACAATCTCCGCCGTGGGAGCAATGTTTTTTTCGATGTCCTCAAGACTTTTATAAGCCATCGGACTCTCGTCGAGCGTACTCTGCCCCACCGAGGTTGTATAAATTCCGCTCATTTCCCGCTTGAAATCTTCAACGGTGAGCCTTGAAAAAGCCTGACTTCTGCTCATCACTCTTCCCGCGCCGTGCGGAGCGCTGAAGTTCCAATCCGCGTTTCCTCTTCCCACGCAAATCAAAGAGCCGTCCCGCATGTTGATCGGAATCAGCAGTTTCTCACCCCTTCGCGCCGAAACGGCGCCCTTTCGGAGAATCATATTTTCGGTGTCGATATAGTTGTGAATCGTCGTGAATCCGTCCGTTACGGTCAAACCCATGCCGCTTACGATTTCATTCACAATCGTCTTTCGGTTCAGCGCCGCAAACTGCTGAACGAGTTTCATATCCGCCAGATAGTCGTCGAACAGTTTTCCCGAAACATATGCCAGCTCGCGGGGGATTCCGCACTCCTTCCCTTTCGCCCTTTTCACTTCCGTTTCGATCTCGGATCGGCGGCCCTCCGCTTTCAGACGGGAAATCAGTTCCCGGATCCGATTGACCGAGCACCCGCAAAGTTCTCGATATCCCTCGTTCTGATAGTATTCCGCTACCTCCACGCCCAAATGCCTGCTTCCCGAATGCACGACAAGATATATGCGACCTTCTTCGTCCGTATTCGCTTCGATAAAATGATTGCCGCCGCCCAGCGTTCCGATGCTGTGATATGCAAGATGCGTATTGACATGCGAAAGGCATTTCAATCGGGACAAGTCGATGGATTCCGCATACGCGTGCACGGATTTCCGGCTGTTCATCCCGGCGGGAATTCTCTCGTAAATCAGAGAATCCAGTTCTTTCAAGTCGATTTTCCGCTCCTTGAGTTCAACAAGTTCCATGCCGCAGCCGATGTCGACGCCGACCATGTCGGGAACGATTTTATCCGAAATCGTCATCGTCGTACCGATCGTGCAACCTGCGCCGGCATGTACGTCCGGCATGATGCGGATCTTTGCGTTTTCGAAAATCGGCGAATCGCATACGGCACGAAGCTGCGAGACTGCTTTTTCGTCGATCCTGTCCGTAAATATTTTTGCGCAGTTATATTTTCCCTGTATTTCCATTTTTCAATCCTTTCAAAAAAAACGATGCGGCTGAAACCCTCTACTTCCCCGCATCCTCGGAACGCCGATAAGTTTTCGCGTATGTTCCGAAAGCTGAGACAATCGTCATTATCTTCAACCTGAAACCATCAACAACAAAAGCATAAGGGATAACGAAAAACAATCATCTCTAAACCTATACCCGAAGCTTTTTACTGTTATCGGAAAGCATACGCAGGGAAAACCGCTATATCTCTATGTAATTTGTCAGATTCGCCCTGTCGATCGCAAGCTGCAGACGGCAAATCCTCGCATAAAGTTCTTTTTGTTCTTGCTCCGCCGCCTCGGGATCGTACAGACATTCCGTATATTCCAAAACGCCGTTTGCCGTAATTCTGCGCGAACGCTTGTCATACCCGCTCAAAGCGTCCAGTCTCCCGTACTCCGCGTTAAGCTGCGCCAAAAGCACGAGCGCCTCTCCGACGGTGACATCGAATTCCTCGATCCGCGCAGAGACGTTCGACACCGCTAGCATATGCTTGATTTTCCGTATCCGTTCGTCTATTTCCCTGATTTCTTTGCGCGTCGCCGCATAGTCATACTTCGTCGGAATCATTTGCTCCCCTTCGCGATAGGATACCCTGCTGCGGTTTTCCTCCGTATAGACGACCAGTTTTTTTCTCTCTTCCAATTCTTTAATCCGTTTCATCGCCTCACTGTTGCACACTTTCATTTTTCCGTTCTCCTTTCGTTCTTTAAAATGATTATAACACAGAAAAATAATTTCGTAAATTGGCAAATATCAAAATAATTTTGCCCCCTTTTTTATGCAAATAAAATGTAAAATCATTTGAATTTTATAGTTAAAACTGATTTTTCCGTATTGCATTTGCCCCCTTTTTATGGTACAATGATTGAAAGGAGATTTCACGATGGAAAAATTGAAAATCTACGTTACCCCGAGAATTGCGCAAATTCTGTTAAAGGATACCGAAGGATTCGAATTCTACAAAAGAGACGGCAGTACACTCAACAGAAACGCGCTGCTGACAAAGCTTATTGTGAACTATTATAAAAATTTCGCCGAAGAACAGCAGGATCTCTTTTCCTTTCTGAAAGACAGGCTCTCCGACCTGACGCCGGTCGGGGAAAAGAACCTGAATCATCTGTGTTTCGATTTGTGCGAAAGACTGAACGAACGGAGCGCAGCGCCGAAAAAGGAAAAGTTCAATGTGTTGATTTCGCTCAAGCCGACCCGGGAATCGTTGCCCGTGCTCGAATTTATCGAACAATATTCTCTGACAGGGAGAACGCTCTCCGAGTATTTCCGCAGCATGTTCGCGTCCTATGCGGCTCTGCCGCAGGACAAACGGGAGGAAATCATTTTCCGCCCGCAGTACGAGACGCTCGCAAAAGCCATCCGAGAAAAAAAGAAGGTGTTCATCACAACGAAGGGCGGCAAGCAGGCAGAACTCTCCCCGTACGCAATCGCCCGTTCCAAGGAAGAATTGCATCTGTATCTCATCGGCGTACATAACAGATGCCTTCCCTACCGTTTGTCGCGCATTCTCAGCGTAACCTGCCTGTCGGGTAACGCGGAATTTTCATATTCGCAGACATTGATCGCGGAAAAAATGATAAAGTACGGACCGCAGTTTGTCTATCGCGACAACGAGCCGCCCGTTGTCGCGGAACTGACCCAAAAGGGTATCGAAAAATATAAAAATATTTACGTACACAGACCCGTATACGTAAAAAACGAAAAAAACATCTTCTATTTCGAATGTTCGCACGCCCAAATCGTTCAGTATTTTATCCGATTCGGCGAGGACGTCAAAATTTTATCTCCGCAGGAAATTCGGGATACGATATGCCGTTTTCACCGCCGCGCGCTGCACTCTTATCAGAACGACAATACGACAGAAAACGAGCCTGAAAACGCCCTCGATCAGTAGCCGCGGCGGTACCGCGAGGGCGTGATGCCCACATATTTTTTGAATATCTTTGTAAAGTAATTGCTGTCCTTAAAGCCCGCGCGCGCGGATGCCTGCTCCACCGTCATCCCCGACTTTAAAAACCGCTTGGCCTCCTCTACCCGCTTTTTCGCGAGATAGTCCGAGAAAGTGGTGTTCATCTCGTCCCGGAAAAGGTGGCTCAAGTAGTACGCGCTCACAAATACGTTTTTCGCGAGCGTCTCGAGGGTCACGTCCTCGCAAAAATGTTCGTCCAAATATTCTATCGCTTTCGCGAGGTGCCGGCTCGTCGGACGCTCGTTTCGGGTTTGATAGACCACATCGATAAAGTCGTCTAAAATTTCCACCGTCCCCGCGCAAAGTTCCGCAAAATCCACCCGCTCCAGCATGAAACGGGAGGACTTTTTGACGATTTCCGTCAAATCCCCGATGGGCGCGCCCGCCTCAACCGCCGAACGCGAGAGAAAGGCGGTAAATTCGTACAGCTTTGCCTTGATGATTTCGAGGTCGCCGCTCGCATAGGAAAAAATTTCGTTCAAAAAACGGTTGATGATTCCGCGCGCACGGGCTTTATCCCCGAGATGCACGTAGGCGATAAGCTCTTTCTCGAGCTCCAACGGGTAACTCCGTATCGTCTCGCGCTTGCCCGCAAATTCCATTTCCGCGATTGCCGCCTCGCGCATCGCGTTAAACTTCGTCATCTCCACCCGCTGTTCGAGGTACTTGCGCTCCTGTGAACAGAGATAGTCCACGAGCACCGACAGCATCGCCGCCGCGCTCGTCATATTCACGCACTCCAGCCGGACAATACCTTCAATGTCAATCTCGCCCGGCTGTACGCCGAACTCCGCGAGCCGCGTCTCAAATTCTTTGTGCGCGAAGTCGTCCGCGTCCCAAAGAACCGCCGGACCGATCTGAATCGAGCCGATACGCGCCCCGTCGAATACCACAGCGGATGCGCACATGACGAGCCCGCACGCCGTCTGATAGATGTACGGCTCGCCCAGTTCCTGCGCTTTCTCTCCGCCGTAACGGATTGCGTCCCGACAATGCGATTTGTCTCTGACAAGACTGCACAGCGATTTGTCGCGGCGAACCGCGAGCTCCTCGTTTCCCTCTCTGTCGTACAGCACGACATCCAGCCCGCTTACGACCGAAAAGTGTCCGAAAAGCTTTTTGAGCGCGTCATAGTTCAGGATCTGTTTTAATCGGATTTCCTGTAGATTCATTCACCCTCGCTGAAAAAGACCACCGAAAAATAGGTGACCGTATTCGGACCGTTGTGATAGTTGACCCCGCACTCCCGCGCAAGCTCCACTACGCTGATTCCGCACGCCTCGACAGACGGGCGCGCGCGCTCCGGGAAACGGCAGGGCGCGTCCGGATAGGTACATTCCGCACAGTTCTGACAGCCGCCGCCCCCCGCGCCGAGCAGAGCGCCGCCCGCGGCTTTTACCTCGTCAAAGATGAGCGATTCCGCGCACTGATGCTCCTTGCCGCCCCGCATCATGCCTTCGAAGTCAAAGCTGTCCTCGAGTTCGTGTTTGGTCGTAAAGACAAAGGCTGTCCTATATTTCGAATACTTTGCCTTGAGTTCCTCGAGCGTTCCCACGCCCGGCGGACAGGTCCAAAATTTTCCGTACCTGCCGCAGGCGTTGCTCGCGCAGGCGGCGACGATATCCTCGCCGAATCGGATTTTCTCCACGGGCAGTTCCGCAGTCTGAAAGGCGGCGTCCCCGAGCATGTTCTTCAGTTTTTCGGAAAATGGCTTCATAGCGGCTCTCCAAAGGTCATATTCCCGATATATTCGTCCATAAAATCCGGATCTTCCGAAAGGTCCACGACTTCACTGGTTTCCGCAATCCGTTCGCATTCCCGAAGGTTGTCCGCGGAGAGCAGGCAGAGTTTCGCGCCGGCGCCCGCGCTGTTTCCCACGACTTCGATTCTGTCCGCGAGTCCGGAGGGAATCAGACCCGTCTTTTCCGCGCTCACGGGGTCGAGCCAGAACCCGAGTCCGCCCGCCACGCACAGTCTGACGACGTCCGAAGGCTCGACTCCGGCACGGCGCATGAGTACCTTCAGCCCCGCGCACACCGCGCTCTTGGCGAGTTGAAATTCACGCACGTCCTTCTGCGTAACGGCGACGTTTTCGGCGATTCGGAAAGGTTCTCCCTCGAGAAACGCGCCGGTTTCGTCGATGACGCCGAGTTCCAGCATGACCCGAATCGCATCCACAAGACCGCATCCGCAGAGCCCGGCGGGAGAGATTCCGCCCAAAGTGCGGAAGCGCACTTCTCCCGATTCCGTCCACACGCGGTCGATTGCGCCGGGTACGCCGCCCATGCCGCAGGAGATATTCGCGCCCTCGAAGGCGGGACCCGCCGCGGTGGAGGTGCACAGGAATTTTCCGTTTGCACGCACAGCCATTTCGCCGTTGGTGCCGATGTCCGCAAAGAGCTCCGCGCCCCCCGCGCCGAGCTTTACGGCGAGGAGTCCCGCGGAGATGTCCGCGCCCACGTAGGCACCGATGTTCGGGAGCAACACCACTTCGCGGGCGGGAAGTCCGAGAGTCTCCCCCGAGAATTTCTGCGTGCCCGAAAAGGCGGGCGTAAAGGGCGCAACCCCGAGCGGAGAGGCGTCCGTATCTTTGAACAGATGAAGCATCGTCGTATTGCCGCACACGGTCAGCCGGGAAATTTCGGGAATGCCGTGCTTGTCCGCAAAGGTTTTCAAAACCTCCGACGTGCGGTCGCGGACGAGCGCGAACAGGTCGGAGAGGTGTCCCTCCGCGCACGCGGAAATCCGGCTCACGACGTCCCCGCCGAATACTGCCTGCGGATTGAGGCAGGCAAAGCGGTCGAGCTCTCTGCCCGTAGAGAGTTCCATCAGATAAAAGGCGAGCGTGGTCGTGCCGAGGTCGAGCGCGACGCCGTACCCCGTCTCCCCGTCCGTCTCCGCAATTCCCGGAACTGCGTCCAAAAGCCCTCCGCCATTCCGTTCAAACACTTCGATTTCCAACGGACCCGAGACGCGGGCGAGACAGGACAAAAATCTGCCCTGTCCGTCCGGCACAGCCCCTTCGACCTCTCCCGAAATCAAACGGACGCCGCACTTTCCGCACCGTCCGCGACCGCCGCAGGGCGCGTCGAAAAAGAATCCCCGACCGCGCAGGGTTTCCAAAAGATTTGCGCCCTGCGGAGCGGAGATTTCGCGGGTCTCCCGACCCGAACGAACGACAATTTTGATTTCGGTTCTTTCTTCCTTCAAAATAACTCTCCGAAACGCCGTAAGGACGCTCCCCTTATCCGAAGAGCGCCGCGGCGAAATGATTGATTGTAAAATGAATGACCGATTATTGGAAGAGCGCACGGGCTGCTTGCGCCGCGCTCGCCGCGTCTGCGGTATAGATATCCGCGCCGATTTCTTCGCAGAACGCCTGCGTCACGGGCGCGCCGCCGATCATGACCTTGACCTTATCCCGAAGTCCTGCCGCCTTCAGTGCGTCGATGACATCCTTCTGCGCCATCATGGTCGTCGTAAGGAGCGCGGAAAGGCATACGATGTCCGCATCGTTCTCCTTGACAGCCTCGACAACTTTCTCCGCCGGGCAGTCCACGCCGAGGTCAACGACGCGGATTCCCGTGCCCTCGATCATCATCTTCACAAGGTTCTTTCCGATGTCGTGCAGATCGCCCTTCACCGTACAGATGACAGCCGTTCCCACAGGCTCGACGCCGCTCTGCGCAAGCGCGGGCTTCAAGACCGCGAGCGCCGCGTTCATCGCGCGCGCCGCAATCAGCACCTCGGGCACAAAGATTTGGTTGGTCTTGAACTTCGCGCCCACGACGTTCATGCCCGTCACGAGTCCCTCGTTCAGAATGTCCTTCGCGCTCACTCCGGCGTCCAATTCCTCCTGAACCATCGCCGCGAGATCCTTCGCCCTGCCCCTCTGCAAAAGTGCCGAAATCTCTTCAAATCTTGCCATAACTGTTAACCTCTCCCATAGTATTCTTTGACCGCGCCGAAAAAGGCGTCGATATTCTTCCAATCGGAGCGCGGCGGAATGTCGCAACCCGACGAGATGACAAAGTGCGGATATTTGCTGCAGTCCTCCAAAAGTTTCAAGGTCTCCTCGCGGACGGACTCCGGCGTGCCGTTTAAGAACTGTCCCGCGGGGTCAATGTTTCCCATCGCCACCGTTTCCGGGGGGATGAGCGGCATCATGTCCCGCATGTCGATCGCGTTGCCGAAATGATACGCCTTGCTCCCCGTCCGCAGGATAGAGTCAATCATGCGCACGGTGCCGTTGCCGCAGTTGTGATAGATGACCAAAAAGTTTTCGTCCTGCACTTCATCCACGATGCGTTTGAGATAGGGTTCGGAGAACTCCTCCGCGAGGTCGGGAGACAGCATGCCCGTCAACGGTTCCGCGATGACAACGCCGTCCGCGCCCGCTTTCTTGAATTCGCCGATGTAGGCAATCAGGAACTGCGTGCATTTGTCAAGGACAACCTTCAGCATATCGGGGTCCTCGTAGCAGAGAACCATTGCCTCCGTCACGTCCACGAGCCGACCCGCGAGAGAAAACGCACCGATGACCCCCGCAAAGACCGGACGGTCCGTAATCAGTTGCTTTGCCTTCCGCACGCCTTCCACACAGATGCCCGCGCGGCAGGAGTGCGCCGAGGGAACTTTGAGATTCTCCGCATCCTCGGGGCTTTCGATGATTCTGCCCACGACCGTGGGGATTTCGTCATCCGTTTTCACAATCTCGGAGCCGAAACATTCTGCCTCCACGGACAAGTCCATGAAACTGACCGCCGCGAGCGCGTCAGTGCGGTCCGCAACGAGTTTCATGCCCCGCGCTTGCAGATCCGCGCTCCCCGTCAGTTCCTTGACCGTCACGCCCAAGAGCTGGACGCTCGGATAGGACAAAACCGGCATCGGTTTCTTGACCTTCGCGTCGCGCACGCCGTCGATCCATTCGTACATGGTCTGTTTCACAGTGTTTCTCCCGTCTTGTTATTTGAATATAGTATATCACACTTGACAAAAAAATAAAAGAAGTCTTTTGCGGCGAATCCTTCCGATTTTGCGAAAAAAAAGCTCTCCCCGACATTTCAGGAGAGCTTTAAAGAACAAAAGCGATTCCATTTTCGAAAGACGAGCGCGAGTGATACGAGACCGAGCGCGCACACGCCCACCCAAATCCATATCAGCACGCCCCAGCCGAATCCCCCGGCAATCGCCGCGAAACCGTAGGAGGATGCCGCACTTCCGACATATGTAAAGGCATTGGTCACGCCCGACGCCGTAGCCGCCTTACCGTAGGCTGCGAAACGGCGGGGGACAAAACTGATGAGCATCAGATTGACCGCGTGCATGCTCCCCGTCGCGAGCGCAGCAAAGACGAGAGAGACCGCCGCGCTCCGGCTTCCGAACAGCGACAAAACGAGACAACAGACGAGACCGATTCCGAAGAAAAAAGCGGCTTCGGTCAATTCGTTTCGGAACACCCTGCGATACAGCGCCCCCGCAAGATACAACGTGAAAACGCCGAAGAGCGGAAGAAGAACATTTAAAAAGATGGAAACCGCGGTCGGAAGAGAGAAAACCTCGGACAGATAGGTCGGCATCCAGGAAGTGATGCCGTCCCGCAGAAATACCATCGGCGGCCAGAGCAATGCCTGCGCGAACCCGTTTATTCCCCACACGACGAGAAAGAACGGAAGAGCGCGTAGAAAGGGCATACACACATTGCTCGCCGCAGTCAGCGCGAGTCCCGCCAAGATGAGAATTTCCGGTTTCATCCTGTCCCCGAGACAGCCGCTCACGAGCTGTCCCGCGCCGTAGGCAACAAAGAGAGCGGTGCCCACAAGACCTGCCCCGGTCTTTGTGAGCACCTCTACCCGTATCATTTCCGCCATTGCCGCGCTGAAGTTCAAGCGCGCCAAATAGCTGATAAAATACACCGCACAGCAGAGCCAAACCAACTGCCTGCCCGCCGCCCTTCGGCTTTCCTTCATAGGACCGACCTGCCCTCCCACTCCTTTACGGGATTCGTCCCGAGAAGTTTCACGCTCCTATTTTAAGCGAACGCAGGGCGTCTGTCAATATACAAATGTTGCGGATTCCTGTATAAATGTTGTTCAAGCGACGGATTCCTTGCGTTATGCAAGCATAAATTCCGATTCGGAGAATTCTCCGTCATAAAGTATTGTTTTGACTTCAAACCGCCCGAAGGTCAGTTTGATAGATTTTCCGCAGAGAGAGACTTCCGTCTCCGCTCCGTCCTCGCCGTTGTGGAACAGGCGAAGGACATATCTGCCGTCCGCAAGCTGTTTCAGGCACTTCAAGACGATATCGGGGTTTGACAAGCGCAACTCTGCGGCGGCGCGCACGGGCGCGCCCGAAGAAAATACGTTGAGCGCGCAGGGTTTTTGGCAGAATTCTTCCGCGAGGCGTTCCGCCTCCGCCCTGCCGCACACCGCGAGACGGAAGGAAAACAGGTGCTCCCCCGCATCGATACGGTCGATGAATCGTTTTTCCTTTAAAAGCGGACGGTCGCCGATGGGGTGTACGCAGTACCCCGCGCCGCGAAGGAGGGACAGATAGATCCTGCCGTCCCGATACGAACTGCCGTAAACGCCGCTGTTCAGCACCACGGCAAACTCTTCTCCGCTCTCCACGCCCACAAAACGCTGCGCCACGCACTCCCGCCCGTCTGAAAAGAGTTCTTCCGAACCGTAAGCGGTTTGCCCGATATACTTTCCCTTCCATTTGCAGGGCAGGGCGAGTTTCAGCATACGGTCCGCCTCTCTCCAGAACACCCGAACGTTTACGTCGATATAGGGCTGATTCTTATAGATGCGGTACTCGTTGACAATCTTGCTGTCCCCCGCCTCAAAGAGCGCCTCGACCGCCGTCAGGAGGGGTCCGTCCTCGGTCACCGTGACCTTTTCAAGCCCGGCAAAGATTCCGTCCCCCGACGCGCACGCAAAATCGCGCGGGTTTTCGCCCAAACCGCGCTCGTTCTGTTCCTTGGACATCGCCCATGGGTCTGCGTTATCCTCATAGAGAACGGGACGGAAGGCGTCTGAAAAGATTTCCTTTCCGTGCCACGAAACACTCTTTAACAGCCCCGTTTCGGAATCGACGCAAACGCATTTGTCAGCGTCCTCTACTCGGAGCGAGCGCTTTTCCGTCTTTTCGGGCGCGCGGAACTCGACGCGGGCGCCGAACCAGGTCACTTCGAAGGGCTTTAGGGTCGCCCCGAAGAGAATGCGTTTGCGCCAGTCGAGGTTGAGATTTCCCTCCTCTTTGATGGTCTGCGCGGGCAGAATGTTGCCGGCTTCGTCCACAACCGTCACATGCGAGACGGCGTTTTCGTCGTAATTTTGGTCGGCGAGCGTAAACTCGCATTCGACATTCGTCCGCCACTCGTAGGGGTGCGGGTTAAAGACCGCAATCGGGAACGCCTCGCCCCCCGCGTACGGAAAGGCGCGATAGAGCGCAAACAGCGCCTTCGCCCGCAGTTCGGAGAGCGCGTGCAGCCCGTGGTCCATCATCGCGAGCGCGCCGCGCTCCCCCGACGCAACCACCGTCCCGGGCAGGACGTCGTGAAATTCGGACTTTAACAGGTCAGTCTCCGCCTCCTTGAGCGCATCTGTCGGAAAGGCGCAGACCTCGTTCAATGCCGCCGCAGCGCAGAGCTTTTCGGTAAAGTACAGCGCGTTCTCGAGTTCGGCATGCCGGCGTTTGACCCGACTCATGCTCGTGTAACACCCCGGCATGGAGATGAGAAGGGAACGGTCGAATTTCGCCGTCGGCGCAACGTCCGCAAAGTAGCCTTCCGGGGAGGAGTGTTTCACCTCGATACCCTCCTCCGCGCTCGATGCGATGTACGCGGCGACATCCGCAAGGTCCTTGCGGGAGGGACCGCCGCCGTGATTGCCCACGCCCCACAGGGACAGCCCGACCGCTCTGTCACGCTGCCCTTCCGCGTCCCTTTGAACCTTCTCCGCCGCATGACCGAGGGGACTCGAGTAACTCGTCGTCCGCACCGCTTTGATCCGACTCCCGTCGTAACCCTCCCAAACAAAGCACTCGTCGGGGAGTTCAAGCTGATACAGGTCGCCCTGCCACGCACCGTACGGGCGCATGAACATATACCCCTCCTGTCCGCACTTCTTCAAAATCTGCACGAGACCGCGGCTGTGTCCAAAGGGGTCCGCGTTGAAGGCGACCGTGCTCCACGCGCCGAATTTTTCGGTAAAGTATTGTTTTCCGGCGTTGATCTGCCGGACAATGCTCTCGCCCGCGGGCATATTGCAGTCCGGTTGGAGAAACCATCCCCCCATGATCCGCCACTTTCCCGATTTGACCGCTTTTCGAATCCTCTCGAACAGCTCGGGGTCGTGCGTCTCCACAAAACGATAGACGAGCGCCTCATTGTGACAGAAAATATAGTCGTATTCGTCGAGAAGATTCGCCGCCGACCGAAAGGTCGAAAGAACCGCGGAGATTCCCTCCTCCTCCGTCCATTGCCAAATCGGGTCGATGTGCGCATTGCAGATCAGATGCAGCGTTTTCATTTTCCAAAACCCCTTTCTCTTTCATTGCTTTCAATATACCAAAACGGAGCGAGGAAAGCAAGCGAATTACTAAAAAAACGATCACAAAATCAATTTAAGTCATCAGCACAAAAAGCGCTCCCGAAAGCAACCGGAAGCGCTTTTTCTATGAAATGCTGCTAAACAAGATAGGGATTGGCGACGTAGATGGTGCCGGGGGCATTGAGTCCCAAACCAAAAGTATTGCTGTCCACGCCGTAAATTTTAATTTTCAGCGTATATTTGACGCCGAGCCGGAGTTCTTCGCCCGTCACGTCGTTGCCGTCCTCGTCGTACACGAAGAGATCGCCTGCCGTCGCGTTAAACTTGTTGCCCGACACAGCAATGGTTCCCTCTCCGCCGTTCCAAAGAATCGCCGACGAAAAATCGTCCTTGAACACGATGTCGAAACCGTAGTAGTCGTACTCCCGCATTTTCACGAAACTGATATTGCTGTCATACCCAAACACGCGCTTGCCCCAGAGGTCGCCCGCGGCAAAGGTCTGTTCGTACCAATCCGTAAACCCTTCCGCAGCGGATTTTTGGGTCAGCGCGGTGGGCTTGTCGCCGTAGGCAAAGCCGGGCAGAACCGTCTTTTCGGGTTCTACGGGTTCGGGATCAGGTACGGGGTCGGGCGTCTCCTGCGCGAGGAAGTAGCCGTTCCGCACCCACACTTCGCCGCTGTTCAAGCCCACGCCTGTGGAGAGATTCTGATAGATGCCGTCGGGCTCCTTCTGAATACGGATTTTGACCGAATAGACCTTGTTCGCCTCAAATGGCTTTCCCACCACGTATTTGCCCGCATCGTCATAGATGTAGATGTCGCCGGGTGCGATTTCGCCGCCGCCCTCCTTGGTGAACACGCCCTTCTCCGTAAAGCCGAGCGAATACCCGCCCGTCCAGAACGCGCCGCTCCCAGGCGTCTTGAACATGAGTTCGAAACCGAAGTAATCGTAATTCTCCTTCATGGCGGTATAGTTGTAGATTACCGTCCACGCCTCGTTGCCGAGATACACGCGCTTGTTCCAGAGGTCCCCCTCCGCGAAGGTCTGCTTGGTCCAGCCGTCGGTGTCCGGAGTCATCTTGGTCAAGCTGTCTCCATAGACGAAGTAGGGCGCGGCAAAGGGTTCGTTGGGCTTTTTGAGATCGGCATATTTGTCCTCATAGTAGTCGCCGTTACAGCAGACGACATTGGAGAAATATACCGTACCCGCCTGAAAGAGTCCGATGCCCCAAGCCTTCACGGTGTCCGAAGGCTTCTGCGCGAGTGTGGCGACGACCGTATAGACGTGATTCGCTTGCAGTGCGCCCGTATGAATATCTCCCGTCTCCCTGTCGAACACGATAAGTCCGTAGTCCAGCCCGAGCGCGGGCACGACTCCCGCGGAAATGGTGTAGGTCTTTTCATACATCCAAAATACGATGTCTCCGGTAAGGGGTGCGGGCACGCTCATGTCGAAAATCATGCGCTCGTAGGCGTTGTCTTTCCCTTCGGTCACGGCGCCGGCAGGCATAATCTTGTTGTATCCTCCCTGCGCGTCCTCGGTGACCCATGCCGTCACTTCTTCCCCTTCGGCAAAACCGAGCGCGGTCACGTCACCCGTGTAGTTCTCGAGTGTCGCGGCGGGTTCGTGCCCTGCCTCGGGCAGGAATTCCATGCCCTCCGCGCTGTTTGACCAGTCGCGCACGGTCACGGCGATTTCCTTTGCAAACGCCTGTTCCCGGTACTTGGTGGAGACGGTCACGGTCGCAGTTCCGCTCCCGACGGCGGTAATCGTTCCGTTCGATACGGTCGCAACGCCCGGCGCCGTGCTCGTCCAGGTGTAGGTTACGCCCGAAAGCGCGCTCCCCGCCTCTTTCAGTTCCGCGGTCACCGTCGCGCTGTCCTGTCCCGTGACGCCGAGCTTTAAGTTCAGCGCATCCGCGCTCACGATAAGCGAACGGTTCTTGGTTGCGCGGATGACGGTCACTTCACAGGTCGCGCTCTCTTCGCCGAGGGTCGCGGTGACCGTCGCGCTCCCCATTTTGACCGAAGTGATTTTTCCGCTGTCGTCCACACGGACGACCATGGGATCCGAACTCGACCACTCCACTTCTCCCGTCTTGTTGACGGAGAGCGTCGCCTCCTCGTACTGCTCGATTTCGAGCTCCGCCGGGGTGACCGCGAGTTTCCCGCTCTCTCCGCACCCGGGCAGAGAAACCACTCCTACCGCCATTACGAGGGCGATACATACGCTCAAAAACTTCTTCATTTTCTCCTCCTTTTCAACAGTTTATTCCTTCACTCCGCCCATGGACAGGTTGGACATCATCCGGTCGTGCGCGAAGATAAAGACAATCAGAATCGGGATTACCAGAATAAAACAGCCGGCGAGCTGCATGGGCGTGTTATTGATTTTGGGGCGGTTCGCCATGCTGTATTCGTACAATCCGTAGGCAAGCGTGGGATAGGACGGCATATAGGTCACGTTAACCGTGTAGTCGTTCCAGAACTCGATAAACCGAATGAGCACCACCGTCAGAAAGATATTGCGGATGAGCGGCAGAGCGATTCGGACGAGGACGACGAGATTTGACGCGCCGTCGATATACGCCGCCTCGGAATAGTCCTTGGGCATGCTCCGAAATGTCGCAAAAAATACCAGATAGTAGAGACCCAAAAAATTTGCCTTCAGAACCCACATGCCCACGATGCTGTCATAGAGTCCGAGCGCCTTGATCATCTGAATTTCGGAGGGCAGACTGCCGACGATGGGCAGGGTCATGGTCAGAAGCACCGCGCCATAGACGATTTTGCTGAACTTAAAGTCAAACTTTGCCGTCGCATAGGCGGTGATACAGCAGGTGAGCGCGGCAAAGAACGCCGAACCGCCCGCGTACAGGAGGGAGTATAACAACAGCGTTTCGATATAGCAGTCGTATGAACTTCCGCCCTTGAATACGGGCACTTTGTACTCGTTCAAGGCGACAAGAAAGTTGTCGAAGTGCCAGGTTTTGGGCAGTCCGAGCGGATTGCCGAGGTAGTCTATGTTCGATTTTGTCGCCGTCCACAGCCCCCACACCGTGGGAAAGAGCAGGGACAGCACGTACAGCGAGAGCAGTATCAGCGTGACAATCGCATACGGATTGCGGAGAAATGATTTTTGCGAATTCTTTTTCACAGTTCACCTCTCCGTGGACGGACCGAATTTTTCGCACGCCCATTTCACCGTATAGACCACAGGCATCACCGCAAGCGAAAGAAGGATTCCGAACGCGGCGAGTTGGGGATAGCTTGCATAACCGTTTACCTTGACGGACTCTTTGTACAGGTAGTAGCCGATGGTATAGACCGACTCCTCCGCGCCCGCGCCGTAGAAGGCGTACACATTCCATTGATTCACGAACATGCCCCCGACATTCACCACCAAAAAGGTCGAGAACGTGCCCCATACAAGGGGAAACACGATGCGGAAAAATTCCACGCCGTAGGACGCGCCGTCCAGTTTTGCCGCCTCGAACACGGAAGAAGAGATATTTTCCATCGCGCCCACATACATGAGAATCCCCGTTCCGAAACTCACCCACACGTTGTAAAAGATGATAGAACCGAAGGTGGTGTCGGGGTTCGCAAGAAGTCCGGGCGTCTCGATGCCGACCGCCTTCAAAATTGTGGGAAGCGCGCCGTCCGCAAACTGCTTGAACATGACTACGAGAGAAATGGCGGGAATGATACTCGGCACGAAGAGCATAATCTTGAAGAATTTCCGTCCCGCCGCCCCCTTGAAGATGTAGTAGGAAAAGAACAGTCCGAGGGTCAGTCCGCACGCCGTGCCCACGAGAAAGGCGAGCAGGGAATTTTTGAGTGCGACTCCGTACATGGTCTTGGTGCCAAAGAGCGTGAACAGGTCGCGGAAGTTTGCGAATCCGACCCAACTATACCGATCGACCGCTTCGTAGGACTTGAACGCCAACAGAATCGAATTGAAATTCACCCCGATATAGAACACGCAGAACTGCGCGACGGGAAACGCAAGCAACAGGCAGTAGAACAGCAAGTCCTTGCGCTTTCTGTGAAAAGATTTTCCTCTCATGGCTCAAATATTTTTAAAGGTAGCCGCCCAGGTCGCAGGCGTCCAATAGGTACTCAAACCCGTAAAATAGTCCTTTGCGGAGATCTTTCCGTTGATCATCGCCGTGCTCGGATAGGTATAGGTCGTACCGCCGACGTTGGACTGCCACAGAAGGGGCGCGTACCAAATCTCGGTATTGTAGTTGCGGTTGATTTTGGCGGCACTTTCCATGGAAACCTTCTGCGCGCTTCCGTGCAAATCGTAACAAATCTTCCCGTGCGAGCTGAGTTTTTCGTAGTCCTCCCCCATCGAATAGGTCACGGGACGGCAGACGTTTGTTGTGAGCGTGTAGGTGCGGAGCGCTGGCTCTGTGTAGCAGTACTGCAAAAACGCTTTCGCAAGGTCAACCTTCCCATCGGCAATGTGCGAATTGATGAACCCGATGTGTCCCTGATAGGTTAAAAGCGTCATCTCGCCGAGTTTTTCCGCGGAAGATTTGGGCAGGGGCATCATACCGAACTTGCGGTTCTGCATGGACGCTTCCGCGCCCTTTTCGGCTTCCCAATCCGCGAACACGCCCTTCGCCTCGCTCTGCCACCAGTTCCCGTCCACCAGCATCGCCGCACGGGTCATGTTCGAGTTGTATTTTGCGGAAACAAATACGCCCTCCGCGTCCTGATGGTTGAACGCGCTGCTCGTGCCGTTGGACACGTTGTAATACTCGTTGTCAATGATGCCCTCGAGAAATTTGAGGGCGTTATATTTGCCGCTCTGCTTGTAGAGTTCGTACCCGTTCGCCGCGGTCACAGGGACGTCCGCGCCGTATTTGGGCGTGCCGTCCGCGTTAAATCCGACGATGGGACTCTTCATTGTTCCGTTGTAGTCATAATTGAGGTACATCTGTTCCGCGCCCATGTCGTCGGCTTCCATCGAGAGCAGGAGAAAGCTGACCATCTCCTGCAACGCGCCCGCCCACATCAAGGGAATCATGCCGAGCTCGTTTTTTATCTTGGCGCACAGCGTATAGAACTGCTCATAGGTCTGCGGCAGTCCGTTATCCCACGCCGTGTCAGGGTCTCCGTCCGGTCCGCTGCTACGGGTATCCGAGGGACTGCTCACGAAACTGCCGTCCGGCTTGAAGTACAGGTTGTTTTCCTCGAACAGTTCGATGTCATAGGCGATGCCCATGTACGCCTCCACCGTGGGCAGGGCGTAATAGGTATCGTCGACTGCGCTGTAGTAGTCGCGTTGCGACTGACTCATCTTGGATTCAATGGTTGCGGTCTCGCCCCCTTCCACAGTGGTCTTTCTCACAAAATCATAGTTGAGCGGTTGTGTCACCACGTCGTCAATGTTCAGAAAGTCTCCCTTCTCCGCCGCGGCGAGGGTCGCCGCACCCTCGGCAAAGATGACTTCCTGTGTCATGTTCACCGTGCCCTCCGTTCCGAAGGTGCTCGTAAAGGCGCGGGACTCGGAGATTCGGAGCTGAACGCCCGTCTTGCCGGGCTCAAAGGAGACGTCCGCATATTTTTCCTCAAAATCTTTCTTGAGCGCATATACCCAGTCCGAACCCAGCCCGCCCTCGAATACGCCGATATAGAGTTGCGTCTTGTCCTTCTGCTCCGCCTCGCCGCCCGGCTCTCTCGAACACCCCGCGGCAAACACCAGGAGCGCGCCCAATGCTACAGCAACGATTTTTTTGAATTTCATATTTCTCCTCCCGAAAGATTACCAAAATTACACTTCCACCAGCACGGCGTCTCCGTCGGCGATTTGGAAGGTCACTTCTCCGTTTTTGACCTCGAACTGTTTTTTCTCACCCTTGACCCAGGCGTTGACCGAGGATTTTCCGGAAATTTTCAGCGTCGCGGCGGCGGAGTCTCGGGGCGTGGGCGGCGTAATGAACAGATAGTTTTTGCCCGACCCCGTATGCTTGAAACACCCCGCAACGAAGGAGTCCCCGTCCACCGACGTTACACTGCCGTAGCTCTCCAATTTTTCCTCGTACAGCCTGTAACGGCGGTTGCTCGATTGCTTGTTATAGATGATACCTTCGGCGTCGCAGTGCAGAAGAATTTCGCCGTACTTGTGGAACTCGAGGTCAACCTCTTTGACATATTCGTACCGTTCGGTCTTTTCTCCGTCCAGCCCGATCATGCCCTCGGTAAAGGTCTCGCTACCGCTTCCGGGCGAGAAATAGGTGAAGTATTGGATTCCCTTCGCGCCGAAAGCGAGGTTGATAAAGACATTCCAGCGAATGTCCTCGCGGTCGGGCGTGCGCTTCTGCAAAATCCCGTTCGCACCGATGCCGAGCGTCTGCACGTACGCCCAAAAGGGCACCTTCTTTTCAAGGGTTTTGGAACGAATGAGGTCGAGTCCGTAGAAAAATCCGTCCATCTCACCGTGCGCTGCAGGGTCGTTCTCGTCAAATTCGAGAAGCGGATAGGTGTCGAAGGAGTACATCGACGCATTCGTCAGTTCAAAATAGTCGTCGATATACTGTTCGTATGTACAGCCGAGATTTTCCACATTTGCGCCGAAATGGTTGATGCTCCAAAATTTGCCGAAGAGAGAATCATACGCCTTGGTAAATTCCGCGAGGTCCTCGAGCTGTCCCCGCCACGGTTCGTCGATGAAGAACTGACCGCCGTATGCGGGGTGTTCCACATACTTTTGCACCTGCGCCATCGATTCTTCGATAAGCAAGGGATTCTTTGTGGTGAAATAGGTTTCGATATTATCGAGTATGCTCTTGTCGTTGACAAGAAAACGCAGTCCCGCGACTTCGGAATAGTTCAGGCAGGTCATCACCTCTTCGTCGGTATCTTCGTACCAACGGAAACCGTTTACGAAGTTGATTCCCGCCTCGCTCATGTAGTCAAAGTACTTTTGTTCGCGGTGCGCGTCGTCAGGCGTGACATAGATTCCCACGGGAATCGCGTTCAATCCCATGACGTCGTATTTGTCCTTTGGCGACGAAGGCTTTTCTTCTCCCTCGCCGCATCCTCCGAAGGCGCACACACCCAGCATGATTCCCGCAAGCGCGGCGGCAAATTTTCCCCTTCTCATACGATACCTCCCAAAGTGAATTGAACCGCGCGGCTTTTCAAAAAGGTACACCTTTCTGTATCGGATTTTGCCATTTAAAACATGCTTGTTTTCCAATGAAAACGGCATGTTTTTTTATTTTTTCCGACTTTTGCAAAGGTGTACTTTTCCGAACGAAACAGAGTTTCCCGTCAAAGCCCACGTTCCATTATATCTTAAAACATTTTATGGAAAAATGAAAGGATAAATTGTTTCTATTTCTCATAATATTGTAGTCAAATCAAAATCAAATCTCCAAAAAAACAGAATGAAACTCCCGTGTTCCGCGTCTCCCCCGAAAAAAAGAAAAGCCCAAATCAAACGAACTTCTCGTTTGATTTGGGCTTTTTGGCTTATAGTTACAAAATAGCTGTCACTCCCCAAACAAAAACACGGTCTCCCCGACCGTGCCTTTTTTTCTGAAATGAATTACGCCACCGCTATTCTTATGTTTTGGCGGTCTTGGCGTACTTGATTTCAAGTCCGCCAAGTAGTAAAACCTTGTTGGCGTTCTTATCAATAAACTTATTCATTATTATCCGTGTAGACTACAATAAATCAATAAATATCTTGTTTAACTCCTCCCAACTTTGCTCGTGCTTGTCGGGAAGATTTTTTATCACCTCTTCCATTTGAGCGATATTTTTATCTATGTAATCGTTCACTTTGTCAAAGCGTTTCCCCTCTGTAATTTCCGGAGTATTCATTTTCAAATCAAGCAATTTTAATACGTCAGGTTTAACCTCTTCGTCCAAATGCTTATATAATACGTTTTTTGTAGAAATATACTTTCCCTTAAAATCCGTTCCACGAACGAAAGGTATGCCTGATTTTTGAAATTCGCTATACTTTGGATACTTTGCACTGTAATTTCCATCGGAAATATCCAAGCCACAATCTTTTAGCTGTTTTAATTCCCAATTATTTGGCAATTCTCGCAACGAATCGGTGGTTGATAAAAACAATTCCTTGTAAAGAGTCTGTATTTGGGCTTCTAAATTATCATTTATCTGCCTTTTAAGCTCAATTCTACGCTCGATTGTGTTGTATGCTTCTACAATTTTCTTTTGTTCGTCAATTTCAGGGACGGGAAGCTCTACATTGCACATTTCTTCCCAATCAAAGATTTCTCTTGCGCTACCGTGAGAGTGGAAACGAGCATATCTATCAAATTCGGGGCGTTTGAACCAAAGATTTAGATATTCCGGCAAAAGTTTTGTCGTGTCTATAATCTCAAAAACGGTATATGAGCTTGAAATTATGCACTCATCTTCTTGTAACAACGCTATTGAAACTTTGTCACCGTTACGAGAAGTAACGGGGCCGTATGCAAATTGTCCTTTTCTTACTATTTTGTAAATGGACATATCCGTTCCAATCGTGTTGGCAATGGGTTCACTCTGTCAAAGCGTTTCCCCTCCGTAATTTCAGGCGTATTCATTTTCAAATCAAGCAATTTTAATACGTCAGGTTTAACCTCTTCGTCTAAATACTTGTCCATCAACGTTTTGAAAAGCATTGGCGGCGGCGTTCCTTCCGCAAGTATCCACTTACAAGCAAGTAATGGACGAAGCACATAAAATTACTTCTTTAATTTAACCGTCTCGCCTTTCAGATATTCTATGTAATTACTTTTTGCCGTACTTAAATAATGGTAAAGACCTGCTTTAGCAACAAAGTAATGGTCTATTATCGCAGAAATATTCTCCCATTCTTTTGTCGTTTTGTAAACAATTTGTCAACAGTCAAATGTCCACGTTCGTGGACATTTTGAATCTTTTTAAATGGTTTTTTTCTTG
>CAJMQN010000013.1 GCA_905215695.1 uncultured bacterium
CTCGAACCTGTGACCCTCTGCTTGTAAGGCAGATGCTCTCCCAGCTGAGCTAAGCCCCCAAGCGCATTTCTGCAACAAACGATTGCTAAACTAATATACCAAAATCTTTGAAAAAAAGCAAGGAATTTCAAGGGGTATTTTCAAAATTTTTTGAGAAATTTTCAGTTTAACACCACGCTCGGAAATTCAAGATTGCGTTCGCGGCAAATTTCGCGGTATCTCTCCAAAAAAGCTCCGTCAAGCTCGGTTTTGTCCGACAATTCCTTCGCCCTCTCATACAGTTTGAGGTCCATTTTCACAAAGGTTTTCCCGAATCCCGACTGACTCTCCCCGAAATAGTCCCCCGGTCCGCGCAGTTCAAAATCTTTTTCCGAAATCTCGAATCCGTCGTTCGTCCCCTTCAAAAATTCCAATCGCTCGATCCCCCGCTCGTTTTCGCTCTCCGTATAAAAATAGCAGTAGGCGTCCCCCCGTCCTCTGCCGATACGCCCCCGGAGCTGGTGGAGCTGGGCGAGCCCGAACCGGTCGGCGTTCATGATCGCCATATAGTTTGCCGAGGGCACGTCCACGCCGACCTCGATGACCGTCGTCGAGACAAGCACGCGCGTCCTTCCCGCCCGGAAATCCGAGATTGCTCGCCGCTTCTCCTCCTCCTTCATGCTCCCGTACAGACAGCCCATGGGAAGCTCGGGAAATTTCTTTTGCAATTCCTCGAAGAGTGACTTTACCGCCTCCGCGCCGAATTCCTCATCGAAATCCACCGAGGGACAGACCACAAAGACCTGTTCGCCCTCCGCCGCGCGCGCGGCAAAATAGCGGAACATTTCATCCCGCTTTCTTCTCCGCACAATAAAGTTTTTGACCTCGCCCCGCTCGGCGGGCTTTTCGCGCAGAACCGAAACGTCGAGGTCGTTGTAAAAGAGCAGGGAAAGCGTGCGCGGAATGGGCGTTGCGCTCATGACGAGCACGTCGCAGTTCTCCCCCTTCTCCACAAGTTTCGCCCGCTCGGAGACCCCGAACTTGTGCTGTTCGTCGATGACGGCGAGCGCAAGTTTTGCGTAACGAACCCCGCTCTGCAAAATCGAATGCGTCCCGACGACGATCTTCGCGCGACCGTCCGCAATGCGTTCAAGCGTATGTCCTCTCGCCTTTCCCGTGACCGAGGAGGTCAGAAGAACGACGTTCTCCTCTCCGAACAGCCCCGCAAAATTCTCCGCGTGCTGACGGGCGAGCACTTCGGTAGGCGCGACAAGCGCGCTCTGCAAACCGCTCCGCGCCGCCGCAAACAGCGCGCACGCCGCCACCGCGGTCTTTCCGCTCCCCACGTCCCCCTGCAAAAGACGGTTCATGGGATACTCCCCCGCGAGGTCGGCATAGATTTCGTTGACCGCCTTCTTCTGCGACAACGTGAATTCATAGGGAAACTTTGCGCGGAATTCCGCGAAAGCCTCTTTGGAAAAATCGTAACGGTGCGTCCGCGGAAATCGGTACGAGGAGCGCGAGACCTTGAAGGACATGAGCAGAGAATAAAATTTTTCAAGCTCGATACGCTCCCGCGCTCTTTGCAGAGAGTCGTCGAAATTCCCTTTCATCCGACAGGGGAGATGCAGGTCGAGATAACTCTCCCCGAGGTCGGAAAGCCCCTCCGTCTGCGCGAGCGATTCGGGTACAAGGGAGTGCGGCGGAAACTTTTTGAGCGCATTGTAGATAATTTTCCGAAAAATCTTCTGCGACAGCTTGTTCGAGAGCCGATAGACGGGAAGAATTTCTTCCGAGGTATCCGTGTCGCAGACGGGCTGAAGGATGCTCGCGCGGTTTCCCTTTACCCTGACCCTCCCCGTCAACAGACAGGGGACGTTCGCCTTGACCGCGCGCAGAACATAGTCGGCATGAAACCACACGGCGGTAATCTTCCTTCCGCCCGTGAGGAATTCGGCGGTGGCGTAGCGCGCCCCGCCCTTGGAGAACGCCCGTCGGGGCGGCGAAGGAAATTCGCCGAGCAGAGCGCAGAATTCCCCGTCGCGGAACTCCCCGCTCTCCTCCGCGGTCAGATACCCCGCGGGGAATCGGTCCAACAGTTCCCCGACGCTCTCCATGCCAAGCGAATGTAAAATCTGTTTTCGCGTCTCGCCGACGCCCTTGATGTCCTCTAACCCCATATTTCCTCAAAAATAAAGGGGGAAACAGCGCGTTTCCCCCGGAAAAGGGGAGAACAGATTGGGTTCTCCCCGAATATCAGTTAACCGGAACATCCCGGAAAAACTCCGGGACTTCCGATGTCACTCGTGATGAAATTTGTCCCGCGGGAGCGTTTTCTCCCTATTCGAGCGAGACGATATAGTAGTAAATGGGCTGACCGCCGGAGTGAACGTCCACATCACAGTCGGGATGCTCCTCCGCGAGCCGCTCGGCGAGCGCCTGCGCGTTCTCGTCGGTCACGTCCTCTCCGTAGTACAGCGTGATAATCTGATGAGAGGCGTTCTTCATCTTCTTGATGAGGTCATCGACGACGTTCTCGATATTGTCGCCTTTGGAGAGAATGGTCTTGTTGTCAAGACCGATAATATCCCCCTTCTTGAGCTCGAAACCGTCCAAATTGGTGTCCCGAACCGCATAGGTCACCTGTCCGACGTCCACGTTTTCGATGGAGTTGCACATATTGACCTTGTTCTCCTCCACAGTGCAGTCGGGGTCGAAGTTGAGCGCCGCCGCGATGCCCTGCGGAATGTTTTTGGTCGGAATGACGTGTATGGTCTTGCTCTCGACGAGAGACTTTGCCTGCTCCGCCGCGAGAATGATATTCTTGTTGTTGGGGAAGATAAAGACGTGGCTGGCGTTGACCCTGCGCACCGCTTCCGCGATGTCGTTTGCGGAAGGGTTCATGGTCTGTCCGCCCTCTATAATCTTATCCACCGTGAGATCCTTGAAGATTTCGGAGAGTCCCGCGCCCACCGAGATGGCGAGCATGCCCTGTTCCTTCTTCTGCGCCTCGTACATGGCTTTGAGCTGACGGTTCTGCTCGAGCATATTTTCAATCTTGAGCTTGTCGAGTTCGCCGAGTTCGAGCGCGTAACCGAGCGCGACGTTGGGCGTGTTGGTGTGCACGTGCACCTTTACGAGCTCCAAATCCCCGATACAGATGACCGAATCGCCGATCGCGCAGAGCTTTTCGCGCAGTTTGTCGATGTCCGCAGTCGTCGTATTCGCCTTGATATTGATGATGAAAAATTCGGTGCAATAGCCGAATTCAATGTCGCCGAGCTCCATAATGTCGGCGTGCTCCATGTCCCCGCCCATTCCCTCGTCCTTGGGAATGGAGAGATCCACCATGACCTCCTCGCCGTTGTAACCCATGAACAGACCCTTGATAAGGGTGAGAAGCCCGTATCCGCCCGAATCGACCACTCCCGCCTTCTTGAGGACGGGGAGCATATCGGGAGTCTTGGAGAGAATGACCTCCCCGCAGGTGATGAGCTGGGGAAAGAAATCCTCAAAGCCCACGGACTTCTTGGCGATGCCGGGCGCTTCCTCGCTCATGACGCGGATGACCGTGAGAATGGTGCCCTCCTTGGGCACGCTGACGGCGCCGTAAGCGACCGACGCGCCGGACTTCAATGCGTCTGCAAAATTTTTGACCGATATTTCCTTATTGTTCTTTAAGGAGTTGCAGAACCCCTTGAAAATCTGCGAAAGAATGACCCCGGAATTTCCTCTCGCTCCCTTCAGAGCACCCTTCGACACCGCCTCCGCAATGTCTTCGAGGTTGTTGCTCTGCGTTGCGTTCAGCTCCTTTAAGACGGACTGCATGGTCAGAGACATATTCGTGCCGGTGTCGCCGTCGGGAACGGGAAAGACATTTAACGAGTCCACCTTCTCCCGGTTGGATTCAAGCAGCTTTGCGCCCGTAATGATCATTTTACGGAACAAAGCGCCGTTTATTTTCTTCTGCATGGAAGCACCCCTAAATTTTAATACCCTCGACATTGACGTTGACGGTATCAACGATCATGCCGGAAAAATGTTCAACGCTGTACTTCACAGCCTCTTTGAGAGACTCGGCGACAGCGCTGATAGAGACGCCGTACTTGATGATGACGAAGAGATCGATAAAAATCCGGTTGCCCACCGTCTCGATCCGAACGCCCCGTGCC
The DNA here is from genome assembly GCA_905215695.1 of uncultured bacterium. Taxonomy (GTDB): domain Bacteria; phylum Bacillota; class Clostridia; order Christensenellales; family HGM11417; genus CAJMQN01. Next base: position 4,152 of record CAJMQN010000013.1, read on the forward strand.
TTGGTCTGCACGTGGAACAAGTCGGCGATAAAATCTGAAATTTTACGAGGCACCATATCCACAACGCCATAACAATCCCTCGCCGCCTGATTGGCGACCACGGCAATGGCTTCGTCCGAAATATTGATTTGTCCGTATGAATTTTTGGTGTTGACAGACATAGCGTACCTTCCGAAATTTGCGAAAACGGACGAAATTCCCGTCTTTCGCGTCTATCATTATATGTTATTTTTACAAAATAATCAAGAAGAATAAGGGTAGGAACAAAAAATTTTTGGAAAACGCCGCAGAAGGGCTTATTTTTGTTGCATTTTTCGGGCGAAAATGATATGATAATGCAAGTAATGCAAGATTAGAACCCGGGAGGTGTTTCGATATGTCGAGAGTATGCAGCGTTTGCAATAAGGGCAAGATGGGCGGCAACAAGGTCAGCCACAGCAACATCAAGACCCCCAAGCAGTGGAACGCGAACGTACAGAAGGTCAAGGTCGTGAATGAGAACGGCGCAGTGTCCTCCGAGTACGTCTGCACAAAGTGCTTGAAGGCAGGGAAAGTCACCCGTGCCTGATTCGATTCGGTAAAAAACGAGAGTGCGGAAATTCCGCACTCTTTTTTTCTGCCCTTTTTCGGTTGTTTCTATTCCGCGTGGCAGGCGTTATGACTTTACGACCATTCCTATTCCGCATGACAGGCGTCCGCCATTTCCCGAATCTCCTCGATGTGCTCCTCCGCCACCCGCTTTCCGATGTCGTAGGAGAGCATGAGCTTTTCCGCCTTCGCAGGGTCGATTTCGCTCTGCTGCAACACGAGCAGTTTATCCGCCGTATTGCGCTCCGTAAGCCCCGTGTGATAATTCATGATGAGAAACGCGCGCTCGATGGTGTCAATGAGGTTCTTCGGCGCGGGTTCCGGCTCGATTTCACCGAGCACGTCCAACCCCAAAACAACGTCCGCGCCCATGTCCCGACACATTTCCACGGGCACTTTGTTGATGACGCCGCCGTCCACGCAGAGATATTCCCCGACCTGCATGGGCTGAAATACCCCCGGAATGGACGAACTCGCCATTGCGCACTCGCGCAGCAGTCCTTCCTGCAAACAGACGGTTTTGCCCGAAACGAGGTCGAGCGCGGAACAGCAGAAGGGGATTTCCACGTCCTTGAAGGTCTTTTCCCCGAGCAGCTCGGTGAGAATCGCCATGGCTTTCTCATTCTTCAAGAGTCCGCGGTTTTTAAAAAAGAGAACGTCAAAGTTCATAATCTGTTTCTGCCGCAATTTTTCGATGCGGGCGAGAATTTTATCCTCCTCGACCCCCGCGCAAAAGAGCGCGCCGATGATTGCGCCCATGGACGCGCCGCAGATACAGTCGATTTTGATCTTCTCTTTTTTGAGCACCTCGAGAAAACCGAGGTGCGCCACGCCCCTCGCTCCGCCCGAACCCAGCGCGATTCCAAACTTCTTCATTGTCCTTCCTCCGTCATAATCCTTCGCGTTTTTCCATAAAATACGGTATGGGCAAAATCCGCGCGAACACGGTCGCAACTCTCGCCGCGTTCGCTGTTTTAGTTCTCTTGCTGACCAATCCGGCAAGATATATCGAAAGCGTCAAGACGGGACTGCTGCTCTTTGCAAACAACGTCCTGCCCTCCCTCTTTCCCTTTCTATTCCTGACGAAATTCCTGACCATGCAGGGCGCTTGCGAGAGAACCGTCGGATTCTTCCGCCCGGTCATGAAACTCTACCGCTGTCCGCCCGCGGGCGGATACGTGTTTTTCATGAGCATTCTCTCGGGCTATCCCATCGGCGCGAAAGTCGCGAGCGACCTTGCCGCGCAAGGAGTATTATCCCCTGCCGACTGTAAAAAGATACTCTCCTTTTCCTCGACCTCGGGACCCTTTTTCGTCATCGGCACGGTGGGCGCGCTGATGCTCGGCTCGGCAAAGGCGGGGTGGCTCATGCTCGCGGCGCACGTCTTGTCCGCTCTGCTTGCCGGACTTCTGTTCTGCCGTCTCTCGGGTAAGAGCGAGACGCCGCCCGCAATCCTGCCCGAAAAACAGTACTCGGACGCGCTCTCCGCCTCCGTGTATGACTCCATTCTGTCGGTTATGAACATCGGAGGATTTATCACGCTCTTCTATGTGCTCATCGACATGATCGCGGCGACCCGTCTCCTGCTCCCCGCAAACCACCTGCTCGCCGCCCTCTTTTCCGCAATCCGTCTCCCGGCGGAACTCGCGGAGCCGATCTGTTTCGGAATCGTCGAAATCACCCGCGGCTGTTCCATGCTCGCGGGAACGAACGCGCCGCTCGCCGCAAAGGCAATCTGCTGTTGTTTCCTCATTTCCTTCGGCGGACTCTCCATCAACGCGCAGGCGCTGACCTATGTCAGAAAGTGCGGCGTCTCCGTCGGCACATACTTTTTGCAAAAGATTCTGCACTGCGCCCTGTCCGTGCCGATTGCGCTCGGTCTCTTCTCGCTCTTCGGGGTTTAATTTTATTTTTCGAACAGTCTGCCCGCCGCCGCGCTCTTTGCGGCGGTCTTTTTTGTCTCCAACTCGGTGCGGGAGGTCTGCACCACGGAGAGCGCCTCTGAAAGAGCGCGCTCGGTCGAAAAGAGCATCTGCTCCAATCTGTCGAGACTCGTGCTCTCGATTCGCTCCGTTTCGGCGCGGGTCTGCCGTTTGATTTCCTCCGCCTCCGCGAGCGCGGACTTGACGATGTTGGATTCGTCAACGAGATACGCCGCCCGGGATTCCGCTTCCCGAATCATCATCGCCGCCTGATCCTGCGCCTGCTTTCTGACCCGCTCGGACTCGCGCAGAATGTATCCCATGTCCCCGAGCTGTTCCGGGAGACACTCCCGGATTTCCGCGAGAATCGAAAGACACTTCTGAACGTCCACCATCGCCTTCTTGGTGAAGAGACCGGTGCGGGACTCGGTCAGCTCGCTTTCAAGCTCCTCCAAAAGTTTGGTCAGTTCCATACTATTCCCCTTTCCGGCTCTTCTCGAGAACCGGGAGTATTTCTTTGGGTACGTATTTCGCAATGTCCCTGTGCCCGTGCAGAATGACCTCCCGCGCCACCGACGAGCTGATATGGAAGAGCTCCTGCTTGGTGGGCAGAAAGACCATTTCGACGTCGAGAACGCTCCGATTCGCGGCAAAGTATTCCATCTCGTAATCAAAATCCGTGCCGTTGCGCAGACCGCGGATGACGCACCGGATTCCCGTCTGTTCGAGGTAATCGCAGGTCAGCCCCCCGAAGGCGACCGCCTTCGCGCCCGGAATCTCTTGAATCGCGCGTTTCACCATCTCCAATCGGACTTGGGCGGGAAACATGTACCGCTTTGCGTGACTGTCCATGACCACGACGTCCACGCCCTCGAAGAGCGCCGACGCACGTTTGATGAGATCGACGTGCCCGAGCGTGACGGGGTCAAAGGACGCGGGAAAAACACATCTCACGATTTCTTCTCCTTTAACAGCGTCAGGCGCACCCCGCCGTAACGCCGTTCTTTCCAAATTTCGTAACCGTAATCCTCAAAAGGCACTTCAAGCGCCGCCTCGCTCTCCGCCGCGAGAATGCCCTCCGCCTCGAGCAGTCCGCGCGAGCGGAGCTCTCGGCATACCGGCTCGTAAAATCCCTCCCGATAGGGCGGGTCGAGGAGCACAAGCCCGAATTTCCGTCCCTCGGCGGAACACCGCGCGAGTGCGGAAGAATAGTCGCAGGCGTGAATGCGGACGTCTCCCTCCATGCGCTCGAGGTTCCGTTTTAAAAAGCGCACCGCTTCCGCGTTCGAATCGCAGAAATCCACGCTCGCCGCTCCCCGCGAGAGCGCCTCGAGCCCCAGCCCGCCCGCGCCCGAAAAGAGGTCGAGAACGCGCTGTCCCGAGACGTCGGGCAGAAGGTTGAAGAGATTTTCTTTAACGCGGTCGAGGGTGGGACGCGTCCCGAGCCCTTCCGGGCTGACGAGTTTCCGCCCCCGGTATTTTCCGGAGACAATCCTCATCTCTTGACCCGGCTGTCAATCTTGCGATCAAGCCCCTTCTGCATCTTGATGCCCTGCAAATGATAGGTGACGCCGGGCAGAAGAATAACGATTGCCACCGCGATGAACTGAAACGCCGCATGCGTGATAGGCGAAATCGCCAAATAAATCGGGAAAATATAACAGCCGTACAGCCCGAACGCGATGAGCGTCGCCGCGGTGCTCTTGACGAAGAGAAGCACTGTCGTCACGACAAGCAAAGGAATGGAGCAGAACGCGCCCACCACGTAGCCCTTGTACCAAACGTATTCCCGTCCGCGCATGTTGTCGTCAACGGGTTCGCCGTTGCGTTCCCGCGCGCGGTTGTTCTGTCTGCGGTTGAATTCGTTGTAGGCGACGTTTCGGGTATAGGCGTAAATCATGACGACGACGCCCACCAAAAAGAGCACCCCGAGTACGATTCGCAGAGCGATGTGGGTATCCTCTCCCAGCCCGCCAAGCGCAAGTGAAAAAATCGACATGAGAAGCTGTGTGCCCAGGATAACCAGCCCGAATTTGATGCTCGGCGCCATTCTCTTTAAAAAACTCTTCATTCTCTACTCCTATAAATTCCTTCCTCGGTGAGGACAAAGTCCGCCGCAAGGTCGTGCGGCTCCCGAGGGAGCGCCGAGAGAAGTTGAAAGCTGTAACAGATTCCGACCCGAACCGCCCTCGTGCCCGCGAGGAAACGGTCGTAATAGCCCTTGCCGTACCCGACCCGAAAGCCCTGCCCGTCAAAGGCGAGCCCGGGGAGGAGCACAAGGTCGAGGGAGTGCTTGTCCACCGATTCGGCTTTCGCGGGGACTTCAATTCCGAAGTCACCCCGCGCATAGACCGTCCCGAAATCCACCCGGGCGGCAAACATTTCCTTGCCCTCGGTCACGGGAACGCTCACGAGATAGTCATGCCGCAAAAGCCACTCTTTGATACGGTGGGTGGGAAATTCGTCCCCGAAAGAAGCATAGAGATTGACCTCCCGCACGTCCGAGAGCAGACCGCTCTTTCGAAGCATGTCCAACGCGCGTATCTCCGCGGCGGCGCGTTCCTCTTGGGGAACCGCCGCGCGGAGCGCTTTCATTCTCTGCCGAATCTCTTGCTTTGCCACAGTCGGACTCCCGTCTAATATTGATAAACGCGATTGACCCTCGTCGAAACGCCCGTCATGATTTCGTAGTCGATTGTTCCGGCGGCGCGCGCCGCCTCCCCGAAGTCGGATATCACCGCAACTTCGTCTCCGATCGCCGCGTCCGTCCCCGAAACGTCCGCGAGGAGCATATCCATGCACACCGCGCCCACGACCGGACACGCCTTCCCCCGCACGCGCACGCAGTATTTTCCCGAGAGAGCGCGGGGCACGCCGTCCGCGTATCCGCAGGACACAACCCCGACCCGCCGCGGTTTTCCCGACAGCGTCTCGCCATAGCTTATGTAGTCCTCTGTACCCACGTCTTTGACGCTGATGACCCGCGACTTTAAGACCGCCGCGCCTCGGTAGAGGTCGATTCCCGTCCGGGTCATGTCGAACCCGTGCGAAATTCCGGCGATTCCGCTCCCGCCCACGTGGGCGAGAATTTCCGCTTTTCTCTGCTTGCAGAGCGCCGCGACCTCCGTAAATCGGTCGAGCTGATACCTGCGCAGGACGGAATCCTCGCTGAACAGGTGCGTAAACACCCCTTCGACGCAAAATCCCGCGTCCAGACAGGCGAGCACCTCCTCCGCGCTCCGAAAGCCGAGCCGATTCATGCCGCTGTCAAACTTGACGTGCGCGATTGCCCCGGGAAACTGTGAGAGCACCCGCGCCTGCCACGCCTCGTGCACCGTCACGCGAATCTTCCGCGCGACCAACGAATCCAGCCCGCCCTCCGGGAAATTCAGCACGAGCACGGGCTTTGTCACCCTTTCCGACAGCTCGAGTGCCTCCTCCGCGGTCGCAACCGCGAAAAAGTCCGCCCCCGTGTTCAGGTATGCGCCGACCTCCGCCGCGCCCAAATGATAGGCGTCCGCCTTCAGTACCGCGCACATCTTTCCCTGCCGGATTCTGCCGAGATTGCGCGCGATTCGCTCGAGGTCAACTTCGAGCCAGCACCTCGTATGACATCACTTCCTCTTCGATTATTGAAGAGAGTCGATGAGCTTGATATCCTTCTTTTCAAGAATTTTCAGGGCACCTTCGACGTCCTCTACCCTAAATAATATGACAGCTTGCTTGTCCGATGTTTTCGCAAAGCTGTACAAATATTCGATAGAGATACCCGAATCGTCGAAGATATCCAGAACGTCGGACAGTCCGCCGGGACGGTCCGGAACTTCTACGCCGATGAGCTTGGTCAGAGAGACGGTAAACCCCGCCTCCTTGAGGGCGCGGATGGCATTGTCGTTGTCCGAGGTGACGCAGCGCAGGATTCCGTAGTCCTTGGTGTCCGCAATCGAGAGCGTGAGAAGGTCGATATTCGCGCTCCTCAAGACCTCGGTGAGTTGGTGCACCCGTCCGGGCTTGTTCTCGATGAACACCGATAACTGATTGACTAACATGTCTTTCCCTCCTTAAAACTTTCTGTTGTCGATGATGCGTTTTGCTTTGCCCTCGCTCCGCGCAATCGAATGCGGGTTGACGAGGGTCACCTTCGCGTGCACGGAGAGCGCGGACTGAAGTCCCGCCTCGATCTCCTTTTTGGTGATTTCTATCTGCTTGACCTCGTCCGAGAAGAGCGCCTCGCTCATCTCCACCTGCACCTCGAGGGTGTCCGTGTTGTTGACGCGATCCACAATGAGCTGATAGTGCGGTTCGACCTTCGCGGTGTTTAACAGCACCGTCTCGATTTGAGACGGGAACACGTTGACGCCGCGGATGATGAGCATGTCGTCCGTTCTGCCCAATACGCGATCCATGCGCAGGTGCGTTCTGCCGCACGCGCAGGGCTCGGCGGACAGGGAGGTGATGTCCCGCGTGCGGTAGCGCACGAGCGGGATTCCCTCTTTGGTAATCGTCGTAAAGACGAGTTCCCCCTTCTCGCCGTAGGGCAGGGGTTCGAGGGTGTCCGGGTCGATGATTTCGGGAATGAAGAAGTCCTCCCAGACGTGCGAGCCGTGTTTGTATTCGCACTCCATGGCGACGCCGGGTCCGCAGATTTCGGAGAGTCCGTAGATGTCGAGCGCGGTGATTCCGAGTTTTCGCTCGATGTCCTTCCGCATCTCGTCGCTCCAAGGCTCCGCGCCGAAACACCCCGCGACGAGGTCGGGAAGTTCCTCTCCCCGCGCGCAGAGTTCATCCGCGAGATAGAGCGCGTAGGAGGGCGTACAGCACAGAATATTCGCCTTGAAGTCCCGCAGGAGCATGAGCTGCCGTTCGGTGTTGCCCGCCGAGCAGGGTACGACCGTCGCGCCGATTCTCTCCGCGCCGTAGTGCGCGCCCAAGCCTCCGGTGAACAGCCCGTAGCCGTAGGCGACGTGCACGGTGGACTTTTTGGAACATCCCGCCATCGAGAGCGAACGGGCGGCGCACTCCGACCACATGTCGAGGTCGTTCTGCGTATATCCCACCGTCGTGAGTTTGCCCGTCGTACCCGAAGAGGCGTGCAGGCGCACAATCTCTTCCTGCGGAGCGGCGAACATGCCGAAGGGGTAATTGTCCCGCAGGTCCTTTTTGACCGTAAAGGGCAATTTGTTCAGGTCGTGAACGCTCTTGATGTCCGAAGGCTTTACGCCCGCCTCCTCCATCTTACGCCGGTAAGGGACGACGTTGTGCCAAACGCGCTCCACCGTCTTTACGAGCCGTTCCGATTGGAGCTTCTCGAGGGAAGCCCGGTCCATGGTTTCGATTTCGGGATTGTAGATTCTTCCGAGCATACTGTCTCCTTATTTCCCCGCCGAAAGTCCTCTTTCGAAGGCGGCAAGATTGAGTTCAAGGAATTTCGCGGGAACGGCGGAGATCAGCGCCTCCCGGAATTTCGGCTCGTCAAGCCCGAGTTCGCGGCAGGCGACGCCGAGCATGACGGTATTTAAGGCGCGGATGCTTCCGCACTCCTTTGCGATAGCGAGCGCGTTCAAAGAGACCGCGTCCGGAGTCTTTTTGCGAATCTTCTCCGCGAGGTCGTCGGGGTATTTGACCGCGCCGATGACCACGGGCAGGGGCATGATTTCGCGGTCGTTATAGATGACCTTTCCGCCCGGCTTGAGAAAGTGCAGATACCGTGCCGCCTCAAGTTTTTCAAAGGCAATCACGACGTCCGCTTCCCCCTCCGCGATGACGGGCGCAAACACCTTGTCCGCCATCTTGAAGTGCGTGACGACCGAACCGCCCCGCTGCGCCATGCCGTGTACCTCGGAGAGTTTGCAGTCCTTGCCGAGGAGTTTTGCGTAGTTTCCGAACACGCGGGAGGCGAGTAAGGTGCCCTGTCCGCCCACGCCGACGATGAGAATATTCATGTTTTCCATCACTTTGCCTCCCCTGCGGTGATCGCGCCGAACGGGCATACCTGTTCGCACACGCCGCATCCCGTGCACAGCGAGAAGTCGATTGAGACGCGGTCCTTGCCCGCTATAATGGCGGGACAGCCGAGCTTTAAGCACGCCTTGCAGTTCCTGCACTTGTCCGAGACCACATGCGGAATCTTTTCGGACTTGTCGAGGAGCGCGCAGGGTCTCTGCGCGATGATGACCGAAACGCCCTTTCGCGCCAGCTCTTCCTTGATTACTTTTTCCGTATTCTTGAGGTCGTAGGCGTTCGTGACCCGCACGGAGTCCGCGCCGCACGCCTTGCAGAGGTCGTAGAGGTCGAGCTTGTGCGTGCTCTCCCGGCGAATGGTCTTGCCCGTGGCGGGATTTTCCTGATGCCCCGTCATACCCGTCGTGGAGTTGTCCAAAATGATGAGCGTGATGTTGCTCTTGTTATAGACGGCGTTGATGAGACCGTTCACCCCCGTGTGCACGAAGGTGGAGTCTCCGATGACCGCGACGGTGTGCTTGGACTGTTCCCGCCCCCGCGCCTTCTCGAAACCGTGCGCCATGGACACACTCGCGCCCATGCAGATGACGGCGTCCATCGCCGACAGCGGCGCCATCGCGCCCAAGGAATAACAGCCGATGTCCCCCGTTACCGTGATTTTGTTCTTGGCGAGCAGGTAGAACACCCCGCGGTGCGGACACCCCGCGCACATGACGGGCGGACGTCCGGGGAGCTCCGTATCCGCTTTGGGCGCGGGAATCCCGAAGAGCTTTTCGCGGATCAGGTTCGCGGAAAAATCATAGCAAAGCGGGAACAGATTTTTGCCCTCGCAGGGGATTCCGTTCGCCTTGAGCTGATTCTCGAAGAAAGGTTCCAACTCCTCTATGACGACGAGCCGTTTGACCTTCTTGGAAAAGGCGCGGATTTTTTCAATCGGAAGCGGATAAATCATGCCGAGTTTCAGGACGGACGCGTCCGGCGCCGCCTCCCGCACGAAGTGGTACACCGCGCCCGAGCAGACGATTCCGAGTTCCTCTCCCCGCACTTCCTCGCGGTTGAGGTCAAACTCTTCCACGTCCTTTTTGAGACGCTCCATGCGCTCCACGACCTTGAGATGACGCAGGCGGGCATAGCCGGGCACCATGACGTATTTTGCGATGTCCTTCTCATAGGCGGGAAGTTCGCGCGAAATCCGTTCCTCCGGCTCGACAAGACTTTGGCTGTGCGAGGTGCGCGCGGTCAGCCGCACAAAGACGGGGGTGTCGTACTCCTCCGAAAGCTCGAAGGCGCGTTTGGTGAACGCCCGGCACTCCTCGCTGTCCGAGGGCTCGAGCATGGGCACGTGCGCGCTGCGGGCATAAAAGCGGGAGTCCTGCTCGTTCTGCGAGCTCGGCATACCCGGGTCGTCCGCAACGACGATGACAAGCCCTCCCCGCACCCCGGTATAAGCCGAGGTAAAGAGCGGGTCAGCCGCCACGTTCAGTCCCACGTGTTTCATGCACACGATACTGCGCGCGCCCGCGATGGACGCCCCCACGCCGACTTCGAGCGCAACCTTCTCGTTCGGGGACCATTCCGCGTAAATTTCGGGGTATTTGGATATAAATTCGGTTATTTCCGTGCTCGGCGTGCCCGGATACGCGGCGGCAACCGTTGCGCATGCCTCGTATGCGCCCCTTGCAATCGCCGCATTTCCAATCATCAGTTCCTTCATTTCGTTCTCCTTAGAGGGTTCGTCAAACTTTTGTAAACTTTTTTGCGCAAAAATGCCAACATTTTTTAAATCGTGCCCTTGTTCCGCAGGTCGATGACCCGTTTCGTCTTACCCTCATACCGCTTTAAGGAGAGGGGCTCGACGAGACTGACCTTGGCGTCGAGCTGCAAGACGGTCTTCAAATTGATCTTGACCTTGCGTTCGAGCTCGCAGAGCCGCTTGAAATTGTCCAAGAGGTGCTCGTCCACCACTTCGACTTTGACCTCGATGGCGTCCGTGTAATTCGCGCGGGTCAGGATGATTTCGTAATGGTTTCCGACCTCTTCCATACCGAGGAGCACGGACTCGATCTGCGAGGGGAACACGTTGACGCCGCGAATCTTGATCATATCGTCGGTGCGCCCCTTGATGCGTTTCATGCGCACCGTCGTTCTGCCGCACTTGCAGGGCTCTTCGTCGAGGGTCGTGATGTCCTTCGTGCGGTAGCGTAGAATGGGCATACCCTCCTTCGTGAGCGTGGTCAAAAGCAGTTCTCCGTACTCGCCGGGGTCGCAGGCGCGGTTCTTTTCGAGGTCGAACACCTCGGGATAGAAGTGGTCCTCGTTGATGTGCATACCGCACTTCTCGAGACACTCCCCCGACACGCCGGGACCGACGACCTCGGTCAGCCCGTAGTTGTCCGTCGGGAAGAGTCCGAGCTTGTCCGCAAGCTCGCGGTGCATCTCCGCCGTCGAAGCCTCGGAGCCGAACATGCCGAGCCGGAGCTTCAAATCTTTCTTCTCCACCCCCATCTTTTTGGCAATCTCCGCGATATGCAGACCGTAAGAGGGCGTGGAGATGAGCACTGTCGCCCCGAAATCCTTCATGAGCATGACCTGCCGTTCGGTATTTCCCGCGGAAATCGGTACGACCGTCGCGCCGATTTTTTCCCAGCCCTGATGCAGTCCGAAACCGCCCGTAAACAGCCCGTAGCCGAAGGAGATCTGCACGACGTCCTCGTCGTTGCCCCCGACCGCCGAGATGAGGCGCGCGATGCAGTCCGACCACATGTCGAGGTCGCCGCGCGTATAGCCCGCGACAATAGGCTTTCCGGTCGTGCCCGAGGATGCGTGCAGGCGCACAATCTCCTTCATCGGGCGGGCAAACAGTCCGTAGGGGTAGTTGTCCCGTAAATCGTCTTTGGTCGTGACGGGAATCTTCTCGATGTCCTTGAGGGACTGAATATGCGAGGGCTGAACGCCCGCCGCGTCCATACGCGCTCTATAAAAAGGGACATTGTCGTAGGCGTAGGCGACAATCCGCTTCAGCCGCTCGAGCTGAAGGGCGCGCATCGATGCCCTGTCCAATGTCTCAATCTTCGGGTCAAATATCATTCTTCTCCACCTTTGTACTTGTTCCCTTTAGGATAGCACATTTTGCCGGATTTATCAACAAAAAAAAGCGAATCCGCAAAGGATTCGCTCTCTCTTATTTTTGATTTATTCCTCGGTCTTATCCTCGGCAGGAGTTTCCTCCTTCTCCTCGGAGAAGTCGAAGTTCAGACCTTTGAGCATTTCGCCGATGGACGCGCCGCCGTTGTCGCTCGAGGTCCACTCTCTCGGTCCCTCTTCGCGGCGGGGCTTGCGCTCTTTCTTTTCGCCGAGTTTCTCGGTCACGCGCTCAAACTTCTTGTCGTCGCGCGGACGGCGGGGGCGATCCTCCGTCTCCTCGGGTTCGGGCAGAAGCGCCTTGATCGAAAGGCTCATTTTCTCCGCCTCGGGGTTGATTTCGATGACCTTCGCCTCGATTTCGTCGCCGACGTGCAGCGCGCTCTCGGGTTTTTCAATCCAATCGTGCGTAATCTGCGAGACATGCACCAATCCGTCGATGCCGGGCTCCACCGCGACGAACGCGCCGAAGGGAGCAAGACGCACGACCTTGCCCGTAATCACGGTGCCCACCGGGTACTTGTCCCCCGCGAGCTGCCAGGGCTTGGGCTGGAGCTGCTTGTAGCCGATCGAAACGTGCTTTTTCTCGTTGTCGATCTTCAGAACCACGAAGTCGTAGTTTTGGTCCTTGGTCAGAATGTCGCTCGCCTTCTCGACGTTGGTCCAAGCGAGGTCGGAGATGTGCGCGAGGCAGTCAAAGCCCTCGACGTTGACAAAGGCGCCGAAGTCCGTGAAACGCACGACCTTGCCGTTGACGACCTGACCGATCTCGATGGAATCGAAGAATTCCTGAATCTGCTGATTCTTCTTCTCCTGACGCGCGGCGCGCTCCTCCTCGAGAATGACCTTCGCCGAGGCGACGATCTTGCGCCCTTCGACCTTGAGTGCGCGAACCTTCATCTCCTTGCCGATGAACTTCTTAAGTTCCTCGGGCTCGGCTTTGACGAAACCGAGCTTGATCTGCGAGGCGGGAATAAACACGCTCGCGGACGCATATCTGGCGGTCAGACCGCCCTTGTTGAAGTTCTCAACCGTAATCTTGAATTCGGAACCTTCGCCCATGCCGACGAGCTTTTCGTCGTCAATGCGGTTTAAGAGAAGTTTCTTCTCCGAAACGGTCATCGGGTTCGTGTTCGTGACAATCACTTCGATCTCGTTGCCCGGGGCATAGATCTCGTTGTTCTTGTCGTATGTCCCGTCCACGGTGATTTCGCCGGCGGGCAGCAGGATCTCGGTCTTTCTGCTTCCGATTTGGAGCATTAATCCTTCGTCCTTCGCCTCGACGATGGTCGCCTTTACGACCTGTCCCCGTTTGCCGCTCTGCGCGTCGGTCGCCTTCATCGCCTCCATGACGTCAGCCATGGTATTGATTTCGACGGGCGCGGTCACGGTCTCGCAGGCGGGCTCTTCCGCAACGGCTTCGGTAACAGGCTCGCTGCTTTCCGCAGCCTCTTCAGCCTTCTCGGGCTGGGGAGCGACGGACGCCTCCACGGTCTCCGCGACCGGGGCGGTCTCTACGGCTTCGGTCTTCTCGATCTCTTCGGCCTGTACTTCTGCGTTGTTCATTTCTTCCATTTTAAACTTAACCTCCTTGATCAACTCACTCGGAGTTGACGCACCAGCAACAACTGCAACGTTTTGAAAACCTCGAAAGGTATCGTCGATCTCCGCCGCGCTCTCGATGTACCGCACGTTCGGACACGCCGCCGTGCACACCTCGTAGAGCTTGCGCGTATTGGAGCTGTGCAAGCCGCCAAGGACAATGACAAGGTCCGATTGCGCAGCCAGTTCCGACGCCTCTCTCAATCTTACTTCAGTAGTATAGCAAATTGTGTTAAAAATCTCAACTATTTTATTGCCGTTATTTCGAAGTTTTTTTATAATTCCTTCAAATTTTTGCGGCGAAAAGGTCGTTTGGGACACGACGCAGACCTTTTCCAGCCCCGAGACCGCCTCTGCCGCTCCTTCGTCCCCCACAATCACCGCGGTATGACCGCACCAGCCGTCGATGCCCTCCACTTCGGGATGCCCCTCTGTTCCCGCGATGACGATCGTGTAGCCGAGCGCGTGATACCTCTCTACAGTCTCGTGAATCTTCTTGACATAGACACAGGTTGCATCGACAACCTCCAGTCCCACCGCCTCCGCGCGGGCGTAGATTTCCTTCCCCACGCCGTGCGAACGGATGAGAAGCTTTTTCGTCCGGCAGTCCTCCGGTCGCTCCACCGAGCAGATGCCCCGCGCCTCGAGCTGACCGGTCACGCTTCGGTTGTGAATGAGCTCGCCGAGCACGCTCGCGCTCCCCGGCTCGCACGCCATCGCCCTCTCCACCGCGCGACGCACGCCCACGCAGAACCCCGAATGCTCCGCGACGCGCACTTTCATTTTCCGCGCGCCTCCATGATTTTGTCAAGGTCGTCGAGTGCCCTCTGCATCTCCTCGCGAATTCGTTCGGTCGCCGCGGCAAGCACTTCTTTATCCGGCTTTTTGCCGTAGAATTCGGTCAGCTCGAAGGGCTCGCCGACGAGAAGGTAAGAGCGGCGGAATATCCTGATTTTGCGGTAGATTGCGACGGGCACGATGGGCGCTCTGCCCATGAGCGCAAAGAGCGCGACGCCCTCTTTCAGGGGCTGGAGCTCCCGATTTTCCCGGTTGCGCGTGCCCTCGGGATATACACCGAGCGTGCGGTCGGATTTCAGGACGGCAAGGCACTCCTTTATCGTTTCCATGGACACGTTGTCACGGTCCACGCCGATGACGTGGGCATGCCTGTAAAACCACTTTTTAAAGCGGCTGTTCATGAGTTCTTTTTTGCCGAGAAAGTGAACGTCTATGCTCATTCCCTTCAAAATGAGAATCGGGTCGATTGCGGAGAGGTGATTCATCACGAGCACGGCTTTGGTCTTCTTTTGATAGCGCTCCCGATGAAAGATTTTCATCGGGTACAAGATCCAAAAAAAGGGCGTAACCAATACGCGGAGAAATTTCAGCATTTGCCCGCGCTCCTCTTCTTGTCGATGGCGTCGATGAGCATCGCCACGACCTCGCGCACGGTGTATTTGGAGGTATCCACGAGAACCGCGTCCTCCGCGCGCTTTAAGGGAGCGAAGTCGCGCTTGGAATCGTTCTCATCCCGGGCAACGATGTCCGCGAGCACTTCCTCATACTTGATTTTCTCGCCCTTGGCGAGCAGTTCGAGGTAGCGGCGGGAAGCCCTTTCCTCGCTCGTCGCAGTCAAAAAGAACTTGAAATTCGCGTCCGGCAGAACGAAAGTCCCGATGTCCCTGCCGTCCATCACGACGTCGCAGGCGCGCGCGATCTGCCGTTGCAACTCCACGAGTTTCAACCGAACGGGGCGGAGCTTGGAGACGTCCGACGCCGCGCGGGAAATTCGGTTCTCCCGGATTTCCTCGGAGACGTCCTCGCCGTCGAGATAGATTCTCTGCGCGCCCTCCTCGTAGGCGATTTTGATTTCGGTATCGTTTAAGAAGGTCATGACCCCCGCCTCGTCGTTGGGGTCCGTTCCCCTGCGCAGGCACTTCAGAGCGACCGCACGATACATCGCGCCGGTGTCAAGATAGACGATTTTCAATTCCTTCGCGACTTCCTTTGCGACGGTGCTCTTTCCCGCGCCCGCGGGTCCGTCGATTGCGATATTGATCATAACTTCTCTCCTTGCGTTTGTTCCGTCAACTATTATATTACACTTTCGCCCGAATTTCAACCATTATTTTTTGCCTGCGGAAGAAACTTTGCCCGCCGCGGCGGAACGACCCGCGAGCCAACCCGTCGAAAAGGCGATTTGCAGGTTAAATCCGCCCGTCAGCGCGTCCGCGTCCAACAGCTCGCCCGCAAAGTACAATCCGGGCACAAGCCGGCTCTCCATCCTCCGCGGGTCGATCTCCGAGACCTCCGCGCCCCCGCTCGTCACGATTCCTCCCGCGATTCCGCAGAGTCCGCGGACGGGAAAGCGCATGCCTTTGAGCGCGCGCAGGATTGCCCTGCGCTCCTCCTGCCGGATTGCGTTTGCCTCCCGCTCCCCTTCAACGCCGCACTTTTCGATAAAGCGCGGAATCAGGGATTTCGGGAGCAGCGTCCCGAGCACGGTCTTGAACTGCCGGTTTGCGCCCGCGGAGAATTCCCGGAGCAGGCGGCGGTCAAGCTCTTCCTCGGAAAGAGCGGGCTTGCAGTCGATAACGAGCTCCGCGCCCGCGAGTTTCTCGCGGTTGATTCGGCTGGACAGGGTCAACACTGCGGGTCCCGACACACCGATGTGCGTAAACAGCATTTCTCCGAACTCGGAAACCGTCTTTCCGTTCTCGAGCGACGCGGAGACGCGCACGTTTTTGAGGGTCAGTCCCGCAAGTTCCTTCGTCGATTCGTTCAGCCGAATCCCGACAAGCGCGGGGCGAAGGGGGGTCACGGTGTGTCCGAGCGCCTTGGCAAAGCGGTAACCGTCCCCCGTGCTTCCCGTCGCGGGATAGCTCGCGCCCCCCGTCGCAAGGATGACCGCGTCCGCGTTCCATTCGCCGTCCTTCATGAGAATACGGAAACCCTGCTTTTCCCGCTCGATTCCCAAAACCTCCGTGTTTAGGCGAATCGAGACCTCCGAACAGTTTTTGACGAGCGCGCGGGTCACGTCGCTCGCCTTGTCCGACGCGGGAAACACACGCATGCCCCGTTCCGTCTTGAGCGGACACCCCGAGGACTCCAAAAGCTCCATGAGTGCGGCGTTGTCGAACGCCGAAAAACTGCTGTACAGGAATTTCGGGTTGCGCACGACGTTTTCAAAAAATTCCTCGCGCGGGCAGGCGTTGGTGACGTTGCAGCGTCCTTTGCCCGTTATGTATATTTTTTTGCCGAGTTTCTCGTTCTTTTCGAGCAACAGGACTTCGGCTCCCGCGCGGCTCGCCGAAATCGCCGCGGCGAGTCCCGCCGCGCCCCCTCCGACGATTGCGACCCGCCTTCTCATATTCCGCCCTCCCGATGCATTCGGAGCAGGATTTGGAGCGCCCGCTCCGAGATGAAGTCGCACACGAGGGGCGAAACCGTGATATACCCCTCGCGGATATAGTCGGTGTCGCACTTCTCCGCGTTCTCGTGCGGAATGGGGTCGCCGGACAGATAGTAGTGCCCGTCCCGAAGCTCGAACATCTCGTCGTACAGGTTGACCCCCGTGCGGCAGGGCATCATGCCCTTGCGCTCACGGGCGGGACAGTCGGGAAAATTCACATTGTAAAACACGCCCTCGTAGGAGAGCGGACAAAATCGGTGCAGATTTTCCGCAAGCCAAACGGCGTCCGCGACAAAATCGTTGTCCTTGCGCGCGACGTCAGAGACCGCGAGCGCGGGGATATTGAGCGTCGTCGCCTCCCGCGCCGCCGAGACCGTGCCCGAATAGATGGTGTCCGTCCCGAGGTTGGAGCCGCGGTTGATACCCGAAATCACAAAATCCGGGCGAAAATGCTTTTTCTCGACGGTCGCAAATTTCACGCAATCCACCGGAGTTCCGCCGAAGGCGTACGCCTCCTCCGCCCCCGCGAGAGGAACGCGCTCGAGAGAGAGAGGTTTCATGATGGTGATGGAATGCCCGCAGGCGCTCCGCTCCGAATCCGGCGCGACAACGAGCACGCGGTGGGATTTTCCGAGCTCCGCCGCGAGCGCGGCGAGACCCTCCGATTGAATTCCGTCGTCATTGGTCAAAAGAATGTTCATAGAGTCCTCCGGGACAAGACAAAGGGGCATTTTATAAAATGCCCCTTTGCAAAATACAGATTATACAGGATGAACTTTGTCGGCGCCGTCGCAGATCGTCTTATCCACGCCATACTTCTTCGCCTGCCGATATTTAAAGAAGTTCATCGCGACCTGCGGGAAGAGCGCGTAGGTCAGAACGTCCTCTTCCTGCTCCAGATATTCGCCGATTTCCGCCTTATACTTCTCGTACTCGGGCGCAATCTTGTCCGCCGGACGGTAGGTGATACGCTCCTCGTCGCCGAGAATCTGTTTGACGATTTTCGCGTCCGGCTCGGCGGGAAGCCTGCCGTATTCGCCCTTCAAGAGTCCCTTGGACTCCTTAGTGACCTGCTTGTAGCGCTCGCCGGTCAGCACATTCAGAACCGCCTGCGTGCCCACAATCTGACTGGTCGGGGTCACGAGGGGCGGATAGCCGAAGTCCTTCCGCACTCTCGGCACTTCCTCCAAAACCGCGGTGAATTTGTCCTCCGCGCCCGCCTGTTTGAGCTGGGAAAGGAGATTGGAGAGCATACCGCCGGGAACCTGATACTTGAGCGTGTTGATGTCAACCCGCAGAATCTTGCCCGGCTGAAGGAATCCGTCCGCCTCGAGGCGCGAGGCAACCTTTTTAAAGTGCGGCGCAATCTCCGCGAGCAGGTTGAGGTCGATGCCCGTGTCGTATTCGGTGCCGCGCAAGGTCGCAACCAGGGGTTCGGTCGCGGGCTGGGCGGTGCCGTTGCCGAGGGGCGAAAGCGCCGTATCTACAATATCGCACCCCGCCTCGATGGCTTTCAGGTTCACCATGTCCCCCGTGCCCGCCGTGTTGTGCGTGTGCATGTGAATCTTGCACTTGGTCTTTTTCTTGAGCTGACTCACGAGGTCGTAAGCCTCGTAGGGCAAAAGGATATTCGCCATATCCTTGATACAGATATTGTCCGCTCCCATTTCCTCGAGTTCGCAGGCGAGCTTGACGAAATATTCGGTGGTGTGCACCGGACTCTTCGTATAGGAGATTGCCGCCTCGCAGATACCGCCGTACTTCTTGGTCGCTTTGATTGCGGTCTCGAGGTTGCGCGTGTCGTTGAGCGCGTCAAAGATTCGGATGACGTCCACGCCGTTCTTGATGGACATCTGCACGAACTTCTCCACGACGTCGTCCGCGTAGTGTTTGTACCCGAGAATGTTCTGACCGCGGAAGAGCATCTGTATCTTGGTATTCGGCAACGCCTTCTTGAGCGCGCGCAGGCGCTCCCACGGGTCCTCGTTCAGAAAGCGCAGGCAGGAGTCAAAAGTCGCTCCGCCCCAGGCTTCCAAAGAGTAATAGCCCGCTTTGTCCAATTTTTCGCATACGGGGAGCATTTCCTCAAGCCGCATTCTCGTCGCCGCCTGACTTTGGTGCGCGTCCCGCAGTATGGTATCCGTAATCATTACTTTCGACATAGTATTCTCCTTACAATTAAGCGCCGAACATGGCAAGCAATACGCCCGCCGCGATCGAAGAGCCTATGACGCCCGCCACATTCGGGCCCATTGCGTGCATCAAGAGATAGTTCTCCGGATCAACTTCCTGTCCCACCTTCTGCGAGACCCGCGCCGCCATCGGAACGGCGGAAACGCCCGCGGAACCGATGAGCGGATTGATTTTCTTCTTGGAGAAGAGATTGATGACTTTCGCCGTCAGAAGTCCGCCGACCGTACCGAAACAGAATGCGAACAGACCGAGCGCAATGACGTACAATGTATCCGGCTTCAGGAACATGGTTCCGAGCGCCTTCGACCCGACGGTCACGCCCAAAAGAATCGTGACAATATTGATGAGCTCGTTGGTGGCGGTCTTGGTCAGACGCTCCACCACGCCGCTCTCTTTAAAGAGGTTGCCGAGCATGAGCATGCCGAGAAGCGGAATCGCCGACGGAAGAAGAATTCCGATGATTGCCGTGACCGCGAGCGGGAAGATCACCTTCTCGATTATGGACACGGGACGGAGCTGTTCCATGCGGATAGCGCGCTCTTTCTTGGTGGTCAACAGCTTCATGATGGGAGGCTGAATGACCGGAATGAGCGCCATATACGAGTACGCCGCGATGGCGATGACGGGCACATAGTCACTCGCGAGTTTGGAGGCGACATAGATTGCCGTCGGACCGTCCGCGCCCCCGATGATGCCGATCGCCGCAGCGACCGCGCCCGAAAAACCGAGGAACAGCGCGCCCGCAAAGGCGATGAACACGCCGAGCTGCGCGCCCGCGCCGATCAACAGACTCTTCGGGTTCGCGATCAGCGGACCGAAGTCCGTCATCGCACCGATCCCGAGGAAGATCAGCGGCGGATAGATGACGAGGTCAACGCCCTGATATAGAAAGTAGAACAGACCGCCTTTTTCATCCGCGGGCAGCGACTGATGCCCCTTTGAGGGATCGTAGCCCGTGAAAAACAGAATATCCGACGCGCCCGGAATGTTGATGATAAACATACCGAAGGCAATCGGCAGGAGAAGAAGCGGCTCATATTGCTTGACAATCGCCAGATAGACGAGGAGACAGGCAATCGCGAGCATGACGAAATTCTGCCATTGCGCGTTTGCAAGCCCCGACTGCTTATAGATGTCAAGAAAGATTTCGCCGATCCCCCGCGTAGCGAGATAAGCGTTCATAGGTATCCCCCCGCTCTACTTGATGACCGCAAGGACTTCGCCGGTGGATACGTTGGCTCCCTTCGCCGCGACAAAAGTGATAACGCCGTCAGCGCATGCCGCAATGTCGTTTTCCATCTTCATTGCCTCGAGAACGAGCACAGCCTCGCCCTTCTTGACCTGTGCGCCGTTCGCAACCTTAAAATTCATGACCATGCCGGGCATCGGCGCCTTCAGGGGCGTTCCGTCACCTACGGGAGCGGCTTTGGGCGCAGGGGCGGGAGCCGCAGCAGGGGCGGCGGGGGCGGCGACAACGGGGGTCTCCGCCGCAATCGCGCTTCCCGTCTCCTCGACGGCGACGTCATAGGTCGTTCCGTTGACCGTTACCTTAAAATTACGCATAATCTTTCTCCTTATAATCTGTTTAAACTCTTTTCTTGATGGAACGGATTCGGAAGGGCGCCGGCGCCCCCGTTTCCTCTTGCATGCACACGGAAACCGCCGCGACGATTGCGGCAACAGTTTCCTCCGTCAGTCCCTCTTCCGCGCGGGGCGCGGGCTCATAAGCCTGCGGCTCGGGTTCGGGTTTCGCGTCCTTTTTGCGGTAGAAAATTGCCCGCATGAGGTACAGCACACCAATCAGTATGGTGAGAATTGCGAAGATGACCGACAATCCGATAAAGAGGGTCAGACCGCTTGTCGATAACCGCTCCGCCCAAGGCATGGACTCTTCCGCGAGAAACGTCAGCATTGTGCGCCTCCCCTATTCCGCCTGCATGAGCACCGACAGCAGGTACTGCCGGGTCAGCGAGGGCTCGATGATTTCGTCAATACTGCCGGACCGGACGGCGGCAAACACGTCGCCCTCCACTTCTGCGTATTTCTCCGCGGCGGCGGCGCGCGCCTTGTCGCGGTTCTTCGCTTTCTTGATTTCGTCGGCATAGACGAGTTCCGCGCCCTGTCCGTTGGACAGCAGGGAAACGCTCGCCGTCGCCCAGGCGTAGGAATAGGAGGTCATCTCCTTGCTCACAAACGCCGAATACACGCTTCCCGCAGCGATTCCCGTCACGACCGAAATCAGCAGATTGTCCGAGAGCGCAAGCGCCGAGTACAGCTCCGCCTGACAGCCGAGCATACGATCTTCATCCGAAAGCTCCGCCGCAAACCCATTGGAATTGACGAAGATGACGAAGGGAATTTCGTTGACGTCGCAATAGTTCAAGAGTTTGGTAATCTTGCGGCAGCCGAGCGCGGTAATCTCCTTCGCGTCGTCCGAACAGACAGCGGTCGCCACGCGGAATCCGCCCAGACGGGCAAACCCGACGCGCACCTCGGTCGCGGCATCCTCTTCGAGTTCGAAGAATGAACCCGCATCAAACACGCGCGTAATTACCGATTCCGCTTTGTAGCCCTTGTTCAGGGAAATCGCGGTGCGGTTGAGCTCCGCCTCGGAGAGCTCGAGCTCTCCGCCCGCCAAGAGGTCCAAAAATTTTGCGAGGTCGCTCTTGAGCGCGGCGGTATCCTTGCAGACGCGGGAGGCAATCCCGCGCTTACTAAGACTCTTTGCGGCGAAGAACTCTTTGGAGGGGTCCTTGTCCGCTTTCGCCGTAAGAATCGCCGGAGAGGTCGTCGCGAGAACGCCCTCTTTCATGACGAACACGAAATCGGAAAGACCCGCGAACACCGAGAACGCGCCGTAAACCTCGCCCTTTACCACGGTGATGAGCGGAATGCTCCCCGAGAGCTGCGCAAGGCGCTTTAATACCCGCGCGTAGCCGTCCAGCACGCGGATTCCCTCCCCGAGCCGGGCGCCTGCGGTGTGCAGAACGCAGAGGAGCGGGATTCCCGCGCTTTCGGCGTTGTCCATGCATTTGAGGATCTTGTCAGCCTGACCCTTGGAGAGTCCGCCCTTCATGACGTCGAAGTTCTGTACGAACAGGCAGACCGGAATCCCCCCGATCGTGCCGCTCCCGGAAACAACCCCTTCTCCGAACAGCGTCCCGTTATCCACGAGATCGTTGCCCGCGAAATAGAAGGAGTCCGTCTCCACAAAACTTGCCTCGTCCAGAATCGCCGCGGCAAAAGAGAGCGCGGACGCGTTCTGTTCCTCCGCCTGCTTTTTCCTGGACGCGAGCAAAGCGATTTTATCCATAGCTACCTCCGTATCGAAATTGCTGAAATATTGTTTATCCGCTTAAAAAAACCTTCGTGAATTATTATACAATGTAACCGAAAAAAAGGCAAACGATTCGACCCAAAAAAAGGGCGGTCGAAAGCCCGCCCCAACTTCTATATTTTGCGCAGATACTTTAATTCGCGTTCGTTTAAATACCTGTATTCCCCGCGGGAAAGTCCGCCGAGCCGAATCTCTCCGATTGCGGTGCGCTTGAGAAAAATCACTTTTTTGTCCACCGCCTCGAACATCTTGCGGATCTGACGGTTTCTGCCCTCGTAGATGACGAGTTCGAGCTTGGTATAACCCTCCCCCTTCTCGAGAACGTCCACCGAAGAACGCTTGGTCGCCGCCTCACCCTCGTCGATGACAAGTCCCGCGCGCATGCGCTTGACTTCGTCCTCCGAAATTTCGCCCTCTATCTTGGCGACATACGTTTTGCCCACCTGATGGGACGGGTGCGTGAGTTTTTCGCAGAGCTCGCCGTCGTTGGTCAAAAGCAGAAGTCCTTCCGTGTCGTAGTCCAGCCGTCCCACCGGGAACAGCCGCACATTCGTGTTCTTCACGAGTTCGAACACCGTCTTTCTGCCCTTTTCGTCCGAGGCGCTCGTGATGTAGCCCTTGGGCTTGTGCAGCATGACGTATGTATGCCGGGAGGGCGGATTCACCGCTCTTCCCGATACCGTGACGGAGTCGCGCTCCAAAACCTCCGCGCCGAGCGCGGCGGGCTTTCCGTTGATTCGGACTTTGCCCTCTTCGATCAGCTTGTCGCAGGCGCGCCGCGAGCCAAGCCCGCACTCCGCCAGATATTTGTTTAACCGCATAGTAAACTCCAATTCCCGAAAATCTTTTCAAATATCTTCTGGGTCTGTACTTCTATCCCCTCTATATTATAGATTTTTTGGGAAAAAAGCAACTCTTTTTCACAGAAGATTCGAACTTCTCCGACCTCTTGGTCTCGCACGAGGGGCGCGGGAAGGCTCTCGGGCAGGTCGAATTCGACTTCGAGCTCGGCGTCCTTCTCCACAAGCAGGGTGATGTCCTCCTTCAGATAGACCCCCGCACGCTCGGCAAGTCCGCCCGTCACCGCGATGCTTTTCTCGAGCTGACCCGCACAGAGAATGTTGCGGAATTCATAGCGGTTGAAACATTCCTCCATTTTCTCCTTGGAGACCTCCCACATCGGACCGCAGTTTAAAACCACGCAGATGAGTTTCATGTCCCCGCGCTCGGCGGCGGATACGAGGCAGCGCCCCGCCTCCTTGGTGTACCCCGTCTTGATTCCGCAGCCACCCTCGTACTCCCAAAGCATCTTGTTTTTGTTCTTCAAAACGCGGTCGTAGTCCTTGGTCGTGTTGGAAATCTTGATGCTCTTCGTCCCTACAATCTGCCGGAACAGTTCGTTCTTCATGGCGTAAGAGGAAATCATCGCGAGGTCGTAACAGGAGGTGTAGTGCTCCTTGGCGGGAAGTCCGTGCGGATTCTGAAACTTCGTATTTTCGAGCCCCAATTCCGCCGCCTTGTCGTTCATGAGCCCGACAAAATTTTCCACCGTTCCCGCGGTCAGGATCGCAAGAGCCTCCGCCGCGTCGTTTCCGCTCCGAAGCATGAGTCCGTACAGGAGTTCGCGGACGGAGAGTTCCTCGCCCTCCACAAGATAGATGCTCGAGCCCTCGACGCCAACCGCCTCTTTGGGAATCTTGTGCCTTGCGTTCAGGTCGTCGCAGTGTTCGATGGCGACAATCGCCGTCATAATCTTGGTCAACGACGCCATCGGAAGGGGCGTGTTCTCGTTCTCGCCGAGGAGCACGCGGTTCGTCGTACGTTCTATGACAATCATGCCGCTCTTTGCCGCCGCGGTCTCCGCCGAAACGCTGAACTTCGGCGCGAGCCCGAACGCCGCGCAAACAATCGCCGCAAAACCGACCGCTATCGCCGTCAGACGTTTCATTGGGCGTCCTCCTCTCCTTCGGAGTCCTCTTCCTTCTTCTGTGTTGCGCGCTCGAACACGCCCTTTGCGGCGTCGAACATGCGGGAAAGCGCGGTATCCGAATCGATGCCGATCATCTTAAGGTCCTCTTCTTTGCTCCCGACCAAAAAGCCGATGGGAGAAAGCTGAACCGCGCCGCCGCTCCCGCCCGCAAAGGGATACTCGGAAGAGAATTTGTTTGTCTCGCCGTACTCGCCGCCCCCCGCTACAAAGCCGATGGTGACCTTGGAAATCGGGATAATCGTCTTTCCGCCCTCGCTCTCTATGGGTTTGCCGATGACGGTGTTTACGTCCGCAATCGAGCGGAGCTGTTTCATCGCCGTCGAAAGTACTTCGTCAATCGGGTTGATGTTGTCCATGTTTTCCTCCTAAAATACTCTTGATAAATGCAAGTATAATGTCTGCAATCGACAGGCGGATTATGCACCGCGCGCGCAGGAAATTGTCCTCTTCTTTGCGGAGGGTCATCTTCGCGTAGGCGGGACAGGAGAGCTTTTTGTCCGCGACGCCCTTGACCGCGCCCGCGAGCGCGTAAAAGCTCCCCTGCGTCATGACCTGCGTAAAGAGATCTTCCGCGTTCAGATTGTAGTGGTAGTAAAGCTCTTTAAAATCAATACCGCGATAGACGTGCAGAGAGAACCGTTCGAAGAACTCGCTTCCCTCGGACAGCCTGCCGTAATCGACAAATACCTCTTTCTTTTTCTTGATGAAGTTGATACCCTCGAGCTGAACCTGATACCGAGAAGTCTTGATGTTGAACCCGAAAAATTCCACGACAAAATTTCCGTACAGAGAGGTAAAATTCTGTCCGAAATAGAGGGTGAATTTGAAGGGCCAGAAAATCAGAAGCGCCAGCAAAATAAAAACGAGTATGAAGATCCAAATCGTCATACTCGTTATGGTGTGTGAAATTTTCCGTTCTATTCCGAAATGATTTCGATGTTTTCCCCTTTCAGAAAATCGGGAAGTTCGTCCGTGACCTCGGGCGCGATTTCGGGCGCGGAAACCTCTGCGGGCGCGGGGATTTCCTCCTGCACCGTCATGACTTCCTGTCCCTCGACGGGCGCGTTCTTTTTTTTGCGCTTGGGCTTGTCCTCCGCGGCGACCGCCTCCTCGCGGAGCTCCTCGTCCTCGTTGGGATTGTAGACGTCCTTGCGGTAGAGGTCGGAGGAGGGCTCATCCCCGTGCAGGACGCGAATCCTGCCCAAAAGGTCCTCATAGTTCGGGAGTTCTCCGAGGTCTCGGAGCTGAAAACGGCGCAAAAATTCGTCCGTCGTGCCGAACAGAATCGGTTTGCCCACGCAGTCCTTTCTGCCCACTGCCTCAATCATGTTCTGTTTTAAGAGCATGGTCACGGCATAGTCCGAGGACACGCCCCGAATTTCCTCAATCTCCAACCGCGTTATGGGCTGTTTGTAGGCGATAATCGCGGAAACCTCGAGGAGCGCCTTGGAAAGCTCCCGCTCCTTGATGGGATTCAAGACGCTCTCCACGCTCTCGGCGTAGTCCGAATTGGTGGAGAACTGTAATTTTTTATTGAATACGTTGAGCCGGATTCCGCTCGAACCGGAGTACTTCTCCATGAGGGTTTCGGCAGTCTTTAGGATTTCCTTTTCGGATACGCCGAGCTTGTCCGCCATGTCCTTCGCGCTCACCGCGTTTCCCGAAACGAATAAAATGGATTCGATAATGTTGGCAAGTTTGTCCATTTGCTACTCCCCGTCCCCTTTGCCTTGGTTTTCTTCAAAGAGCTGCGGCTCCTCCGCCGCAGTTTCCGCATCCTCGCGGAGCATGATGGTGATGTCCTCGAACACGCCGTACTGCGTGCAGGTCGCAATCTGCGATTTGAGAATTTCCAAAAGCGCCTGAAAGGTCGTGATGACCTCGGATTTCTCGTAATCCTCCGCAAAGAGGTCAAAAAAGCTGATTTGTTTGCGCGCGAACAGACTTTCCTTTATGTATGCGTACTTCTGCGCGACGGTGAAGGGGTCCTTTTTGATTTCCTTGGGCTCGACTACGCGCTTTTTCTCATTGAGACGCAGGAGCATTTTGGAGAAGGCGTCCAAGAGTCCGTCCAGCGTGAAGTCCTTGAACACCACGCGCACGTCCCCCACGCTCCGGTCCGGCTCCTTGTAGAACCGATCGACGTTCTCGATGACCTTGAGTTCCTCGCTCGCCTCGCGGAGCATCTTGTACTCTTCGACCATGCGGAAGAACTTTTCCTTGGGGTCCTCGTCCTCGGGCAGAACCTCTTCAATCTTGGGCAGAAGGGAATCGGATTTGATTTCGACAAGCGTCGCCGCCATATCGAGAAAATCCGTCGCCTTTTCGACGTCGATGTCCTCGAGCTGTTCCATATATTTTAAATACTGCTCGGTGATTTTGGATACGAAAATCTCCCGAATATCAATCTTCGCCTCCTTGATGAGGTGCAGAAGAAGATCGAGCGGCCCCTCGAAATTGTCGAGTTTAAATTCGTAATCCGATTTGACTTTGAGCGACGACAGATCCATCTTTTTCCCTAACCGTTAAAATATCAGATTCCAGAACAAACGTATCGGCGTTCCGAGCCAATCCGCCAGCGTGCCGAGAACGAAGATATTGAAAGGCGGAAAGGACAAAATATAGATGACGACAAGCACCGCAAGGAGCACCCAAGAGCCGTACTCGTACATGAAATTTTTATACCTGCGGGCAAAGCGTCCCTTCCCCAAAGCCTCCACCACGCGGAAACCGTCCAGCGGATATATGGGCAGAAGGTTGAACACGATGAACAGCAGGTTGACCTGCCACATGCCCTCAAAAAGATAAGCAAGCGCAAAGGCAAAATCGTTTGGTGCGGCATAATACCACATCCAAGAGAGTTCGGCGAGCGGCACGCTCACGAAGGCGAGCGCGAGATTGGTCAATACGCCCGAAACCGCGACCCAAAACAAACCTTTTCGATAGTTGCGGAAGTTGGAATCGTTGACGGGAACGGGTTTCGCCCAGCCGAAACCGATAACGACAAAGCAGGCAAAACCGAAGAGGTCGAAATGCTTGAGAGGATTAAGGGTCATACGCCCGTAATATTTGGCGGTGGGATCTCCCGCTTTCCAGGCGGCAAATCCGTGTGCGACCTCATGGAGCATGATGGAGAACACCGCGCCCACGAGCATCATGACGCCCACAATCGCATAATGATAGTCGCTCTGCTGAAATGCAAGCCTAAAGTAATCTAAAAAACCGAAATTTCTCAATACTATTCCTCGAAAGCAAAATTCAATCTAAAAAGCCAGACTATTTTTATATTGTAGCATTTTTTCACAAAAAGGTCAATGATTCCGCTTTACCCATTCAAAAAAATGACGCCGACAAAGGTTTATCCCTCTGTCGGCGTCAATTTTATGCCCCTGCCGTGCTTATGAGCGAGCGCGGGGCGCGAGTGTAACGCAATCGGAAAATTACCACTGCCCGATAATATCCCGTATATTGTCTCCCCAGGTGTTTGCCTCGACGTTCTCCGCTGCAAGGATATCCGTCTCGAAGAGTACGCGACCGTCCTTGGTCACGACCGCCTTTCCGACGCATTCCCCGACGCGGACGGGCGCGGAAACACTGTCCGCAATCCGCAGTTCCACATTCACGTCCGACTTCTCTCCGCGCTTTAAGAACATGGAGAATTCCTCGGCGAGTTCGAGTTTCGCCGTATCCTGTCTGCCGCCGCGCACCGTCACGGTCTTGTCCGCGAGGTCACGGTTTGCGAGCACCTGTTCTGTCTCGAAGTTCGCAAAGCCGTAGTTGAGCATCTTGCTTGCGCCCTGAAACCGCTCCTGCGAGGAGTCCGCGCCGATGACGACCGCAATCAGCCGCGTGCCGTCCCGCATCGCGGAGGCGGAAATACAGTGTTTCGCCTCGTTGGTATAGCCCGTCTTGCCCGCATCACAGCCCTTGTAGAAACGAATGAGCTTGTTTGTGTTGGTCAATCCGGTCTCCCTGCCGCCCTTGTGCACGAGCGTATCCATCCAAATCCCCGAAAACTCATAGTACGCCTTGTGCTTTAAGAGCTCGCGGGTCATCATCGCCACGTCCCGCGCGCAGGAGTACTGCATGGGCTTTGGGAGCCCCGTCGCGTTTGCGAAATTCGTGTTGAGCATGCCGAGTTCCTTTGCGCGCTCGTTCATTCGCGCAACGAACCCCTCTTCGCTCCCCGCTATCGTCTCGGAAATGGCGACCGCCGCGTCATTCGCGGAGGCAACCGTCACGCACTTGACGAGGTCGGAGAGTTTATAGCTGTCATTCTGCTCGAGGAAGGCTTGAGAGCCCCCCATACCCGCCGCGTGCTCGCTGACAAAAATGTCCTGATCCATCGAGAGTTCGCCCTTGTCGATTTGCTCGAAGGTCAAGAGCAGGGTCATGATTTTACACATGGACGCAATGGGATGGCGCGCATCCGCATTGTTTTCCAATATGACCGTGCCCGTGTCCGCGTGCATGAGAAGCGAACTCTTGGCGGCAACCATGGTATCCTCTTCCGCGAGCACTGCGGCGGCGGGCGCCGCCGCGATCAGCGCCGCGACGAGCGTACAGACGGAAAGAATCAATTTTTTCATAACGAAACCCCTTCTAATTTTAGTGATTAACGATAGCATGCGCAAGGGGTTTTGATTTTATTCTAAAGAAGTCCGAAGAAGGGACGGAGCACGAGCAGAAACAAAAGAAGTTCCAAAAGGAGCGCGGCGGCGATGAGCGCGAGATAGACGAGAAAACCTCCGCACAGGAGATGCCAGTCGATAAACCGACACCGACGGAAGTAAAGAGCGCTCGAGATACAGAACGCCCCGAACAGCACAAGCAGAAAATAATTGAAGAGCACGAAGGGCAGAACAAAGAAGATGCCGGCGATTCCGATAAATACGCCCTTTGTAAAGAGATTGAACACGAGCACCGCGACCGCAAATCCCCGATAGGCAAAGAACACATAGACCACGGGAATCAGCGTATAGTGCAGGCTCAGCACCCCGAGGAGGAGCAGAAACAGCCCGAGTCCGAACAGTTCCCGAAAAAAGAGGGAAAACGCCGAGCCCGCGTCGAAGATGATGAGATAGAAGTGAACGACTTTTGTCCCCTGCAGAATCTCCACGTTGTGAACAAAAAAAATGCTGACCGCAAAGCTGATCAGCATACACACCGACAGACAGAGAATCGTCCGCCGGTTCATTTTGAGATTGTCCCAGAGCGTGGTCGAGATCATGTAGTTGTTCTGCCCGAAACGTTTCATACTATAAGTTATGAAACCGTGGCAAAAATATGCGGATTTTGTCGAAATTCCCTACATCAGCCACGCCGCAAAGCCTGCCACAAACTCCCGAACGGTCACGTTTCCGTTTTCCTTGACAAGCCGCGACAGAAAATCGTCCTCGCTTCGGGCAAGCACCGCCCTGTCGATGGCATATTTCATCGCCTTCATGACGCTGTCCGTGCTCCGTCCGTACTTCCCCGCGATGAGCGCGTAGGCGTCAGTGAATTTCATTCTGCATCCGCTTTCCGCATAGACCCGGATACAGTCTGACAGGTATTTTGTTCCCGAGGTCTCGGGCGCAAAGCCCATTTCGGTCAGTCGTTTCGTGATTTCCATGTCTTTATTGTACCACAGTTCGGACAAAAAATCAATTCTGAAGCATCCAGTCGATATACAGTCCGTATCCGCGCAGAGGGTCGTTGATAAAGACGTGCGTCACACTGCCCACGAGCTTGCCTTTCTGTAAAATCGGACTGCCGCTCATGCCCTGCACGATGCCGCCCGCGCGCTCGATGAGCCGCTTGTCCGTCACCTTCAGCACCATACTGCGGTCATTGGGGGTCTTCTGCCCGCTGCACTTGACGATTTCAATATCGTAGAGCTCGGGTTCTCCCCCCTCGAGCGTGGTCAGAATCTGCGCCTTGCCGGGCTTTACGTTCTTCTGCGGGCAGACTTCCACGGGCTCGGGAAAGAGCGGGTTGAGCATCTTTTCCTTGAGGTTGCCATATACGCCGAATTTGTTGTTGGCGTAAATCGAGCCGATGACGCCGTCCGTCCGATCGATTCCGCCCTTCAGCTCCCCGGGGCGTCCGCGCTCGCCCTTTAAAACGTCGCTGATTTTGCACTTATACACGCTTCCCCCCGAAATCTCCATAACGTTCTCGACGTCGGGGTCATAGACCGCGTGCCCGAGAGAGCCGAATTTCAAATCGGGTGTGATATAGGTCAAAGTGCCGATTCCGAAGGTGTCCTCGCGCACGAGAAGTCCCGCCTTGTACTTCTCCGAAGAGATGTCCAGCGCGGGCTCTAAAGTTGTCTCAATCGTCTCACCCTTGCGCCGGAGCTGTACGTGCAGAACCTTGCCCGCAAATTCCTCGCGGTTGATGACCTCGGAGAGTTCCTCCGAAGAGTTGATTTCCACGCCCTCCACCGAAAGCAGGGTATCGCCGTTGATGATGTCCGAATTCTTGACCGTCGAAACCATGCCGTACTTGGTGATGACGTCGATGCGCCCGATGATGACAAGCCCGCGGTTCTTCAGGGACAGCGTGAGCGGCATTCCCCCCACATACACCGCCTCGTAGCCGTGCCCTGCGGAAGAGGAGAAATTTCCCGCCGCAACCGTTTCCGCATTTCCGTCGATTCGCTCTTCCGAAAGCAGAGGCTCTTCTTCTGCGGCAAACCCCGCGAACACACTCTGCGCGCCCCTCTCCGCGCGGACGGCAAAACCGCCCGTCAGAAAACAGACCAGCGCCATGAGCACCCATATCACCTTGCAAGCAGATTTCCGCATAAAAAAACCACTCCTCAATCGTCCCGAAGAGAGCGCGTAGCGTCCTCTCTCCAAAGCATTCTTAAGAAGTAGTTTGTTTCGGCGTTTCACTTTTATGCGTAAAAATTATTTTTTCAGGAGATTCCTCTCTTGTAATCCTCTCCCCAAGCGAGGAGTTCCTTGGCGTGGAGTTCGCCGTATTCGTTCTTCTCCACCGCCCCGAGAAGCCGCGCGACCTCGCGCACGCGCCCGTCCTCCGCGAGCTTGACGACGCCCGTCAGCGTCTTGCCTCCCTCGACACGCTTTTCCACAAAGAAATTCGCGTCCGCAACCGCGACGATCGCCGCCGTGTGCGTGATGGAGATGACCTGCCGATGTCGGGCGATTTTGGCAATCTTTTTCGCAATCTCCACAGACGCCTCGCCCGAAATGCCCGCGTCCACCTCGTCGAACACCTGCGTCCCGATGTCGTCGAGATCCGCGGTAATCTGTTTGATGGCGAGCATAAACCTGCTCATTTCCCCCCCGGAGATGACCTTTTCGAGGGGCTTTAAGGGCTCGCCCGCGTTCGCGCTGAACAAAAACTGCACGCGGTCGTACCCCTCCGCGCTCACACTCGCCTCGAGCGATTCCGCATCGGGCGCGTCCGAAAATTCCACCTGAAAGCGCGCATGCTTTAGGGCAAGGCTCTCGAACTCCGCGGAAATCCGCGTCTCAAACTCCTTTGCCGCCGCTCGGCGCAGGGCGGAGAGCGCGGCGCACACGTCGCCGAGATGTTTGAGAATCCTCGCCTTCTCCGCGTTCAGTTCCGAGATACGCTCGTCCGCATTCTTCAGTTTTTCATACTCTGTTCGGGTGCGCGCGCAGTACGCGGTGATTTCCGCATAGTCCGCGCCATACTTCTTCTTCAGGGACTTGATTTTGTCCAACCTCTCGAATACGCGGTCTGCCTCGCTCTCGTCAAAGTCCATCCCCTCGAGTATCCCCGAAAGGCTGTCCGAGATGTCCTCGAGTTCAAACTTGACGGATTCGAGACGGGGCAGATATTCCTCCAACCGTCCGTCATAGCGCAGGACGCTGTGCAGTTCGGAAAGCGCGCGCCCCGCGCCCTCCGCCGCCCCGATTTCGTTTGCCGAAAGCGCGTTCACCGCGCCCTTTAACCCCTCCGCAATCTTTTCCGCGTGCGCGAGGACGCTCCGCAGGTTGACGAGCTCTTCCTCCTCGTGCTCGCCGAGGTTTGCCTCCTCGATTTCACGCACCTGAAAGGCGTACAGGTCCAAGAGCCGCGCGCGTTCCTCGGGGTTTCCGCCCAAAGAGGCGAGCTCCGCGTTGACCGCGCGCAGTTCCGAGAGCAGTCCCGCACATTTTTCCTTCTCCTCTTCCACACCTTTCCCCGCGTAGGCGTCCACGAGTTTCAAATGGTTCGCGGTCTTTAACAGGGAAATGTGTTCGCTCTGTCCGTAGATGTCGCAGAGGTACTGCGTCAGGCTCTTGAGAACGGACAGCGTCGTCGGGCGTCCGTTCAGTTTGATTTCGCTCCTGCCCGAAACGTTGAGCGTGCGCAGAATGACGAGCTCCTCGTCCTCCTCGAAATCAAGCTCCGCGAGCGCGCGTCTGACGTTTTCATTTGCGGTAAAGAGCGCCTCGACGCTCATCTGCTCTTCGCCGTACCGAATCAGGGATTTGTCCGCCTTTCCGCCGAGCACGAAGTTTAGAGAATCGATGATAATCGATTTGCCCGCGCCGGTCTCGCCGGACAGAATGTTCAAGCCCTCCCCGAGTTCGAGATTCAGCCGCGAGATGATCGCGACGTTTTTGATGTACAGTGACCGCAGCATACTTCCCCTCGCAGTTTTTTCGTTCGTTTTCCTTGAATATCAATCCAAAAGCGACTGTAGTTTCTCCCGAACACGCTCCGCCGCGTCCCCCGAGACGGCGACGACGAGAATCGTGTCGTCCCCCGCCACCGAGCCCGCGATTTCGGGAATGCTCAATTTATCAATCGCGAGCGCGGCGGTGTTCGCGCTCCCCGAAATCGTCTTTAAGACGACGATATTCTCCGCGCGCACGATGGAGATCACCGTTTCGCGGAACATATACAGGAACTTCGCGGAAACTTTCTGTTCGCCGTTTTCGACATAGGCGTACTTATACCTGCCGCTCTCGGTCAGAATTTTGACAAGACCGAGCTCTTTGATGTCCCGGGACACCGTCGCCTGCGTCACCTCGAACTTCTGCTTGCGGAGCTCCTCGCAGAGTTCTTCCTGCGTGTCGATCTCCCGACGGGAGATGATGTCCAATATTCTCGATTGCCGCAATGATCTCGCCATATCTTCCCCCTTTAGTCGAACGTACTCCACTTGTTGAGTTTGGTAAACAGTTTTTTATAGAAATTCTTTTCGGTAAAGCGCACGAACCGCGCGCGCTTTTTGTACCTCGAAATCTCGAAGTCCGCCTCTCCCTCGACGGTCTCCACCGCCACGCCGTCGCAGACGAGCATCGCGCTCGTGTCGTTGCGCCGGAGGTGCACCCGAATATGTTTGTCGTCGGGGAGCACGATGGGGCGGTTGTGCAGGGAGTGCGGGCAGATGGGAGTGACCACAATCGCGTTGATTTCGGGGCTCAGAATCGGACCGCCCGCCGCGAGCGAATACGCGGTTGAACCCGTCGGGGAACTCACGATGAGTCCGTCCGAAATAAAACGGTCGATGAGGTATCCATCCGCATAGACGTCGAGTTTGATGACCTTGCCCATCGTATTCGCGTTGTTTTCCCGCGAAAATACGATGTCGTTGAGCGCCATATTCGACCTGCCCCCGGCGTTTACGCACAACAGAGTGCGCTCCTCGATCTTGTAATCTCCCGAAAGCAGACGCTCACAGACGTCCTTGACGTCCCCCGCCTCCGCCTCGGTCAGAAATCCGAGGTTGCCGAGGTTGATGCCGAGCACGGGCAGTTCCCGGTCCACAACCGTCTTGACCGCGTTCAGGAGCGTGCCGTCCCCGCCCAAAACGAGGAGCATATCCACCCCCGAAAAGTCCGCGGGCACGCGGGAAAGCTCCGGGAAACGAGCGGCGAGAATCTCGTCCGCGAGACATTCGATCCCTCGACTCTTCAAGTAGCTGATAAAGTTTTCGGTGAACCGGAAATCCTTGTCCTTGTACCGGTTGGACTGTATCGCGACCTTCATATCCATTCCTTATTATACCGCAAAAGCCGCTGCCGCGCCCATGCTGCGCATCGGCGTGCGGTGCTATCCTTCGCTCGAAAACCCTTGCAAGCAAGTTTTCTCTTCTATTATACCGCGAAATTCGCTATCGCGTCAACGCTCCGCGTTGGCGTTTTGCTTCGCAAAACCTTTTCGCGGTGCAATACTGCGCTCGAAAACCCTTGCAAGCAAGTTTTCTCGCTTGTATTATACACGAATTCTCATATTTATTCAATCGTTTTGCAAAACTTCCCGCAAAAGCGCGCGGTCAAAGGGCTTGTCCTCCTGCCGCGAGAAACAGAGCACATACTCCGAGTTCATCTCCGGGTCCCGTTTGAACGCCCGCGCGACCCCGCGCACCGAAAACCCCGCGCCCGTCACGAAGTCAAAAATCCGCTCGAGCACTTCGACGCGCACGGCGGGGTCTCTGACGATTCCGTTCTTGTTGAGGTTCGCCCGTCCCGCCTCGAACTGCGGTTTGACCAATACGACGCACTCCGTCCCCTCTCCGCACAGCGAAAAGAGCGCGGGCAAAACCAACGTCAGGGAGATAAAACTCACGTCGCAGGTGATGAAGTCGAGGGGCGGAAACATCGCCGGGTGCAGGGTTCTTGCGTTGGTGTTGTCGAGTACCGTCACCCGCGGGTCTTCCGCAAGCTGCGGCGCGAGCAAATTTTCGCCCACGTCCGTCGCAAACACCCGCGCGGCGCCGTATCGGAGCATACAGTCCGTAAAGCCCCCAGTACTCGCCCCGACGTCGAGACAGGTCTTGCCCGAAAGAGAGAGGTTGAAGAGCTTGACCGCGGTCTCAAGCTTATAGCCGCCGTTGCTGATAAATCCTTCCTCTACGATCTCCACTTCGTCCCGCTCGTCCATATCGAAGGAGGGCTTGACCCGTCTTCCGTTCACGAGCGCGCGCCCCTGTTCGAGATATTCCGCCGCTTTGTTCCGGGAGGGAAATTTTCCGGTCAGATACAGGAACTTGTCCGCTCTCACTGTTTTTCCTCCCGTCCCGGATTTTCTCCGCGAATCAGCGCGGCGACGCGCTCGGGTGTAAATCCGATTTCGGCGTACTGCTCCTCCACGCTCGCGTGACCGATGAAACGGTCGGGCACGCCGAGACAGACGAGTTCTGCGCAAACGCCCTTGTTTGCATAGTACTCCGCCATCATGCTCCCGAGTCCGCCCGCGAGCACATTGTCCTCGAGCACCACGATTCGCCTGCCCCCGATGCGGTCAAGCGTTTCCGTGTCGAGAGGCTTGATGCACCGCGCCGAGATGACCTCCGCACGGGCGAGCTTGGACGCCTCGAAGGCGACGGAAAGAAGCCTGTTCCCCTCCGCGACGACGACGCAGGGAGAATCCTCCTCCCGCAGGACTTCCCACTCGAAGGGCGAATACGCGCCCCGTTCGAACTCCCGCGGCGGAAAATTCGCATAGACGGAATTTGGATAGCGGATTGCGACGGGGTGCGGATACTCCGCGGAAAACGCAATCATGTCCTCGAGCTCCTGCGCGTCCTTCGGGGAGAGCAGGGTCATGCCCGGAATACACGTAAGATAACTGATGTCGAATACGCCCTGATGCGTCTTGCCGTCGTTTCCGACAAGCCCCGCGCGGTCCACGAGAAGTTTGAGGGGAATATCGTTGGCGCAGGCGTCGCAGAGCACCTCGTCGAAGGCGCGCTGAAGAAAGGTCGAATATACCGCAAAGTAGGGAATCATCCCGGACTTGGCGAGTCCGCAGGAAAAGCTCACGGCGTGCTGTTCGGCGATTCCCACGTCGAAAAAGCGGGAAGGGAATTTTTCCGCGAACGCCGTCAGTCCCGTCCCCTCGGGCATCGCCGCCGTCACCGCGACAATGCGGGAGTCCTTTTCCGCGAGTTCGGCGAGCTTCGCCCCCGCAACCTCGGAGAGCGTACTCTGCTTTTTCACAAGGTCTTTGGAGACCCCGTGATAGATGTCCGGATACTCCTCGCAGGCGGGAATCCCCTTGCCCTTCTTGGTATGCACGTGCACCATGACGGGTCGGTTCTCCTCCCGCGCCACCTCGAGGGCGGGAATCAGCTTTTTGAGGTTGTGCCCGTCGATCGTGCCGAGATATTTCAGGTGAAAATGCTCGAAAAGAATATTTTTCGCGAACAGGTCGCGCACGCGGTCCCGCATCCATTCGATGCCCCGGGAGAGCGGCTTTCCGACGAGAGGAATCGCGCGCAGAAAACGGGAAAAGCCGTGCTTGAACCGCACATAGCTCTTTCGGGTGCGAATCCGCGCGAAATGCTTGGACAGCGCGCCCACGTTCTTTGCAATCGACATCTCGTTGTCGTTTAAGATGACCAGAAATTTCGTATCCAACTGCCCGACGTTGTTGAGTCCCTCGAAGGCGACGCCGCCCCCCATCGCCCCGTCCCCGATGACGGAGACAACGTTGTAGGATTCGCCCTTTAAGTCCCGCGCCGCCGCCATACCCAGCCCTGCGGAAATCGAGGTACTGCTGTGCCCCGAACAGAAACTGTCCGCATCGCTCTCGGCAGGGTCTGAAAAGCCCGAGAGTCCGCCCTTCTTCCGAAGTCCGCAAAACGCCTCCCTGCGCCCGGTCAGAATCTTGTAGGCATAGCTTTGGTGACCCACGTCGAAGAGAATTTTGTCCTCCTCCCCGAACACGTACAGGAGCGCGACGGTCAGTTCAATTGTGCCGAGATTGGAGGAAAGGTGTCCGCCGTTGGCTTTGACGACATCAAAAACGTACTGCCGGAGTTCCCCGGACAGTACGTTCAGTTCATCGAAATTCAGTTTTTTGAGGTCGGACGGACCGTTGATTTTCTCTAAATACATCGCATTTTATTTCTTGGAAAAGACAGAGAGCGTGCGCGCCACGAAAAAGATGATATTCTGACAGTTGGACATGGCGTACTTTTTCCCGAGCGCTTTGCCGCCGACGGTCAGCGCCGCGATGAGCGCGGAGAACAGCACGCTTGCAAGAAATTTATCCCAACTCGGAATCTGAACCAATACGTTCGTCACAATCGCCGCGCCCAGCGCGCCCGAGACGATGCCGCAGATGTCGCCGATGACGTCGGCGCAGATGTTCGACACCTTTTCCGCGTTCTTGGCGATGCGCACCGCCATGCGCGCGCCCTTTTTTTTCTTCGCCGCCATGGACAGAAAGGGCTCGACCGAACAGGACGCCGCCGCGACGCCCACCACGTCGAAGGCGATGTTGACGAAGATGATAAAGACAAGCAGGATAAACGCCACAAAGAGGGGCGTTTTTTCGGCTACAAGGTTTGAGAGCACCGAAAAGGAGAGGGAGAGAAAGAAGGTCAGAATAAAAATCTGAAGCGCCCACAAGAGCGGACTCTTCACCTTCTTTTTCTTTCTCTTTTCGCGTTCGGGTTTGCCCTCCTCCGGACTTTCCGGTTCGGGGGCGGATTCTTTTAAATCGTTCATAATCTCTATATTCTATTCCGTATTGCGGAACGAAAGACCAAAAAAAGGTGGATTCGTGATTGGTAAACTTTGCGGCTTAGGTTTAGTAGGATTTCCCCGGAGAGCACTTCCCGTCGCCGTAGAAGCGGTTTCCCTTTGAGCCCTCCCATGCGGCGTTTCCGACACGCATCACTAAATCACCACTCAGGCCACACTATAATCCCAATCACGAGTAACAGTCTAGAAGCTTTCCTTGACAGGACCGGACTGCCTTAGCATCTGTTGCAGGAAATGTTTCATAGAGCAATCGCGTTTAGGAAGGTTGGCCAACCCTCCTTGCGCGTGTTCTCGAATCCGCAAATACCACTCAAAGCAGGCTACTCTGCACACAGCTTTCGCCGCATGTCAGGTTTCACCCAAGGCAGTAGCAAGATTTATGCCACCGATCTTGGTCTCCACGGTAGATGGGTTGGTCCGCCGTATGCCATTACGAGACTCCCATAAACCTTAACTCCCAGCATCAGCCCCCGTTTGGGCAACGAAAGCCAACACCAGAAACTTCATCGATGTGCCCTTTAACGGAATTTTAACCCCGTCTTTAAGCAGCTCGATCCTGACTAGAATACTGCACCACCCTCTATTTATAAACCAATCGTATGCGTTTCTAACGGATTTATCACACTTTTCTGTCCAACAGCGCGTTCGCGAGTTCGCGGAGGAACTCCGCGCGCCTGCCGAACGCGTCCAATGCGTCGAGCGCGCGTTTGGTGTAGCGGTCGCAGAACCCCTGCGCTCTCTCCGTCCCGAACACCTTGACATAGGTCAGCTTTCCCTTCTTCTCGTCGCTCCCCGTGCTCTTCCCCATTTCCTCTTCCGTGCCGAGGACGTCCATGATGTCGTCCCGAATTTGGAAGGCGAGTCCGAGGTTTTCGCCGAATTCGCGCATGGCGGCAATCTCCTGTTCCTCTGCGTTTGAGAGGATTGCCCCCGCGACAAGGGGAGCGGTCAAAAGGCGGGAAGTCTTTAAAAGGTGCAACTGCCGCACTCCGTCCTCCTCTCCGTCCATATCCTTCTTTTCGCTGTCGAGGTCGATGCACTGCCCTTTGATCATGCCCCGCGCGCCCGCATATTCCGCGATGACGGACGCCGCGCGCAGGTAGCGTTTGGCGTCCGAGGTCGCCGCCGCCATGTTCAGGATAATCTCGTAGGCGAGATTCAGGAGCGCGTCCCCCGCGAGAATCGCCATGCCCTCGCCGTAAATCTTGTGATTTGTGGGGCGTCCTCTCCGAAGGTCGTCGTCGTCCATCGCGGGCAGGTCGTCATGAATCAGACTGTATGTATGGATCAATTCCACCGCGAGCGCAAGGCTCACCGCCTGTTTGAAGTCTCCCCCGAAGAGCTCGCAGGAGGCGAGCAGGAGCACCGGACGGAGACGCTTGCCCGAGGAAAACGCGCTGTACTTCATCGCCGAGAACAGCGGGTCGGGAATGTCCTCCGCGTTCTTGAAATAGTTGTCGAGCTCGTTCTCGAAAATCTGCGCTTTTTCGTTGTAAACGTCCCAGAAATTATCCATCCTCTCTCTCCCCCTCAAACGGCACTGTGAATACGCTGTCCATCTCCGTCTTCAATTCCATGATCTTTCCGTAAGTCTTTTTGAGCTCCTTTACCGCGCTGTCGGCGGCTTTCACACCCTTCTCGAAGAGCGCAACGCTTTCCTCGAGGGAGAGCGCTCCCTCCGAAAATGTTCGGGTGATTTCCCGCAGTTCGCTTAAATTCTTTTCGTAATCGTTCATGGGTTCTCCTCTTCCGCCTGTATTTGCGCGCGCCGTGTTCCGTCCGAAAAAATCAGCGAAACAAGGTCGCCCTCTTTCAATTCCTTCGCGCCCGCGACCGTTCTTCCCTCACGGGCAATCCGCGCGTAGCCGCGCTTTAAGACCTCTTCGGGATTGAGCCTTTCGAGATTCGCCCGCTCGCCCGAGAGCGCGGACTCCGCCGCGTAGTACCTCTCGGTGACGCCCCGATAGAGTTCGGTCACCGCGTTTTTGACGAGATTGAAGTTGCGCACATAGAGCGCGCTCCCCCGCCCCGTCAGATCCGCCGCCAGCGACTGCAATCCCGCAAGCTCCCGCGCAGCGCGATTTTCGAGCAGGTGATGCGCCGAGAACAGTTCCGTCCGCAGTTCGGAAAGATATTCCGCCGCCGAGAACACGCACAGCTCCGCCGCAACCGACGGGGTCGCCGCCCGAACGTCCGCCGCGTAGTCGCAGAGCGTAAAGTCCGTCTCATGCCCCACCGCGGACACCACGGGCACGGGGCAGTCGCAGACCGCGCTTACGACCCGTTCCGTATAGAAAGGCTCGATGTCCTCGTTGCTGCCGCCCCCCCGCGCGACGATGACGACTTCCGCGCCCGTTCCCGCGAGGTTTTTGATGCCGGACGCGATCTCCTCCTCCGCGCCCAGTCCCTGCACCCGCGTGGGCGAAAGCAGGATATTGACCGCGGGATTTCTTCTGCGGGCGACCGTCACAATATCGTGAATGACAGCGCCCGACCGGCTTGTTACGACGCCGATGGTCTTTGCGTACTTCGGGAGCGGACGTTTTCGTAAGGGGTCGAATTTGCCCTCCCGTTCCAGCCGTTCCTTGAGCGCGGCATACTTGAGATAGAGCATGCCCTGCCCCCCTGCCGCGCCCGCCTTGGAGACAAGCAGGGAGAGCTTTCCGAGGCGCGCGTAAAAGTTCGGCGTCGCCCGCACGACCACGCGGTCGCCGTTCCGAAAGAGACATCCCTTCTGCCGCGCGTCGAAACATACGCAGTTCACCGCCGCGCGCTCGTCCTTCAGGACAAAATACGCCGCGGTGCCCGAAACCGAAAAATTGGAGACCTCTCCCGCGACGAGTATGTCGTGCAGGAGTGTCTCCGCTTCGAAGATACGCTGAATATAGCCGTTTACTTTTTCGACGGTGAGCACAGCGCCCGTCATTGGCTCTGCGCCGCCTTGAGCGTGTTTTTCAGGAGCATGGTGATGGTCATCGGACCTACGCCGCCGGGCACGGGCGTAATGAAAGAGGCGACCTCTTTCACATTTTCAAAGTCCACGTCCCCGCAGAGTTTGCCCTCTTCGCGGTTCATGCCGACGTCGATAACGATTGCGCCGGGCTTGACCATATCCGCCGTGACGAACTTCGCCCTTCCGATGGCGACGACGAGAATGTCCGCCTGCCGCGTGATTGCGCCGAGGTCGGGGGTCTTGGAATGGCAGACCGTAACCGTCGCGTTCTCGCGCAGAAGGAGCAGAGCCTGCGGCTTTCCGACAATGTTGGAACGCCCCACGACGACGGCGTGCTTGCCGCAGATCTCCGTGCCCGTGGATTTGATGAGTTCGATGACGCCGCTCGGCGTACAGGCGTTTAAAGAGGGATTGCCGAGGAGCAGATTGCCCACGTTCATGGCGTGGAATCCGTCCACGTCCTTGCGGTAATCGATGCGGGCGAGCACCCGCGCCTCGTTGATATGCTTGGGAAGCGGGAGCTGAACGAGAATGCCGTTCACGCGCTCGTCCTCGTTGAGCGTATCGACGAGCTCCAAGACCGCCTCCTCGGAGGTGTCCTCGGGCAGATAGTAGGCAAAGGACTGAATCCCCGTCTCCTCACAGCCCTTGACCTTGTTTCTCACATAGACCTGCGACGCGGGGTTTTCCCCGACAAGTACGACCGCGAGTCCCGCCTTCCGATGCGAAAGGCGTTCAAACTGCGAAACCTCCGTTTTCAACTGCTCGCGGAGCGCGAGCGAGACGGCTTTGCCGTCGATGAGTTTGGCTGACATAACGCTTTATTCCTCCGCTTGGTTTTGACCCTCTGTGCTCCTATCCTTTAAGACGGACGCGAGTATGCCGTTGACGAACGCGGAACTCTTTTCCGTTCCGTACCGCTTGCAAAGCTCCACCGCCTCGTTGACGGATACCGCCTC
The DNA here is from genome assembly GCA_905215695.1 of uncultured bacterium. Lineage (GTDB taxonomy): Bacteria > Bacillota > Clostridia > Christensenellales > HGM11417 > CAJMQN01. The sequence goes on from CAJMQN010000013.1 coordinate 45,673, forward strand.
GGGAATGTCCTCCCGCTCGAAGATTTCGTAGCAAGCCAGGATCAGCACCGCGAGGTCGGGCTTGAAGATTCTCTCCGACCGATAATTTTCAAGGTATCCGCCCAATCTCTCGTACAGCGCGGGAAAATCCTTCGTCACGCCGAAATAGACCTCTTTGACATAGTCGCGGTCGGCGTCCGAAAGGCTCGCGTCCTCCAAAAAACCGAGCATGGTCTCCTCGTTGGGTTCTCTCAAAAAAAGGTACTCGAAAATGAGTTTGAACGCGTATTCTCTGGCAAGTTTTCTCATGTAATATGTCCTCTTCCCGCAAGCGGCGGGCTTGTCCTTTAAAAAAATCTCCGACCCGGGTCGGGTCGGAAAAAAATTTTGTCTTAAACCGCGTCCTCGAAGGAAACGCTCTGTACGAAGATGTTGACCGAAGAAATCTTGTATTCGGTCATGGTCTCCACGCTCCGTTTCACGTTCTCCTGAATCTTGTAGGAGATTTCGGGCACGCGGTAACCGTACTTGATTTTGACGAATACGTCCACCACGATCCCCTCCCGCGAGAAGTCCACGATCACGTTTTTCCCGACGTTGCTCTTTTTCGAGGGGGATTTGTTGAAGGTACAGACGCCTTCCACCTCTTCCGTCGCGAGCGTCACGATGCTCTTGACGACGTTCTTGGTGTAGGACGTCCGACCCACGTTATTTTTATACGTTCTGGCGCTCTTCAAACCGGAGACACCTCCTTGCAAAATGTACGAATTTAAAGGTAGTATAGCACATTTGCAGGGAAATTACAATAATTTTTGCGCGGCTTTCGGCTATATCGCGTAAATTCTCACGTAGTCGGGAGCGATTTTCGCCTCTTCGTAGATGAGATTATAGATTCTGCCGGACTCCTCCGAGGTCAGTTCGTCGGATTTGATGATGATATTCACATTGTCCGACAACAGCCCGATGGTCACTGCGGCGTCCTCATACCCCTGCGCCTTGAGAATGTTTTCGAGCGTGGTCTCCATCTCGAGAATGGAGATGAGACGCATCTTGGAATCGGTTGCCTCCGCGCGCTGCGCGGCGAATTCGTCTCCCTCGAGGGCAATGATTTCGTTTAGCTCGGCAATCTGCTGATTGCGGGCGGCAAGCCGTTCGCTGCGGTAGCTCGTGAAGAAGTTGCCCGTCGAAATCACGTCGTCGTTGCCGCCGCCGTTCCCCGATGCGCCGAGCGCGAGCGTGTAATTGAGTACAGCCGTCGCCACAAGAAGCGCAAACATTACCACGAGAACAATGATCTTCTTTCTCTTTGTCAACATCCTTTCTTTCCTCCAAAATCCTTACTTTGACATTGCAAATATTTCTATATCAGACGATTCCACCCCGAGGAGCGTCATCACCGCCTTATACAGCTCGAGTTTGACCCGCGCGTCGTTCGCGCCCTGCGCGACCACGACAACGCCTTTGACCTTGGGTTCGATTTCCTTGAGTATCACGGGCTTTCCGCCGGACATGATAATCGTGTTTTTTTCGGACGTGTTCTTGTTCCCGTCCGCGCCGGTCGTTGTCTGTTTGTCCTCCGAAAACGCCGGCACGTACTCGATTCCGCACTCGTATGTAATCATCGTTTTGACTTCGCCCGCCCCCGCGATCCGCGAGAGGCTCTCGTTGAGCCGCGCCTCCGCCTGCTTCGCGTATTCGTTGAGGTCGAATACCGCAGAGGATTCCCCCTTCGCCGACAGGCTTCCCGAGAACGCAATCAGCAGCGCAACCGAGAGAAAAATCCCGAGTATGATGTACTCAATGTGCTTGACGGACTTCAGCTTCTGAAACAATTTGCTATCTTTGACTTTCATCTGCACGCACCTTTTGGAGATCGACCGAAAGATACTCGGCGAGTACCGTTCTGATTTCCATAGTTATATTTATATTCGACTTGTCCGAGGTTAGAACCATCCGCGACAAATTTGCATATACTGACTGCACCTTTTTTTCGCTGTCCAGACAGATTTCGACAGAAACCTTCGAATACCCGTAAGTTTCGAGTTTTGCCTCGCATTTCTTCTCCAGCTCCCGCGTCTTTAACCCGTCCACGTAGTCCACATACCCTTCGTCCACTTCGATCTGCTCCCCGTTCGTAAAAAAGAGCGAAGAGACGTCGATTTCCTTGAAATTGACGGAGGAGAGCACGATGAGGACAAATACCGCCGAAACGCTTCCCTTGACGTATTTTTTAAAGGCGCCGTCGGGCATGACGATCTCGAAGATTGCCGAGAGCACCACGACTCCCACGACGCCCATAACAAGTTTTGTAATCATACACCCTCCTACAAAAACACCGAATTCGAGGACAGAATGAAGAGCGTCAGCGTCACAAAGTACATAAAGCTTGCCGAGAGCAGAACCGTCAGAAGGAGGGAGAAGTTTTTCGAGGTCGCCGACAGAAAATTCGAGGTCTTTTCGTCGGTGAGGGGCTGCGCGAGTCCCGCGGTGAGCTTGAGGGATAAATTAAAGCAGAGAATCTGCGCGAGCGGAGGCAGAATCATTCCCACGATGACGACAAGCCCCGTGACCCCCACCGCGTTCTTGACGAGCACGCAGGAGCCGACCACGAGGTCGAACCCGCTCGAGAGGTAACCGCCCACGATGGGCACGGAATTCGCGATGGTGTATTTCGCCGCGCGCACCGAAACGCCGTCATATACCCCGCCCGTGATTCCCTGAATGAGCAAAAAGGACATGAACACCGTAAACGAAATGCCGAGCACCCAGTGCACCACGCTCTTGAAAAAATCGTTGAGTTTGTCGAGCTTGACCGAATCGGTCAGGCAGTTTAAGAGCGTAAAGACGTTGATGACCAGAAAGAGCGGGAAGATAACGCTCACAATGAGCTGTGTCATTCCCCCCAGCAGAATCGCCGCAAGGGGCTGAAAGATACGGGAAGACACCATTCCCCCCGACGCCGTCATCATGGTCAGAATGAGCGGGAAGGTGAGGTTTAAAAAGTTTTTCATGGTGGTGATGGTGTTCTTGACGAGTTCGAACATCTGCACCGCCGCGAATACAAGGATGACCGCAACCGTCAGAAAGGTCACGAAGTGCACCGCCTGCGATGTGGACTTTTCCGCAAATCCCGAGCGCAGATTGTGAAAGATTCCCGAGAGCACGCACACCGCGAGAATGAGAATCATGACGGGCAGATACCCGGAGAGATTAACGAAAAACGCGGAGAAGAACGCCTGTACAAGCCCGGGAAAATCAACCGCGCCCTCCCCGTTCAGGGTCTTATCCAAGAGTTCGGCAAAGCTCTGATTTGCGAAGATTTCCTTGACCTTTCCATCGAGGTCGTTGAAGAAATCCTCGAAAGCGGAGAAGTCGATTTCATCCGTAAGGTCGTCCACATATTCCCCGAAAACCTGTTCGGGGTCGGAGGATTCCGCGCCGAGCTCCCGCAGGGAAACCCCGTCCGCCGCCACCGCGGGACGGCTTGTCCCGGATAGGAGCGCGAGGAGTACCGCGGCAAACAGCAGGATCAGGCGGATTCTCTTTTTTCGGTTGT
>CAJMQN010000014.1 GCA_905215695.1 uncultured bacterium
GGACGCGGCAGACGGCAAGAAGTCCAAGTAAGACTTCTGCATCATTCCTTCGCGCCCAAGTATCTCGGGATCTATGAGGTGCGTTACAACGCCAAGGATTCGGCGGGCAACGAGGCAAAAGAAGTCGTTCGTAGCTTTGAGGTTGTCAAGTCCTCGAGTACGGTCACCTCGGGCGGAACGTCCTCGGGCGGATTCCATATGAACACGCTCTCCATTGTATTCCTTTCGATTGCCGGCGCTTGCGCGGTTGCGATCGTGGTGTTACTCTGCGTCAAGCCCAAGGAAAAGGACGAGGACGCGGCAGACGGCAAGAAGTCCAAGTAAGACTTCTGCATCATTCCTTCGCGCGGGAACTATCAGCGCATTCGATGAATTTAAAAGAACTTTCATTGCGGTTTCACGGAATCTTCACAGATATCTTTTATAATGAGACCATAGATGAGAGCTCGAGGAGTTCCGTCTAAATCTGAACGGAGGTGCGGAAACAGACATTCATCGACTAAAAATTCAGACAAATCCTAAAACATAATCCCCAAACGGGAAGGCGGTCGGCCAATCGGGTCGGCTGCCTTCCCATTTTCTGCCCTTTTGCGGCTTGACAACGGGGACGGGTTTTGATATACTATTAGACAGTTCCCGGATTGCGGAAAGATGGCAGAGTGGTCGATTGCGGCGGTCTTGAAAACCGTTGAGGCGCGAGCCTCCGGGGGTTCGAATCCCTCTCTTTCCGCCACAAGCACCCAATTTGAACCCAATCGGTTGAAATTGGGCGCTTTTTCTATTTGTGCGGTATTCGCACAATTCGGTTAATTCACTTTTATCGAGTTTAACTTTCGTCGGCGTGTTCGGCGAAGTGTTGTAGAATATATAAACACAATCGTCGAATAACACCACGCGGTATATGAACGAGTTAAAAAATTCGTTCTTTTCTTCATCGTTTTGGTATTGTTTTCTCGCAAAGTAAGTTAAGAATGCCTTTACTTTATCAACATCAAGCGGCTGTATTTGCCGTGCTTTTTCTACCGCAATTTTGCTTTCCACTTCGTCGCTTTGCCGTTCCAATTCAAGTAATTTTTCTTTCGTGGACTTAGTAACAATGCCCGCGGCAATCGCCGAAAGAAAACCGTCTATCGCTTTTTGCACTTGCTTTTGTTCCTTTTCGAGCAGTGCAAAGCCGGTGAAATTCCTGCCGCCGCGATGTATGTGGAGGGAATCAAGACCGCTGGTTTTACTATGCTAGTGACCCGTGACCTCGAAGCCGCAAAGAAGTATTGTCGCGCGAGGTACCTTGGACAGAAAACGAAGCGTTTTGGTCTGATTTCCTCCTCAAAGGAAGATCGGTTTATGCGGTCATATGGGATAGACAACAGTTTTCAGGCGACGTCGCTCAGGAATTTGGATATCGGAAAATGGTTCAACACGGATGCGAGCAGTGGAGTTTCATGCTGCAATTTAGAAAAGGTAGTGACGGAATTTGGCTGTCAGGGGTTAGAGTTGGATTTACCCATAGTCTGTTGGGGACCGGATATGAAATGGAATGGAACCGCTTGGGAACCCTACAGACCCTATCAATCCCTTGACAGTGATGACAATGTCTATCGAGCGAATAGCTATCGGGTATTGTTGACGAGAGGACGGGACGGATTCATCGTCTTTGTCCCGGACAATCCTGTGCTCGACGGCGTGTATCAACTCTTTACACAATTGAAAATAGATACCCTTTGAGGCAAATGATGGTTGTCAGATTTGCAGAGAACACGCTATTATCAAAGGAATTCAACAGCTCCCTTTGACAGGAGTACTTTGAAATGTTATACTATGCGTATGGGAATCATTACGGGGCTCTCGCCGCAGAAGAAAATCAAGGACCGTTTCAACCTCTATGTGGACGGTGAATTTCTGTGCGGAATCAATCTTGAGAGTATTGTCAAACATCATCTGAAAGAGGGTATGGAGGTCAACGGGCAGGCGCTCCTTCGGGCAGTGTTCGAGAGCGACTGTACGGACGCTTTCGAGCGCGGCGCAGACTACGTGGGGCGGGGCAGGCGTACCGAGGCGGAGATGAGAAAATATCTGCTCTCCAAAGGATATTCGGAGAAAGTCGCTGACTTCGCGGTCGAAAAGCTCAAGAGTTATCGCTACGTGGACGACGGGGAATGGCTTTCGAGTTACTTTTCCTATCACGTCTCCGGGAAGGGACGGTTTAAAATCCGGCAGGAACTCAAGCTCCGCGGAATCCCGGACGAGCTCGCCGAGGAGCGGCTCGCCGCGTTTTCGGAGGACCCGGAGGAGGCGGAAGCGCTCGGACGCAAGTTCATGCGCGGGCGGGTGTATGACCAAAAGTCAAAAGCCGCGCTCTGGCGGCACCTTTCGGGAAAAGGATATGAGCGAGACACCGTATCCCGTGCCGTTTCGGCAATCTTTCGGGGCGGAGAGTTTGAGGAATGAGAAGATTCGATAAGACCTTTTTGGTTTTAAAAAAACTCAATGAGAGCGAGGACTATGTCTCCGGGCAGGCGCTCGGGGAGATGCTCGGAATCAGCCGCGCGGGCGTTCTGCGGCACATTGAGAAACTGCGGAAAATGGGGTATGTCATCGACTCGGAGAGCCGCAAGGGGCACAGATTGCTCGGCGGCGAGGTCTATTCGGCGTACTCGGTCGAGCTGTCGATGCGGCACTTTCTACCCGTCACCTTCCTCGAGGAGACTTCCTCGACAAACGACGTTGCAAAGCGGCTCGAGGGGGCTGCGGGCGTAGTCATTGCGGCGAGACAGACCGCGGGCAGGGGCAGGAAATCCCGCGCGTTTGCCTCCGACGAGGGGGGCGTCTATCTTTCGGCGTGGTTTACCCCCGCGTACTTCGGGGACCGTCCGCTCGCGCCCAAAGAGGCGGTCAAATCCGTGCTCTTTGCGGGGCTTGCGGTGTGCCGCATGCTGGACAGTTTCGGGGTCAAGGGCGCGCTCAAGTGGCCCAACGACGTGCTTGTAGGGGGACGGAAATTGACGGGAATCCTCTCGGAGATGGTCGCATCTACAGAGGAAATCGACCGAATCGTCGTGGGAATCGGCACAAACGTCGATAACGACCCGGGACTGCCTGGGGCGGTCTCTCTGTCCGAGCTCAAGGGAATGCGGATTGACCGGAGCGAGGTCGCGGCAAAGATTTCGGATGCCCTTGTCGATATTTTCCGCGAGTTCTTTGCAGAGGGCTTCGAGCCGCTTCGAAGGGAATATCTCTCCCGCTCCTGTACGGTGGGACGGGAGGTGTTCGTCGAGGACGGGACGGCAAGGTACGAGGCGCGGGCGCTGGACGTGGACGGGGACGGGTTTCTCGTGGTGGAACGCGGGGGCGCGCGGGAGCGCGTCGTTGTGGGCGACGTGACCGTTCGCGCGAAATAGGAGAACAAAATGCTTGGCGTGGATATTGTGGAAATCGATCGTCTGCGGGAGATGGAGAATTTCGAGGGATTTTGCAAAAAGGTCTTTTCTGCCGCGGAACTCGAATATATCCGGACAAAGGAACCCTATGAAACCGCGGCGGGTCTTTGGGCGGCAAAAGAGGCGGTGGCAAAGGCGCTCGGAACAGGTTTTTCGGGCGAGTTCTCCCCGAAGTCCGTTGAAATCGCGCACGACGCGTCGGGCGCGCCCTCTGCGCGGGCGGGGGAATTTGCATTTGAAATTTCCATTTCGCACGAGCGGCGCTATGCCGTCGCGGTGGCGATGAGGAGAACGCGGGACTGACGGAGGCGGTATGGAAAAGATTGTGAGAGCCGCGGATATGCGAACCTGCGACGCCGCGGCGATTGCCGGCGGAGTTTCGCAGGAGGAACTGATCGGACGGGCGGCGTCCGCGCTCGCGGCGGGCGTTTCCGCGCTCCGCGGAGAGAGCGGACTGCCCGTCGTTTTTTTCTGCGGAAAGGGAAACAACGGCGGCGACGGCAGAGCGGCGGCGGAGATTCTTCGCGGGCAGGGGGCAGACGCAATCGCGATAGACGCCTTTTCCGCTCTGCCCGAATTTCCAAAGCAATACATTGCGGTGGACTGCGTGTTCGGGACCGGATTTCACGGGCGCGTGCCCGCGGCGCTTGCGCCCGTCTTCGGGGCGATGTCGCGGGGGGAACGGGTGCTTGCCTGTGACATTCCGAGCGGACTTGATGCGGACACCGGAATTGCGGACCCTCTGACCGTGCCCGCGCACGCGACGGTTACCTTCGCCGCGTACAAGTACGGACACTTCTTCGGGAGCGGAAAGGACTTCTGCGGGAAGGTTTCGCTCGCGGACATCGGCGTGCCCGTGCGGACGGACTTTTCGGAACTCGTCTCGGGGGAAGCGGTCGGGGGGATTTTCCCGAAGCGCAGAAACGACTGCCACAAGGGGAGCTTTGAAAAGGTCTTTCTCGTGGGCGGGAGTATGGAATATCAGGGCTCGGTGGCAATCACCGCGCTTGCGGAAGCCGCCCTGCGGTCGGGCTGCGGCTATGCGACCGTGGTCTGTCCCAAAAATCTGAAATCGCTGTCCTGTCTCGAAAACACCTTCCGGTTCTGCGGCGAGGATGCGCTCGTCTTCGACGAGGATACGCTTTCGGAGGCGGCGCGGGCGGATGTCGTCGTCTGCGGCATGGGAATGGGACAGGGGAAAGAGTGCGAAAAGATTGTGTCCTATCTGATTCGGCGCGCAAAGAAGCTGATTTTGGATGCGGACGCCCTGAATCTTCTCGCCCGGCACCCGGAATGGCTCGCGGAAAAAGGGGGCGAGGTGTATCTGACCCCGCACCCGGGAGAATTTGCCCGACTGTGCGAAAAGAGCGTCGCTGAGGTGCTCGCAGACCCCGTGGGGCTTGCGGACCGCTATGCCGCGGCGCATGGGGTCGGGGTGCTCTTAAAGGGCGTTTCGAGCTATATCACGGACGGGAAAACGCGCTATGTCAGCGCGTCGGGATGTCCCGCGCTCGCAAAGGCGGGGAGCGGGGACGCGTTGTCGGGTTTTTGCGCGGTGCCCGTCGCGCGGGCGGGGCTCTTCGGACTGGCGGCGGGAAGTTTTTTGCACGGCGCCTGCGCGGTGCTTGCCCAAGACGAACTCACTTCGCACGGGGTACTCGCGAGCGACCTGCCGCGGTATCTGCCCCGCGTCCTTGCGGGGCTCGGGGTATAAAGTCCTCTTTTTTTGTCAATCATCCTCTCCGATAAAAACTTATTTCGCGAGGTCGGCATACAATGTTAATATCAAACGGTGAGGATAAAAATATGATCAGACGAGGCGAACTCTACTATGCTGATCTGAGTCCGGTAGTAGGGAGCGAACAGGGAGGAATCCGCCCGGTGCTCGTCTTGCAGAACGATGTGGGAAACAAGTACAGTCCGACGATCATAGCGGCTGCAATCACGAGCCAGCTCGGCAAGGCGAAACTGCCCACGCACGTGGAGCTTGCCGCCGAGAAATTCGGTCTTCCCAAGGACTCCGTCGTACTCCTGGAACAGATCCGGACGCTCGACAAACGGAGACTCAAGGAGAGAATCGGCGCCCTCGACAATGCGATTATGAGCAAAGTCAACGGCGGACTTCTCATCAGTTTGGGCTTTCAGAGCAACTATATTCAATAAGAGACCTGCAAACGACCTTTGCGGGTCTCTTTTTTCTTTACACAATCTTTACAAAGTCTTTACAGAAAAGTGATTTTTTCATCTTTGCGTTTTTGGTATGATAGGAGGCGTAGAGAAGAAATTATTTTTTTAGGAGAAGACATATGAAAAAGTTTTTGGCACTCATTGTCAGCGTACTTATGGTCGGCGCCGTGTGCGTCTCTTCCACCGCCTGCGGGGAGGACGCGGGGGATGGCATCGTCGTCGGGGGTTCGTCCTCGATTTCCCCGCTCATGGAAGTTTTGGTTGAAAATTTTGTTGCGGCAAATCCCGAATATGACGGGAAGATTACGCAGACGACGAACGACTCCGGCACGGGCATAGCGCAGGCGAAGAGCGGCGCGTATGCGATCGGCATGGCGTCCAAGGCGGTCTCGGACGACGCGCTCGACAGCACGGTCATCTGCATGGACGGCATTGCGCTCGTCGTCGGGAAGGACACCGAGCTCGACAACGTGACCAAGGCGCAGATTACCGGTCTGTATCTCGAGGGCAAGGCGATCGGAACGATCACGAAGGCAATCACCCGGGAAGCCGGTTCGGGCACGCGGGACGCCTTCGACAAGGTCATGGGGTTCAGCGGCGACGACAACGATTGGTCCTCGGATAAGATCGTATCGATTTCGCAGAACACCGGCGCGGTCATCTCGGGCGTCGAGGGCAAGACCGACGTCATCGGCTATGCTTCCCTCGGCTCTGCGGACAAGAATATCGCGGACGGCAAGAACATCAAAAAGGTCAAATACGAGGGCATCGAAGCCACCGAGGCAACCGTATTGGACGGCACGTACGGAATCTCGAGACCTTTCACGCTGGTGACCAAAAAGGGCGCGGAACTTCCGCAGATCGCCAAAGACCTGCTCGCCTTCATCGCGAGCGACGCGGGTCGCGCGATTATTGCGGAAGAGGGATACGTCAATCTCCCCAAGGCGTAAGAACGCAAATCGCAGAACGGGCTTATGCGGCTCTCTTGCCACATAGGCTTTTTTGCGGAAAAACGGATGAATGGATAGGATGAATATGCAAACGCAAATACTTGAGGAGCAGAGGGAAGAGCGGCGGCTGGCGCGCGCGCGGCGGACGGATTCGGTCATGAAATATGTCTTTTTGGTCTGCGCGGTGTTCTCCGTCGTCGCCGTCGTCGGAATCGTTTTATATCTGCTCGTCGCAAGTTTCCCCGCACTGCGGGAAATCGGTTTTTTTCAATTTCTGTTCGGCTCGAAATGGTTTCCGGGCGGCGGCGAATACGGGCTTTTGCCCATGATCGTCGGCACGCTCTACACGACCGCGGGCGCGACGGTGTTCGGCGGCGTGATCGGGGTGTTCGGCGCAATCTACCTCGCAAAATTCTGCCCGAAAAAGCTGAAAGGAATCTTTTCCCAACTCGTCTCCCTGCTCGCGGGCATTCCCTCCGTCCTCTTCGGACTCTTCGGTATGCTCGTTTTGGTTCCGCTCCTCGAGCCCGCCGCGGGGGGCGGGAACGGCATGGGGCTGCTTGCTGCGTGGCTCATTCTCTCGGTCATGATTCTGCCCACGGTGCTCTCGATCTCGAAGAGCAACATCGAGGCGGTGGACGAGAGCGTATATGACGGCGCGGTTGCGCTCGGCTGCACGCATTCGCAGGCGGTCTTTAAGGTCGTGGTGCCCGCCGCAAAGTCGGGGATCGTGACTTCGATCGTGCTCGGGGTCGGGCGCGCCGTTGGGGAGACCATGGCGATTATCATGGTCACGGGGGGACTGCCGCGTGTTCCGAGCGGGCTGTTCTCCTACTTCCGGACGCTCTCGGTGAACGTCGTTTTGGAGATGGGGTACGCGGTTCCCGGCACGCTGCACCACACCGCGCTGATTGCGACGGGGTTTGTGCTCCTCGTGTTCGTGCTCCTCATCAACGTGTTTTTCAATCTGTATAAATCCAAGGGCAAGCGCGGAAAGAGAGAAAAGGACGCCGTGCTCATCAAGGAGAGCCGCGTGGGGAAAAACGAACCCTTCGCCTTCCGGGCAAAACCGGCGCTGTGCAGGGGGCTCGAAATCGTGGCGAACGTCATGTTCTATCTCTCCGTCGCCTTCCTCTTTCTCGTCGTCGGGTTCATTCTCGTCAAGGGAATCCCGCACCTCACCTTCTCCTTTCTCTTCGGGAAACACAGTCCGAGCAATATTTCCATTCTGTCCTGTTTTGTCTCGACCTTCTGGCTCATCGTGCTGACCCTCGTCATTGCCGTCCCCATCGGCGTGCTCGCCGCCGTCTTTCTTGTCGAATACACCAAGAAGAAGTCCCGGCTGGTATCGGTGATCCGCACCTTCACGGAGACGCTCGCGGGCATTCCCTCCGTCGTGTTCGGACTGTTCGGCATGATTCTGTTTGTGCCCGTCTTCGGGCTGTCCCTGCTCTCAGGCGCGTTCACCCTCGTGCTGATGGTGCTTCCCACCATTGTCCGCTCCACCGAGGAATCCCTGATGTCCGTTCCCAACGCCCTGCGGGAGGGAAGCCTCGCGATGGGCGCGTCCAAGGTGCGCACGATTTTCAAGGTCGTCCTGCCCTGCGCGGTGTCGGGGATTATGACTTCGATTATTCTCGCGGTCGGTCGCATCGTCGGGGAATCCGCCGCCCTCATCTACACCTCCGGCGCGGTGACCTCCGTGCCGGGTTCTCCCGCGAACCCGGGTTCGAGCTTTGCGGTTCGGGTATATATGCTCATGAGCGAGGGGCTGTACATCGACGAGGCGTACGCAACGGGCGCGGTGCTCCTTATCATCGTCTTTGTCCTCAACCTTGCCTCCTACTTCACCGAAAAGAAGCTCAAGAAAAAATACTGAAAACGGAGAGATTATGAGAAGAAGTATCGCAAAATTCGATTTCAAGGGCGAAACCGCTGTCAAAGTGGAACATCTCGACCTCTTTTACGGCGAATTTCAGGCGCTGAAAAAGATCGACATGGAAATCAAGGCGCGGGAAATTACGGCGTTTATCGGTCCCTCCGGATGCGGCAAATCCACCCTTTTAAAGACCTTCAACCGCATGAACGACCTTGTGGACGGCTGCCGTATCGAGGGGCGGGTGGAAGTCGGCGGACAGGACATCTTCGGCAATATCGACGTGTCCGAGCTCCGCAAGAACGTGGGAATGGTGTTTCAGAAACCCAATCCCTTCGCCATGAGCATCTATGACAACATCTGTTTCGGACCGCGCACCTTCGGGATTCGCAAGAAGTCCCAACTCGACGAGATCGTGGAGACGAGTCTGCGCAAAGCCGCCATGTGGGAAGAGGTCAAGGATCGCCTGAACCGCAACGCGGCGGGGCTTTCGGGGGGACAGCAGCAGCGGCTGTGCATCGCGCGCAGTCTCGCCGTCGAGCCGGAAATCCTGCTCATGGACGAACCCACGAGCGCGCTCGACCCCATTTCCACGGGCAAAATCGAGGAACTTGTCCTTCAGCTCAAGGAGAATTATACCATCGTCATCGTCACGCACAATATGCAGCAGGCGACCCGAATCGCGGACAAGACCGCTTTTTTCCTGCTCGGCGAAATGGTGGAATTCGGACCGACGGAACTGCTCTTTTCCGCGCCCAAGGACAAGCGGTGCGAAAATTACATCTCCGGGCGATTCGGTTGATTCTTTACTTTTGGTCAAATTCATGGTAAAATAGGAGAAAATCATGCCAAGAAGCAAGTACGAACATTCCCTCGAGCTTTTAAAGCTCGATTTGATTCATATGGCGAACCTCACCGAAGTGCAGATCGACGACGCCATCTGCGCGCTCGAGCAGAACGATGTCGCGCTTGCGCAGAAGGTCACGGAGGGAGAGGAGCGAATCAACGAGCTCTGCGACAAAATCGAGAGCTCCTGTCTGAAAATTTTTCTCTGCGAACAGCCCGTCGCGCAGGATTTTCGGGACGTGTCCTCCATTCTCAAGATGATCACCGACCTCGAGCGCATCGCAGACCAAGCGGATGACATCTCGCACATCGTGCGGGAGTTCCGGGGCGGGGACTATATCAAGGAACTTGTGCACATTCCGCAGATGGGGAAATTTGCCTGCCGCATGGTCAAGGATTCGATTGCCGCCTTTGCGGCGGGGGACGTGGAATTGGCAAAGAAAACCATTGCGCTTGACGACGAGATTGACCGTCTCTTCGGGGTCGTGAAATCCGAGCTCTGCGACAAGATTCGGGAAAACGTCGAAAACGCAGATCAGGCGATTTCGCTCATGATGATTGCAAAATACCTCGAGCGAATCGGCGACCACGCGGTCAATATCTGCGAATGGGCGAATTACAGCATGACCGGGCACAAGTGAGCCGCCCGGAGGAGGGCAAATTGAAAAAACTCATCTATGCAGTAGAGGACGACGAGAGCATCGGGGAACTGTATGCCTGTGCGCTGAACAGCGGGGAATTCTCCTGCGAGGTGTTCGCGCGCCCCTCGGACTTCTTTTCCGCCCTGTCCGAACGCGCCTGCGACCTCATTCTGTTGGACGTCATGCTTCCCGAACAGGACGGCATGGAGATACTGTCCGCGCTCAAATCGGGCGCGCACGCGGACGTTCCCGTCATCATGGTCAGCGCAAAGGGGTCTGAAGTCGATAAGGTCAAAGGGCTCAATCTCGGCGCGAACGACTATCTCGCAAAGCCTTTCGGCATATTGGAGCTGGAGGCGCGGATTCGCGCCAATCTCCGCAAGTCCAATCCGGCGGTCTCCGAAGGGGAATTTTCGGTGGATTTTGACCGGTACAGCATCAGCGTCAACGGGAATCCGCTCGAGTTGACCAACAAGGAATACAACCTGTTAAAACTCCTGATTCTTAACCGTTCCCGAGTCATGAAACGGGAGACGCTTTTAAACGAGGTATGGGGATATGACAGCATGTGCGAGACGCGCACGCTGGACATTCATATCAAGACCCTGCGCCAAAAGATTGCGCAGTTTACGGACAGAGAATACATCCATACCGTGCGTTCGGTAGGGTATCGGTTCGAATAGCGAGGAACCATGAAGAAAAAACTCATTCGGTCGAGCGTCATCGTGCTCTCGGTCGCCGTCCTTTTAATGGTCGGTCTCTCCGCTCTTCTTATCACGCTTACAAACCGCTCCAACGCGGAGGCGGAGGCAAAATCAAAACTCGCAATCTTTGTCGAGAGTTGGAAAAAGTACGGGGACGCGGAGGAGCTTGTACGTATTCCCGAAGGCGCAGATTACCGCCTGACGGTGGTCGCCGCGGAGGACGGGGCAGGCGTTGTTCGCGGGCAGGTACTCGCGGATTCCGCGCGCCCCGCCGCGGAGATGGACAACCATTGGGAGCGCGAGGAGATTCAGAGCGCGGCGGCGGGAGAGGAAAGAACCTTTCTCCGCTATTCGGAGACCCTGCGCACGGATATGCTCTACTTTGCCCGCGCCGCCGAATCGGAGACAGCGGGAAAGGCAATCGTCCGCATTGCGATTCCGGCGAGCCGTTACAACGCCTATTTCGTGAGTTATCTGAGTTTCTCCGTCGCCGCAATCCTTCTCGTGGGACTCGGACTCCTCGTGCTGTGGCTCCGCCTGTCCTCGGGAATTTACGCCCCGCTCGTGACGATACGCCGGAGCCTTGAGGACGTCAACTGCGGCAACTACCGCCGCCCCTTCGTCTCGGGTTCGGACGAGGAGGAGACCGCAATCATGATTCAGATCGGAGAACTTGCGGACAAGATTGACGCCTCGCTGTCCGGTCTGCGGGAGGAGAAACACAAGATTGACTTTATCGTGGACCACTTAAAGGAGGGGATCGTCGCGCTGAACGCCAAAGACGAGGTCGTTCTGATCAACGCCAAGGCGAAACAGCTCTTTGCAAGGTACACCCGCGAGGGGAACAATGTGGCGTTCTTTACCTCCAATGAGGACATTCTCTCGGCGGTGGCAAACGCGTCGGGGGAGGGTAAGCCCTTTGACGCGCGATTCGGCGAAAAGATATACTCGGTCGCCGTGACCGCCGTGCAGGAATCGGACGAAGAGCTCGTGAGCAAGATTATCGTGCTCGTGGACGTCACCGAAAAGCGGAAGGGGGAGGAACTGCGCGAGGACTTCTTTGCGGGCGCGTCCCACGAACTCAAGACGCCGATCACCTCGATTCGGGGTTTCTCCGAGCTCATGAAGGGGGAAACAGATCCCGATAAACTCGAAAAATATGCTTCCCGTATCTACAGCGACTCCACCCGAATCATGAATCTTCTTTCGGACATGCTCAAGCTCTCCAAACTTGACGCGAACTATGAGGACGAAGAGATGCGCGAGACCGACCTTGCCGCCGTGTGCGAGGAAGTGAAGGCGGACGCATTGCCCCGATTGGAGCAAAAGAGCATGACGCTCACGATTGAGGGGGGTAAGGTGATTTCCTGTTTCCCGAACAAAGCGCGGGATTTGATTTCCAATCTCGTGGACAACGCAATCAAGTACGGCAAACCGGAGGGCGGTCATATCCGTATCAAGCTGACGGACAAATATCTCTCGGTCTCCGACGACGGAATCGGGATCGAAAAAAAGTATCTTTCCCGCGTATTCGAGCGATTCTTTATGGTGGACGGCTCGCGGAGCAAGAAGGAAGGGGGTACCGGACTCGGGCTCTCCATCGTCAAACATATCTGTATGGTGCACCGCTGGACCCCGCGAATCGACTCGGAATTGGGAAAAGGCACCACGATAACCGTGATTTTTTAGCGTTTTCACAATATTTTCACATAAACCTGTTGAAAAAACCTTCATGATTCGGTATAATACAAGCGAGAAAACTTGCTTGCAAGGGTTTTCGAGCGAAGTATTGCACCGTGAAAGAGTTTTACGGAGTAAAACAGCAATGCGCAGCATTGACGCGCAAGCGGCTTTCATGGTATAATAGAGGCAAAAGCGATGCCGCCGTGGCGGCGCGCGTCTTGTGGAGTATCGAATTATGAAGGTTTTAATCGTTGACGACGAGGAAAAGATCCGCGAAGTGCTCGTGGAGTACGCGGAATTCGAGGGGTACGAGTGTATGGAGGCGTCCGACGGCATGGAGGCGGTCAAGCTCGTGCGCGAAAACGATTTCGACGTCATCATTATGGATATCATGATGCCGCGGCTAGACGGCTTTTCCGCGGTCAAGGAAATCAAGAAGATCAAGGACATTCCCGTCCTGATGCTCTCCGCCCGCGGGGAGGAGTACGACAAGCTGTTCGGCTTCGAAATCGGCATCGACGACTATGTGGTCAAGCCCTTTTCTCCCAAGGAAGTCATGGCGAGAATCAACCGTCTCGTCAAGCGCAACAAGCAGTCCAACGAGGTTCTCAAGTTCAAGGGGCTGGAGATTGACATGGCGGGGCGCAACGTCTATGTGGACGGAAAAAAGGTCGTGCTGACCCCCAAGGAGTACGAACTCCTCTTCTACTTCGTCAAGAACAAAAATATCGCGATTTCCCGCGAAAAACTCCTGACCGACGTCTGGGGATTCGACTTCTACGGCGACGATCGGACGGTGGACACGCACATCAAAATGCTTCGTTCCAACCTCGGAAGCTACCGCGACTTCATTGTCACCCTGCGCGGACTCGGCTATAAATTCGAGGTGTAATGACAGCGGACAACGGGCGTTTCAAGAGCCTGAAATTCAATATTTGGTACTACTTTCTGCTCTTTGTGATTCTTCTGCTTCTCATCATCTGGATTTTTCAGATCGCTTTTTTGAAGCCTCTGTATCTCCAGAGCAAGCAGGCGGATATCAAGGACGCCACGCAGGAGGTCAGCGCCACATACGACAGTGAAAATCCCGAGCCCTTTTTGGCGGCGGCGGGCAATTTGGCGCGCGAAAAAAATCTTGAGATTTACGTGCAGAATCTTGACGATTCGACGTCGGCGCCCTACTATATCCACGTGGGCGCGGGGCTTGGCGGCACCGTGACCACGCCGCAGAGCATCAAGGACGCGTACTACCGGCTCTCCGAGACCGAGGCGGCGGAAATCAGTCTCATCGACAACAACGCGAGCGTCTCCTCGATGATCTACGCGACGGTAAATAAGGTCGCCGGGCAAAACATTTTTTTCTATGTTTCCACCCCGCTCGCGCCCATCGACATGGCGGTGGGGGTCTTGAAAAATCAGCTCATCATCGTCTCCTTGATCGCGCTCATCGTGGCGTTTCTCATCGCCTGGTACCTCTCCGAGCGTATCTCGAATCCCATCGGCAATATGTCCAAGAACGCCAAAAAACTCGCGAAAGGGAACTACGACATCACGTTCAAGGGCAACGGCTACCGCGAAATCGATGAGCTCGCGGACGCGCTGAACTACGCCAAGGACGAACTCTCCAAGACCGACCAGCTCCGCAAAGAATTGATTGCAAATATTTCGCACGACATCCGTACGCCGCTGACCATGGTCAAGGCGTATGCGGAGATGATCCGCGACCTCTCCGGGGACAACAAGCAGAAACGGGATCAGCACACGCAGATCATCATCGACGAGGCGGACCGGCTCACAAAGCTGGTCAACGATATGCTCGACCTCTCCAAGCTCGAATCCGGCGCGAACGATTTGAATTTAACGGACTTCAACCTCTCGAACCTCGTCTCTGCGGTGTGCAACAGATTCCGGCTCGCGAAGGAGCTGGAGGGCTACACCATCGAGGAAAACGTGCAGGAGGGAATCCGTATCCGTGCGGACGAAATCAAGATAGAACAGGTGTTCTACAACCTTGTCAGCAACGGCATCAACTACACCGGGGAGAACAAGACCGTGACGGTCAATCTCTCCGAGGACAAGGGGCTCGTGCGTTTCGAGGTCGTGGACAGCGGAACGGGGATTCCGCCCGAGGAACTCAAAGGGATTTGGGAACGATATTATCGCGCATCCAAGACGCATAAGCGTCCCATCAAGGGCAGCGGACTCGGTCTCTCCATCGTGCGCACCATATTGGAAGCGCACAAGGCGAAATACGGCGTAAATTCGACGGTGGGCGAAGGAAGCTGTTTCTACTTTGAAATCAAAAATTCCGAACCCGAAAAGAAAGGTGCGGAAAACTCTTCCAAAAGAGAAAAGAATGTGATACAATAGAAAAAGAAAGAAGGGGGCATATCGCATGGTTGTCAACGAATATGATCTCTATGAGGAGTTTGAGGTGGAGAAGGGTCCCGGCTATGTCGGCAAGCTGACCGCATACCTGTTGGACAATACTCCCGAAATCGACCCGGAACGCCGCCGTCCGGCGGTGCTTGTGTGCCCGGGCGGAGGGTACGCCATGACTTCCGACCGCGAGGCGGAGGCGGTGGCGGTGCGCTTTCTCGCAAAGGGGTTTCAGGCGTTCGTGCTGCGCTATTCCTGCGCGCCGGCGTGTTTTCCCACCCAGCTCGTGGAGGCGTCAATGGCGATGGCGTTTATCCGGCGCAACTGCGAGGAATTTATGGTGGACAGAGACCGCGTGGGCGTCATCGGATTTTCCGCGGGCGGGCATCTCGCCGCGACGCTCTCCGTCCTCTACAACGACCATCGGGTATTCGAGGTGTTCGACCTCGAAATCGAGGAGAACAAGCCGGACTTTTCCATTCTGTGCTATCCCGTGACCTCCTGCGACCCGGAAATCTCACACGGGGTGACATTCGACAACGTTTCGGGGGGCAACGCGGGGATTCGGGAGTATCTTTCCCTCGAACAGCGCGTACATGCGGACGTGCCGCCCACCTTTTTGTGGCATACGGCGAACGATTCCGTGGTCAATGTCCAAAATTCTCTGCTCTATGCGGGTGCGCTCGCAGCCTGCGGCGTGCCCTTTGAACTGCACGTCTTTGAAAACGGCGTGCACGGGCTCTCCGTCGCCGACCGGGAGACGACGCCGCCGGGCAATCCGCAGTGTTACAACGAGAATGCGCAGCAGTGGCTGCCCCTCGTGTTCCGCTGGTTGGAACGAAGGGAATTGGTCCTGTAAATTTGATTTTTAGGAGAAGATATGAACGTCAGCGTTTTGGGCTGCGGAAGGTGGGGTTCCTTCCTGGGCTGGTACATGGACAGCATCGGACACAAGGTGACGCAGTGGGGCATGGAGACGGAATACAGCTACCGCATCTTAAAGGATACCGGACGCAACGAGTACGTGCGCTTGAGCCCTTCGATTCATCTGACCTCCGATCTACAGGAGGCGGTGGAGAGCGCGGACATCATCATCATCTCCATTTCCTCGCAGGGTCTGGACGGATTTTCAAAGAGGGTCAAGGAGTACGACGTCTCCGAAAAGAAGTTTGTGCTCTGCATGAAGGGCATCGAGACCTCGACGGGCAGGCGGCTCTCGCAGATTCTCATTGAAAACGGATTCGACCCCGAAAATATCGCGGTGTGGGTGGGTCCCGGGCACATACAGGACTTTGTGGCGGGGATTCCGAACTGCATGGTCATCGACAGCTACAATCCGGAGCTTCGGCACTATCTCGTCAAAAAGTTCGACGGGGATCTGATACGGTTCTATTACGGCAACGACATCATCGGCAACGAGATCGGCGCCGCCGCGAAAAACGTCATCGGCATCGCCGCGGGCATGCTGGACGGACTCGGGCTGGGCACGCTGAAGGGTCCTTTGATGGCGCGGGGCGCTCTGGAGGTCTCCTACTACATCGGCGCGTCGGGCGGAAAACCGCAGTCCGCGTTCGGGCTCGCGCATCTCGGGGACTACGAGACGACGCTGTTTTCCAAGCACAGCAACAACCGCCGGTTTGGCGAGATGTTCGTGCGGGGGGAGAAGTTCGATAAATTGGCGGAAGGCGTCTATACCTCCGAGGCAATGGTGCGCATGGCGAAGAAGTTCAAGCTCGAAATGCCCATCACCGAAGTGGTCTATGAGACCATTTACAAGAAGAAAGACCCGCGCGAAGAGGTGTTAAAACTCTTCAAGCGCTCGCGAAAGTACGAATTTGAAATTTGACGAAAAGAGACGCGTTCTGTCGAATGCGTCTCTTTTTTTATAGATACCCTTGACAAAATTTCGGAAAGGGGATATACTTGATACTGAACCGGAATAGGCGTTTTATTTTATTTGCCGGCGTCCGGGGAATCGTATTTATTTATTCTTTATTCAAAACGGAGGTTGTTTTTTATTTTGAATCGGGCGAGAAGGTTTTTGTTCTCGTTTTTCGTCCTGTGCCTTTTGGCGGCGCTTACGGGCTGCGGTGGTTCCGCGCCCAAGACCTATTCCGTGACGGGAAAGGTCACATTCGGCGGCGAAGGGCTTGCGGGCGTTTCGGTCTCCTATTCGGGAGGCTCCGTCAGCACGGACGAAAACGGCGAGTTTGTCATTGAGAATTTGCAGGAGGCAACGCGGCTTACGGCGGAGAAGGAAGGCTATGTCTTCACTCCGGCGGGGGTTTCCGTATCCTCTCTTTCCCCTTCGGCGGAGATCGAAGGTTTTTTGTGCGTGGACCTTGCGGGCAGAGTGGAGAGCAACGCCCTTCCCGTCCCCGGCGCGTTCGTCAAAGCGGAAGGGCTGAAGGGCGGCTCCGTCTATACCGACGCGGAGGGAAAATTCGTGCTCTCCGGCGTCGCGGGAGAACTGACCGTGCGCGTGCAGGCGGAGGGCTACACCTTTTTGGATAAGGTCGTAGAGCCGGGCGTGACCGAGGTCGTGTTCGACGGCGTATATACCGCGACGGGAAGGATTACTTCGGCGGGCGAACCCCTTGCGGGAGTCACCGTGACCGACGGAATACATAGCGCCGTGACGGGCGCGGACGGCTCCTATCGTCTCGAAAATGTGGGAGCGTACGCGACGCTGACCGCGGAGAAGGAGGGCTTTGCCTTTCTGCCCGCGAGCGTTACGGTAGAAAAAGAGAACAACGTCGCGGACTTTGCGGCGTACCTTTCGCGTACCTTCGAAGGGCGCGTGACGAGCGGCGAAAAAGCGATCGCGGGCGCGGAGATTTCCGCCGAATTCCTGCCCGAGGGGGCGGAGGAACCCGTGCATTTTTCAGCGAAGTCGGCGGAGGACGGGAGCTATTCCCTCGAGACCTTCGGCGGCGTGACGCCCGACTGCGCGCTCGAAGGATTTTCCTTTTCCGCCGAGGGCGAGGGGAACCGCCTCGACTTTGCAGGCAGTTTCGAGGTCGAAGTTTCCGTGACCTCCCGCGGCAACCCGGTACAGGGCGCGGCGTTCGGGAACGTGCTTTCGGACGAGACCGGAAAAGCCCGGCTTTCGGTACAATACGGGGCAGAACTTTTGCCCGTCAAAGAGGGATATCATGCGGAATCGCGGAGAGTAGAGGACTTTTCCAAACTCTCTTTCGAGCTCGACCCGCTCTATGATTTGGAATTTCGGATTCAGTTCGAGGGCGAACCGCTCGCGGGCGTTCTCGTCATGCTCGACGGGAGAGAACTGGTTGCGGAATCGGGCGTCTATACGCTCGAAAGGCTTTGGGGAACGCATCTTTTGACCGCCGCCGCAGAGGGGTACGCGCTGACTTCGGATTCGGACGGATTCGAGAGAGAGATTGACGAAAACTTCTCCTCCTTTGTCCTTGACGCGCAGAAATATTTTGACATTACGGGCGCGGTGCAGTCGGGCGGTCTGTCCGTTTCGGTCGGCTCCGTCGCGGCTTACGCGGAGGGAAAGGAGACGGTCCGCGCTTCGGTGGAAAAGGGCATCTATTCCTTCTCCGGACTTCTCGGGGAAAAGCGTTTGATATTCGAGGCGGAAGGGTATGCCTGCGCCTCGCAGACCGTAACGCATGAGGATTCCGTCTGCAATTTCGATGTGACCTATTCGGTATCCGGGCGCGCGGTTTCGGGCAACCTTCCGGTTTCCGGCGCGGAGATTCGCGCGGCGGGTACGGGACAGACCGCGGTGACGGGTGCGGACGGGAGCTTTTTGCTCTCGGGACTGTCCGGCGAGGTCGCAATTTCGGCGGAAAAGGCGGGGTACGTCTTTGACGGCGGCGCGACGGTCGTTGATCCCTATGCGACGGTTCTCCTTGACAGCACCTACTCGATGACGGGAATCGTGTTCAATCGGGAGGAGAGCGGCGTTTCGTCGGACGGGACGATCCTCTATGAAAAAAAGCCCCTCGCGGACGTCCGTATCTTTGCAAGATCTGGCTCGGTTGCGGTCGGCGAACCCGTCGTGACGGGTGCGGACGGAAAGTTTTCGCTCTCCGGATTGCGCGGCAGGACGAGTCTGTTCGCAAACAGCGAGAAAAAAATCGAATTCAAGCCCCGCGAACTCATTTTGACAGGGGCGGGAAACGAGGAGACCTATTACTTCGAGGCGAACGCCTATCAGGTCGCGGGAAGAGTGACGAGCGGGGGACTTCCGGTGGCGGGAGTGAAACTCGTGACCTCGGAACGCACGGTGACGACGGATTCGGAGGGCAATTATCTCTTCGGCGTACTGAAATCCCTTGTGACCATTGTTCCCGAAAAGGAAGGATATATTTTCGAACCGGCAAGCTATACCGTATCGAATAGGGAGGACCTCGAAAATATCGATTTCGAATGTACCTATTCGGTGTCCGGCAGAGTGACGAACGGCGGGAACCCTCTTGCGGGCGTGGAAATTTCGCTCGGCGGACAGCGGACGGAGACGGACGGGAGCGGACGCTACTCCTTTGAGGGGGTCTCCGGCGCGCAGAAACTGTCGCTTACGAAAGAGGGGTATCAATTTATCGGCACTTTCGAAATTGCGGGGTACGAATCGGAATGGAATTTTGAAAGCACCTACGAGGTGTCCGGCAACGTGTTTACCGGGGGAATTGCCGTGGAAGGCGTGACCGTCTCTGCGGGAAGTCTCGAGACTCGGTCGGGCGCGGACGGCAGCTTTGTACTTTCGGGACTGTCCGGGAGCGTGACGCTCTCTTTCCGAAAAGAGGGTTATTCGTTCCGGGATTCGTCGGAGCTTGCGGGCTATACGACTGATATTTGCGCGGAAGGCAGCTATACGGTGTCCGGCAGAGTCGTCTCCGGCGGCGTTCCGGTCTCCAATGTCAAAGTGACCGTGGGCGATGAGATTCAGCAGACGGGCGCGGACGGAACTTTCTTCTTCTACGGCGTGTCCGGCGAAAACGAAGTGCTCTGCGCAAAGACGGGTTACGAATTCGTTTCGACAAGGGTATCCGGCTATGCGCCGGCGCTCGAAGTGAACTGCACCTACAGTTTCCTTGTCATTGTCGCGGGTTCTGCGCCCCTCGAGGGCGTGACGGTGCGCGGATTCGGCAGAGAAGTTGTGACCGACGCGGAGGGCAGGGCGGAATTTACCGGACTCTCCGGGGAAGGAGTCTTAACCTTTGAGAAGGCGGGCTACACCATTGATCCGCTCGCGGTCAACGGCTACAGCGACGGCAAACAGGTTCTCGCGAAATTTTCCCTCTCCGGCACTGTGGCGACGGGGGGAATCGCGGTTTCGGGTGTAGATGTGACCTGCGGAGGCAAGACGGCAAAAACCGATTCCGCGGGCAAATTTACCTTTGAGGGCTTGACCGGAACGGTGACGCTCGCGTTCTCCAAGCAGGGATATGAATTTTCCAATCCGGGTACGTTTACGGAGTACGATGCGGATATTTCGATTTCCGCGACATACTCCCTTGTGGGCTTGGTATTCTGCGAGGACGGCATCTACGGCGGCGTAACCGTCACCGCAACCTACGGCGACGGCGAAACTGTTTCAAAATCGCCGGACAGCAGCGGAAAATATTCCTTCTCGGGGCTCTTCGGAGAGACCAAGCTCAAATTTGAGCGGGAGGGCGATTTCAGCTTTGACTTCAATGAAACCGTGTACAGCGAGTATATGGATCTCGGGGTCAACAACTGTAGTCAGGTCTATGCCGTGACGGGAAAAGTGACGGTGAGCGGGATCGCGGTGCCCGGTGTTACGGTGAAAATCGGTTCCAAGCTCTCTGCGGTGACGGGTGCGGACGGAAGTTTCCGCTTCGATTCGGTGTCCGGCAATCAGGCGGTGACCGCGGAAATTTCGACGAAGGATCTTGACGGCAAAAAGTATTCTATCACAAAGCAGGCGTCCGTCAGTCGGGATAAGCGGGACGTGTCCCTCGCGTTTGACCAAAAGGATTACGCGCTCGCTGCGATTTACCGGGGCTTTGAAATCCTGCGGAGCACTTCTTTCCGTTCGGAAGCGACGGGCGTTGCGGAGCCGCATTCTTCCATTGCCGGCAACACCGGGAATCAGAACGCAAGCGCGAAAAAAATCCGTGGAAAGGACGGTTCTCTGCTTTTGCAGAGTCAGAATTACGGCGATGTCATTCTCGGTATTGACCCTCGTATCGGACAGCAGATTTATGTCGGGGCGGGCGGAGCGATCAGCTTCCGGCGTTCGACGGGAGATTCGATTAAAAACGATATGAATGCTTCGACCTTCCCGTCTTGGACAGAAAACGGTTCCATCAAAGATTTTGACGGCGTGAGCGATCCCAACAGGCTGATTGCGTACGGGATTGATTCCTCGACGGCGACGGTGACCGGACTCAAGTCCGAGGGCGGGAAACTTACGGTGAATATTTCTCTCGATAAGACCAAGGGAACGACGGATTATCTTGTGCAGATGAAAAAGCGTTCGGGACAGGAGATTCTGAGCTTTGAATATGTCAATCTGACATTCACGTTTGACAATTCCGGCAGACTGCTGACCTTCGTCACAAATGAAAAGTACAACGTAAAGGCTCCGGTAGGTTCGGCATATGCGATTTCGAATACGACCGAAATCTTCACTTATGAGGACATCGCGACGGTATCGCGCCCCAATTAAGGAGGTAGAAAAATGAAAAAGAAGAGATTATCAATTTGGATGTTGACGCTCTTTGCGGCGACGTTGGTCTCGGTTTCGGTTCTGCCTGCATTGGCGGAGGGGAGCGTGGACCAACCGTCGGCGGTTGCGCTTGACCGGCTCGGGACATATACTTTTGCGCCGAATCAGTTTGGTTACTGGTACAAGAATTCTTCTTGGCGCAAGGATTCTGCCACCGAGATGATTCACAAGACCGGTTGGGCGGATTTGGCGGCTTCCAAAACACAGGACGGCGAATATTTTATTCAGTTTACTGTTCCCGAAAATTACACAAACGCAAGTAAAAACGGATTTTTAAAGGTGAGCGCATCTGCCGACGTGCATTCGGAAGATACGGGTTCCATCAACTTCGATACGCCCGAGACCATTACGATGTACTTGGAAAGCGGTACCTATTCCGGCTTAAAAGTCGGGGACTTTACAGCGTCCGGCGCTTCGCAGTCGGGAGCAAAAACCTGCGAAAGCTATGAAAACATTTCGCTTTCCCTCGACAACGGAATTGAGGGCAACGGTTTGCGCCTGCGTTTCCGTACTTCAGTCAACGCCTACGCCGGTTCCAACGTCATGTACGTGCGGAATCCCCAAATTACGCTCTCCACGACGGACAGCGCCGCGCCGACGATTTCGTATTCGATTGCCCCGTCTCCGGACGGGTTCTACAACAAAAATAAGGTGCTGACCGTGACGGTCAAAGACGAGCAGTCCGGCGTCGATTATCTCGAAGTCAACGGCAAAAAGATTGTTTCCGGCAAGTCCGAGGACACAAAAGAACTCGTCTATTCCGTCGAAATTCCCGACAACAGCGTCAGTTTTTCGCTGAAAGCCGTGGATAATGTGGGAAATGCGAGCGGTACCACAACCACGGAAACGGTTTCGGGAATCGATAAGACGGCGCCCGACAGCCCCAAGGTCACTTTTTCCGAGGACATCGGCGGTTGGATTCATACCAATGATCTCTCCGTCCGTATCGATTGGGCGGCGTCCGAAGGCGTCAGTCCCGAAAAGGTTGTCTATACGTTAGACGGCAGCGCGCCGACGTACGCAAGCAGTGAACTGACCGCAGGCGAAAATCCTCTTCACGTCGCGAACGGTGAATATCACTTGCAGATTGCGGCGGTAGATGCCGCCGGCAATGTGAGCGAAGTGCAGAGCTTTCCGCTCAAAGTGGATTCTAACGACTATCATATCGTGACCAACCCGCCGATAGAGGGCGGAACATTGGTCTGCGATACCGCGACGGCAAAGCGCGGCGATAAAATTACCGTGCACTATGATGTCAAAGAGGGGTTCCGGTTCTATCGCCTTCTTTTGAACGGTGAAGAGCAAACGCCCGAAAGCGGTTCTTTCACCTTTGAAGTGTCGGGGGAAATGGTCACCGAACTCAAGGTTCGAAAAGTTCTTTCCGCCGAACTTGAAAAGAGTACCTATACATACGGCGGTTCGGTCATTTCGCCCCTTTTGACCTCTAATATCGCCTTTGAAGAACTGACCATCACCGCCTATTTTGTGCGCGAGGACGGCACGGAAGTCGAAAGCGAAATCGTGAACGCAGGAACCTATCGCCTGCACGTTGCGGTGGATACCGAACAGTATATCGGCGAAAAAGACTTTACTTTGACGGTAGCAAAACTGAAAATGAGTGTGGAAGCGGCGGGAACGAGCGTTGTCTATGACGGTCTGCCGCACAGCCCCGAAGTCAAATCGCCCGTGGAGTCTCTTACCTATTCGGTGACGTTGACAGGCGCGCCCGAGGAAGGGGCGACCGATGCCGGGGAATACGCGTATCGGATTGAAATTGTGAGCGACAACATCGAGGGCGAGTGTCAGGGCGTGTTCGTCGTCGAAAAACGCAAGGTGACGGTTGTGGTTTCCTCTCCCGAAACGGTTTACGGCGAATCGCTCGTTCCGCCCGTCTGTACCGTGGAGGGCGCGCTCGACTCCGAACCCCTTGCATTTGATTGGGAATGCGGCGCGCTCTTCGGGGAGAATGCGCCCGCGTATCCTGCGGCGGGAGAATATGCGCTGAATATTCTGCGCCGTCCCGAGCTGACCAACTACGAAATTGACTACCGCGACGGAACTTACACCGTTGCAAAGAGAAAAATTCGCGTGCAGGCGGACGAAGGGCAGGGAAAAGCGTTCGGCGAGCCTGACGACCCCGAACTGACGGGAACGGTTACGGACCTTGTTTCGGAGAACGGGGAGATTCCTGCGGATCTCGACCCCCTGAAAGTGACCTTTGTGCGTATGGGCGGAGAGGCGGCGGGAGACTATCCGATTTTGCTTGCGGAGACCGCCGAAGACAATCCCAATTACGAAATTCAGTACATCGGTGCGGATTTCAATATCCGCGGCAGAAAGATTGTCATTATGGCGTTGGACGTTACGACGGAATATGGCGAGCCGTATTCGTTCAGCGGGAAGGACTATCAGGTTTTCGGAGAGCTTTTGGAGGGACAGCCGCTTGACGGCGCGCTCGAACGCGCGCCCGGCAACGGTGTGGGAAAATACGAGATTGTGCTCGGAACCCTCGGGAATCCCTACTATGAGATTACCTTCTTCGGCGCGACCTTCGAGATTACGCCCCGCAGAGTCACCGTGACCGCGGACGCGGTTTCCAAGACTTACGGCGAGAG
>CAJMQN010000015.1 GCA_905215695.1 uncultured bacterium
CCCTGTTGCGCCCCTGCGCTCGAAAACCCTTGCAAGCAAGTTTTCTCGCTTGGGTTATAACAGGAAAGGCGGGACGGAAGTCAAAGACTTTTGCGTGCGCTGTCGCACCCATGTTTTGCGAAACTCGCAAAACGCGCCCCCTGTTGCGCCCCTGCGCTCGAAAACCCTTGCAAGCAAGTTTTCTCGCTTGGGTCATAACAGAAGGCGGGACGGAAGTCAAAAATAAAATCGGACAAAATTTGAAAAAGAGAGCGAAATCTGTTATAATAGAAGGCATGAAGGTCACGATTGCGGAGGCGGACGGGAACGTCGCGGTGCTCTCCGCCCTAAAATCGATTGCAAAGCGCGGCGGCGAAGGGGAAATTCTCGTCGTCGTACCCGACAGCTATACGCTGTCCTTCGAGCGGGAACTGATGAAGGAGCTCGGCGCGAGTTTTCTCTTGAGCGTTTCGACCTTTCGCCGTCTCCTGTCCCGTCTCCGCCGCACGGACGAAAAATATTTGGACGCGGCGACGGGGACGATGGCGGTGCGCGCGGTGGTGCGGAACCTCGGAAAAGAGCTCCGCGCCTTCGGCAGGTCGGCGAAGTACGCGTCCTTTTCGGAGCGCATGTACGAACTGCTGTCCTCGCTGAAGAACTGCGGCATTTCCCCGTCGGACGCCGCGGCGTGCGGGGAAACGCTCGGGGGCGCGCTCGGCGGAAAGCTGTCGGACGTGGCGAAGATTTACGCAGGCTACGAGGCGTCGAAGGCGGATTCAAAGGACTCCGCCGACCTCTTTGCGCTCCTTCCCGCGCTCATTCGCGGGGAAGAAGCGTTTCGATCGGGCACCTGTGTGTTTGCGGGTTTCGATATCTTTACCAAACTCGGGGAAGAGGTTTTTCTCGCGTGCGCGCAAAGCTTTTCGGAGACCGTCTTTGTCGCCAATACGACGGACAAGCCCGTGTTCCGTCCGATTCTGCTCGCGGAACAGATTTCTTCCCTTCTGTCCCGCAGGGGAATCCCGTTTTCGCGCGCGCGCCTTGGGGGAAATCTCTCCCCGTTTGCGCTCGCCGTGTCCGAACGCCTCTTTGAAAAGCGTTCTGTGCCCCGCGACCCCCGCGCGGACGGCGCGAAATTCTTTGTCGGTTCGAGAGAGGAAGAATTGGAATTTGCCGCGCGGGAAATCAAGCGCCTTGCGATGCGGGGCTGGCGGTACGGGGAATTTTGTATCGTGCTGTCAAACGCCGCCGCCTACGAGCGCGCGCTTCGGGAAGTACTGACCCGCCACGAAATTCGGTATTGGTACGACCGGAAATCCCGTCTCTCCGAGCACCCGACGGCGCGCTATCTTCTCTGCGGTCTTGCGCTCCGGAGTAGGGGCTACGCGCAGGAGGATGTGCTCGCCTTCGTCAAAAATCCGCTCTTCTTTTCGCTCTCGGCGGATCTTCTTCCCGGCGAAATCGACGTGTTTGAAAATTACGTCCTGAAATACGGTATCGCGGGCAAGCGTTTCTTTTCCGAATTCACGCTCGCCGCGCCGGGGGACGATGCCCTGCGTTCGCGCGCGGAAAGGGTGCGCCATTGCTTTGCGCAGGCGGCGCAGATGTTTTTCCCGGGCGAGGATGGGGACGTGCTCTCCAAACTTCTCGCCTTCACCGATCCCGCGACCGTGACGGAGCAGGCTTGGCACAGGGCGTTTGTCGAAGATTCCGACCCCGTGTTCGCCGCGTTTTCGGAACAGACGCCGGGGTATCTGTACGGAATCCTCTCGAGTATCCGTACGGTGTTCGGCTCTCCGGACGAGGAACTCCTCTACGATCTCTTCAAGAGCGGCGCGGAGCGGCAGGAAGTCTCCGAAATCCCCCAGCGCGCGGATTGCGTGTTCGTGGGAGAGAAGGAGAGCGTGCAGTACCAAAGTTTCCGCGCGGTGTTCGTCCTCGGCATGAACGAGGGTGAATTTCCGACGGTGACGGAGGACGGCGGAATCCTCAACGACCGGGACGCGGACGCGCTCGCCCGCACGGGCGTGCGATTCACCCCGAAAAACAGCGACAACAATCTGCGCATGCGTTTTTCGGTGCTGAAACTTCTGACCAATGACTACGAACGCCGTTCTTTTTCGGCGACGCTCGACGCCCGTCCCGCGGAGACCTTCCGGGAACTCATCGCGCTGTGCGGGGGCGAAATCTCCCCCCTTCCCGAACCCGCGGAGATGTTTTCGAGCGAGCGGGTGCGGGAGCTGTACGCCTGCCGCGAAGTGCGCCGCGCGGAGGCGGGGGAGGACGGAGACTACGGCGCGGCGGCGGCGATCTGCGCGCATGCGGAGAGAGGCGACCCCTTTTTGTGGAATCTCGTTCGGGAGGGAATCCCGCCTTGGACGGAGCGAATCTCCCCGAACCTCGCCGCAGAACTCTTCTATCCCCGGATGAAGGGGGAACGCCGCACCTCGATTTCAGCGGTGGAGACCTACTATCGCTGTCCCTTCCGGCACTTTCTGCGGTACGGTCTGAAGGCTTTGGAGCGGGAGACTGCGGAGATCCGCGCGCTCAACATCGGCAATATTTTACATAAAGCGCTTGAGTTCTTTGTAAACGGCAAAGATTTTTCGGAATCCGCCGCGGAAGGGTGCTTCGACCGCACGCTCGCCCTGCCCGAGTACGAGAAGTATATGGCGGAGGAAAGTTTCCGCCCCGTCCTGTCCCGCCTGCGGGAGGAATCCCGCAAGGTATGCGGTGCGGTGGCGCGCTCCTTTGTGCAGTCGGAGTTTGAAAATTACGCCTGCGAACTCGGGTTCGGCGTGTGCCGGGAGGGTTCGCCGGGCATGGAGAGCATCTCTCTTTCGGGCACGGACGTGCGCCTGACGGGGGTCATCGACCGCGTTGACGTCTATTCACTCGGCGAAAGCCGGGTGTGCCGGGTCGTGGACTACAAGACGGGCGCGGCGGAGGACGTCTCCGAGGAATCCCTCTATTTCGGACACAAGGTTCAGCTCTTCGTGTATCTGTACGCTTTGGAGAAGAACCTCGGCTGCCGTCCCGCGGGGGCGTACTATTTCCCCGTGCACAACAAGTACGTGAAGGGCGAGGGAAACCCCTACGCCTTGCGCGGCGTGACGCTCTCGGAGGAGGAAATCCTCGTTGCGAGCGACCGCGCGCTCGCGGAGTCTCCCGAATCCGAAATTCTCGGCGTCAAACGCAAGCCCGGCGGGGGCGGAAAGGGTCTCATCTCGGAATCCCGCCTGCGCGGGTACGTTGAATACGCGGTGAAACTCTGCCAAAGCGCGATCGGGGAGAGCGCATCGGGGGACATTCGGATTCTGCCCGCGGAACGGGCGTGTTCGCACTGTCCCTATCTCGGCGTGTGCCGCAACTTCGAGGGCGAAGGCGTTCGCCGCGTCTCGAATTGGAGCGCGGAGAGCGTATCCCGCGCCCTTTCGGAGCATGCGGCAAGCCCCCTTGCGGACTCCCCGTTCGCCGCCCGTTCCGCTTGCGGAGAGGAGGAAACGGAATGAGCATTCAGGACGAAATCGTCGCCTTCGAGGGCGGAAACGTGGTGGTCTCCGCCTCCGCGGGGTGCGGCAAGACCACGACGATGATCCGGCGCATCGCGCGCCTGATTTTAGACCGCGCCTGCGGCACGGACGAACTCCTCGTCGTGACCTTTACGAACGCCGCCGCGGCGGAAATGCGAGAAAAGCTCGCGAACGCCCTTCGCGCGCACGCGGGCGACCCCTATGTGACCGAACAGCTCTACAAGCTCGAGACGGCGGATATCTGCACGATAGACAGCTTTTGCAGCCGGGTGCTCAAGAAGTACTTTTACGAGGCGGAAGTCGATCCGAACTTTGAAATTGCGGAGAGCGGCGAGGCGGCGATGCTCAAGCTCCGCGGCGCGGAATCCGCCGTAGCGGCGGCATACGCGGCGGGAGAAGAGGACTTTCTGCGGCTTGCGGACGCGCTCGGGGGGGATCGGACGGATCGGGAACTCGTGCGTCTCGTGATGCGGCTTGCGGACTTGTCCGCAAACTTTTCGGATCGAGAATCCTATCTTCGCGAAATCCTGCCGGACAACTGCCGCGCGGACGGCGCCGCGGTAAAATTCATGCTCGAGGACATCGCGGAGACCCTCGCGGAGTACGCGGCGCGCTTTTCGGAACTTTCGGAGGAGGCTTTTTTGAGCGAATCGGACGCCGCCTTTTGCGCAGAATGCGCCCGTATCGCGGCGTCCGGCGGCAGGCGCACGCTGGACGGCTGGCGGGAATTTTTTGAGTTTCTCGCGCTCCCGCGCGTGGGACGGCTGAAGAAAGCGGAGGCGGAAGACCCCGCAATCGCCGGCGCGCACGAGCGCGTCAAGGGGGCAAAGTCCGCCCTCGGCGACGAAATCAAGCGCTTTCGGACGAAGTATCTCTTCCTGTCCGAGGCGGAACTTTCGGAAAAGTGCGGCGCGGTGCGCCCGCTCCTCGGCGCGCTCGCAAAACTTGCGCTCGCGGCGTCCGAGACCTTCGGCGCGCTCAAGGAGCGTTCCGCGATGCTCGACTTCAACGACGTGGAGCGGCTCGCCTTCCGCATTCTGCAAAAGGATGCGGTGCGCGAAGAACTGCTTTCCCGCTACAAATACGTCTTTTTGGACGAGGCGCAGGACATCAACCGTTTTCAGGAGGAACTCCTCGGTCTGCTCTGCCGGGGAGACAACGCGTTTTTCGTGGGCGACCTCAAACAGTGTATCTATCGGTTTCGGGGCGCGCGCCCGGAGATTTTCGCGGACCGTTGCCGCGCGTCCGAGGGGGGACGGGGCTTTTTCCGTCTCTCGGAAAACTTCCGCACCAACGCGGAAATTTTGAACTTCGTCAACCGCGTGTTCGACCGCTGTATGCGCCGGGAGTTCTGCCCGGTCAACTACGCGGAGAGCGAGCGGCTCGCGGGCAGAAAGTCGGGCAGAATCGAGGACGGTCGTCCCGCCGTGGTGTGCACTCTGATCCGCGAACAGCCCAAAGAAAAGAGACAGGCGCCCCCCCTGTACCGCGTGGAGCGGGAGGAAGAGGACGCGGGTCTCGCCGAAGGGCTCTTCGTCGCAAGGGAAATTACCTCGCTCGTGCACGGCTGCCGCATTTTGGAGGACGGGGAAATCCGCCCGGTGAAATACGCGGACATCGCGGTGCTCGTGCGCGGCAAAAAGGCGTTTTCGGACGGCGTGCGCCGTTCGCTTGCGGCGGCGGGCATTCCCGTCGCCTGCGACTTCGAGTATCCGCTGCTGCACTACGCGGAAATCACGGTCTTGGTGGATTATCTGAAACTCGTGGACAATTTCCGGCAGGACATTCCGCTCGTGTCCGCGCTCGGGAGCAGTCTGGGCGGCTTTTCGGCGGAGGAACTTGCCGAAATCCGTCTTGCCGCGCCGAGAGAAAAGTTCTTTGCGGATGCCTTCCTGCGCTGTGCGGGCAGGGAACAGCCCGAAACGCTTGCGGAGGCAGCGGCGGCAGTCGCGCCCTCCGGCAAGCCTTCCGCCTTCCCTTCCTCCGAAA
Source organism: uncultured bacterium (assembly GCA_905215695.1). Lineage (GTDB taxonomy): Bacteria > Bacillota > Clostridia > Christensenellales > HGM11417 > CAJMQN01. The sequence goes on from CAJMQN010000015.1 coordinate 5,502, forward strand.
AAGCCCCAACCCCTCTGCAAGCCAAATGCGCGGCGTTTCTCGCCCGTCTCGAGGGCTTTCGGGAACGCTCACGGGTGCTCTCCTGTCCGGATCTCATCGCGGAAATCGTGCGCGAAACCCGATACGATGTCTGTCTCGAGCGGGAAGGGGAGGGCAAAGCCTCCCGCCTGCGGAGCTTTCTTGCCAAAGTCTCGGACAAGGCGTACGCGGAGAGCCTCTCCAAATTTCTGCGTTTTTTGGAAGAATTTTCGGACAGTTTTCTCATTGCGGAGCGCGCGGGCGGCGCGGACGCGGTGCTCGTGACCACCATTCACAAGAGCAAAGGTTTGGAATATCCGATCGTATTTTTGGCGGGATTGGACGGCGGTTTCAACTTCAGCGACGCGCGGAGCGCGGTGAGCGTGGATCTCACGCTCGGCGGCGGCATGGAAATTTACGACCCCGTCTCCCGCACCCGCGAGGAGTTTCCCGTCGCGAACGCGGTGCGGAGAAGTATCCGCTACAACGCGGTTCGGGACGAGATGAATCTGCTGTACGTCGCGATGACCCGCGCGAAATACCGTCTGTATCTCTCGGGCGCCTGCGCCCCCGGCGCGGAGGAGAAGGAGGAGAGCGTGCGCGCGGCGTCCCGCTTTCTCGATTTGATTCTGCCCGTCCTTCCCGGGAGCGGCGCGGAGGTGAATGTCGCCGCGGAATCCGAAACGCCCGAACCCCGCCCCGCTGTTCCGCTGTTCCGCGAGGCGTCGGGGGAATGGAACCGATATTTCGACTTTGCCTACCCGAGCGGGAGCGATCTCCCCGTGAAAGCGACGGTCACGGAACTGAACGACGCCTTCGGCGCCCCCCTGCCCCCGTCGGAGCGGACGGTTTTCCCCGAGGAAAAAACCTTCTTTTCAAGAGACCCGCGCCTCGAGGGCACGGCGTATCACAAGTATCTCGAACTCGCTTCCCCTGCGGTGCGGACGGAAGAGGAATTTCGGGTGGATCTATTGCGGCTTGCCCCCCTGCTGTCGCGGGAGGAGTGCGAAATCCTCGACCCCGCGGTGCTTCTTCCCTTTTTCGCGGAGGTCTATGCGCCCCGCCACCCGAAAAAAATCCTTCGCGAACAGCCCTTCATGCTGTACGCGCCCGCGTACGAACTATTCCTCGGGGGCGGCGAGGAGAAAATCTTGGTTCAGGGCAAAATCGACCTCGTGTTTGTGTACGATACCTTCGCGGAAGTGGTGGACTACAAGCTCTCCCGCCTGCCCGAGGAGGAACTCGCGGCAAAGTACCGCCGGCAGGTGGAAATTTACTGTCGGGCGGCGGAACAATGTCTCGGCGTACCCGTCAAAGGAGGATATTTGTACCATTTCGGTTTAAATCGCCTCATTTGTGTAAAAAATGTAAAAAACCGTTGCAAATAAAAGGTTTTATGGTATAATGTTACAGAAAGGCAAACTTGCTTGCAAGGATTTGGATTTCTGCGACATTACACCGCGAAGCGGTATAATATACTATAGTATTGAAAAGTGGGAGTGTGTCGAAACGTGAAAGAGCTCTTTGAAAAGACAACCAAGCTGTTGGCGGACGCAGCCGGCGCAATCAAGCCGGAATATCTGCTGATCGGAATTCCCGCCCTTCTCGCGGTGCTGTTCGCGGCGTTTGCGCTCGCGAAACTCGGGAGTCGTGCCCGCAGGGAAACAAAACTTCTGAAACTCCTCGCGGCGCAGGTGAAGGAGCGCGGAATCAGCGACGCGGAGGACGCGGCGGGCGTGGGCAAAGCGCTCTCGGCAAGCCCCCGTCTCGCGAGCCGTTGGAACCGTTTCTGCGCGTCGGAGACGCTGACGGCGTTTGATGTCTTCAAGGGCAAAGCGCGTCCCGCGCGTTCGGTATTCTTCGGGACGCTCTGCGGTCTCGCGGTGCTTGTCGGCATGGCATTCCTGTTCCTGTATCAGACTTCGACGGACGCGACGATCGTGGCGTACGGCGTAACGGTCGGCACGGTCATGGGGCTGACCGCGGTGTTTGCGGCGCTCGCGGCGGCGTTCGTCCTGATCCTCCGTGCCGTCTCCGCGCGGCAGGCAAAGCGTCTTGCGTCCGCGGAGCGCGTGTTTGCAGCCGCAGTCAACGACGCATTCCCGATTGCGAAGAAGAACCGCATTTTGCGCGGCGCGGCTGAGCCCGCTCCCGTGCGCACTGTCCGTCTCGAGGAAGTGAAAGCGGAACACGTGGAAGAGACGCCCGAGTCCGCTCCCGCGGCGCAGGAGCCCGTTTCGGAGGAAGTCCCGCCCGCGCCGACCCGCGAGGAGGCGAAACCGGAGGAAGGAACGGTCGCAGTGCGCTCTGAAAACAGCGTGGACGAAATTATCCGCAAGATCAACGAGGTGCGCACCAACGGCGCGTCCATTCAGACGATGCAGCAGATCGCAATGCTCCTGCAAAAGGAGCGCGAGAAGAAGGAGAACAAGACGGTCGCCCAACAGCGCCGCCTGAACGAGGCGCTCGCGGAGCTCCTTCGCGCGATGAGCCGCTATCAGAAATGAGGATAGAGCAATATTCCGAACTTCCTCCCGAGGCGAAAGCCTTGCGGGAGGAAGTTTTTGTAAAGGAGCAGGGTTTTACCCTCGAATTTGACGAGACGGACGGAAAAGCGACGCATTTCGTGGGCTTTTCGGGGGAAGTCCCCGCCGCGACCTGTCGGGTGTATCGGGACGAAGTTTTGGGTTTCGTCGCGGGCAGAATCGCGGTGAGAAAGGCGTTTCGCGGCAAGGGTCTCGGCGCGGAAATTCTCCGCGCGGCGGAAGGATACGTGCGGGAGAGGGGCGGCGGAGAGGTCGTCATCTCGGCGCAGCTCCGCGCAGAGCCCTTTTACGAAAAGCAAGGGTATGTCCGGGAGGGCAACGCGTATCGGGACGAGAGCTGTCCCCACGTCCGCATGAGAAAAAAACTATAGAGAGCCGACGGAAATTTTCCGTCCGGCTTTTTTCTTTTGCCGTTGACAACGCTCTCCAAACGTGGTAGAATGACCCAAAGCGAAAACGAAGGAGGAAGAAATGGTGACTTCGCAGGAATTCATAGAAAAAATCGCCCTTGCCCTGTCGGACGCGGGTGCGGAAATCAAGAAGATGTTCGGGGAATACGGCGTATTTGCGGAGGGCAAAGTGTATGCGCTCGTATGCGACGACCGTTTTTTGGTCAAACCGACCCCGTCGGCAAAAGAGCTTTTGCCGGGCGCGCCGGAAGAGCCGCCCTACCCGGGCGCAAAGCCGATGTTGCTCGTACGGGACTTCCAAAACGCGCCGCTCATGCGCGAACTCTGCCGCCGCGTTCCCTCCGAACTTCCTGCGCCGAAACGCAGGCGCTGAAGGGGGAACGAACCGTGACGGAAATTCTTTTATATATACTGATTGCGCTTTGCGCGGTGATTCTCGTCCTTCTCCTTGCGCTGCTTCTTCGCCGCCCCAAACCGTCCGGCGACCTTTCGGCGCTCGTGAACGCGACGGAGCGGGAGAATAAACTTTTGCTTGACCAAATCGGCAGACTCATGGCAATGTCCCAGAACGCGGACGCAAAATCCATGGAAACCCTGCGCAGCTCGGTTTCCGAGCGGGTCTCCGACCTTGAGCGCCGCATTGAGGACATGGTCAAAGTCAACGAATACCGATTCGACGAGATGAAACGAATCCTGTCGGACAGCATTCGCCGCCTGACCGAGGACAACGCGAAACAGCTCGAAAGCATGCGCATGACGGTGGACGAAAAGCTCAACGCGACCTTGGAAACGCGGCTGAACAAGTCCTTTGAGATCATCAACTCCCGCCTCGAGGCGGTCTATAGAGGTCTCGGCGAAATGCAGGGGCTCGCGAAAGGGGTGGGGGACATCAAACGCGTTCTGACCAACGTAAAGGTGCGCGGCACCTACGGCGAAGTCCAGCTCGGCAACCTTCTCGAGCAGATTTTGAACCGCAGTCAGTTCGCGGCGAGCGTAAAGGTCAACCCCCGCACGGACGAACTCGTGGATTTCGTCATCCGTCTCCCGGGCAAGGACGAAGAGGAAGTCCTTCTCCCCGTGGACTGTAAATTCCCGATGGAGCAGTACCAGCGCCTGATTACGGCGAGCGAATCGGGTGACTCGGAGGAGACGGAGCGTCAGGCGAAGGCGCTCGAGTCAGCCGTCAAGCTTCAGGCAAAGAAGATTTCGGACAAATACATCTGCCCGCCCGCAACGACGGACTTTGCGATCCTGTATCTCCCCGTCGAAGGGCTGTACGCGGAAGTCCTTCGACGGGACGGGCTCGTCGAAAGCCTGCAGACGATGAAGATTTTGGTGTGCGGTCCGACGACGATCGGCGCGCTGCTGAACAGCCTGCAAATGGGCTTTAAGACGGTGGCAATCGAGAAACGCTCTTCAGAGCTTTGGCATCTTTTGGCGGCGTTCAAGACCGAATTCGGCAAGTTTGCGGATATTCTCGCCAAGACGCAGAAGAAAATTTCAGAGGCGTCGGACACGCTTGACGACGCGGCGAGAAAGTCCCGCACCATCTCCAAAAAGCTCGGCGCGGTGGAGCTCGAAGAGGTCGCCGCCGCGTCGGACTAATAATTCGGTCAGAGTGCGGAAAAAAGTTCCCCGACCCGTTCCCGCAGCACGAGGTCTGCGCGGTCGTCCGCGGGCGTAGGGGAGAGATTGACGACGACGAGTCTGCCGGAACAGCATTCTATCAAAGAGCTCGCGGGATAGACGGCGAGTGAAGTCCCCGCAACGATGAGCAAATCCGCGCGGGAAATTTCGCGGAGCGCGCCCCGCCATGCGTCCTCGGGCAGACTTTCCCCGTAGAGAACGACGTCAGGCTTGACGATTCCGCCGCAGGCACAGCGCGGCACGCCCTTCGATTCCGCGACGAACGCGAGCGGAAAGCTCTTCCCGCACCGCATGCAGTGATTGCGGTGCACAGACCCGTGCAGTTCGAATACGTTCCGGGAGCCTGCCGCCTGATGCAGCCCGTCTATATTTTGGGTCACGACGGCGTTCAGCCCTCCCTCCCGTTCCCACTCCGCGAGCTTTCGGTGCGCGGGGTTGGGTTTTGCGCCCGTCGCAAGCATCTTTTCGCGGTAGAACGCAAAGAATTCTTCGGGATTCCGCTCGAAACACTCGTGCGAGAGCATATACTCGGGCGGAAACCGGAATTTTTGCCGATACAATCCGTCCTCGCTCCGAAAATCGGGAATCCCGCTCTCGGTGGAGACCCCCGCGCCCCCGAAGAACACGATGTTCCGGGACTCTTTGAGAAACTGTTCAAACAAATCCAAATTTTTCATATCTCCATGATAGCACAAACGCTTTTGTGTTTCAAGGGAAGTGTGATACAATGTGGAAGGTTAAAAATCCGCAAGGAGAATTTCGCATGAAAATCAACGGCTTGCAAAAGACAACCCTTTTGGACTATCCCGGAAAAGTTGCCTGCACCCTGTTTACGCCGGGGTGCAATTTTCGGTGTCCCTTCTGCCACAACGCGGGACTCGTGCTCGGCGGAGAGGACGAGCCGCTCTCCGAATCCGAAATTCTGCGCTTTCTCGAAAAGCGGAAGGGTATTTTGGAGGGCGTGTGCGTGACGGGGGGCGAGCCGCTTTTGCAGGCGGACATCGGGGACTTTCTCGCCGAGGTGAAGGCGCTCGGTCTCTCGGTAAAACTCGACACGAACGGGAGTTTTCCCGCCCGTTTAAAATCCCTCGTCTCCGCAGGCGTTGTGGATTACGTGGCGATGGACATCAAAAATTCCCCCGCAAAATACGCGCGGACGGTGGGTGTGCCGAACTTTGACCTCGCACCCGTCCGGGAGAGCGTGGCGTTTTTAAAGCGCGGGAATCTGCCTTTCGAGTTCCGCACGACGGTGGTGCGGGAACTGCACGAGGCGGAGGACTTCGAGGAGATCGGAAAGTGGATCGAAGGCGCGCCGCAGTACTTTCTTCAGAACTTCACGGACTCGGGCGAACTGTTATCTTCGGGGCTTACGGCGCACCCCGCCGAGTGCCTGCGGAGCTTTGCCGCAATCGCGGAAAAGTACGTAAAAAAGGTCGGATTGCGCGGAATTTAGCGTTTTTTGATTGGAATCATTCAAAACGTGTCAATCGTGCGCGGACACAAGATATAGTGTTTCACAAAAATGTTTCACACTAAATATTGTGTTTCCCCCTTGACAACGGCTTTACAATGTGTTACGATAGATACGCTTACGAAAACATGAAACAGGAGAGACAAAAATATGTATCAGGTAGTGAAAAGAGACGGCAAGGTATCGGACTTTGATCTTTCGAAGATCGCCGCAGCGATCACCAAAGCGTTTGAGGCGCAGAACCGCAACCATCACCCGAGCGTGACGGACATGCTCGCCTTAAAGGTGACGGCGGACTTCGAGCCCAAGATCAAGGACGGAAAAATTGCGGTCGAGGACATTCAGGACAGCGTGGAGGCGGTCCTTGTCCAGGCGGGCTACGCGGACGTCGCGAAGGCGTATATTCTCTACCGGAAACAGCGCGAGAAGATCCGCAACCTCAAGTCCACCATTTTGGACTACAAGGAGATTGTAGATAACTACGTAAAGGTTACCGACTGGCGGGTCAAGGAGAACTCGACGGTCACCTATTCCGTGGGCGGCTTAATCCTGTCCAACAGCGGCGCCATCACGGCGAACTATTGGCTGTCCGAGATCTATGACGAAGAGATCGCGAACGCCCACCGCAACGCGGATATTCACTTGCACGACCTCTCCATGCTCACGGGCTACTGCGCGGGCTGGTCCTTAAAACAGCTCATACAGGAGGGACTCGGCGGCATTCCCGGCAAGATTACCTCCTCACCGGCGAGCCACCTCGCGACCCTCTGCAACCAGATGGTGAACTTTTTGGGCATCATGCAGAACGAGTGGGCGGGCGCGCAGGCGTTTTCCTCCTTTGACACCTACCTCGCCCCCTTTGTCAAGGTGGACAATCTCACCTATCGCGAAGTTAAGAAGTGTATCGAATCCTTCATCTACGGCGTAAACACGCCCAGCCGTTGGGGCACGCAGGCGCCCTTCTCGAACATCACGCTCGATTGGACGGTTCCGAACGACCTTGCCGAACTCCCCGCCATCGTGGGGGGCAAGGAGATGCCCTTCAAGTACAAGGACTGCAAGAAGGAAATGGACATGGTGAACAAAGCGTTCATCGAGACCATGATCGAAGGGGACGCGAACGGACGCGGGTTCCAGTACCCGATTCCCACCTATTCGATCACGCGCGACTTCGATTGGTCGGAGACGGAGAACAACAAACTGCTCTTCGAGATGACCGCAAAGTACGGCACGCCCTATTTCTCAAACTATATCAACAGCGACATGGCGCCCTCGGACGTGCGCAGCATGTGTTGCCGCCTGCGCCTTGACCTGCGCGAGCTCCGCAAGAAGTCGGGCGGCTTCTTCGGAAGCGGCGAATCGACGGGTTCGGTGGGGGTTGTGACCATCAACATGCCCCGCATCGCATACCTTGCGGAGAACGAAGAGGACTTCTACAAGCGCCTCGACAAGCTCATGGACATTTCCGCGCGCTCTTTGAAAATCAAGCGCACGGTTATCACGAAACTGCTTGACGAGGGACTGTATCCCTATACCCGCCGCTATCTCGGCACGTTTGCCAACCACTTCTCGACCATCGGACTCATCGGCATGAACGAGGCGGGTCTGAATGCGAAATGGATTCGTAAGGATCTGACGCATCCCGAAACACAGGAATTCACGAAGGCGGTGTTGAACCACATGCGGGAACGTCTCGCGGACTATCAGGAGGAGTACGGCGACCTGTACAACCTCGAGGCGACGCCCGCGGAGTCCACGACTTATCGTTTTGCCAAGCACGATGTGGCGAGATATCCCGACATCATCACGGCGACGGAGAAGTGCAACACACCCTATTACACCAACAGTTCGCATCTGCCGGTCAGCTACACCGAGGACGTTTTCGAGGCGCTCGATATGCAGGACGAGCTGCACACGCTCTACACCTCCGGCACGGTGTTCCACGCCTTCCTCGGCGAAAAACTCCCGGATTGGAAGGCGGCAGCCTCCCTTGTGCGCAAGATTGCGGAGAACTACAAGCTCCCGTACTACACGATGTCGCCCACCTATTCGATCTGCTCCGAGCACGGCTATCTGACGGGCGAACAGTACACCTGTCCGATCTGCGGCAAGGAGACGGAGGTCTATAGCCGGATCACAGGCTACTACCGTCCGGTCAAGAATTGGAACGACGGCAAGTCGCAGGAGTTCAAGGAGCGCAAGGTCTATGACATTCCGCACTCCAAGCTCCGCAGAAAGGCGAGCGCGGACATCTTCGCGGAGGCGGCGGCGGAAGTCGCCTGCGAGACCAAGGACGCGACCCTGCGGCTGTTCGCGACCAAGACCTGCCCCAACTGCAAGCTCGCCGCGCAGATGCTGACCAAGGCAAACGTGGCGTTTGAGAAGGTGGACGCGGAGGAGAACGCGGCGCTCGCGACCGAGCTCGGCATCAAGCAGGCTCCCACGCTCGTGGTACAGGACGGAAGGACGACGAAGAAGATTACGGGCGCGTCTGACATCAAAAAGTTTATCGAGGCAATGTAAAAGAGTATGACCGATATCATTGTAATCGGCGCGGGGACGGCGGGTATGACCGCCGCCCTCTATGCGTTAAGGAGCGGAAAGAGCGTATTGGTGCTCGAAAACGACTGTGTGGGCGGACAGATATCGCGTTCCCCGCGGGTGGAGAACTTCCCGACGGTGAAGGCGGCGTCCGGGAGCGAGCTCTCGGACAAGCTGTTCGAGCAGATCACGGACTTTGGCGCGGAATTCGAACTCGAGGACGCCCTCAAGGTCGAAAAACTCGCGGAAGGACATTTCGTCGTGACGACGGACTACGCACGCCATGAGTGCCGCGCGGTCATTCTCGCGACGGGCGTGAAACACAAAAAAATCAACCTGCCCCGCGAGGAAGAGCTCGTGGGCGCGGGAATCTCCTACTGCGCGGTGTGCGACGGCGCCTTCTACAAGGGGGAGGACGTCTGTCTCGTGGGAGACGCGAACACCGCCCTGCAATATTCGATTCTGCTCTCCCGGTACTGCCGCAAGGTGACCGTGTGCACGTGGATGGACAGATTTTTCGGGGACAAGGCGCTCGTGGACGTGCTCCTTGCGAAAGAGAACGTCGAGTGGGTGAAGGACGTAAATCTCGTGGGCTTTTCGGGCGCAAAGGAGCTCGAGGGCTGCGAATTCGAGCGCCGCGCGGACAAATCTCGGTTCACCCTCCCCGTCAAAGCGTGTTTCATCGCCATCGGACAAGTGCCGGACAATCGGAAATTCGCCTCCCTCGTGTCCTTGGACAGAGAGGGCTACATCGAGGCGGACGAGAGCTGTAAGACCTCGCAGGCGGGCGTATTCGCGGCGGGGGACTGCCGCACGAAAGCGGTGCGCCAACTGACCACGGCGGTCGCGGACGGCGCGGTGGCGGCGCTCGCGGCGTGCTCGTACATCGACCGGCTGTGAAACGGGTCGTCGTGGGCATGAGCGGCGGAGTGGATTCCTCCGTCGCGGCGTATCTCTTAAAGGAGCAGGGATACGACGTCGTGGGTCTGTTCATGAAGAATTGGGAAGAGGAGACCGAGGACGGCGTATGCACGGCGGAAGCGGACTTCGCGGACGTGCGCCGCGTGTGCGGAATGCTTGAGATTCCCTACTATACGGTGAATTTCTCGCGGGAATACGTCGAGCGCGTCTTTTCGTATTTTCTCGCGGAATACGAGGCGGGGCGCACGCCGAACCCGGACGTGCTGTGCAACCGCGAAATCAAATTCGGACCTTTTTTGGACTACGCGAAGGGACTCGGCGCGGACTTCATCGCGACGGGACACTACTGTAACGTCCTGCACGTGGGCGGCAAAAGTTGGCTGCGCAAGGCGGCTGACGCCAACAAGGATCAGACCTACTTTTTGAATCAGCTCTCGCAAGGTCAGCTTCGGGACGTGCTGTTTCCGGTGGGGAGTTTACTCAAGCCCGAGGTGCGAAAGATTGCGGCAAAATTGGGGCTTTCGACGGCGGAAAAGAAGGATTCGACGGGCATCTGTTTCATCGGCGAGCGCCGTTTTCGGGAATTTCTCTCGAGGTATCTCCCCGCGAAGGCGGGAGACATCCTGACCTTGGACGGAAAAAAGGTGGGCACGCACGCGGGCGCGATGTACTACACCGTGGGACAGCGCAAGGGACTCGGCATCGGCGGACTTCCGGGCGCGGGCGAGGGACGGTGGTTCGTCGTGGAGAAGGACGTCAGGAAGAATATCCTGTACGTCCAGCAGAACGAGGGCGGCGCGCTGCTGTCAAGCTCCTGCCGGGTCACGAATCTGAATTGGATTCCCGAACGTCCCGAACGGGAGCGTTTCGAATGCGGCGCGAAATTCCGCTACCGCCAGCCCGAGCAGCGGGTTTCGGTGACGCTGACGGGGGAACACGAGGCGGAAATTGTCTTTTCAGAACCCCAGCGCGCGGTGACCGAGGGGCAGTATGCGGTGCTGTACGACGGCGAAAACTGTCTCGGGGGCGGCGTAATCGAGTCGAAAACGCTTTTGCTCTGAATTTTACAAAAATTTTTTTGCGGTTTTGAGCGGATTCAACGCAAATTCGGTGTTGTCTCTCGAAACTCCAATCTGTCGAAATGCAGAAAACCCTTCCGATTCAATGGTATTCCAACCTTCGGAAGGGTTTTTGGCCAAAAAGCCGCGCAAAAGTTTTCTTGCGCGGCTTTTTTTTGTTGTGTTTCGATTTTTATTTTGCGGAAATAAACTTTTGAATGCGCTCGATTGCGCGGTCGAGATCGCGCATGGAGTAGGCGTAGGAGATGCGGACGTTGTCCTTGCCGAAGGTGCCGAAGGCGCTCCCGGGCACGACTGCGACCGCCTGCGCGGCGAGGAGTTCCTCGGCGAAACCGTCCCCGTCCAACCCGAGCGCGGAGACCTGCGGAAAGATATAGAACGCGCCGAGGGGTTCAAAGGTCTCGAGTCCCATGCTCTTGAGGGATTCATAGACGAACCTTCTGCGCTTGTCGTACTCGTTCCGCATCTCTTCGACGACGGAAAATCCGTCCTCGAGACCCTCGGTGAGCGCGGCGAGCGCGGCATATTGGCTCGGGGTAGGGGCGCACATGATGACGTATTGATGAATCTTGAGAATGACCCCCGCAAGCTCCTTGGGCGCGCACAGAAACCCGATGCGCCAGCCCGTCATGGAAAACGCTTTGGAAAAGCCGTTCAAAACGACGGTGCGCTCCTGCATACCGGGAAGGCTCGCGATGGAGACGTGCTTTCCCGAATAGGTAAGTTCGGAATAGATTTCGTCCGAAAGCGCGATGAGGTTGTATTTTTTGATGACTTTTGCGACGGCGACGAGTTCCTCTTCGGACATGACCGCACCGGTGGGGTTGGAGGGATAGTTGAAGAGAATCGCCTTTGTCCGCGGCGTGACGGCTGCCTCGATCGCCTCGGGGAGCAGTTTGAAGGAATGCTCGAAGTCGCAGGAGACGGGAACGGGAACACCGTTGCAGAGCCTTACGCAGGGCGCGTAGGACACGAAACAGGGTTCGGCGATGAGAACCTCGTCCCCGGGATTCAGGAGCGCGCGGAGGGTGATGTCGATGCCCTCGCTCGCGCCCACGGTGACGATGACCTCGGAGAGGGGTTCATAGGAGAGCGAAAAGCGTTCCTCCATGTACTCCGCGATTTTTTTGCGGAGTTCGGGGAGTCCTCCGTTGGAGGTGTACTGCGTGATTCCCTTCTGAATGGACTTGATTGCGGCGTCCCGCACGCTCCAGGGCGTGGGAAAGTCCGGCTCGCCCACACCGAGAGAGATTGCGCCGGGAATGGTTGCCGCCACGTCGAAGAATTTTCGGATTCCCGAAGGCTTGAGTTGTTTGGCGTTTTCCGCCAAGATACGTTCGTAATTCATGGTTGAAACGCAATCCTCTTGGGCGTATTCATCTCCTCGATGACGACGCCCTCCACCTTGTATTTTTTCAGAACGAAGTGCGTGGAGGTGGAAATGACGGTGGGGAGGGTGGAGAGCCGTTCGGAGACGAACATGGCGACCTCGCGCAGCGTGTTGCCGTCGATGAGCACGGAGAGGTCGAACCCTCCGCTCATGAGAAAGACGCTGACCACCTCGTCGAACTTGTAGATTTCCTCGGCGATGGCGTCAAACCCCCGATTCTTTTGGGGGGTGACCTTGATTTCGATGAGCGCCTGCACCTTGGCGGGCTCGATCTTCTCGTTGTTGAGAATGGCGGTGTATTTGACGATCATCTTCTGCTCTTCCATGTCCCGAATGGCGTCCGAGACCTCGGTCTCGGAGACCCCGAGCATGACGGCGATTTTGGCAGGCGTGTATCTGCAATCGTCGGTGAGGATTTTTAAGATATCCCGGTATAACTTTTTCATTTTTTCTCTCCTTTGGAGCGGATGGATTTGAACTTATACGAAAGCATAAACAAACTCTCGCTCATATTGATATTTTCGACGGCGATGTTTTCTCCGAAATAGAGGTCGATGGGGGCGAAGTTCCAGATCGCGGTGATGCCCGCCTTGACGGCGCGGATGGCGACCTCTTTGGCGCTGGCGACCCCTGTCGCGATGATGGCGATGTCGGTGGGGTTTTCGGCGACGTAGTTCTCGAATTCGTCGATGTGCCGCACGGTGACGGCGCCCGCCGCGACCTTCTCGGGTGAGATGTCGAACACGCAGTCGATTAAAAATCCCTCGTCCTTGAACCCCTGATAGTGCGCGAGCGCTGTGCCGATGTTGCCGCCGCCGATGACGACGGCGCGGTAGGACTTGTCGAGTCCCAAAAGCCCCGCGATCTGCGTCTTTAAATAGTTGACGTCATAGCCGTAGCCCTGCTGACCGAATTCCCCGAAGTTCGCAAAATCCTGCCGAACCTGCGACGCGGTGATATTGAGCGTGCCGCTGATGATATTGGAGGAGACGCGCGCGATGCCGTTGCGCTCCAAATCCTTGAGACAGTGATAGTACCGGGGCAGCCGTTTGACGACCGCGTCCGAAATTTTATCCTTTTTTCCCATATGACACCTCGAGTTCGCTTGACCTGACGCGATATTTTCCTTATTATAATAGAAACGCACCCATTTTACAAGCGTTTTGGGAGAAATATGGTTAAAATCTGGGCAAAAATCTACCGCGACAAGAAGATTGCGAAAAGTTTCATCTACGAACGCCCCGAGCCCTTCCGCGAGGAGGAGCTGTTTTCGTATCTGACGGACATCTGCGAGAAGTTCGACATCCCCGTGCCGGTGATCCTCTCGACGCACGCGCGGCACTTCGTCGCCTTCAACAACGTGCGCCTGCGGGCGTCCGCCTTTGTGGAGAGCGTGGATTTCGACTATCTGCAACTCGAAAACGTGGCGGAATAATCGGTATAATTTCGCCGAACACGCACAAACTACTCCTATAACGGCGCGAGCCGAATCTTAAAATTTTAAGGAGTAAGTATCATGATCATCACCACATTCATCGCGACGATCCTTGCGATCATCGGCTGCCTGAACTGGCTGTCGGTCGGTCTGTTCGGATTCAACTTCGTGACCTGGATTCTCGGCGCGGGCGTTCTGTCCTCGATCGTCTTTACGCTCGTGGGCATCGCCGGCATCTGGCTGATCTTCTATCTTGTGTATATGGGCGTCAACCGCGGACTTTCGGAACCCGAAAGATCCAACAGCGGCAAGAGAAAGCCCGAAAACAAGACTGCGAAGGCATAACCCAAAAAACAACGAAAAAGCGCGGCAGCACCGCGCTTTTTTATATTTTGCGCGCTGGAAAAAAGTTTCAAAAAAGTTTGAAAAAATCATTGACAACGGGCAGGGATTATGATAATATAT
>CAJMQN010000016.1 GCA_905215695.1 uncultured bacterium
ACCGCGGACGCGGTTTCCAAGACTTACGGCGAGAGCGACCCGGAATTGACCTATACCTGCGAAGGTCTGCTTCCCGCCGACGCCCTGACAGGCGCGCTTGCGCGGGAGCCGGGGGAAATCGTGGGGACGTATGCCCTGCTTTTGGGCACGCTCTCTCATGCCGACTATGAGATCGAATTTGTTTCGGCGGCATTCACCGTCGAAAAGCGCACGCTGATTGTCACGGTGACTCCGGGGCAGGGCAAGACCTACGGAGAAGAGGACGGAGAGCTGACCTATACGGCGGAAGGGCTTCTCGAAGGCGATGCGCCCGGCTTTGCGCTCGAGCGCGAGCCCGGAGAGGGCGCGGGAACCTATCGGGTGACGCTGCGCGGCGAAGGTAACCCCAACTACGACCTGCAATTCGAGGCGGGAGAATACATAATATACAAGGCTGACCTTTCGCTGAATCTTCAGGACACCGAAATCGTGTACGACGGCGAAGCGCACGTTTCGCTCGACTGCGCGCTTCCCGAAGGTGTCGAAAGCGCATTCAGTTTCCGCAATAAGCTGACCGGCGAGGTGACCGATTCGGTGACGGACGCGGGCGTCTATTTTGTGACGGCGACCGTAGCCGAGAGCGCAAATTACAACGCCGCGCAGTCCGACCGCATCGAACTGACGATTCGACCCCGTTCGGTATTCTTTACGTTGGAGCAGGATACGTTCATGTTTGACGGCACGGAAAAGTTCCCTGTGTTTGCGGCGAATGAGGAAGTGGGGACGATTGTGACCTTTGAGGGCGGTTCTGCACCCGTTGCGCCCGGCTCCTATCCCTTTACCGTGACCGCGGACAACGAGAACTATGCGGGCGAATACAAGGGGATTTTGACCATTCTTCCCCTTCCTGCCGTGGAAGAGGGGGAGAGTAGCGTGGAATATGTCTCCGGCGACCCGCTGACCGGAACGCCCGCCGTCGCATTTGACGCGTCTTCGGAGGTGCGCAAGGAGGACAATGCCGCTCTTGAAAAGAACGAAAAAAAGCGCAATGTGCTCGGGCGGATTATCCTTGAAAACGCGCCGGATTTCGGGACGACGCTCCGCGTGCGCGTGGCGGTTTCCAATCTTTCGGACTATAAGAACCTGATTCTCTACGCGGTGGACGAGACGGGCGGAATCCGCGAAGTCTCGGTCACAATCGAGGACGGATTTATCAGCTTTGAGACAGAGGGTGGAACTACTCGTTTCGTGCTCACCGACGACCGCTCTTCGAACTGGGGAACTTGGGCGATTGCGGGCGGCGGCGGTCTTGCGGCGGTGGGCGCGGCGGCGTTTTTGGTGTTTAAAGTAAAGGCAAAGGCAATTTAAATCCGATTGCATTGCCGTCTCAATACCCCTAAAAAAATAACTACACCGACAGAGGTTGCAAGCCCTTGTCGGTGTAGTTTTTTTTCATAGGTAGGCGTTGGCACGCCTTTTTAGCATTCCCCGGATTGACTTCGGGGAATGCGGAAACTTGTCGTCGCCGACGCCTTATTCCCCGATTGCGATTAAGAGGCGGCTACGCCGCCGTAACGCAATCGGAAAATCAAAGTTTACGTACTTTGACGACGCCGTCGATGGCTTTGAGTGCGTCGATCAGTGCCGCGTCGATTTTTTCGTCCACGTCAATGATGCTGTACGCATAGTCGTTTTTGGCTTTGTTGACGTAATTGGAGATGTTCGCGCCTGTCTTTCCGATGGTGCCGGTAATCTTGGAGATCATCTCCTTGACGTTGCGGTGAATGACCGTGAGCCGGTCAGTGCCGCTCCGCGGGCACTCGCAGTTCGGGAAGTTGACCGAATTGCGGATATTGCCGTTTTCGAGGAATTCCCGAAGTTCCTTTGCCGCGGCGAGCGCGCAGTTGTCCTCCGCCTCGGGCGTTGACGCGCCGAGATGGGGGAAACAAACCACGTTTTCCACTCCGATGAGTTCGTCGCTCGGGAAGTCGGTCACGTACCGCGCGACCTTGCCCGCGGCAAGCCCCTCGAGAATCGCGGGCGTGTTCACGAGTTCGCCTCTCGCGAGGTTGATGATGACGACGCCGTCCTTCATCTTCTGAATGTTGTCTTCGTTGATGGTATCTTTGGTCGTGGGGAGATAGGGGACGTGAATGGTGATGTAATCGCAGTTTGCAAAGAGCACGTTGAGGTCGGTGCACTTGCGGACAGCGCGGGAAAGCCCCCACGCGCCGTCCACCGAGATATAGGGGTCGTAACCGAGCACTTCCATACCGAGGTTGTGCGCGCAGTTCGCGACGCTCGCGCCGATGGCGCCGAGTCCGATGACGCCGAGCGTCTTGCCGAGGAGTTCGCCCCCCACAAAAGCCTTCTTGCCCTTTTCGACCATGGGTCCGATTTCCGCGCCCTTGCCCTTTAAGGAATTGACCCACTCGACGGCGGGGACGAGCTTGCGCGAGCCGAGGAGCATGGCGCAGACGACAAGCTCTTTGACCGCGTTCGCGTTCGCGCCGGGGGTGTTAAAGACGACGATACCCTTTTCGGTGCACTTGTCGATCGGAATGTTGTTGGTACCCGCTCCCGCGCGCGCCACGCACTTCAAGTTGTCGCCGAGGGGATACTCGTGCATGTTAAAACTGCGCAAAATAATGGCGTCCGGGTTCTCCGCGGTCTTGGTGAGCTCGAAATGTTCGTCGAACGCCTTGTTTGCCACCGTGCTGATTTCATTGAGTTTCAGAACCTGATACATGGAAAATCCTCCCCTTATTTGTTTTCGAGCTCAAATTTCTTCATGAACTCGACAAGTTTTTTGACGCCTTCGACAGGCATCGCGTTGTAGATGGACGCGCGCATGCCGCCGACCAACCGGTGTCCCTTGAGGGAAACGAGTCCGTTTTCCGCGGCTTCCTTGACAAACTTCGCGTCGAGCTCGGCGGTGGGGGTGACAAAGGGCACGTTCATGATAGAGCGGTCCTTTTTCACAACGTCGTTGCGGTAGAAATCCGAGGCGTCGATAAAGTCGTAGAGGAGTCCCGCCTTGTACTCGTTGATCTCCTGCATCGCTTTGACGCCGCCCTTTGCCTTGAGGTTCTCAAAGACGAGTTTCGCAACGTAAATCGGAAAGCAGGGGGGCGTGTTGTACAGGCTGTTTTCCTTTGCCTGCGTGGAATACTTGAGCATGGTGGGGCAGATTGCCATGGGGTGCTCCATGAGATCGTTTCTGACGATGACGATGGTCACGCCCGCGGGAGCGATGTTCTTCTGCGCGCCCGCGTAGATGAGCCCGAATTTGGAGACGTCGGTTTCCGCGCTCAAAATATTGGAGGACATATCCGCGACGAGGGGGGCGTCCGTCTCGGGAATCTCGGCGTAGCGCGTGCCGAAAATCGTATTGTTGGTCGTGATATGCACATAGTCGATGTCCTTGCGGAAGGAATCGCGGGAGAGTGCGGGAATATAGGTGAAATTCTTGTCCTCCGAGGACGCGGCAATGCGAATATCGCCGTATTTCTGCGCCTCTTTGGCGGCTTTGCCTGCGAAATTGCCGGTAACGACATAGTCGGCTTTCCCCTTTGCGAGAAGGTTCAGAGGCACCGCCGCGAACTGCTGAGACGCGCCCCCCTGCACAAAGAGCACCGAATAGTTGTCGGGGATATTCATGAGCTCGCGCAGAAGGGAAACCGCGCTGTCCACCACAGCTTGGAAAGGCTTGGAGCGGTGGCTCATCTCGGTAATGGACATACCCGTTCCCTCGTAGTCGAGAAGTTCAGCCTGTACCTTTTTCAGCACCTCTTCGGGGAGCATGGACGGACCCGCCGAAAAATTGAAAACTCGCATTCACTTTCTCCTTTCGTCCCTTCGGACGGTATCGTTAATTTTTTAACGATATATATTGTTTAAAAATTCACAATCTTTTGCCCGGAAAAAAACCGCGCAAGCGGATTGTTTCCTGTATTATATCACAGAGGGGAAGGAGAAAGCAACAGAATCTGACAATTTTCGGAACCTTTTTTTGCGGAATTCGCCAATATTGTTGAATAATCGGTGGGAGTGTGATATAATGAAGATGAAAAATTATCGTTCGTATTTACATTCCGCGAATTATATTGGAGAATTGAGATGGATAACAGAGATTATTTTCGGAAAAGCGAGGTCAATTACGCGTCCAAGTTCAAGAACGAATCCGGCGACGCGCCCAAAGTGATCCGTGCGGGAGCGCAGCAGTCGGCGGCGCGCCCGGGTTATCCGAGTCCCGCGCCTGCGCCCGAGTATTATGCGTACCGCGACCCCGCCCGGGCGGACGCGAACACGCAGCTCATGGTTTTGCAAAGCGAGATCTCCCGTCTGCGCGAGGAAATCAGCCGGCAGAATCAGCGCAACGAACTCCGCGAGGAGATTGCGAGATTAAAGGAAGAACTGCGCGACAAGGACCGCGAGCGGCGTTCGACCCCCGCTGTCTCTTCGGAGGCGGAACTCTCCGCCGCCGAGCGCGAATTGGGCAGTTTGATTGCCGAACTCAAGCGCGAACCCGAGCCCTTCCGCGAGCCCGAAGAGCCGAGGGAGGATATGCGCGGTTTTGCCGAATTTGCAAAGCCCGCTCCCGCCCCTGCCGAAGAGCCCGAAAAGAGCGCGGAACCCTCCGCGGATTACGGCGAACTCATGGAGAAACTCGATTCGGTCAAAGCCGATTTTGCGGAACAGCTCCGCGCGGAGACCGACGGACTTTTTGCGCGCCTCAAGGAGACCAATGCGGGCGGGGAAAGCATCATCGACACGCCGAGCATCATGCAGAGCACGCTCCTCGACGAAATCATGGATTTAAAGCGCGCGCTCGACGAAAATTCCGTGACAAAGGATTATCTCAACGAATCCGTTGACCGCATTCTCGAGCAGTTCAAGAGTTTTCTCGGGGAGGCGGAGGACCGCAAACAGGAGAACGACCGTGAGCGCGAGCAGTATGTCGCGACGCAGTTTTCCCTGCTCTACGAGATGCTCGCCTTCAATTTCGAGACCAACAGCGAACTCATCGAGGAATCCAAGGAATCCATTGAGGAAAAAATCAAATCTCTCGACGCGGGCATCGGTCGCAACTCTTCCGCCGCGGCGGAGCTCGTCATCAAACTGACGCAGATTATTTCTCTCTTGGGCATCGAGCTCAAGAAGGGACAGGACGTCGTCGCCGAGGTGCGCAAACAGCTTGACGCACGCTTCGAGAAAAACGAGAGGGAAATCCTCACCGAAATCGAAAATCTCAACGTCCGTCTTGCCAATCTCAAGAGTTTCGAGAGCGCGGCGGACGGCGTAGATATGCTTGTCTCCATGGGTTTTGACAAGCTGTCCGAACTTCTCAAGGAGAAGAAAGCGAAAAAAATCTTCACGCTCAAGCAGTGGAAGGATTCTCTGCACGCCAAAAAGAGCATCGACATCCTTTTGCTCGCCAACTATATCAAGGAAAAGGCGCTCCTTTTGGGGGATTACGACCTATTGGTCGCGGACGTGGAAGCGCTCAAGCGCATCGTCAAAAACGGTGTGGAGAGCCCGGTCTCCGCGGATCTCATGGAGGGGATTTTAGAGCTTCCGCTCGATATGCTCCTCGACTTCAACTATCTGACCAAGCACTTCACCATAGACCGTCAGGAACTCTCCTATGACTCCGAAAAGATTTTGGAGAAAATCGGAAGTCTGAAAAGCGAACTGACGAACCTCAAGCAGAACCATCAGGCTCTCTTCGAGGGCATCGCCGGAAGCATCCGGGAGATTTCGGCGGCGGTGGACAACGGCGCGAAGGCGGAGGATCTCGAGCGCATCAACGAGCGCATGGAAAAGGCGCTTCCCGAAATGCTCGCCGTCCTGCAAACCCGCATCGTCGAAGGTATAAAAGACAATATTTTGGACAAAAATGAGACCAAGGTCAGATTGGAAAATCTGTCCTTCGAACTCTCCAAGCTGACCGAATTTTCGGAAATCAGTTCCATTCTGTATGACTTCAAGCGGGAAGTGGAGGATGCCATCGAGGGCAATATCCACGAATTCGGCGGACAGGTCAAGAAAGATGTGGAGCATCTCGCGGGCAAGGTGGAATCCTCCCTCGAAAACAACGAAATCGCCGTCGAAGTCGCAAAACTTGCGCAGAACGTGGCGGTTTCCCCGAACTTCGATCAGACCATGGTGCTCGAGGAAATCGAGAAACTGAAGAAAGAGGTTTCGGCGCTCCGTGAGGCGCTCTCGCCCACCGAGCTCCGTGTGCCCTCCGAACTTCCATCCGAAGCCGCGTTTTCGGAGAATAAATAGGCGAAAAAAAGGCAGGCGGTCTGACCGCCGCCTTTGATTTTTACATAGAGAGGGGCGTATTCTGCCCTTATTCAAAGAATTTCATGTTCCGGGTCGCTCGGGATCGTCAATGCATGTACGGAACGCATGCATGGTTCTTTTGCTGTCGCGGAACGTAAATAATAAATCGCATTGGAGACTATATTTTAATGAAACAGAACGTAAGAATCGCGTTCCTCGGAGGCGTCGGCGAGATCGGCAAGAACATGACCGTGATCGAGTGCGGCAACGACATGATTGTCATCGACGCGGGGATCTGTTTCCCCAACGTGGAGATGCCCGGCATCGACCTCGTACTTCCCGACATCACCTACCTAAAGGAGAACGCGCACAAGATCCGGGGACTTATTCTGACCCACGGACACGAGGATCATATCGGCGGAGTGCCCTATTTTCTGAAGGAAATCGACGCGCCCGTCTATGGGACCAAACTGACCCTCACGCTGACCGAAAACAAGATTCGGGAGCACAAATTGCAAAACGTCAAACTGAACTGCGTCAAGGAGGGTTCCTCCCTGCGTTTGGGGGTATTTTCGATCGAATTCATCAAGGTGAGCCACTCCATTTCGGGGAGCGTCGCGCTCGCGATCACGACCCCCGCGGGAGTCATCTTCCACACGGGAGATTTCAAGATCGACTATACGCCGGTGGACGGCGACGTCATGGACTTAAAGCGCATCGCGGAGATCGGAAAGAGGGGGGTGACCCTTCTCATGTGCGACAGCACCAACGTGGAGCGGGACGGCTACACGATGAGCGAAAAGACGGTCGGGGACACCTTCGAGGAAATCTTCGCGGAGAACCCGGACAAGCGGCTCTTCATCGCGACCTTTGCCTCCAACGTGCACCGACTTCAGCAGATCTTCGACACGGCGAAAAAGTATAAGAGAAAGGTCGCGCTCTCGGGGCGGAGCATGCTCAACGTCGTGGACGCGGCAAAGAGAATCGGCGAACTTCACATCGACGACGGCATTCTTGTCGATATCGAGAAGATCGGAAAACTCTTCGACCGAGAACTCGTCATTCTCTGCACGGGCACGCAGGGCGAGCCGACGAGCGCGCTCACGCGGATTGCGGCGGGTCAGCTCAACAAGGTGGAAGTGGGCGAAAACGACCTCATTATCCTCTCGTCCTCGGCGATTCCGGGCAACGAGAAGATGATTTACAATGTCATCAACCAGCTCTACAAGCGGGGCGCGCGGGTCATCTATCAGAGCCTTGAAAAGGTACACGTCTCCGGTCACGCCTGCAAAGAGGAACTCAAGCTCCTGCACACGCTCGTCAAGCCGAAGTTCTTCATTCCGGTGCACGGCGAGGACAGACACCTCATCATTCACAAGGAGCTCGCCATGAAACTCGGCATGCAGGAATCGAATATCCTGATTCCGAGTCTCGGCTGTCAGATTGAAGTCGGGCGCGCGCTCAAGCTCTGCGGCTGCGTTCCCTCGGGCACGCGGCTCGTGGACGGAAGCGGAATCGAGGACGCGGAGTCCGATGTCCTGCGCGACCGCAGAAGGCTTGCGGAGGACGGCGTCATCGTCGTATCCGCCGCCGTCGGAAGGGACGGAATGTTCTCGAAACCCGATGTGATTTCAAAGGGACTCATGCTCGGGGAGATGAACTATACGCGGGAGCTCAAGCGCATCGCGACCGAGAATCTCAAGAAGTATGACCTCAAGGACGGCGCGGAGCGCGCCGAGTGCGCAAAGACCATCATGCGGGACATGAAGAACTATCTCTTCAAAAAGACCCGCTCCAGCCCGATGATCATTCCCGTCATCAAGATGGCGGAATGGGACGACCGTCCGGACGATTTCGAGCTCGAGGATTCAGCGTTCCGCCCGCAGCAGTCGCAGGCGAAACGCAAGGGCGCAAAGCCCCGCAAAGCGGAGGAGGAACGTCCTTCCCGGGACTCCAAGGGAACGAGCCGCGCGCCCGTAAAGGCGCGGAACAGCGGACGCGGAAACCGTCCTGCCGCCCAGCAGAAAGCCGTGGTGATTCAGAGCGCGGAGACCCAGCGCACGGCGATTTTTCCGCAGTATCTCGGCAAGGAGAGCGAACTGCGCAAACAGTTTCGGAAAAACGAAAACGAATAGATGAAAGAGTGCTTTGACGAGGCGTTCCGCGCGGAATGCGAGCGCGTCGGTTATCCGATCGTGCGCCGCGACACCGAGGAACTCCTCGTTTCTCTATTGCGAACATACCGTCCAAGCCGGATATTGGAAATCGGGACCTGCGTGGGATATTCCGCCTGCGCCATGCTCGCCGCGACGCCGGATTCCGCGCTTGTCACCGTGGAGTCGGTCGAGGAGAAGTGGCGGGCGGCAAAGAAAAATTTTGCGCGTTTCGGCTTTTCGGAGCGTGTGCTCGCGATATGGGGGGACTGCCGTGAGGTCGTGCCCGCATTGGACAGAGAATTCGATTTTGTCTTTTTGGACGGACCCAAGGGGCAATACCTCGCGCTGTACCCGTACATAAAGGATTTGCTCGCGCCGGGCGGCGTGCTCGTCGCGGACAACACGGATTTTCACGGTATCGCGGGCGCGGAAAACGTGCCCCGCCGAGACCGCACCGTGCGCAAAAATCTGCGGGAATTTCTCGCCGTGCTCCGGGAAGACCCCGATTTTTCGTCCGAATTTTCGGAGGTCGGGGACGGCGTCGCGGTGGGTGTCAAGAAATAACGGACAGGGAGGAACCATGGCGGAACTGCTTGCCCCCGCGGGGGACATGCTGAAACTGAAAACGGCGGCGCACTTCGGCGCGGACGCGGTGTACTTCGGGGGCGCGGCGTTTTCTCTGCGCGCGTTTGCGGGCAACTTTGACGAGAAGGAAATGCCGAAAGCCTTTGATTACCTGCATGAGCGGAGCAAAAAGGGGTATGTCACCGCTAATATTTTCCCCCGCAACGCGGACTTTCCCGCGCTCGGGGAATATCTGAAATTTCTCGAGGGGCGTGCGGACGGGGTCATCGTGACCGACCCGGGTCTTGTGGATTTTGTCAAAAAGACCGCGCCGAACCTTCCGATTCATCTCTCCACGCAGGCGAATACGCTGAACAAGTACGCGGCGAAATTTTGGGCGGAACAGGGCGTTTCGCGCATCGTACTCGCGCGGGAGCTGACGCTCGCGGAGATTGCGGAGATTCGGGACGCAATTCCGTCCGAATGCGAGCTTGAAGCGTTTGTGCACGGAGCGATGTGCATCAGTTACAGCGGCAGATGTCTGTTGTCCAATTATCTGCACGGCAGGGACGCGAACCGCGGGGAATGCGTGCAGGCGTGCCGTTGGGAGTACGCGATTTTAAGGGAGGCAAAACGTCCCGACGAGCCGCTCACGCTCGAAGAGGACTCTCGTGGAAGCTATGTTCTCAACAGCAAGGATTTAAAGCTCGTGCATTACCTCTCCGAACTCGAGAGGGCGGGCGTAAGCTCCTTCAAAATCGAGGGGCGCATGAAGACGGAGTACTATGTGGGCACGGTTGTCAACGCCTACCGCAGGGTCATGGACGGCAGAATGACTCCCGAAGAGGCGGACGAGGAGCTTGACAAGACGGGACACAGGGCTTTTACGACGGCGTACGCGCTCAGAAAAAACGAGGATACGCAGTGTTTGGAAACTTCGAAACCGGAACAGACCTGCGACTATGCCGCTTTGGTACTCGGAAAGTGCGAAAACGGGGTGTGGATTCAGCAGAGAAACCGATTTTTTGCGGGCGATGTGTTAGAGGTGGTATCGAGCGGGCACGAGCACGGAAAAGCCGTGCGCGCACAAATCTTCGACGAAGAGGGCAATCGGGTGGAGGACGCGAAACTCGTCTGTCAGTGTTTGCGATTGGTCACCGATTTGGAACTATCCGAAATGGATATGCTGCGAAAGCCAAAGCGCTGATTCAAAAATTGCGCTTTTTCGGTCAAAGAGATTGTAACAGGAGAAAATATGAGAATCGAGTAAATTGACGAAAATTTTCGCGCGGCGGAGACCGTCGCGGAAGGGCAGAAGTTTTATTGTGCGCACGAGAAACCGTTTCGGTTGTACGGCGCGTTTTGGGACGAAGGGGCAGAACAGTATCTGCGCATGCCCGCAGGCGTTGCGGCAATGGTGAGTCCCGAGGTTGCGCTGCTGAACGGCTGTACGGCGGGCGCGCGGGTGCGGTTTTCGACGGACTCCCGCAAATTTTTCCTTCGCGCAAAACTTGGAATCTACGGAAATCTTCCGCATATGCCGATGTCGGGTTCGAGGGGATTCGTACTCAACGAGTTGCGGAAGGGCAGGGAGCATTGGATTGCTTCGCTGATGCCGCAGCAACCCGAGGCGCGTGAATTTGAAGGCGTTGCGGAGCTTGCGGGCGGCAGAATGCGGGACTATGTACTCTATCTTCCACTCTATGAAATGGTGTTCGGTCTCGAACTCGGTTTCGAGGAGGGCGCTCGTATCGCTTCGGGCGGAAACTATCGGGAAGAACTTCCCATTCTCTATTACGGTTCTTCCATTACGCAGGGAGGGTGCTCCAGCCGTCCCGACACCTCCTATCAGGCAATCATCGCAAAACGCACGGGATTCGACTACATCAATCTCGGATTCAGCGGAAACGCGAAGGGCGAAAGAGCGATTGCGGAATATCTTGCGGCAACTCCCTGCCTTGCTTTTGTCTATGATTACGACTACAACTCGCCGAATGCGGATGAATACGAACGAACGCATTACGCGCTCTATGAAATCTTCCGCAAAATGCAGCCGAAAACGCCGATATTATTGGTGAGCCGCCCCAACCCCGAGCGGAATCCCGAACGCGCGCGAAGAAAGGAAATTATCGAAAGAACCTTTGCGCGCGCGAAGGAGGAGGGGGACAAAAATATCGACTATCTTGACGGTTATTTGCTGTTCGGCAATCGGGACAGAGATCTCTGTACGGTGGACGGAACGCATCCTACCGACCTCGGGTTTTACCGTATGGCGGACAAAATCGGCGCGCGGCTTGTCAAGCTTTTAAAAGACCGAGAATAAAAAAATCCCCGGACATTTTGTCCGGGGACTTTTTAGATTTTCGGGTTCTTAATACATGCCGCCCATTCCGCCGGCGCCGCCCGCAGGCATGGGGGGCTCTTTGGCGGGGATGTCGGTGACGACGGACTCGGTGGTCAGCAGGGTTGCCGCAACCGAAGCCGCATTCGTGAGCGCGCTCTTCGTGACCTTGGTCGGATCGACGATGCCCGCTTCGAACATATCGACGTACTTGTTATTGAGCGCGTCGTAGCCGAAGTTCCGGGACTTCTTGGATGCAATCGCGTTGACGATGACGCTTCCGTCCACGCCCGCGTTCGCCGCAATCTGACGAAGAGGCGCTTCAAGCGCGCGCAGAATAATTTCCGCACCCGTCTTCTCGTCCCCGGCAAGCGTCTTGATGAGCGCCTTGACGGAGGGGATAGCGGAGAGCAGCGCAACGCCGCCGCCGGGAACCATGCCCTCTTCGACGGAAGCGCGGGTCGCGTTCAAAGCGTCCTCGATGCGCAGTTTCTTTTCCTTCATCTCGACCTCGGTCGCCGCGCCGACATTGATGACCGCAACGCCGCCCGCGAGCTTCGCGAGACGCTCCTGCAGTTTCTCTCTGTCATAATCCGAAGTGGTCTCGGCAATCTGCGCCTTGATGGACTTGATTCTCGCGGCAATATCCTCGGACTTACCCGCACCCTCGACGATTGTGGTGTTGTCCTTGTCAACCTTGATCTGTTTCGCTCTGCCGAGCATGTCCATGGTGACGTCCTTGAGCTCGATGCCCACGTCGCTGGAAATGACGGTTCCGCCCGTCAGAATGGCGATATCTTCGAGCATTGCCTTTCTGCGGTCGCCGAATCCGGGCGCCTTGACCGCAACGCAGTTAAAGGTGCCGCGCAGTTTGTTGACAATGAGGGTAGAGAGCGCCTCGCCCTCGACGTCCTCGGCGATAATCATGAGTTTCTGTCCCGCCTGCACAATCTGCTCGAGCAGGGGGAGAATCTCCTGAATGGAAGAAATTTTCTTGTCGGTGATGAGGATTGCGGGATTGTCGTACTCGCAGATCATCTTGTCGGTGTTGGTGACCATGTACGCGGAAGCGTAACCGCGGTCAAACTGCATGCCCTCGACGATATTGAGCTCGGTCTTCATGGTCTTGGACTCTTCAACGGTGATAACGCCGTCCTTTCCGACCTTCTCCATCGCCTCGGCAATCAGCTCGCCCACGCTTTCGTCGCCGGCGGAAACCGACGCAACCTGCGCGATGTCCTGCTTGGTGTTGACGGTGTGCGAAATTTCCGCAAGGGTCTGACAGGTCGTATCCACAGCCTTCGCGATACCCTTTTTCAGAACCATCGGGTTCGCGCCCGCGGCAAGGTTCTTGAGTCCTTCCTTGATGATGCTCTGCGCGAGCAGAACCGCGGTGGTGGTGCCGTCGCCCGCGACGTCGTTTGTCTTTGTGGAAACCTCTTTGACAATCTGCGCGCCCATGTTCTCGAAGGGATCCTCGAGTTCGATTTCCTTCGCGATGGTCACGCCGTCGTTGGTGATGAGGGGGGTGCCGAACTTCTTATCGAGAACGACGTTGCGTCCCTTGGGTCCGAGCGTAATCTTTACGGTATTGGCAAGCGTATCGACGCCCGCTTCGAGAGCCTTTCTTGCTTCTTCTCCGTGCTTAATCTGTTTCGCCATGATTGCAGTCTCCTTCTAAAATGATTATTCGATTACCGCGAGAATATCGCTCTGGCGGATAATAATAACGTCCTTGCCGTCGAGTTTGAACTCGCTGCCGGCGTACTTGGAGTAGAGGATCTTGTCGCCGACCTTGACCTGCATGGTCACTTCTTTTCCGTCGATGACGCCGCCGGGTCCGACAGCGATGACTTCAGCCATCTGCTGTTTTTCCTGCGCCGCGGTGGGCAGGACGATACCGCTCTTGGTTTTCTCGTCGCTCTCGGTGGGAGTCACGACCACTTTGTCGAATAAAGGTGTGATTTTCATAATGCTTCTCCTTCCATTCTTATATTTTTCTCGATTCAAAGGTTTAGCACTCGCAAGTCGTGAGTGCTAATATATTATATAACATTAAATCAAAAATTCAAACGGTTTTGACGCAGATTTTTTAAAAATTTTTACACAATCTCCCTGCGCGTGACTTTTGCGGGGAAATATGCTAAAATAGAGCAAAACGGAAGGGAGTAAAAAACGGTGGATAAGTGGGATAAGCGTTTTGCGGAAATGGCGCGTCTCGTCGCGACTTGGTCCTCCTGTTTTCAGGAGAACCGGCACGTGGGCGCGGTGATTGTGCGGGAGAAGAGAATTTTGACAACGGGCTACAACGGCGCGCCCTCGGGCGTATCGAGCTGTGCGGAGCGGGGGGAATGCCTGCGCCGCAAACTCAACGTGCCGTCGGGCACCAAGCAGGAACTGTGCTACGCGGTGCACGCGGAGCAGAACGCAATCATTCAGGCGGCGCGGCAGGGTATCAACATCTCGGGCGCGACGCTGTACTGCACGCATCAGCCCTGCGTGATTTGCGCGAAGATGATTATCAATGCGGACATTCGGCGCGTGGTGTTTGAAAACGGATACCCCGACGATTTTTCGGTTCGTCTCTTCCGGGAGGCGGGCATCGAAGTGGAACAGATAAAGGAATCAATTTAGCAAGGAGTGCATATTATGAAGAATCCAAAAGTGACGATGACCATCGACGGCAAAGACAAGATTGAACTCGAGCTGTACCCTGAAACTGCCCCCGAGAGCGTGGCGAACTTCATTTCGCTCGTGAAGAAAGGATTTTACAACGGAAAGACCTTTCATCGGGTCATCGAAGGATTTATGATACAGGGCGGCTGTCCCAAAGGCAACGGGACGGGCGGACCGGGCTACAATATCAAGGGCGAATTTGCGGCGAACGGGGTCAAAAACGACCTCAAGCACACGCGCGGCACCCTTTCCATGGCGCGGAGCATGATGCCGAATTCGGCGGGAAGTCAGTTTTTCATCATGCACAAAGACGCTCCCCATCTCGACGGACAGTATGCCGCGTTCGGACGGGTGACGAGCGGAATAGAAACCGTTGACCGCATCGCCTCCGTCAAAACGGATTACAATGATAAACCCGCAACGCCCGTCGTCATGACCGAAGTGACGGTAGAAACCTTCGGGGAGGAATACGGCGAGCCCAAGCATTATTGATTGTAGAGGGAGATTCATGGGATTCATCAAGACTGCAATTCGGAGACCGGTGACGATCTTCATGCTCATTCTCTGCGTCCTGCTTTTCGGAGTGATGGCAATTTTCAACATGCCCGTCGCGCTGTTGCCGGACATGAATATGCCCATGCTGACGGTGGTGACGGCTTACCCGGGAGCAAGCCCCGAGGATGTCGAAGAGGATTTGACCGTTGTGCTCGAAAAAGAGCTCAAGACCTTGAGCGGACTGAACTCGATTCAGACCTATTCTTTGGACAACGTGTCGGCAATCCTCTTGGAATTTGAATTCGGGAGCGACACCTCCGAACTTGCGGACGCGGTGCGGAGCAAACTCGAACTCGTGAGTCTGCCGTCGGGCTGTGAGAGTCCGGTCGTACAGAATATCGACCTCGGCGCAATGCCGATTGCAAAGGTAGCCGTGAGTGCGGCGGACGCGGAAACCCTCGTCAAAGAGGAGATTTCTCCCGCCTTTGAGAGTATCAAAGGCGTTTCGTCGGTGACGACGGTGGGGGCGAAGTCCCGCAAAATCGAGATTACCCCAAAGGATAACGTCATGGGCGTCCCCGTTCCCGCGACCCTGGCGGCGCTTCTCGTGCAGGCGATTTCGACGGGCGCATACGACATTCCGCTCGGCTCGATTACCGAGGACGGAAAACTTGTGACGGTGCGCAATGTGAGCGACATCACGAGCGTCGAAGAGCTCAAGAGCCTTCCCATCGAAGTACCCTTCAACGGTTCAAACGTCATTCTGCCCCTATCAATGGTGGCGGACGTGTCCGAACCGATTGACGTCTATGAGGACGGAAAAGCGACGATCAACGGCGAACCCTGCATCATTTTGAGCGTCTATAAATTGCAGGACGGCAACACCACGAACATTGTGGACGCGCTGAAATCCAAAATAAAGGATTTCAACGAGACGGAAGGACTGTCCCTGACCCTTGTTGACGACCAATCGCAGTACATTTCGGACAGTATTTCGAGCGTTTGGAGTTCGCTCGCAATCGGGGCGGTTCTTGCGTTTCTCATTATCGTCCTGTTCCTTGCGAACGTGAAGAGTTCTCTCATCATCTCGCTGTCCATGCCGCTCTCCGTCCTGCTCGCGCTGATTTGCCTCTTTGCGCTGAACATTTCTCTCAACCTCGTCTCTCTCGGCGGTCTCGCGCTCGGTATCGGCATGCTCGTTGACAACTCGATTGTGGTCATCGAAAGCATC
>CAJMQN010000017.1 GCA_905215695.1 uncultured bacterium
ACAAAAAATGCCCTTGCAAACCGCCGACGATTCTATAACGACCTGTGTATATTTTTTTGTTAAATATTTTTGAAAATGCGGTCTCTATATTTCCCCCAAAAAACAAAATTTGTCCACGGAGTTAGAAAAGCGTGGACAAACAAATTGTGTCTGATTTTTTGTACACCACTATATATTGTGGTTTTTCCGCTCTAAACAGACCAATGTTTCAATGTGCTTTGTATTCGGGAACATATCGTAGGGTTGAACCAGAGAAATGCGATAATCAAGGGCGTCGGAATCGATTTCCTCCGCGGGTTTCGGCGAACCGTCCGAGTGACACGTACCGAGAAGAATTCCGATATCCCGCGCGAGCGTCGCAGGGTTGCAGGAGAGGTAAATCACACAGGGAATTTCGCATTTTTTGATTGCCTCCAACACATTCCTTTCGCAGCCCTTCCGGGGCGGGTCGAGAATCACTGCGGTTCGCTTTCCCTGCCCCGCAAGCATCTCCACGAGTTCCGGAAGCTTTTCCGCGCAATCGCCGTTGATGTTGTGCATACTATCGAACAGACAGTTAGCGCAGCGCACATATTCGGCGTTTGCAGTCGCCTCCGGTACGATTTCGATACCATAACAGTCGCACCCAGTCTTGGTCAGAATCGCGGTCAAAACGCCCGCGCCGCTGTAAGCATCCACAACCGCGCGGCAACCGCTCTCCGAAACCAACTGTTGAATTTTCGTATAAATTTTTTCGCGAATCGCGTCGTTGACTTGATAAAAACTCGCCGGATGAATTTGATACTTCATACCGTGGCTGACCGCCTCCACAGTCTTGAGCCCGTAAAGATGCTCGAACTCCTTTCCCGTCACCACATTCGTATCCGCATCGTTGAAGTTTATGTACAACCCAAGCGGGTCGAATTCCCGGGAAAACGCCTCGCACAACTCCTTTCTGAAGGCAAATTTTTTTCCGTTGACAACCACGGTCACAAGCAATTTACCAGCAACGTCCCGCACGATGATATGCCGAATATCCCCGCTTCCATCCGTCTCGTCGTATCCGCGCAGATGGTTTTCCTCCATAAACTTCCGCAACGTCTTGATCATCCGTTCAGACCAAGCCGGCTGAAGCGCGCAGGCGCTCGTCTCGACAATTCGGTGCGAATTGGGCGCGTAAAAACCGATTACCGTCCGTCCTTTGCTATACCCCACGGGAATCTGAAGTTTATTTCGGTACCCGTAAGGATTTTCCGAACGCACGGTAGGCGAAACCTCCGGGTTCAGCCTTGCAATCTTTTGAAAGCATCTCTTGACCGTCTCGCTCTTAAACCGAAGTTGATAGCTGTACCGCAGGTGCTGAAACTGACAGCCTCCGCACTTGCCGAATACACCGCACTCCGGTCTCACCCGCTCCTCTGCGGGCGTCAATACGTCCTCAAGCTTTGCAAACGCAAGATTCTTTTTCACGTGCAGTACTTTAGCCCGAACCTTCTCCCCCGGCAGAGCAAAGGGTACAAAAAGGGTGAGCGGACCCGCTCTGCCGATCCCCTCACCCTGGAAACCCAAATCTTCAATCGTTACAGTAACTTCATCGTTCTTCTTCATGACAAGCCCAAAAAACTCAAATCCCCAAGGTAAAAATCCGTCTCTGTCGGGCATAGAAAGCAAGTTCCGGGGGTCGTCTCTGGCATGTCGTGAATCGTACTTTTCCTCTCATTGCGCCCGCTCTTGAGAGCAGGTTGCTACATGGCGAGCACTTTCGCCAAATTGTACATATATGCGTCAACTGGTCTCTGCATTCCTTGCACCTCAAGAATGTCGAAATCGACAATCTTGTTGTCCCGGATACCGATGACGCGCTTTGTCTTTCCCGCCTCGAGCAATTCGATGGCGTGATAACCGAATTTTGAGGCGAGCACGCGATCCTGCATCGAGGGCGCGCCGCCGCGCTGAATATGTCCGAGGACGGTGGTACGGATAGAGAGACCGAGTTCCTTTTCAATCGCCTCGCGCACCTCATCAAAATTCTTGACCCCTTCCGCCACGACAATGATATTGGATTTCTTTCCTCTCGCGCGGCTGGAGCGAATCTTTTCAACGACCTGTTCGGCATAAATCGGAATTTCGGGAATCGCGATGACCTCCGCGCCTCCCGCAACACCGGAATAGAGCGCGATATCTCCGCAGTTGCGCCCCATGACCTCCACGACCGAAACGCGCTCGTGCGAAGTCATCGTGTCCCGAATATTGTTGATGAGGTTGACCACGGTATTGACCGCGGTATCGAAACCGAGCGTATAGTCGGTATAGCCGAGGTCGTTGTCGATGGTTCCGGGAATGCCGATGGTCTTGATTCCGTAGAGCTCCGTCAGCTCCGTTGCGCCCCGGAAGGAGCCGTCACCGCCGATGACGATAAGACCCTCGAGCCCGCGCTTTTTGATGGTCTGATACGCTTTTTCCATGCCTTCGCGGGTCTTGAATTCGGGACAGCGGGCGGTGTAGAGAATGGTACCGCCGCGCTGCACGATATCCGAAACGGACCCCATATTCATGAGTTCCATCTCGTCGTTGACCAATCCGAAATATCCCCTGCGCACACCGTACACTTCCATACCGGCGTGAATGCCCGCGCGCACGACAGCTCGGATACAGGCGTTCATGCCCGGCGCGTCTCCGCCGCTCGTGAGCACCGCTATTTTTTTCATTCTCTCGTCCTCCGGTTCCGTAAAAAAATCTTCGCTTTAGTATATCAAATTTTTCGGCTTTCTACAACTGTTTGAAGGTCTTTTCCCTTCAAGCGCGCTTTAAAGGCTGAAATACGATGTTTTTTTCGTCCCGAACCACGGTCAGAAGTTCATCGACAAGCGCGTCGCACTTCCTCGCGGTCACATTGAGACTGCAAGCCTGACCGCCGACCTTGGCGATAACGGGAAGTTCTCCCGGATAGTTCTCGAGAATGGACATCACCTCGGCAAGCCGCTCCGAATCAAACTTCAGACACAGCCGCTCCTTGGGCTTTTGGGGCGCCTTTACGACGGGCTTTTCCGCCTCGGCAAGCTCGGTCTCCTCCCACGGCTCCACCGCGTCCACCAAAATCTTGGGCGGGTCCTCGTCCCGAATGCTCATGGAACCGCGCACCGTCACAAAGGTATCGTCCAAAATCTTGCCCTTGTTCTGCTCGTAAGCCTTATTGAAAAATAGCAACTCAATGGAACCGTGTAAATCTTCGAGCTTTGCCGCACACATCTCCTTGCCGCTCTTTGTCAGAATCTTCTTGACCTCGGACAAAAGTCCGCCCGCGGTGATACGCTGTCCGTCCTGCGCGTTGGCATAGGTAATCGTGCCCGTCTCCTCGTTGACGTCCTTGTCCTCGAGCAATCCGGTATGGAAGGAATATCCCTTCATGCGGTCGCGGTGTTCGGCGAGCGGGTGTCCGCTGATGTACATACCGAGCACCTCTTTCTCCGCAAACAGCCGCTTTTTTGCCGGAATCTCGGGTAGGTCGGGATAGGTATCCTCTACGTCCTCCTCGACAAGCCCGTCGAAGAGAGAGAACTGCCCGAGGTCGCGGGTCTTTTGGTCCTTGGTAATCTTGTTCATGATCTGCTCATACACCGCAAGAAGCTGCGAGCGATAGACCTTGAAGCAATCAAAGGCGCCTGCCTTGATCATGCACTCGACGGCACGCTTATTGATGATGGTCATGTCGATGCGTTTGAAGAGGTCGGACATGGATTGAAAAGGTCCCCCGCGGAGCCGCTCCGCCTCGATATTTTCGACCACGTTCGCGCCCACGTTCTTGATTGCGCCCAGCGCGAAACGGATTCCCCCGTTTTCAACGGAGAAGAACGCCTTGCTCTTGTTAACGTCGGGCGGATAGACCTCGATGCCGTTGTCCCGGCTGTAGTTGATATATTTGGTAATTTCTTCGATATTCGTAATGCGGTTGTTGAGTACTGCGGTGATGAATTCGACGAGATGATACCGCTTTAAGTAGGCGGTCTGATACGCGACGACGGCATAGGCGGCGGCGTGCGACTTATTGAAAGCGTACTGCGCGAATCCCTGCATCTCGTCGAAGATATCTTTCGCGACTTCCTCGTCGATTCCCCTGCGGAGCGCGCCGTCAAAGCGCACCGAGCCGTCCTCGTTGAGTTCTCCGTGCAAAAAGATTTCCCTCTGCCGGAGCATCTCTTTGGCGTCCTTCTTGCTCATGGCGCGCCGG
Source organism: uncultured bacterium (assembly GCA_905215695.1). Lineage (GTDB taxonomy): Bacteria > Bacillota > Clostridia > Christensenellales > HGM11417 > CAJMQN01. Next base: position 4,208 of record CAJMQN010000017.1, read on the forward strand.
ATGACGTCCGCCTGTCCGAAGGAGAATCCCGCCATGTCGCGGACAATCTGCATGACCTGTTCCTGATAGACCATGCACCCGTATGTGACGTTTAAGATCGGCTCGAGGAGCGGATGCTTATAGGTCACCTTTTCGGGGTGATTCTTGCCCTCTATGTAACGGGGAATGGAGTTCATCGGACCCGGGCGGAAGAGAGAAATTCCGGCGATGATGTCCTCAAGAGACTGCGGCTTGAGTTCCTTCATAAACCGTTTCATGCCCGCGCTTTCAAGCTGGAACACGGCGTCGGTCATTCCCGTGCCGATGAGTTCGTAAACCCCCGCGTCGGTCATAGACATCTTGTCGAAATCGATGCGGAAACCCTTGTCCTCTTCCACATAGTCGAGCGCCTTTTTGATGTCGGTGAGCGTGCGGAGACCCAAAAAGTCCATCTTCAGAAGCCCGAGCTTTTCCACCTCGTTCTTGTCGTACTGCGTGGTCACGTCCTCGCCGTACCCCTGCAAGGGCACGAAATCGGAGATGACCTCCTTGCAGATTACGACGCCCGCCGCGTGCTTGCCCGTATTCCGGGGCATATCCTCGAGCTTAATCGCCATATCGACGATACGTTTGACGTTCTCGTCCTCCTCATACATCTTCTTGAGGTCGGCGATCGCGTGCGTATTGGGCTTTTCGAAGGGACCGAGGTCAAACTGTTCCCGAATGCTCCCGCCCATCATGTTTTTGGTGATACGGGTGACCTCGGAAACCGGCATACGGTAGGCGCGCGCAACGTCGCGAATCGCGTTTTTCGCCGCCATCGTACCGAAGGTGACGATCTGACACACCTTCTCCTTGCCGTACTTGCGCACGACGTACTCGATGACTTCCTGTCTGCGGTCGACGCAGAAGTCGATATCGAAATCCGGCATACTCTTACGCTCGGGATTCAAAAACCGCTCGAAGATGAGCGAATATTTCAGGGGATCGACGTTCGTGATACCGACGGCGTAAGCGGCAATACTCCCGACGCCGGAGCCACGCCCCGCGCCCACAGGAATCCCGACGCTCCGGGCATAGTTGATGAAGTCCCAGACAATGAGATAGTATTCGTTGAATCCCATGCTGTCGATGACGCCGAGCTCATAGTCGAGCCGTTCCATGATTTCGGGAGTCAGGTCAGGGTACCGCCGTTTGATTCCCGCATAGGCGAGGTCGTGCAGAAAGTCCCGGGGCGTCTGTCCGTTTTCGGGCACATAATTCGGAATGAGATCCTGTTTGAAACGCAGCTTGTAGTTGCACTTGTCCGCAATCTCGTTGGTCACGTCCAAAGCCTCGGGAATGTACCCGAATTTTTCAGCCATCTCGTCGTAAGTCTTTAAATAAAATTCGTCCGAATCGAATTTCATACGGTCGGGGTCGTCGATGTACCGTCCGGTCTGAATGCAGAGAAGCACGTCATGCATCTCCGCGTCAGCCCTCTCGATGTAGTGCACGTCGTTGGTGGCGACAACCTTGACGCCGATTTCTCTCGCAATCTGAATGAGCTGCGGATTGGTGTATCGCTGTTCCTCGATCCCGTGGTCCTGAATTTCGATATAGAAGTCACCCGACTCGAACATGTCCCGCATGCGAATCGCGGCAGCTTTCGCCCCGTCGTAGTCGTTCTTCAAGAGGAGCTGCGGAAGTTCCCCCGCGAGACAGGCGGAGAGACAGACGACGCCCTTGGTGTGCTCGGCGAGCAGTTTCATGTCGATGCGCGGCTTATAGTAAAACCCTTCGGTATAGGCGAGGCTGTCCAGCTTGACGATGTTCTTATACCCCACCTCGTCCTTTGCGAGCAAAACAAGGTGGTGATAGTCGGACTTGCTCTTTTTGTCGTGCATGTCCCGGCAAACATAGAATTCACACCCGTAAATGGGTTTGATTCCGTATTTTTCGGCTTGGAAATAGAACTTGACCGCGCCGTACATACAGCCGTGGTCGGTCATCGCGACCGCCTTCATGCCCTTTTCCTTGCAGGCGGCAAAGAGGCGGTCGATTCTCGCCGCCCCGTCCAACAAACTATATTCGGTATGCAGATGCAGGTGTACAAAGTCTTTCATGAAACGTCCTTTTTCCGTAGTAAATCTTTTGAAAGCAAATTCCGACGCACTCTCTTCACTTGAAATACGCGCTTACCTCGGCGACGGCGGCGTCCTCGTCAGCCCCCTTCGCCTGCACGACGAGTTCGTCTCCTTTCTTGAGTCCGAGAGAAATGGTGCCCATCAGACTCTTGGCGTTGATTGCCTTCGAAGGCTGACAAAAAAAGATTTCGCTCGTGAACCGATTGCTGCATTCCACGACGTTCGCCGCGTCTCTCGCGGTAAACGTCCGTATGACCGTGACCCGTTCCGTCTTCATGATTTTCCCCCTCTCATTCTTTCCCTTCTATTTTAACAGAACGGCGGCAATACTTCAAGTACATAGGGCGAAAAATTTTTTTTAATCCTCTCCATCGAGCGCGCGCCGGACAATTTCTTTGAGCTTGCGCAGGCGGTGGTTCGCGCCGCTCTTGGTGATTCCGAGAAGTTCGGCAAGTTCGGCAATGGAAGCGTCCGGGTGGTCGAGACGGAGCTCGCAGGTTCGGCGAAGCTCCTCGTCGAGGTTGGAAAGCCCCACGCGCTCCTCGATGACGCTGATATATCCTACCTGCCGGATACTCGCGTCCACGGACTTATCGACGTTCGCAATATAGCAGTTGTTGCGGCGGTTGAGGGAATTGTTTTTCTGCCGCTCCAAGAGCAGTTCCTGCAAGGCGAGCACGGAGTGCGAAGCGCCGAGGTAAGCGAGAAAATCACTGATTTCCTCCGCGTCCTTTAAGTACAGCGCGACGTTTTCTCCGCGTTCGGCATATTTGAATCGGAATCCCTCTCCGTTCAGGAGCCCGGCGAACTGCGCGCAGAAGGGACCGCCCGAGAGCGAAAATTCGAGATGATACCCCGAAGAACGGTTGATTTTGATGGTGCCGCCGCCGAGGTACGCGCCCTTTATGTACGCCTTGCGACAGCACGGCTTTTCGGTCAGTTCGGAAGAAATTCCCCTTTCGACGTGAATCTGCCCCTCCTCGTCGCGGACAAGCAGAAGAAGATCCTGAAGAAGCCGCTCCGAAAACCCTTGCGAAAACCGCAGATTCCGGCAGCCGTTTGTCTCCCCCGCGAGGAAGTCCGCCTCCGAAAAATCGGGATAGGCGAGGTGCAGATTCTTGAGCACATACGCGAGCAGCGGCTCGGACTTTGAGACGAGTTCGGCGGCGAGCCCGGTGCGGGACAGCGAAAGACTGCCCGCGGTATGAAAGAGCGCGGACAAAAGCGCGGTCTGACAGCAATTTTGCGAAGGGCGGGTCTTTAAAAGTTCCGCCTTGAGGTCACCCGCGAAACTCATGTCGTTTTGGAGCGGAACTTCGGAAGCTTGTCCACGTTCGCAATCCGCTCAAAGGGATACCCCGTGCGCCGCACGAGCTCCTCCGCGAGCTTGAAATCGCACACACGGTCCACGCTGTGCGCGTCCGAATCCATGATAAAGGTGACTCCCGTGTCCGCCATTCTCTGAAATTCCTCGTCGGTATAGCTGATTTTTTTGCCCGAGAGCTCGATCATGGTGCCGTAGTCGGCGCAGACTTTTGCGACCTCCTCGCAGTCCACCGTCATGGCGTAGCTGATGTGGGAGATAATGTCGATCTTGTGTTTCTTGACCGCCTGCACGAGCGCGCGCGTATTCTCCCGCACCCGCTTGTCGCTCCGCGGCAGACGAAGTCCGTCCGCCCAGAGATTGGGAACAAAGAACTTGAAGAAGTCTCCCGCCGAAGCCGCCCAAACCGCCTTGTGGAAGTTGCAGACAATGACGTCGAGCTCTTCGTAGTCCCCTTCCTCGAGGTCAACCTGTCCCTCGCGACCGATGAGATTTGCCTCCACACCGAGAAGAACCTCGACGCCGGGGTCCTTCAGCGCGGCAATCTCCTTTCTCATCTCCTCTAACTTCCAGCGCCGCAGACCGAAGACCACGTGCCTGAGCCCGTGGTCAGTGATCGCAATCTGTTTTAATCCGAGTTCCCTGGCGCGTGCCGCGTTTTCGGCGATGGTCTGTTTGCCGTGGCTATAGACCGAATGCACGTGATAGTCGCCAAGATATGCCATTTTGCCTCCGTTTTATATCTTTCGTATTTCTTCATGGAGCATTATACCATATTTTCGGTAAACTGTCGATTTGATATACGTGATGAGCGAAAGAATATTTTCACAGGTGGCGTTTCCGAGGTTCACAATATAGCCTGCGTGCCGCTCGGACACCGCCGCGTCCCCGATTCGGAATCCCTTGAGCCCGCATGCGTCGATGAGTTTCGCCGCCGGAATGCCGTCCTGCGCCAAAAAAATACTCCCGAGGCTCCTCTCCCGCACCCCCTGTTTTTCCCTTCGCAGAGCGCGGATCTCCGCCGTCCGCGCCCGCACCCGTTCAGGGGTCGAGGGCGCGAGCCGAAGTCCCACTTCCGTCACGCAGCACGCGGGACTGTGCAGAAAAATGCTGTCGCGGTATCCGAATCCGCATTCCGCCGGAGAAAGTCTGCGTTTTTTTCCGCAGCCGCACACAATCTCCACATACTCCACCCGTTCGGCAAGCTCCCCGCCGAACGCGCCGCAGTTCATGGCAACGCCGCCCCCTAACGACGCGGGAATATCGCAGGCAAACTCCAGTCCGGAGAGCCCGACCTCCGCGGCGTACCGCGCGAGCGCGGGCAGAAGTTTTCCGCTCTGCACCCGCAGGAGTTCGCCCTCCCGCGAGACCTTTGCAAAGTTTCTCCCGAAGTGCAGCACCGCGCCCTCGTAGCCGTAGTCCGAAAAGAGCGTATTGGAACCGTTCCCGAGCGTGACCCGCGGAATCTCATAGTCCCGGCACCGCGCCAGAATATAGCAAAGCTCTCCCTCGTCCGCCACCTCGAAAAAGTACTGCGCAGGTCCGCCCACTCCCATCGTCGAGTGCGCCGATAGGGGTGCGTGCGCCCGCAGCGATGTTTTTTTCAGCTCAAATTCAATCATCTTTCTCACCCTCTCACCGATACGCGGCGAGCAGTTCCCGCCGCACATTTTCGTCGGTGAGCGCGAGCACCGAACGCTCGTACTCCTCGGCAATTTCCTCTCTGCTGCGGTCGAGCCGGGGCAGGACGAGCGCGGGGAGCTGTTCCTCAAATTCCCCCATTACGCCGTCGTAGAGCCGCTCTCCGGACACCGAAAACATGCCGATTTCGGTGAGCTTTGCCTGAATCTCCGGCGAGGTGAGATACTCGAGGAACTTCTGCGCAAAGTACGCGCGCTCCTCGCTGATTCCGACCACCGAACCGTATTGCACAAGGTCGGTATAGTTTGAAAATACCCTTCTCTCAATCTGTCTGTCGCTGTTCCGGGTGCGGTAGATGTCCCGCTGCGTGCCGATAAGGTTACATTTTTTGAACACAAAAGCCTCGTAAGCCGACTTCTGTGTGTATTCGTGCTCGGGCACGATTCCCGTATCGGAGAGAAGGCAGGCGAGAACGGGATTGGTATTCTCCGCCTTTCCGCAGACATAGGGATATTCGGGATTTGCCGAAAAACCGAAATATCCGCCGTACCAGACGGGAACGGCGTCCTCGGCCTGCCGGAGAGAGTCCGCGAAGGTCACGCCCTGCGTGTAGGGAACGAAGCGGTCGGCGAGCGTGCGATAATGCCCGAAGGAATAGAACAGAATATCGGGCACGAGCCCGCGTGCGAGGCGGTCCTCAAGCTCATACTCGCTGACGGGGACGACCTGCACGAATACGCCGCGGTTCTTTTTTTCAAAGGAAATGGCTGCGCGGTTCAGAAAATCCGCGCGCGAATTGATGCCCCCTTCAAAGGTATCGAGGGAATAGAGCGTGAGTATCCCCTTATACGAATATCGGTTTTCGATGCGCGCGCCGTCCGCGCCGGGCAAAGCGACGAAGGGAATCGCCGCGAGCGCGAGGCAGAGCGTGAGCGCAATCAGGCTGAAGGTCTTTTTCTTCATAGGATAACATATGAAAAAAAAGCGCAAAACATGCGCTTTCCAAACCCTCTTTCCCGCCCGAAAAAAAAAGCCGGCAGAGAGGTCTCTGCCGGCAGCGTTTAATTTTTACAGATAGAGCAGGGAAACCCTTTGAGGGTCGGACTTTATCCGATTGTCCTGTTAATCATTTCCTTTGCCGCGTCGTACCCGTGCTGTTTCAGGCGGGAATTGATCGCCGCGACCTCGATGATAATCGCAAGGTTTCTGCCCGGTCGGACGGGAATGGTAATCTTGGGCAGGGAGACGCCGAGGATTTCCTCGTACTGCCGCTCGTCGCCGAGGCGGTCGTAAGCCTTTCCCTCCTCCCAGCGCTCCAGCTCGATGACGAGTTCGATGTCCTTCTGCTTGACCACCGACCCGACGCCGTACATGGACTTGACGTCGATGATCCCGATGCCCCGCAGCTCCATGAAGTACCGAATCAGCTCGGGACTCGTCCCCTCCAAGCGGTCGTCGATGCGCTTGATGATGACCGAATCGTCCGCAACCAATCGATGCCCGCGCTTGACAAGCTCGAGCGCGGTTTCGGACTTGCCGATTCCGCTCTTGCCGATCAGGAGAATGCCCATGCCATAGACGTCGATGAGCCCCGCGTGCCGAGACTCCGAGGGCGCGAGCAGACGGTTCAGGAAGATAACGAGAGCGTTGATGACGCTCGTCGTCGTATTTTCGGAGCGGAAGAGCGGCACTTTGTACTTCTGACACAGCTCCAAAAGCGGCTCGGGCACACTGCGGTTGCGGCTCACGATGATACAGGGAATTTCCCTCTGCAAGAGCTGTTCGAGGCAGGCGCGTTCCTCCTCCTTCCCCATCTTGCGCAAAAACTCGATCTCCGCGTTGCCGAGCACCTGTACACGGTTCTCCCCGAAATAGTCCATGAACCCCGCCAAAAACAGCCCCGGGCGGGAGACGTTCGTCGTATTGAAGGCGATATTCTTTTCGCCCGCGTAAACCGTGTGGACGCCGAGTTCCTCGGCAAAGTCCTGCGCCGAAATCTCTTCAACAATCAATTCGTTCTCTTCGTACATGACCCTTCCCCTCTAAACGCAATATTTTTCGATGAGGCGCGCAACGCCCTCCTCGTCGTTGGAATCGGTAATCAAGTCTGCCGCCTCTTTCGCCTCGGAACCGGCATTCGCGACCGCCGCGCCCAACCCCGCAAACGCAATCATGGGTACGTCGTTGTTGCTGTCCCCGACCGCAATGGTCTCGTCCACCGAAATCCCGAACTTGTCCGCGACAATCTGAATCGCCCGCGCCTTGTTGGTGCCCCGCCGCATGACTTCGATAAAATAGGGTTTGGAATAGCAGGCATAGAGCTCCGGATGCTCGGCATTGATGTGCGCGACCTGCTTTTTGACGAGATCGGGTTCGGCAAACGCGAGCACTTTATAGGGCGAAATCCCGTTTTTCTTCAGATATTCGGAGACGGGAACGCCCAACTCCCGCGCCGTGACGTCGCAAGCCTTCTCATAAGCTGCGGTGTACTCGTTGACGCGGTTGACAAGCAGTTCCTCGCCGACGTAAGCCTGCAACTGAAGTCCCAACGCCTCGAGTTCGGCGACGATTTCGACCGCCGCCTCGCAGGGAATGAGGCTCTCGTGCAGAATCTCCCCCGAGCGCGTGTCGAGAATGAGCGCGCCCGCGTACCCCACGACGATTCCCTCAAAGCCGACCCGTTTCATCTCCTTGAGAATGGAAGGCATCATGCGTCCCGTGTCGATGAAAAAGACGCCGCCCCGCGCCTCGAAGTCCCGAATCACCTGTTTCGTATGCTCGGAAATCGTCCCGTCGCTCCGCAAAAGCGTGTCGTCAAAGTCGCTTGCCAAAAGTCTGTATTTCATTTGTTCTCCTTGTGAAAATAGTCGTAAATATTTTGCGCAATGGTCTTGCTGATTCCTTCCGTCTCGGCAATCTCCTCGGGCGTAGCCTGTTTCAGGTCGTCGAGGAGGGGGAATTTCTTGCCGAGCGCGAGCCGCCGCGCCTTTCCGATGCCCGGAATCTCCTCGAGCACGGACTCGTAACGCCTGTTGCGCAGGGTTCTGTGATAGGTTATCGCAAAGCGGTGCGCCTCGTCCCGAATCCTCTGAAAGAGCCGCAGTACGATACTCGATTTTGGCAGAACGAGGGGTTCGGGGTTGTGCGGCAAAAAGATTTCTTCCTCGCGCTTGGCGAGCGAAACCACCGGAATATCGCTCCCGAGTCCCTCCATGATCTCCATGACAGAGGAAAGCTGTCCCTTTCCGCCGTCGATGATGATGAGGTCGGGGCGCTCCGAAAAGCTCTCGTCGTCCGCGGCGGCGAGCCTTGCCATGCGCCGGGTCAGTGTCTCCTTGAGGCTCTCGAAATCGTTCGAGCCCTCGACGGTCTTGATACGGAACCGCCGATAGAGGCTGTGCGCGGGCGTGCCGTCGATACACACGACCATGGACGCGGTCTTGTCCACCCCGCTGATATTGGAGATGTCGTAACACTCCATGCGCCGCGCATACTTCGGGAGTCCAAGCACGCGGGTCAGTTCCTCGGCTGCGCCCACGGAGAGAAGTTCTTTCCGCTCAATCTGCTCCACGTTTTTGGAAAGATACTCTTCGGCGTTGCTCACCGCCATATCGACAATCTTTTTCTTTGTGCCCTGCTTGGGAACAAAGACCTCGACCCGTTCGCCGTACGCCTCTTTGAAATACCCCTCAAGCCCCTCCTCGGAACGGTTGAGAATGATTTGGTCGGGGAACACGGGAGATTTTGCGTAGTACCCGTAGAGGACGTTTCGCAGAAAATCCTCTTCTCCGCCCTCTATCCTGCTCTCGAAATTGCGCGCGCCGAAGATTTTGCCGTCCCGCACGAAGAGCGCGGACACCACGCCGTAAACCCCGTTCGAGACCACCGCAAAAGCGTCGATATTGAGGTGGCGGGTCAGGGAGACGACCTTGCGCTCGGAGAGCCGTTTGAGGATTCCGAGCCTGTTCTTGTACTGCAACGCCTGTTCAAACTCCTCGTTTTGAGAGAGGCGAAGCATTTTATCGAAAAAAATCTTTTCGACGCGGTCAACGTCTCCCTTTAAAAACGCCATGACCTCGCCGATCATCTCCCGATACGCCCCCTCGTCGACGTTGCCGAGACAGGGCGCGAGACAGCGACCGAGATAACTGTTGAGACAGCCCCGCGTATTCCTCGATTTTTCGAGGTTCAGCGAACAGGAGCGCACGGGATAGGCGAGATGGATGATCTCGAGAAGTTCCCGAATGCTGACGCCGTTGAGAAAGGGTCCGAAATATCTTGCCCCGTCCCGAGTGAGCTTTCGGGTCATGGTGACCCGCGGATACTTCTCCTTGAGGTCGATGCGCACGAAGGGAAAATTCTTGTCGTCCTTTAAGAGGATATTGTATTTGGGCTTGTGCTTTTTGATGAGCGTCGCCTCCAAAAGGAGCGCATCCGACTCCGAGGCGGTGATGATATAGTTGAAGTCCGCGATATTGTCCACCATATTCTGAACTTTGACGGGCTTTAACGCGCTCAAATGAAAATATTGGCGCACGCGGTTTTTGAGTACGCGCGCCTTGCCGACGTAAATGATTCTTCCGTCGGAATCGAGCATGATATAGACGCCGGGTTTGTCGGGCAGCAGCGCCAATTTTTGAGTCAGCGTATCGTTCACGTGTCTATTATATCACAAAGGAGTGACTTTCGTCACTCCTTTTTCGATTTCAATATCCCAAATATTCCACGCCCCAAAGCATGATTTCATTGATTTTCTCGTCGGCAATGGAATAAAAAATCACCTTTCCGACGCGGTCGGTGCGCACCGCGCCGACGGATTTCAGAATCTTGAGCTGATGCGAAACCGTGGTCTGATTGATGCCGAGGGTCGCCGC
>CAJMQN010000018.1 GCA_905215695.1 uncultured bacterium
GCCGAAAGTACTGGGCTCGCAAGGCTTGGGAGGATAGGTCGTCGCCGCTTCCATTGAAGAAAGGCAGGACAAGCGTTGTTGTTTGTTCTGCCTTTTTTCTTTTACAGACGAAAAAAGACGGAGAAACCCAAGATGCGTAAAACTACGTTTTTCCCGACGATGTTCCTTGTGCTGTGTCTCGCGCTGTTTGTTTGCGCGTGCGCGCCCTCCGAACCGAGTTCGGAGACCCCCGGTCAAACCGAACCCCCGGGCACCGACCCGCCCCCTATCGAGACTTCCTGCGAACTCGAACTGACCCTTCCGCATGCTCTGCGCTACGGTGCGCCCGCCGAGCCGTTATCGGGGGTCTGTGCCTGCGGTCGCCCGGTCTGTTTCGCCTCGCTTTCGCGGGAATTTCTCGAAATCGAGGGCGGTCTTGCCCGCGCAACGGATACCCGCGAAGGGGATGCGCGCCTGCTTCCGTGGGGCGGAGAGTCGGACAATATTCTCGCCTATCACGCCCCCGCGGAGGGGGAGAACGGGGCAAAACTCCTCTATACGGGCAGAATCCCTCTCGAAAGGGGAAGGTACGCGGAGATTTCGCACCCCGCCCTCGCCCTGTCTTACGGGGAACAGCCCGAACTTTCCGAGCATTTCCGTTTCGCAGAAGAACCGTCCGCGCTCCTTCCGGGCGCGCATGCGCTGTCCTGTCTGTATAACGCTGACCCGATTCACTACGAGGACTTTGCGTTGACGGTGCAGGTCACTGTGACCAAAAAGCCCGCAGTCCCCGCGACGCACCCCGCCTGTTCGGCGGTCTATGCGCCTGGCTTGACGCTCGCCGATCTCCCGCTTGCGCCGGGATTTTTTTGGCAGAAGCCGGAGACCGAACTCCGCGCGGGAAGTGGCGAGTTTTCCGCGCTCTATCTCCCTGACGAATACACCGACCCATATGCGCTGTATATCCCGGTGGAGATTTCGCGCGCGGCGTATTCCGGCGAAATCTCCCTTCCCGACCTCTCCGCGGTGACCTATGACGAGGAACAGACCCTTGCGGACGTCCCGATTCCCGACGGATTCCGTTGGAAAACCCCTTCGGAAGTCCCCGCCGTGAAGAAGAACGCATATGAGGCGATTTTCGACCCGGGCGCGAACTACCTGCCCGTCGAAACGGAAATCCCGCTCACTGTTCTTCCGAAAGAGGGCGAGCCGGCGGTATTTCCGACCCTTCCCGAAGAAATGCCCTTTGCGGACGAAAAGATTTCGGCTCTGCTCCGAGGTGAAACCGAAGGATTTTGGATTGAAAACGACACAATCCTGCACGCGCAGGCAGAGCCGCACACCGTGACAATCTGTTTCCGAAAAAACGAAAATTACGTCATGCAGACCAAGACGGTCTTTGTGACGGTCGTGCAGGCAGTACGCTACGACAAGCCCTCCCGCCCCGAATGGGCAGGGGACGAATCGGGCAGAATCCATCTGTTCCCCAAGATTGGAGAACCCGAACTCGAATACAGTACGGACGGCGCGGAATGGACGACGAATCCCGTCTTTCCCGCGGGCACGGAGAAAGTGTATTACCGATTTCGCGAAACGCAGGACTATCTCGCGGGGGAGACGCAGGAATTGCCTATCGGATAAAAAAGTCGCCGGATTTTCCATCCGGCGACTTTTTATTTGAGATATTCGATCGCGGAATTTGCGGCGACCGCGCCGTCCCCCGCGGCGGTGACGACCTGCCGAAGGGACTTTTTCCGAATGTCCCCTGCGGCGAATACGCCGGGGAAGGACGTTTTCATGTCCTCGTCGGTGAGGACGTAACCGTTTTCGAGCATGCTTTCGGGGAGCATTCCGGTGTTGGGGAGCCTTCCTACCGCGACGAAAAGCCCGTCCGCGGGCACTTCGCTCCCGTCCTCGAGTCGCACGCCGGAGAGCCTGCCCTCGCGCTCGAGGAGTTCGGTGACGCGGTGTTTGAGATAAAAAACAATCTTTTCCCGATTGAGTTTGCCGACCTCGAGGTCGGGCGCGCGGAAGGAATCGCGGCGGTGTATGAGCGCGACCTCCGCGCAGATGTTTTGAAGATAGAGCGCATCCTTGACCGCGGTGTCCCCGCCGCCCACAACGGCGACCTTTTTCCCCCGGAAGAAGTTCCCGTCGCAGGTCGCGCAGTAGGAGACGCCTTTGCCGACGAGCGCGCGTTCGTTGGGGAGTCCGAGTTCCCGCTCCCGCGCGCCCATGCAGAGAATGAGCGTGCGTCCCTCGTAGTTTTCTCCGGAAGTAACGGTGACCCACTTGCGCGCGGGGTCGATGGCGACGGCGCGTTCGAGTTTGGTCTCCAGCCCGAGGGACTTTGCGGTCTCGTACATGGACATGGACAGCGAAAATCCGTCCGTGGGGGGGAGTCCCGGATAATTCTCGATGCTTGCGGCGAGCGCGGCTTGCCCGCCCACCGAAACCTGCTCCAAGAGAAGGGTTTTCATCCCCGCCCGGAGTGCGTAGATTGCCGCGGTCAGTCCCGCCGGACCGCCGCCCACAATAATGGTATCGTATGTCATGATAACTCCTCGAAATAGATTTGTTTTTGCCGGAAAAAGCAGGTGCGCGTAAAGCCGAGGGAGAGCAATCCCTCCCGCATGAGGTCGAAACGATCGAACAGTCTGCGCACCTGATGCGCGTCCGAGCCGAGGGAAATCCTTTCGCCGCCGAGTTCCCGGTAGCGTTTGAGAATGTCGAGATAGGGGATAAAGGGCGAACCCGCCGAACGCACGTTGGAATTGATTTCGAGCGCAACCCCGCGCGTGACGACTTTTTTGAGGATCTCGTCAAGGATGTCCGAAAACTCCGCGTAATATACCCGCGGGTCGAAATAGGGCGCGTTTCGGGCGACGTATCCGAGGTGTCCGAGAATTTGAAAGTCGAATTTCGCGTCCAAACTCCTCGAGACGGTCTCGAAATACTTGCGATAGCGTTCTTTCTTCTCCCTCCCCCCGAAGTACTCGAGAAACCAGCAGTCCGTTTCGCCCTCGGGGACGTGCACGCTGTTGATGATATAGTCAAAAGGATATTTTTTTTCAAACGCGGCGTATTCTTCCTCGGCGAGAGGGGAATAACCGAATTCGATTCCCTCGAGAATTTCGATCTTGCCGCGGTAGAGTTCGCGCAGGGACTGTACGGACTTGTGACTCGCGGCGACGTCGGTCATGACGACCTCGAACTTATTATAGACGTAGTCGAGGTCATAGTGTTCCGAAAATCCGAGCTTGTCCGCGCCGCAGAGCATCGCGGTATCGACGTAACTCTCCGGTCGCGCGTCGCTGTCCGGCGAAAATTTTGTATGGATATGCAGGTCGGTCATGGGCAATCCTTGTGGCTTTTTCACTATTATATCACAAAACTATGCTATAATAAAGAAAAAGGAGATTTTTTCCGTGGATATTTTTGAAAATCTTGAGACGCGCTACTCTCTGCGCCGATATTCGGAGCAAAAGGTGGAGCGGGAGAAATTGGAAAATGCCTTCGCGCGAGCCAGCTTTCGCCCTCCGCCTGCAACGCCCAGCCCTACACCTTTGTCGCGGTGGACGACCCCGCGCTGTGCGCGGAGATTTCGGACGCCCTGAAAAATTCCGTCCTGCACATCAATACGTTTACAAACAAAACCCCCTGTTTCGTGGTCATCGTCTCCGAATCCGGAAATATGACCTCAAAACTCGGGGACATTTTGCGGGATAAAAACTATTCGGAATACGACGCGGGCATCGCGGCGCAATCCTTCTGTCTGTGCGCGAACGAGCTCGGACTCGGCACCTGCATCATGGGTTGGTTCGACGAAAAGAAACTGAAAAAAGCGCTCGACGTCCCGGAGAAAAAGCGGATTGCCCTCGTCATCGCCTGCGGTTACCCTGCGGAGAACGCGGAACGCCCCGAAAAAAAGCGCAAGCCCTTCGAGGAGGTCGTGCGCTATAACGGCTATAAAAAGGTTTAATCTCCCGCTTTGGGCGGTTTTCCGCCGTTGTACTTGCGGTCGATTTCCCGGGAAATGCGGTCGTGCTCGCGGATGAGCTTTTCGAACTTGCGGTTGTTGTAGCCCTCGGGCACGCCGGACAGTTTGGAATCCTGTTTGGGGAGACTTGCGCCGGGCGCGCGGCTTGTAGTTTGCCTGTTCGAACCGCCCGTCGTCTGTCCCGCAGTCGGGTTTTGCGCGTTCCCCGCTGTCTGTCCCGCGCCGGACATGAGCGAAGAGAAGGTCTTGAGCATGTCGAGAGGCTGGGACGCCGCCGGGCTCTGCGCGTCCACGTGGTCTTTTTTCATAAAAAATCCTCCAATTTTGAAAAAGGGTCGAGAAATGATTTGATAAATTCCCGAATCTATTATATAATATTATGGTATATCGCCGGAAATGACAAGACAGGCGTGGCTGAAATATGTTAAGGAGTTAGGACAATCTTTATGACCAAAAAACTGGCAAAATTGTTCGGAATCGGATTGCTCTGCATCGGTCTCTTTTTGACGGGATGCGGCAGCAACAGTATTGCCCGGTTATCGGGAGGACCTTCCGCGGACGCCAAGGTGGACAGCCAGTACGGCGCCGTCGTGACGAAGGGAGATTACCTCTACTTTATCAACGGTGTGTATGACTCTTCGGTCTCCTCCGAATTCGGAAAGGCGGACGTCGCGGAGCGCGGCTACATCTACCGCGCGGAGCTGAACGCGGACGGAACATTGAAAAAGGACAGCGTCATGATGCTCTGCCCCAAACAGGTCTATACCGCATCGGCGGACGCGGGTCTGTTTTTGGTGGGCGACCGCCTGTATTTCGGCGCGGTTTCGACGCATCGGGACAAGCGCGGACAGCTTTTGACGAGCTATCTCGACCTCTATACCGTAAAACTCGACGGAACGGACTGCCGTGAAATCAGCTATCTGACCTCGAACACCTATACTTCGAAGTGGATGGAGAAGGACGGCAAGGCGTACTTTGTCTATATCGACACCGCGACGGACACGAAGGGAATCCGCGTTGTGGACGAGAAGGGCAACAATCGCATCATCGTTGACGAGTATGTGGGCACGCCGATTCTCGGGGACGACAACTATGTCTATTACACCACGCAGATTGAAAAGCCCGACCAAGAGGACGTCGAAGAGGACGAAATCCGTTACGAGAGCTACTACGAGGTGTACCGCAAAGCCATCGACGGCGGAGAGGCGGAGCTTGTGCTCGCCAAGGACAGCGAGGTAGTCAACGAGAAAAACGCGGTTACGCTGACGAAAGTCGAAAACGGCGTTCTGTACTATACCTATACGGACGGCGCGAGCCTTGTCAGGGCATACGATTTGACCTCGAAAAAGAGCGCGACCCTTTCGCACAACGCGCTGACGACGGTGCACAAATACCTCGGTTTCAACGAGGACGGCAGTTATAAGGGCGTGATTGCGACCTACGAGAGCAAGCTGATGTTTATCCGTCCCGATGCGACCAAGACCTCCGGCTATGAGGAAATCAACCTGTTGGAGCGTTTTTCCGCAGTTCCCTCGACGATTTTAACCATTGAGGACAATTGGCTGTACTATTCGGACGGCTCGAGTGTCTGCCGCGTGGACATCGGCACTTACGGCGCGTGGAAGACGCACTCCGAAGGGGACAAGATCTACGGCGCGGCGGTCAACACAACGACCTTTATGCCCGAGGTCATCGGCGGCTACATCTATTTCCTGCCGACAGCGACGGATCATCCGACCTACGCGAGCTATCTCTACCGTTTGCCCAAGACGAACGTCATCACCGACGAAATGGAGGAGGACGACATTCCCGACCCGGAATTCCTCGGACAGCTCACAAAGGGCGATCAGGAGACCTTCGACAAGGCGCAGGAAAAGATAGACAAAGAGAATGAGAAAAAGGAAAACAACGCCTGACCTTTCAAAAACCAAATATTCGATTGCCCCCGCAGGGAGTCCTGCAGGGGCAATTTGTATCTATAAATCAAATTTTAATACCGCCGTATTGTCAAATACCATACGGCTGTTGAAAAATGTACAAATATTTGTTTAAAATCAATTTTTTGTAAAGCGACAAAAAGAGTTATCCACAGTATTGCGATAAAGTGTGACGATTTTGTCATAATAAAAAAGAATTCGCGTTTTTTCGCCAAAAACCCCATATTTCGTATTAAATAACCAAAGTAACCACAATTGGTGCTCAAAATTGGGAAATTCCCCCCACAGAATTTGTTATAATAATACCCGGTGATTGTTATCCCATAAAAAATACAAACGTATATTTGTTTTATAAAAAGAATTTGTAAAAATGTCAATTATTTACGAAATTGGAGAGGTATTTTGTACATAAAACATTTGTGCTTTTGTAGAAAAATGTGGTAACATGGACTCACGCGGTAAAAAAACACTAAATTTGGGGGTTATAGAAAATGAAAATCAAAGTAGCCGTCATTGACGGCAACGCCGAACTGAGAAAGGGCTTACGGAATTACTTTCTCGGAACCAACGACGTGGAGATCGTCGCGGACGCCGAAAACGGAATGGATGGCTGCCGCGCGATCGAAAAGTTTCTGCCGGACGTTGTCTTACTTGACACGGTGCTGGCGGAAGTGGATGGCTTCGGCGTGTTGAATTTCATTGAGAACAAGGGGATCAAGACGAGGGCGATCGTGATCTCGAGCTTTCAGTCCGAGCAGATTGTGAACAAGTGCGTCAAGCTCGGCGCGAGCTATTTCATGATCAAGCCCGTCGATAAGAGCATTCTGCACGACCGGATTGTGGAACTCTACAATGAGGAGAGAGGAGTACGCAGCTTCGATCCTGATTTTTCGGAGAAGATCAACCGCGTCCGCGCGAAGTCGCTCGAGGAAAAGATTACCAACATATTTATGATGGTGGGGATTCCGCCCCACATCAAGGGCTACCAGTTCCTGCGGGAAGGCATCAAGATTTCGACGGAGAGACCGGAGATCATCAACGCCATCACGAAACAGCTTTACCCGACGATTGCGGAGCGGTTCAACACGACGGCAAGCAAGGTAGAACGCGCAATCCGGCACGCTATCGAAGTGGCGTGGAACCGCGGGCGCATCGAAAACATCAACAATCTGTTCGGCGTGAAGGTCTATACGAAGAACGACAAGCCCACAAACGGCGAATTTATCGCGCTTGTGGCGGACAAGATGCTGTTAGAGGGCGTATGAAAGCCGGGATTTTGTGAAAATTATATAAAAATCCGAAAATATTCCTTCAAAACAGTTTACAAATAGTCCATTATTCCATATAATGTATTGGCAAAATACCTGTGGAAAAATGGAGTGGATATTATGGGAACTTCGGCTTATAAAAAGTGCCCGCGCTGCGAACTGAATTATATCAAGGCGGACGAGGAACTCTGCGACGTATGCAAAGCGGAACTCAAGCTTGCTCCCAACATCTTTATAGATGAAGAAGACGAGCTGGAGGACATGGTACTCTGCCCGGTTTGCAAGAAGAACTACATCAACTATGACGAGGACATGTGCCAGTCCTGTCGTGACAAACTCGACGATGTTGCAATCGAGGAAGAGGACGACGAGGAAAATTGGCGCGCCTATCTCGACGACGACAAGCCTGTCGAGATTCCCGACGAGGAAAATCTCCTGTCCCTGACCGAGCTTGAGGAGGAGGAATCCGAATTTATCGACGAGGAAGAGGAAATTACGCCAGTCCCCGACGTGGAGGATTTCGACGAAGTCATCGACGACGAATTCGAGGATGACGACGACGATGATGAGGAAGAAGAGGACGAGGACAATTTTTAAGAGATAAAAGGACCGGAAGAAGGCTTCCGGTCCTTTTTATTGTTTAAAACCGCGCAGGTTTGGCAATACTCCCAAAAAAGACGGAGAGGTGAAGTCCTTTGAGAAAGATCAATCGAGATATAGAGAAGGTAAAGAGCGACGTCCTCGCCCTGAAGGGCTTGGAGGTCAACGTAAAAATCAATCCGGGCAGGAACAAAATTTCGTTCAAGCGCGTTTTGGTGGAGAACGTCTATTCTTCGCTGTTCACGCTGAAGAGCCTTGATAACGGAACGGAAAAAATCGAGAGCTATTCGTTCTCGGACGTCCTGTGCGGCAGAGTATGCTTTATTTGAAGGAGGAGACATGTCGAAACTGTACCAAAAGGATTTGACGGCGCTGACGGACCTGATGAACTATGAACAGAGCGCCTGCAAGAAGTGCGAATTTTACGCGAGCCAGCTGACGGACCCGGCGACACAGGAACTTGTCGGCGCGCTGGCACGCTGTCACAGAACGCGTTTTCAAAGTCTTTACGACTTTCTGAACAAGATGTGAGGAGGGCAAAGAAATGTTGAACGAAAGGGACAGCATGCTTGACGTGCTGATACAGGAGAAGGATTTGACCAAGGTTTACGGGGCATTCCTGACGGAGACGACGAACCCCGAACTCCGCAAATTACTGGAGAAGAACCTCGTGGAGAGCGCGAAGGACCAGTACAAGATTTTCGAGGCGATGATGAAGAACCGCTACTATCTGCCGAAGGTCGCCGAAGAAGAGGACATTGAGGAGCAGAAAAAGAGCTTTTCGAGCGTAAAAGCCGCCCTGAAAGCGCAATAAAAAAACGCCCCTGCGCATTTGCGCGGGGGCGTTTGTCGAAAAATGGGTGAAACGCTTGCCTTTTAAAAAGCGAAATGATATAATACAAACAATTCGGAAAAGTACACTTTTTCGCACAGATATGATTTTTCTGAAAACGTCTTGTTTTTTGAAAAAAACAGGGCGTTTTTTTGTTTAAAAAATCTGTATAAAAAGGTGTACCTTTCCAAAAATTTAGGAGGATTGAAAAATGAGAAAAAGCAAATTACTGATTGCGGTTATCGCAATCGCGGCGCTTGCGCTGACCGCATTCGGATGCGGAGAACCGACGCTCGAAAAGATCGAACTGACGGAGACGCCGACGATTACGAGCTTTGTGGGGTCTGAACTCGCAATTTCGGGCGGAAAACTCAAAGTGACTTACAGCGACGGCAAAACGGAGTCCGTGGACGTAACCAAGGATATGATTTCCGGCTTTGACAAGACAAAAACCGGCAAACAGACGCTGACGGTTACATACGAAGGAAAGACTACGACCTTTGAAGCGAGTGCAAAAGCGGTAGAAGTCAGTTCTCTGACCGTCAAGACCGCGCCGACAAAGACCGCGTACTTTGCGGGACAGAGTTTCGACCCTGCGGGTCTTGTGTTGACAGCAAGCTACAACAACGGAACGGAGAAAGAGATTTCGGGCACAGACGCGGGCGTGACCTTTGACAAGACGGGCGCGTTGGCGGTTGCGGATACCAAAGTCAAAGCGACCTACGAGGGCAAGACCGCGGAAATTACAGTTGCAGTCAAGGCGTCCGTCGAGGCGAAGACTTTCGCGGAGTTGAAGGAAAAACTTGCGTCGGCGAAAGACGGCGACGGAATCATGGTTTCGGGAACGATTGACATCACGGAAACGTTGACGATCGACAAAGCGGTCACGGTGTTCGGCGCGGCAAATCAAAAATTCACAATTGACGGAAACATCGCGGCGTTCCAGATGCAGTTTGGCGGCGGAACGCTCGAAAATCTGACGCTCGAAAAGACGGACAAGACGGGAGTGGCTGGTCTCGTCATGCTGGGCGAGGGCGCAACGGTGCGCGGCTGTAAGTTTTCCGGCAAGTATGCTGCGGGCGACGGCGAAGTCGTGCGCGGAATCGTGCAGTACGCCGGATCTTCGGTCACCATTGAGAACAACGAATTCAATGCGCTGCGCCAGCCCGCATATCTCGAGGGTGCCGGCAGCGTACGCAACAACAAGGTTGTAGGAACCCGCGGTTTTGTGGTTACGGGCACGTCAACCGTCGTGTTTGAGGGCAACAGCTTTAAAGATAACGCAGTCGATATCGCAATTATCAAAGCGGACGCCTCCTCGACGGTGAACAACTATAAGGATAAGGCGCAAGAGATTTCCTCTAAAAACAACGACTGCTATGTGCAGAATCAAATTTCCAACGAAGAAGTAAACAAACCCGAATAAAAAAATCCCCGCGCATGAACTGCGCGGGGATTTTTCTGTTCGTTGCTATTTTTCCGCTTCCACCCGAACGGTAAGTTTTCCGGTTATTTCGGGGTAAAGTTTGACGTCGAGGGTATAGATGCCCGCTTGCTTGATGGGTTCCTTTAAGACAATTTTTTTCTTGTCGAGTTCGATTCCCTGCGCGGAAAGTTTTTCGGAAATCTCCTTCGAGGTAACGCTTCCGAACACCTTGCCGTTCTCTCCGCACTTGACGGGCACGGAGACGGTCTCCTTTGCGAGCCGATCTTTTAGTTCGACGGCGGCGAGCCGTTCCTGTTCGCGGTGGAAAGCTTCCGCTTCCTGCTTAAGTTTGAGGCTGTTGAGATTGGTGGAATCCGCTTCCTGCGCGAGGCCGCGCTTGATGAGGAAATTCCGGGCGTAACCGTCGTTGACCTCCAGCACCTGCCCCTTTTTTCCCGAACCCTTGACGTCCGCCAGCAAAATCACTTTCATTCCGAGCGACCTCCGTTTTTCTTCTATTGTAAAGAATTCGGCGCGGAATGTCAAGTATAGGAAGTTCGGAAGTTGCAAATAATAAGGATACTAAACTTTGGAGGTATCTCATGAAGGCAAACAAATGCATCAAATGCGACGTGGTATCCTGCACGCACAACGCGAACGGCTGCAATTGCAAACTTGACAGCATCAAGGTATGCTGCGACGGCGACAGCGGAAAGTGCACCTGCTGCGGCGATTTCGAGTGCAAGTAAAAAAGAGGGACGGTGTGCCGTCCCTCTTTTTTAGTCCCGAAAATTTGAAATTTTTCCGTCGTTAAATTCAAAAAAGAAGTACCGGAGTTTCCCGTCCTTCTGGACGGCGAAGCGGTCTCCGTCCAGCCGCACGCGGTCGCATTCGCCGAAGAATTCCCGCATGACGGAAAAATCCGCGTTTTTAAGCGAATCGTCGAGATATTCCCGCGCCTCCTCTTCAAACCCTTCGTAGAGGCACTCGAGAAAGTAGAGGGGCGCAAGCTCGGCGTGCACCTTCTTGCGGGAAGAGAACCCGCAGGACGTGCGTTCATAAATAGGTTTTCCGCCCTCCGCCCGAACGACGACGTCCTCAAACCGTTGCCGGGAATCCCGAAAGTGTCGCCGGAACCGAAGCCGTCCCTCGGCGTAGGAGAAAGCGGAGCATTCGCAGGCGAGAAAGATGCGGAAATCTCCGTCGCAGGAGAAGAGCGTGAGCCGTCGATCGTCCTCAAGAATCCCGACGAGCGGCGCACCGACCTCATAGACCTCAAGCCGGACTTCGGCGGAAAGGGGGTGACAGACAAAGCTTTCGCAGAAGTCGGGAGAGTCAAGGCTGACGGAGAAACACCCCGCCGTGCGCAGGAGTTTGGCGGAACACCGCACGCCGCCCGAGGAGAAGGTCTTTTCGGTGACGCAGACCGCGGGGAGAGCGAGGGGGACGGGTTTGAGCTCGAGCACGTTCTCCGTTTCGGTGACCGTGCGAAAACAGAGTTCGGGGCAGGGATTTTCGCAGTCGAGAAAGTAACCCGAAAACGCCTTGTTTTTGACGGGAACGTGGTGGATCTGCACGAATCCCGGGCTTGCCTCAAAGACCGCGCGCCGCGTGACCCTGCCCGTGCCGCCCACGATAAAAGGCACTTGCGATTTGAGAACCGTCCGCATGCCTGCCTCCTCCTTTTTCAATCTCTCGTTACATCTACTATTCTATTGTGAAAAGCCCAAAAAAAGAACCGCCCCGAAAGGGACGGTTCTTCTTCGCTTCTCTACTCTTTGGGAGAGGCGTTGATATACTGTGTGAGACGGTAATCCATGTGCATGTCGTCCTCGATGAAGATGACGCGGTTGACGGAAATCGGCTCGCCGTATCCGCCCGAATCCGTCCGATACTTGACCTGTTCGTCCTTTAAGACGTAAAAGACTTTGGGCTGCCCGGACGCCTGATTTCGCAGGCTCAAAGAAACCTTGAAGATTTCCGCATCGGTGACGGCTTTTTCGGTGAAGTTGGGGTTTTCGGCGTCCGCAGCGCGGAGGTCGGATTGAAAAGGCGTCTGCGTGTAGGTCGCCTCCGTCGCGGAAAAACTCATCTCGACGAGTTCGTTCGCGCGGGGATTGAGCACCTTGAATCCGGTGGGGGTCACGTTGCCCTTTCCGAACTCGGCGTTGACGGAGTAGGCGCGCAAGACCGCGGCAAAACTTTCGTTGTCATAGACGAGGTCGGTGTTCTTATAGTTGTAAGTCTTTTCAAGGTCACTGCCCGTACCGCAGTGCAGGGTTGCGATTTCCTTTTCCGTGAGCGTCGCCGAGAGGTCGGTATTTTCGACCTTGGCAGTCGCCTGCGTCTCGCCGTAAGAGATGGTCTGTTTGTAGTCGGCGCGGGCGAGATACCACTCTCCCGACTCGCCGTCCCGTTTGGGGAAAGTGACCTGCGCAGTCCGCTCGCTCAACTTTGCGTTCATGGTGTTTTTGGGCAACCCGTTGATGACGACCTTTGCGGTGTAGCTGTCCGTAAAAGTGCCGTCGGCGTTCCAAAATTCCGTCGGGGTGACGGGTTTCACCGCGTTTTCCTTGTCCGTCACGGCGTAGTACTTGCCCGAAAAGGAGAAAGTATTTTCGATGACGAGGAGCTGTTTGTTGTCCTCGCCGATCTCGGTCGTGATTTTGGAGACATAGTTTCCCGTGCCCACGATATAGTAACCGATATTAAATCCGCCGATTTCGTCCTCGGTAGGTTTTTCTGCGGAAACCGCGTAAGTGGAAATTTCGAGGACGTTGGAGCGCCCCCAGGGAGAATAGACGGACATAGCGGTTGCGCCCGCGCACATATTGCACCCGGAAAGGAAAATGGCGCACAATAACGATGTCAAAGCGAGAAATTTTTTCATGCCTATATTATAACAGGAAGGCGCGGCAAAAGTCAAAGACTTTTGCGTGCGCTGTCGCACCCATGTTTTGCGAAACTCGCAAAA